>NZ_JBVJJY010000003.1:170990-609277 GCF_055585785.1 Kitasatospora sp. NPDC053308 | reverse complement strand
GCCGACAAATCCCAAACAGGACAGTCGAGACGTCAGTCAGGCGGAGGGTCAGACCCACCGGCAACATCACCACGTCACATCCTCACTGTCAGGCGTAGCCGGGCGGGATCGGGACGGGGGTCCATGTGCCGGCCTCGGTTGCCTGCGGGGCTTGGTTGAGCGGGAGGGCGAGGGCCACGCCGGGGTCGACGGTGCCGCCTCCCTCGACGTCGGTGCGGGTCTGGAGCAGGAGGCGCTGCCACTCGCCGGGCTGGCCTCCGCCTCGGGGCAGCACCCAGTCCAGGCGGACCCATCCGTTGTTGAGTGCGCCGCCGGTGTACTTCCACTCGGTGGTGACCGCGCGGGCCTTGTCGACGTCGAAGAGCCGGAGCCAGACGTTCGCGCCGGTTCGGGTGGCGATGCGGCAGTCCAGGCGCAGGACGGGGTGGGCGATGCCTGCGGTGGGGATGGTGGCGGCGGCCCGCCATGTGGTGGCGACGTCCAGGCCCTGGCGGTAGGGGGTCATGGGCAGGACCGCGCCGAGTGCGGACGCGGTGCGTTCCATGGAGGCGAGGCGGGTGTCGATGGTCTGGAATTCGTCGGCGAGGGTGGGGCGGCCGTAGACGGTCACGCGGCCACCTCCAGCTCGCCCTTCACCCAGTCGTCCACCCGCTCGAAGATGGAGACGGGGACGAGGGCGAGGGTGGTCTCCTCGCCGCGGCTGGTGACCTTGGTGGCGATCTCCTGGACGACGTATTCGGCGTCGATGCCGGGCCACTTCGCGGTGCGGGCGCGCACGCGGATCTTGTGTCCGACGCGCAGTTCGGCGGCGGAGTACTCGCCGCCGGGGTGCAGGGTGACCTCGGGGACGACGAGCGGGAACGCGCCGACGGCGGTCATCCGCTCGGCCTGCGCGGTCAGGGTGTCGACGCGCACCACCGAGTTGTTGGTCTCGACGGCGGCCAGGCGCGGGATGCGGCGGCCTTCCTCGGTTTCGAGCTGGCCGTTGTACCACCAGGACTTCAGCTGTGACCAGCCCTCGCCAGCGCCGTTGACGCCGGTCTCGGTGCACATCTTGTCGCCGTCGCTGGTGACGGAGGTGACGGTGCAGTTCGTCCCGTGCTCCAGCACGATGCCGGTGTCCACCCCGCCGGCCGGGTATAGCCAGCGCATCCGGTTACGGATCACGCGGGCGTCCACGTCCCAGTCGTGGTCGATGCGGAAGTCGAACCCACGGATCACCGCGCCGAGTTGTTCGACGGCTTCCCCCACCGACTTCCACTCGTACCAGGGGTAGGTGCGCTCGCGCTTCACGCTGTCCAGGTCGGGGTCGAAGGTGAGCGCGCCGGGGCCGTTGCTGCCCCAGTAGCCGGGTTGGCCCGGGGCGACGGGCGAGGGGTTGTCGGCGAACTGTTGGATGAGCTCGCGGGCGATGGTGGTCTGCTCGCGCGGTGTGGTGCCGGTGGAGTAGCCGAGATTGATCATGTTGCGGCGGTAGTACTCCCACAGGCCCACGCAGTCGAGCGTCATCTCCTCGGCCGCAAGGTCGACGGACCAGGTCAGCAGCGGGCCGCCCCACAGGACGCGGCTGCCGCGCTGGACGTGCGCGATGATCCGCCACGGCGAGACCAGCGACCAGTCCAGACCCGCCAGCGGTTCGGCGGCCAATGGCACGGTGAAGCTCGCGGCCCCGGGGGCGTTGAGGATGGAGCGGTAGGACAGGCCCGAGACGGGCAGCTCGGCCAGCAGCCGGCCGCCCTTGAACTCGGACAAGATCACGCGGTAGCCGTTGTCCTCGCTCATCAGGCCGCCACGGTGATGACGGCTTCGGCGTAGGACGTCCACGCGGCGATGAACTTGACGTTGTTGTTCGCGGTGTTGTCCGGGGACACGGTGCTGGAGACGTTCAGCGGGGTGCCGGCCGGAACCCGGATGGTGGCGCGGCCTCGCGCGTCGCGGGAGTCACCGGCCCGGGTGTACTGCGGACGGCCCGCACGGCGGCGCTCGCCGTGGCCCGTCACGACGGGGGTGATCCACCCTTCGCCGAACTCACCCCGGTAGCTGACCTCGAAGGAGACGGTCACCAGGCGCGGGTACGCGGCGGCGGGGGCGGTGAACTGGTGCCAGCCCTCGTTTCCCCACGCGCCGTCGGCCGCCTGGTAGGAGGCGTCCAGCCGCAGGCCGCCGGGGACGACGGGCGCGGTGGTGTTCGGTCCGGTGACCTTGTGCAGGGCGCTGGTGACCGAGTCGTAGACCAGGCTGCCGGCCGGGGCACCGACGGCGGCTTGGGCGATGCCCTGGGCCCCGGCGGTGCGGAGCTGGCGCAGGGGTGTGGTGTCGAGCTGCCCGGCGATGACGAACCGCTGGTCCTCGATGCCGGTGATGCCGGTCTGGGCGATGTTCACCACCGCCAGGCGGATGCAGTTGGAGGGCACCGGCCAGTCCTTAGCGCCGGGGGTGGACTCGGCGAGGACGGCGATCGACCAGCCCTTCGCGCCTTCCTTGGTCACCTGCGTCCCGGTGGCCGCTCGGGTGGCGGTGAGCGCGTAGGGGGTGCCGTCGGCGGTGTAGGAGACGGGCTGCATGTACTGGTCCGCGGTGGTGCGGATGTCCATCAGCAGAGGGCCGGCCGGGGCGGTGTCGGGGTCGGCGAACGCGACGACCAGGTCCTGGCGCGCGGCCTCGCCCGGCTTGGGGGTGGAGCACTGGAGCTGAATGCTGGCGTCCAGGTTGGCGAAGTGGACGGCCCCCTTGTGGCTTACGGCGACGTCGTCCGGGAGCCACACCGACCCGGCGGCGACGGAGACGCGCGGGGTGGGGTTGTCGACCTTCTCGACCAGGAGGGCGGTGGGTCCGGCGACGCCGACGTGGGCGCCCCGGGTTCCGCCGATCATCGTGCGCAGGTCGAGCGCGTCGTAGCGGCCCTGCTGCACGAAGAGCGGGGCGCGGAGTTCAACTGCCAAGAGAGATGGGGTCCTTACATCCAGGCGGAGCGCCAGGAGACGTCCGCCGTGACCCCGTCGGGGCCTTCCAATACGTCGAGTTGCACGGTGCTGCCGCCGGGCGGCAGGGCGAACCAGGACGAGCCGGGGTCGACCTGCCCGAACCGCGAAGCGCCGTTGAGGGTGATGCGCCGACGCCCCATGTCGATCACCAGGGCGTCGCCACGGCCGATCCGCAGTCCCCGGACGGCGAAGCGCTGGCGCAGGCCGTTGTGGACGAGGGTCAGCGACGGGTCGCGGATCTCGCCCGTAGTCGGGGTGATCCGCACCGTCGGCCAGGTGTCGACCGAGCCCCGGTTGTCGATGTCCGGGGCCGCTCGGGCGGCGGGGCCGGTGCCCATGTCGAAGGGGAACGTCAGCGGGAAGATCGGCCGCCCGCCCCGGGGCACGGCCACCGCCACCGTCGCCCGCGCCTCGTCGGCGCTGTACAGGCGGGGGTCGGTGGCCAGCAGCTCGACCGTGACGCGGCGGCGGCCCGCGTGGAACTCCTTGTCTACGGTGACGGCGCGCTTGCGTACCCGGGCCATGATGCGGGACCGGCCGCCGGCCACCCCGGGGAACGCGAACTCGAAGGGACGTTCCGGCCCGCCGGGTGCGAACGCGGCCAGCAGGTCCGGGAGTTCGTGGTCGTCCAGGGCGAGCATGGTCAGGGTGACGGTGCGGGCGCCCATGTAGTCGGTGCCCGGGGTGAGGCCGTCGCGCTGAAGCAGTTCGGCGTCCGAGCTGCGGACGTCGGGCACGTCCAGCAGACCGGCCACCTCCTCCAGCACGACGGAGGAGTCCTCACCGAGCAGCAGCCCGTTCCACCGGGCCGTCCACGGCGCGGCGGTGTAGGGGGTGCGGGCGCTGGGCCGGGGGCCCGCGTCCGGCCTGGCCGGGGGCGGCAGGTCTGGCAGGGTACGGAACGTGACCGGCTCGGACCAGACGTCCAGGCCCGGCCCGGTGGAGTGGTAGCGCACCCGGTACTCGGTGTCCGGCTCCAGCGGCGGGTCGTCCCCCAGCGGACCACCGGAGCCGACCAACGCGGTGCCGGGCCAGTCGGGGTCCTCGGTGTTGTAATGCGCCTTGCCCGTAGAGGCGTTGGTGGTTTCGACATCCGTCCACGCACCCTGCGCCTTCGTGTAGAAGACGCGGGCGGTGTGGGCGGTGACGTCGCCGACGAAGGGCGGGAAAACAGCCCCCAAGCGGTTACCTCCCGGAGGTCTTCAGCTCCCACGCGATCTGCTTGCCGACCTCGTGGGGGTCCGCGTTGGTGCGGGCGTTGACGGTGATGCGCGTGCCGTAGCGCTCCCGGCCGGCGTCCCTGGACGCAGTGTCGGGGTGGCGCAATCCGGCGGCGGCGCGCTGGCCGTAGCCGTAGGAGTCGAGCGAGCTCAGCCCCGTAGCGACCGGGCGAAGGGCTTGCTCCAGCGGGCTCGCGTAGGTGGCGGCCGGCACGGCGGCGAAGGCCATCGGGGCGGCCATCAGCGAGCGCGGCGCGGCCACCTGCGGGGCGGGGGCGGCCGACTTGAACGGGTTGAGGCTGCCGACGATGCTGGAGACGACGCCGGACACGCTGATCGACTTCATGCCGTTGATCAGTCCCTGGATCGCGCTCTTGCCCTTGTCGAAGAGCAGCGAGCCCAGGTCGCCGATCGCCGAAAGGATCTTGCCGGGCAGCGAGGCCACGTACGAGACGACGTTGCCGACGCCGGTCGACACGGCGCTGGTCATGCTCGACCAGGCCGAACTCACTGCGCTGGTACAGGAGTTCCACGCGGACGAGGTCCACGAGGTCACGTTCCGCCGGGCCGCCGAGACAGCCGAGCCGACCGACGAGGCCGCCGACGACACGGTCGACGTCACCGACGACCAGGACGAAGAGGTCCACGAGGTCACGGACCCCCAGGCGGACGAGGTCCACGAAGAAACGTTTCGCCATGCGGCCGAGACGGCGCTGCCGACCGACGAAGCGGCGTCCGAGACCCACGAGCGCACGGACGCCCAGGTGGAGGACGTCCACGAGGTCACCGCGGACCAGGCTGCGGACGTGGCGGACGTCAGCCCGTCCCAGGCGGCCTGCACGGCGTGCCAGGCCCAGACAGCCGAGCTGGCCAGCATGTCCCAGCCAGCCATCGTGACGCCGAAGGCGATCACCAGGGCGCGCAGCCCGAGGTCGACGGTGCGCATCAGCATCGCCGTGGCCTGCGCGTTGTCCTTGAAGACGCCGAAGAACTGGCGCAGGGTGTCCGCGAACCACGAGATCGACGCGGCGATCTTGGGCGAGAACTGGACGGCCAGGGAGGCGAGCCCCTGAAGGACGGCGTCCAGGACGCCGACCAGGGGGCTCAAGATCAGCTTGAGCCGGTCGCCCCCGTTGGAGAGCGTGAGGAAGAAGTCGCCGAAGGCGGCCCCGATGCCGACGAGCGCCACCGGCAGCTCGTCGGTGAACGCCTTCATCCCCAGCGAGGTCATCGCCGCCGTCAGCTTGGGGAACAGGACGTCCGTGAAGTCGGTGATCGACTTCACCATGGGGCGGACGAAGGTCGCCCCGGCGTCGAAGAACGCCTTGATCTGCGGTTCGGCCTGCTTGAACCAGGCTGTGACGTCCTTGACCGCTCCGCCAAACTCGCTGCGGATGGCGGCAGTTGCAGGCTTCAGCGCCTCGCTGGCGGCCTGCATCGCCTCCTCGGCCTTCTTGCCGAGGGTCTTCATGTCGCCCGCCGCGGCGATGGCGGCGAGGCCGATCGGCAGGACCGGCAGCGCCGCCAGGGCGATGACGGCGACCAGCCCGGAGGCGACCACCGTCACCCAGGAGGCGATGGCGGTGACCGCCACCAGCAGCGGCAGCGCGGCGGCACCGGCCTGGGCGAAGCCGCCCGCCATGCCCAGCGCACCCTGGGCGGCCGAGCTGATGCCAGAGCCGATCCCCTGGAGAGCAGAGGCCGTCTGCTCGATGCTGGTGGTGAACAGCCGGCCGAAGTTGCGGCCGATGTCGGCGACCCCCGAACCGATGGTTGCCAGCCCGGACTTGACCCGCTCGAAGCCACCCCGGGCAAGGTGGACGTTGATCCCCAGCCGCCAGCGGCGGCCGGTGAACCGGCGGATCTGGACCTCGGCCGGGCCGGTGTCGGCATCGACGTCGGCCCGTACGCGCAGGCGTCGCTCGCGGGTGAGCGCGGCGATCCGGGCGGCGGCCTCCGCCGTGTCGGCGAAGACGTTGACCCGGACGCTGCGGTCGTGGGTCAGCTCCCGCAGCCGGGCGTTCACGCCCGTGGTGTCAAGGTCGAGCTTGACCTTCAGCTTGGTGTACTTCTCCAGCATCTCCAAGTACTGCTTGAGGCGCTGGCGGAAGTCGGAGGTGTCGGGCAGGACGCGTACGTGGACGCGCCCGACTTCCTTGCCGCCGGGACCGGCCATCGGCTCACCTCCTACGTGAGTCGGACCGGCGCGGGCCGCGTCTGCGCGGCGGAGCGCGCGAGGACGGCCGCCGGAAGGCGGAACGTTACTGCAGGGGGGGTTGAGGGCTCGGCGACGGCCGGGCCCCCGCCTTCACCGACCTCGCGCTGGAGGGCGGCGGCGAACGGGTTGCTGGCGGCGGCCTGCCGGCGGGACGTCTTCGCGTACGGGCGTGGGTAGGGCTTCGGCCGCTCGACCGTGCGGGGGTTCTTCGACGCCTTGGCGACCTGGACATGGGTGAGCGCCTGGACGGCGTCCACCAGGTCCGCCAGGACGTACGCCTTGGCGTCCCAGCCCAGGGCCTCGCGGCCACCGCGGAGTGCGGCCAGTGTCGCCGAGTCGTCGGGGAAGGTCCCGATCAGGGCGAGGATCAAGCGGGCGGAGTGCCGTCCCCGGAACCAGTCCAGGACGTCCACGCCGCAGTAGCGGCGCAGGTCGGCGGTGATCTCCGCGCCGTGCTCGTCCAGCAGCCTGATCAGGCCGCCGCTTCCCCCGGCGCGACCTCCTCCATCCACCGCTCGACCACGGTCATGGTCTGCTCCAGCGGCAGGGCGTCCACAGACTCCCGCATCGCCTTCTTGTCGGAGGCGACCGCGACCAGCAGGCCCGTCATCGCGTCGATCCGGCGTTCGTTGGAGACCTTCCGCGACTGCACGATGTCCAGCAGGGCCAGCGCGGTCTTCAGGTCACCGCCGGGCAGGCCCTCGATCCGGCGCAGGCGGACCTTCTTGCCGTTCTTGGCGACGAACTTGACGCCCTTGCCGGTGTGCTTGCGCTCGGCCTCGGCGGCGAGGGCGGCGAAGTCCAGGGTGGTCAAAGGGGATGCCTCCAGGCGGTTTGACAGAACTGACGGAAAGTCATGACACTACTACTGAGAGGTTGGCACCTCTCGGTACGTCGCAACCCTGGGTGGATGGGAATGCACCCGGGTTACCCCTCGTGTCGCCGTCTGAGTACCGGTGTACTGACAACGGCGCGGCGAGGGTTGACGCTCAACCCGAACCGAAAAACCTCAACTTATCTAGCAGCTTCCCGAGCACCTGCACCGGCAGGTCTCGATTCACTTACCGCTTGCGGTAGGTCGGGTCGAGCCTGCCTGAAAACAGGTCAACTTCCGATCTGCTGCCAGATCAGAGGAGTTGGTGGTGCAGGTTCCTGGGTGGCTGGCGCCCGTGATTCTTGGGGCCCCTGGGGTGGTTGCCGTCCTCCGCGTACTGCTGAGGCGCTGGATTCCATCCCTGAGTGAGGACGCGATCATCTCGATTCGTGCGATTCGCAGGGTCCGGGCAGAGCTTCGGCGAGGTGAGGTACCGGCACAGCCGGCAGCGCCGGTCGAAGAGGATCAGGCGGCGGGCTGAAGGCCAGCGGCCAGGTCGAACACGGGGGTGACGGTGCCGAGCGGAGTGGACTGGTTGAGAGCCACGACGGTGGCCTTCACCGGCATCTCGGTGAGTGCGGCCGGGTCGATCTTGACCGCGTCGGTGCCGATGATGCTGGTCTTGGGGTAGTGCCACACCACGGCCTTGCCGCCGTCCACGGCGGCGATCATCAGCGCGCGGGGCTGGGCGACCGGGGCGGAGGGGATGGAGAAGAAGCCCTTGGAGTCCAGGCCCTTGGGGGTGCCGTAGTAGAGCTTGTAGGACTCGGCGGTGAAGTCCTCCAGGTTGATCGTCACCGCGTAGGTCTTGCCGGGGTCGGTGGTCTTGAGGGCCTTGTTCTGCCAGCTCCCCAGCACCTCGGCGTCGTCGCCGTCGACACTCAGCTCGATGCCGTTGTCCAGCGAGGTGTTGCCGACCGACTTCCAGGTGAGCCCGGTCGGGGACCACTTGGACGGGTCCTTCGGGTCGAACCCGGGCTTGCTGAGGTCCGGCGGCGGGGTGCCGGGGTCGGCGACGTAGATGTATCCGGTGCCCGGTACCAGGACCGGGGCGTCGTCAGCAGCCAAGCTGACTCCCTTCCGGCCCGTCAGCGGGGCCTTGTAGCGATCATGTAGTTGGCGGTGAACCGGTAGAAGTCCGGTTGGGCCTCGGTCATGGGGTCGGTGGTCATGAACGGGCCGGTGGCCTCGCGGAAGTGCGAGAGGTAGCCGTCCGGGGTGCCCCACTGCTCGCGCGTGAGGCGGAGCAGGCCGGCGCGGGCGCGGCGGGCTATCAGGGAGGCGTCGGCCCGCCCGGCGGCGTAGGTCTGGACGTTGAACATGCCCTCGTCCACGAACCGGGAGTCGCGCATCACGCCGCCCACCCGGCGGGCGACGACCAGGCCGCCGGCCTCGCGCAGCGCGAGCTGCCAGTCGGTGGGCAGGTAGACCGCGCACCGCAGGGTGGGGAAGACGGTGCGCAGGGCTTCCAGGACGATGCGTTCGGAGTCGGGCATCAGGTAGGGCTCGCTCACCACAGGGCGGCCTCCATCGCGTGGATGCCGTCCACGTGGCGCCCAGCCCGGTGGTTGAAGCCGCCCCAGTTCTTGTGGGCGGCCAGCGGGTCCAGGTTGACGATGGCGTAGCCCTTGGCGTGGCGGCGCACCTTGAGCCCGGCGATGAACTCGCCGGTGTCGATGTGGAGTGCGGCCTTCGCGGCGACGCGGGCCTTGCGCTCCTCGGCCTCCAGCTTGAGCACGCCCATCACGCCGGGAAGCCCGGCGATCACGGCGTCAAGGTCAGGTCGGACTTTCACCACTTTGGCCGCCCCCTTCCACGATCACGGTCACGAACCTCATCCGGTCGGAAGCGCCGTGGTGGGCGCGGGGCGGATCGACCACGGCCCAGCGGGTGCCGGGGTCGCCCTGGTCCTCGAAGGAGATCGCGGACCACTTGTCGATCACCGTGTCCGGCGGGAAGACGATCTTTCGGCGGATCGGCGGGGACCAGCCGACCTGAGCGCCGACCGGGGCCCGCCAACCGGCGGCGTCGCCGACCGGCTGGACCCAGGCCGCGTACGTGGCGCTCGGCCCAGGTGCCGGCCGACGGTCACCGTAGCCGTCATCGACCATGCGGACGGTGTGGACGGTCACGCGGGTGCGACCGCGCTCCAGCAGGCTCAACTCAGCCCCCAGGAGTCCTCGGGGTCCGGGAACGGGTAGCCGGTGCGCATGCCCCGCGAGATGGCCGAGCGCTGGCCCTGCACGGTCTTGAGACCACCGCGGCCTGCCACCCGTTCGATCAGCGCTTGCTCGCCCCGGGTCAGGGCCAGGCCCATCGGGGAGCCGTCCGGCATGCGGTAGCTCACCTCTCCGGCCTGCTCCTGCACGTACCCCTCGGGGTTGCGGAAGCGCCGGTCGGCGACGGCCAGCGCCAGCGCGCGGATCACGGCCGGGTGGCGCTGCGGGGTCCACCCGGGGTGGCCCTGCGCGGCGATCACCCAGAAGGCGTCTTCGAGCGCGGCACTGGCCCGCTCCCAGTCCGGAGTGCCGGTGGCGGGAGCGGGCTTGCCCAGGCGCTTGAAGAGGTCGGCGACGTCCAGCGCCACAGGCACCCCTTACTTGGCGACGGCGGCGGTCGGCTCGCCGGTGAAGGTCACGCGGATGCCGCGGACCTTGACCAGGTTCTTCGGGTCCTGCCAGTTGGTCTCGCCCTTCTTCAGGTCGGTGACCAGGGTCGCGCCCCAGTACGAGCTGAGGAACGAACGCTCCATCGCCGCGCCGGAGTTGTAGTCCTTGATCCAGCGCAGCGCGAAGCCGTCGGCGGTCTGCCGGCCACCCTTGGCGGACTCCGGCACGGACGGCGCGCCCGAGACGAGCTGGATCGCGGAGCGGTGGAAGGCGTAGATGCCGAGCGGGGCGAGGACATCGTTGGTGGACTCCACGATGTCGAAGCCGTACAGGTTGCCGATGGTCGCCTGGCGCAGCGCGGCACCGCCGTTGGCGGACTCGTTGGCCTTGCTGATGTTCGGGTCGTTCAGGAGGTAGTACGCGGCCTCGGATCCGACCACGGCGGTGCGGCCCTCGGCGGGGATGTTCTCCTTGTTGAGCTGGACGCGAAGGCGCGCGAGGCTCTTGCGGATCATCTGGCCGGCCTGCTCGTCGCTGGTGGCCTTGGTCAGGTCCACCGGGATCTTCGCGGTGGCGGCGACGTCGGGGAACTCGTTCATCGCGCTGGCGACCTTGTCCTCAAGGCGCTCGGTGATGGAGTCCACCTGCGGGACCATGACCTGCTCGCCGAACGACAGCAGGTCAAGGGACAGCTCCGCGTCGGAGAGGTCCACCGCGCTGTAGGCGTGGGTGTCGAGCTTGACCGTCAGCAGACCCTCGTTCAGGTTCTCCGACTGAATCCACGTGGTCGGGTCGGCGAACTTGCGCTTGGCGTCGATCCGCTCCTCCGCGCCCTTCAGGCGGGCGGGGCGGCGGATGTTGATGACCTGGCCGGTGGCGTTGACGAACTGCTCGGCGGCCCGGCGGTCGAACTTGTGGGCCAGAAGGACGGTGTCCTTCAGATTGGCGATGGCCTGAAGGACCAGCTTGTCCGGGTTCTGGAAGGCGTTGGCACGTGCGGGGCTGAGAGAGATGGCGCTGTTCCTCGGGAAGACGGAAGGGCGCCCCGGGGCAGGGCGGCCTCATGCGGTACGGGGGTGGGGAAGGTCAGATGCCGAAGCGGCGAAGGCGCAGCTTCTCGGCCAGGCCCTTGTACGGGTCGGGCTCGGAGTGCGGGGTCAGCCCGCCCGCGCCCAGCAGCGGCTTCGGCGCGGCGACAGCGGCCAACCGCTCGGCGTGTGCGCGCACAGCCGCCTCGTCACCGCCCTGGACCAGGGCGGCGAGGACCGGCGGCAGGGCGTACTCGGCGGCGATGCGGTCCCGAAGCGCCTGCTCCTGGAGCTGGGCGACCTGAGCGCGCAGTTCGTCCGCCTCGACGCCGGCCTCCTGGCCGCGCTCGCGGGCAGTGTCCAAGTCGGCCTGCATCTTCTCGTAGAGCGCCTTGTAGTCCGGCTCCACCGGCTTCGGGGTGGCGCTCTCCTCGCCGCCCGCCGGGGCCGGTGCCTCGGGCTGCTCGGCCGCCGGCGGGGTGGCCGGGTTCACCACGCCGCCGGGGATCGCCTCGGCCGGGGTCGGGGTTTCGAGCGTCAGGGTCTCGGGCACGTCTCTCCTGGAATTTCAGTTTCGGTCATTAGAGGTGGACCGCCCGAAGTCGCTTCGACTCCAGGCTCATTGACACAGTCCTCATGGACAGGCATTCCACCGTGCGGGGGGTACGGACATGGCAATGCGCAACTTCCGACACGTGTGCGGCGAGTGCGGGAGGCGCACTCCGTGGCTTACCCAGAGCGCGGCACAAGCCGATCACGCAGCCCACTACCAGAAGATGCATCCAGGCATCGCGCCGGGCGGCATTTGGGAATACCGCGACCAAGGCGGCGCGCAGTCGGGTGGCTTGGGTGGCTGCGGGTGCGGCTGCCTGGTGGTGTTCCTCGTCGTCGTCATGTTCCTGGCGTTGTTGTCGTCGCTCCATGGGTAGCAGGACAGCCAGGGGTCGCTAGTGCTGCTCAGGTCTTGTTGTAGTAGGTGCGCCAGTCGGCCAGCGACCCGCCCCCAAACTCGCGCCACATCCGGGCGAACTTCTCGTTCTCGGCGGGCAGTTGGTAGCGGCGGGAGAAGATCGGGACGGCCTGGCAGTGGCAATGCGGGTGAGCGCCGAACGCGGCCGTCTGCTTGGACTTGTAGACCGCGCCACGGGAGGGCATCAGCGCGCAGAAGTAGCAGGGGTTCGCGTCGGTCTTGCGGTAGTAGCCGATCGCCCCGGGGTCGTCCTGCAGCGCGGTGTGGATCATGTCCCGGCCAGCGTCTTGGACGAGCATCCCGCCTGCCCCGGTGCTGCCGGTCTTCAGGGCGTCCAGGAACTCGCGCTCCCAGGCGATCAGCTCCGGGTCGTCCAGCGCAGCCGGGCCCCGGCCGGCGCGCTCGCGCTCGTGCTGGGCCACACGGCCGGCGACCTGCTGGCGGAACGCTTCCTCTGCCTTGCGGGCCTCGCTCGCCAGGTCGGCGGCGGGGAAGGGGTCGCGGGTGTCGACGGGCAGCACCTCGCGCGGGCCGGTGCCGGTCCGCTTGCCGGAGGCCCGGTTGAACTCGGCCCACAGGGAGCCGAGCGAGGCACCCGGGCGGTAGCCGGGGCCTCCGATCACCCGGCCGGTCTCCAGAGCGCGGAGCAGCCGGTAGAAAGCCACCGACAGCGTGTAGGAGGCCGCCGCGGATTCGCGGATCGCCGCCGTGTACTCGGCTTCCAGCTCGGACAGCGAACCTGCGACCTCGCGGGCCTCGACGCCGGCCAACACCTCGGCCCAGCGGGCGGCGAACTCACCGGCCAGCGCCTCCTGCGCGAGCTGGTACGCGGCCACCGCCCGCAGGATCTCGGCGGTTCTTTGAGTCCACGCCATCGGCCGTCGCCTCCTTCTGCTGCTTCAGGGCCTCGGCCTCGGCGGCCTCCGCCTTGCGGGCGGCCTCCTCGGCGGCCTTCACCGCCTCGTCAATGTCGGCCTGGCTGAAGCCGGGCACCTTGCGCAGGGCAACGGACAGGGGGACGCCCTGCTGCATCAGCTTGACCATGGCGTCGGCGGCCTGGGCCAGCGAGCGCGTGGACTTCTCGGCCCACTCGACCTGGCTCTCGTCCTGCTCGATCCCGCCCCGGCCGGCCGCGACGGCGCACAGCCGGAACACCGACTCCCACGACTCGCCCAGCGAGTCCTGGAGCGTGGACAGGAACCGCTTGAACGAGGTCTCGGCGGCGGCCAGGGCGTCCGCCGAGAGGTTCACCAGGTTCGACCCGGCGAGGTAGTGCGGCGGCACGTCGGCCAGGCCCATCATCTCTTCGATCGTCTGGCGGCGGGACGCGAGCAGATCGGAGGTGGGCATCGCCGGGAGCTGCCCGAACTTCGCGTCGGAGTTCGGGGCCATCAGCAGGGTGGACGGGTCCAGCGAGGGCACGTCGTAGACCGGCTCCCCGGTCTCCGGGTCGCGCAGCGGGTCACCGGTCTCCGGGTCCAGACGCTCGCTCGGGGCCAGGCCGGTGGCGAAGCGGATCGCGTGCGCGCCCCAGTGCTCGGTCAGCAGCAGCGACAGCGAGTGCTGGTTGAGCCGGTCCTGCGGGGTGATCAGCGGCTCCACCACGCCCCGGGTGCGGCCCCGCAGGTCCACCGACGGGGAGAACCGCACCACCGGGCACACGCTCATGCCGTGCGGCTCCGAGGCGAGCACCGCGGAGTCCGGTTCGGCGTCCAGGTCGACGGTGTACTTCGCCACGTCGTCCCACAGGTAGCCGACCGTGCGGTCCTCGTCGGGCTGCTGCTCGGGCACGTGCAGCGCGTACACCGGGTGCTCGTCCCACGCCGGATCGGCGTAGACGGCCACCGTGCTGATCGCGTCGTACGCGCGGATCAGCGGCTCCTTGCGGCCCTTGCGGGGGTCTGGGGTGACCACGACGTACGCGGCACCGGAGGTGAGGGCGGCGCGGTGGACGGCGTTCTGCCGCTCGTCCAGCCGGTTCTTCTGCCAGAACGACCACTCGAAGGCGTTCCTCCCCGAGCCCGGCTTGCGGAAGCCCTGCACCCGCAGCGCGTTCAGCGGGGCCTCCACCGCCAGGCCGGAGACGTTCACGATCGAATGCTTCACCAGGTCCTTGAACTCGGCGTTCGCCTTGGCCGGCATCCATGGGGCGCGGTGCAGGCCCCGGGCGTACCGGTCCACGAGGTTGAGCCGGTCGAAGTCGCGGTCGATCAGCGACTTGGCGTGGCGGGCCCGCTTGATCACGACGGGGAGGGACATCAGAACCCTCCTCGGGTCTGTAGCGTTCCGGGCTGCTTGGGGGGCTTGAGCTTGCCGCTCTCCATCAGGCGGCGCAGGGCGATCCAGGCGATCACCATCGTGGCGTACAGGTCGATCTTCAGCTTCGACTCGCGGCTCTCCTTGCCGAACCCGATGCCGTACTGGTTCGGGCGTTTGCGGGCGTTGAGGGTGTGCCGGGTCAGCGAGTAGTCGCGTACGTGCGGAAGGGCCGCCGTCTCGATCGCGCCGACCATCGCCATGTGCTCGGTCGTGATCTCGCGCTGGTTGGCACGCATGTCGAACCCGACCGTGGACTTGCCGGACGCCTTGATCAGCAGGTGCTTGCCGTAGGTCTCCGACCAGTCGGCGACGTAGCTCTCCCACCCGGCGACGTCGGCGAAGAACGCGACGACGGTGTACTTCTGGAAGACGTGGCCGATCATGTCGTTGACCTCCTGGCCGTCCACTTCCCAGT
Organism: Kitasatospora sp. NPDC053308; assembly: GCF_055585785.1. Taxonomy (NCBI): domain Bacteria; kingdom Bacillati; phylum Actinomycetota; class Actinomycetes; order Kitasatosporales; family Streptomycetaceae; genus Kitasatospora; species Kitasatospora sp. NPDC053308. The sequence continues at coordinate 594,640 of NZ_JBVJJY010000003.1, read as the reverse complement.
TCTTGCCGGCCGGGCCGTCGGGCTTCTCCCACAGCGCGAGCTTCTGGACCAGCTTGTCCCGAACTCGCATGCCCAGCAGGGCTGTCGAGTCGTCGGTCTTGCCTCCGTCGAAGGCGAGCACGATCCGCTCGCCGGGCTTGATGCCATCGTGAGGCTCGACCGTGGCGAGGTCCCAGGTGTCGCGGTCGACCAGGGCGTCGTCGTGGCTGGACAGCTGGTTGAGGTACTTGCGGCGGCTCTCGTCCTCGCTGGTGGAGGCGGACCAGATGTCCTTCATCACCCGCTCGGGGTTGATCCAGATCGAGTCGCCCCGGGCGCACAGGATCGCGGCGCGGAGCTGCTGCTCGTCGGCGAGGTCGACCCCGGGCGGGGCCTCCACCGAGTCGTAGTAGATACCGGCGTCTCTGTTGACCCCGTCGCGCTGCTTCTCGAAGGCGTACCAGGTGCCTTCGGCCACCGACTCCTCGCCGATCACCGGCGCGTTGGTGATCTCCATCGTCCGCCCGCCGACCTTCGTGGCGTTCGGGCGGATCGTGGCGGCGAGGCGGGGGCCGTGGTTGCCCTCGACCCAGTGCCAAGTCTCATTCAGCAGGGCGAAGCTCGGCCGGCCGCCCTCGGCGGCGCGGAAGCTCGACGCCTTGGCCTCCAGGCGGCACTGGCGGCCGTCGGTGTCGGTCTGGCTGGCGTAGCAGACCTCTTGGCCGAGCTTGATCGCGTACCGGTCGATGGCGGCCTGGCTGAAGATCGTGCTCAGCGCCGACATCGTGTTGACGTTCTGGCCGGCCGCCGTGGCGAAGATCTGCACCCACGCCTCTTGCGGCGGTCCGCCGATCGGCGAGCCGTCCTCGCGGAAGCCCACCAGGCGGCACGGGCCGACGAACTCCATCGCGGCCACCGACGCCATCTTCGGGTCCTTGCCCCAGCCCTTGAGGCGGCGCAGGGTGCCGGACTCGTACCGGAAGGCCCGGCCCCAGGTCTCGGGGTCGTTCGGGTCCTCGGGTACGGCGTCGTCGCGCAGCTCGTACCAGCGGGCCAGGATGCGGCACTGCTCGGGGGTGTACTTCCAGTCCGGCCGGAAGGCGTGGGCACTCCAGCGCAGCAGCTCGCCTGCGAGGGTGCGGTGCGGGTGGGGGACGTCGTCCGCGATGGTGCGGACCGGCTCGTAGGTGAGCAGGGCGGCCCTCCGGGTCCTGTAGCATCACGGGTGGTCAGTAGCCCTGCACGGAGCGGGGATTGGTCACACGCGAGGGTGGCCGGATGTCGGTCATGCCTTTTGCCCCGCAGTGCGGGGATCGGGCAGTATCGCCCCGCAGTGCGGGGATCTCGGCGGGCTCCAGGTTCGGGGCCCGCCGTTCTGCTGCCTGTCAGCCGTTTGCCTCCCGGCGGGCGCGCTCCTCCAGCAGCCGGGCGGCGTCGATGGTGACGTGCTCACCGGCCGCGAAGGGCGTGGTCATGTCGTGGGCCCACAGCTCGCGGGCGACGGCGGGCGGGACTTCAGAGTCCAAGCACGCCTCGTAGTAGACGATCGTTCGCGCGATGCGCAGGGACTCGTCCGATGGCCCGGCGGCCCGGGTCTTGCGGCGTGCCACGGCGGCCCCTTCTCAGACTCGGTTGCCCCAGCGGGCGGCGATGGCGTCACGGGCGTTGTGGCCGCGCTTCGGGCCTTCGCCCTCACCGCGGATCTTGGCGAGGTGGCCGGCGGCCTGAGTTCGGTTGAGCTGGGCCTGCGCGATTCCGGGGTGCAGGACCATCATGTCCTTGCGGTTGCCGCCCTCGATCATCTGGCCCTCGCGCTTCACCACGGCGTCGAGCTGGGCGGCGCGGGCGAGCATCGGCGCGGCGATGTCGATCAGCGCGAGGTCGGTCGGCTCCAAGTCCAACTCGGTCTCGTACAGCTCGATCAGCGCGGCACGGATCACCGCCGGGTTCTTCTCGGTCGGGTCGACGTTCAACGGACCTCCCCGGGGTGCGGTCGGCGCGTTCGGGCGGGCTGCCAGCGCTCCGCGGTGGCCCGTCGGCGGGCTCGGCCGGCGTCGGCCGCGTCCTTGCGAAGGACGTGCCAGTCGCACAGGGCGCGGAGGTTGGCAGGGTCGTCGGAGCCGCCTTCGGAGGCGGGGACGATGTGGTCGCAGTGCCGCGCGGGCTCGCCGCACAGCTCGCCGGTGTCGTAGCGGATGTGCTGGCAGCGCCAGGCGTCGCGGTTCATCACCGCGCGGCGAAGGCGGGCCCAGTGCGGGGGAAGCGGGGTCGTGCGGCGCGAACTCGCGGACACGGATGCCTCCTTGAACGCTGAGCCCCGCCAGGTGCTCGACCTCGACCGGGGAGAGAGGACAGGTCGGGGAGCGTTGCCCTGGCGGGGCGATGGGGAGGCCGGCCGGGTGCCGCAGCAACGGGTGCGCGCACGCGCGCGAGCCGCCTCCACATGTATTTAGGCCGCCCGGTTAACACCGCCGACGCCCGCGGCATCACTCTCCGCAGTCAGTGCATGGCATTAAGTACTACACCTGCTGGTCACGCTGTGTAGATGATCGGAAAGAAGGGCTCGGCCGGCGTTCGTATCGGATCTCGGCTGCTATGACGCACCGGGCAGTAAAGGAACGCGCGCGGGAGGCACCCCCCGGGGCGCCCTGCGACGACCGCCAAACCGCCGCCACGGACGCGCTAAATCCCCTTCAGTGCATAGGAATTGGCGCGTCTTCGCGTGCGCGCGCGTCTTCCGCCTTGGCGAGAACGAGCATGGCTCATATATGTGATGCAGGTCACGAAAGCTGCGTTAGACATTTACTGAATCCGTCATGCAGTGTTGGTCCTGCAAGCGAACGACGAACCGAAACGAGATCACGGTGCGTAACCATCGAACCCCCGCCGCCCTGGGCCTGGTCATGCTGCTGGCCGGTGCCCCGTGGCAGACGGGCAACTGGGGCGGGGGCCTCGCGGCGGCCCTCCTGACGGCCCTTGTCGCCAACTGGGTGGGCAAGGTGCCCGCACTGGTCAAGCGGGCCGTGCAGGGCCCGTCCGAGGCCGCCGCGCCCGTCGTCGCTCCCGCTCCGGTCAACGCCTACGACCGCGACCGCGCCGAGATCCCCGGCCGCCGCCGCAACCGCCGCAACCGCGCCGGTCGTTGACCCGCCCGACTCACCCCCGGAGAACCCCCGCGATGAACCCCCGACGCACCCTCGCCGCGCTCGCGCTGGCCGCCGTAACCGCCATCGGCGGGTGGCTGGTCGGCCACACGACCGCCGAACCGTCCGCGCCCGACTCCGGGCAGGTCGCCGCCTTCAACGACGGATGGTCGGACGCCATGCGCGACGCCTGCCAGCAGGGCAGCGCGTACGCCTGCGACTGGCTGACCACCACCCGCTGACCACCCGCACCACGCAAGGAACGATCATGAGCGCGACCCTGACTGACGAACTCCTCACCGCCACCGGCCAGCACTGCCACCGGTACGACTTCGTAACCCGCATGGAGTCCGAGGCGGACGCCCACGGGTGGGCCCGGATAGGCATGGTGACGGACGGCGCGGGGGCCCTCCTGGAGGACGGGGAAGGCTGGCACCAGCACGAGACGGACGCGATCCGCGCACGGTCCAACTGGGACGCAGCCTGCCGGATCATGGTGGACGCCGCCGGAGAGTGCGGGACGCTGTGGGACACCAGCGGCGACGGGATCATGTACGACGCCGATTCGTTCCCGGCCAGCGACGCCGCGCGCCGGATCGCTGACAGCCTGGCCGGATACCCGCTGCTCGATGAGGACGACCACAGCGCGCGGGAATGGGCCGCGATGGTCGAAGAGATCGAAGGGTCACCCGTCACCCTGCCGGACGGGATCGACGGTGAGGACATCCTGCGGGAACTCGACTTCCCGTCCCCCGGTGACATCACCATGGCCATGATCGAAGACGCCTTGGAAACCGTCGGGTACGTCGCGTGCTCCGACTGTGACAAGTGGCTCACCCCCATGACCGCCCGGCGTGGCGAACCACTCTGCCGGGACTGCGCGTTGGAGGAGTCGCGCCCGGTCACGACCACCACCGTGCCGATCCCCGGTGCCGACCCCTGGCGCGCCTACACCCTGTACGGCCACGGCGAGCCGCTGACGGCCGTCCTGACGCCCTACCTGGACGGCTACGCCACCGAGCAGGGGGCCGCGTACCGCGAGGACGTGCGCGCCATCGTGCGCGGCTCCCGCACCGGATACCGCGCCGTGTACGGCCGGGCCGCGTAGGCACCAGGGTCCACCCCCTCCAACTCCCGTACCACAGAACGGAAGTACCACCATGACCCGTACCGACATGATCCACCTGTCCGGCTACTGGCCCCGTCTCGCCAGGCTCGGCATGGACCACTCGGACGACGTGCACGCGATGTTCGACGCCTTCCGCGACATGCGCGCCGAAGGGGAGACCGGCCTAGACCTCCTGCTGGACGAACTGTTCGACGCCCCCGACAGCGTCTGACCCCTCCCGCCCCCGCACCGCCGCACCGACCCCGAGAGAGAACCACCGTGAGCCGCACCGCCGACTACCTGACCGCCCTTGCCGAAGACGCCGGAATCGCCGCAGAGCTTGAAGCCCTCACCGACTACGCCGCGCACGTCGGCAGTGCCGAGTACGCCGTCGACACCTTCGAAGACGCCTACTGCGGCGGGTGGGACGGCCTGGAGGACTTCGCCCACCACCAGCTCATGGAGACGGACGACGAGTACCGCGCGGCCGTCGAAGGCTGCCGGGGCTGGACTCCCCAACTGGACATGATCGCTTGGCAGTGCGACTACTTCCACACCAGCAGCGGGCACGTCTTCCGGTCCCTCTGAGCTGTGCCCTCTTGGTGAGGGCCCCGCGCCCCCGCCGGGCCCCCGCCATGGGTGCACAGACACCAGACCCCACCCCCTCACCCCAACCGCCACCCCGGAGGCACAGCCATGCCCGAGAACACCCCCGAGCCCACCCCGGCCGAGACCGCCGAGCAGTTCGCCGCGATCGTCGCCGACCTGCCCGACCACGAAGTCGAAGCCGCCGCAGACGAGTTCGGCTGTGAGTACTGCGGCGGCAAGCTCGAAGCGTCCGCCCCGCTCTGGTTCAACATCTACCGCCGCCCCGACGGAACCCCCGGCCTGGACGTGTACGGCGTCGGCGTGGAGGCGGCCACGGTCAGCTGTGAAGCGTGCGGCCAACCCGCCGGGGACTACCTGGACCGGCTGATCACCGACGCCATGAACCCGTGGGATGCCGCACTCACCGGCATGGAGGTCTGAGCCGCTTCGGTGGCGGCCGGACGTTCTCCGGCCCCCGCCGTAGCCGCTCAGGCACCAGGCCCCACCCCCTCGCCCCGTACCAAGGAACAGCGCCACCATGACCACCATCACCTACGCCCTTGACCTGCTGGAGCCCGCCGGAGACTGGGCCGGATTCATGCGCTCCGGCCGCAGCACCGTTCACCCGGCCGCACGCGGTGCCGCGTGGGACGTCCTGGAGGAACTGGAGGGCACCGACCGCGCCGCCGTGGTCTACACGCTGGCCCGGAACCTCGCCACCACCCCCTACGCGCTGGTTGCGTGGCAGGACGGCGAACCGGTCGCGCTGGCGGCCGACACCGCCAACGGCGGGGCGTACGTGGTCGCGTGGGAGGACACCGACACCGGCCGCCGGTACTGCCGCAGCTACCCGCACCCCCGCGACGCAATGGCGGCCGTCGACTCCGCACGGATCTACGCCAACGTCCGGTTGATCGGCTACAGCCCGAACCTGGACGAGCTGGAGTGGCAGCGGTGACCACCCTCGCGCCCGCTGGCACCAGGCCCCACCCCCTCCCGCACACAAGGAACAGCGCCATGTCCGCCGCACAGCTCCAGAGCCTCGTTGACCGCGTCCGCCGCCACGAACGCGACTGGGAAGCCACCTTCCGGGAGTGCATCCCGACGTACGACCCCGACCACCCCGACCAGCCCGCCGAAGACCGCTACATGGGCGACTACGACGAGATGGACGACTCCCGGGCCTACGACAGCCGGGACCTGCTGCTCATCCTCACCGCCGAACTCGAAGCGCTCATCCGCGAGATGGAGAGCGGCCGGTGATCAGCGCCCAGGACTTCGCCCTCCTCTCGCACAACCCGGGCCACTGACACCAGGCCCCACCCCGACCGGCATCCAGCCGCACCGATGCCGGCGGAGCCCAGCCCCCCACCGCCGCCACCCACAGGAGACCGCTGTGCCCCGCTTCGCCGTCTACATCGACAACACCGAGACCTTCCGCTTCGTGGTGGAGGCCGCCGACTACGACGCGGCCGAAGCCGAAGCCCTGGCCGCGTTCGAGAGCGACGCCCGCGCCGACGCCTACAGCCATGGCCACGAACCGACCGTCTACGACCCCGAGTTGCTGGACGCGCTCCCCGCCGCCGCGTGACGCGCCGCTGACACCAGGCCCCACCCCCGGCACCACCGAAGGAACAGCGCCACCGTGACCGCCCTCCGTGACAACCTCGCCCCCCTGCGCGCCGAACTGCTGGCGCTCACCGAAGAACTCGCCCAAGCCCTCGGTCCCACCGAGTGGACCGTCGACCTGCGCCGGATACCCGACTGGCACCCGTGCGCCGAACTCGTCCGCACCGAGGACGGGGCCCGCATCCTGATCCAGCAGGAACGGCTGCGCTCCGGCCGATGGACCCTGCACGGCGTCCTTCCCGACAGCACCACCTACTACTACCGGCACGACATCGACACCGGGGACATCACCGTCACCCGGGCCAAGACCGGGGCCCAGGTCGCCCGCGACGTACAGCGGCGGCTGCTGCCCGTCCTGGACTCGGCGGTCGCCGAGATGAGCGCCCGCCAGCACCGGCACCTGACCGACGTCCACGAGGTCGACACCATCGCCCGCCGGTTGAAGCGCGTGCCCCTCACCACCGGCCGGCCGCCCGGCGAGGCGAACCGGCGCAACGGCGAGGACAACGTCCGCACCCTGCGCTGGAACCACGGCCCCGGAACGTCCTTCCGGTCACCGCGCGCCGAGGTCAAGGTCAGCCGCGCCCGCTTCAGCGGCATCGAGATCACCTGCTCTCACCTCACCCCCGACATGGCAGAGGCCGTCCTGCGCGCCCTCACCGCCTCACTGCCATCCGCCGCCGAAGCCGCGTAGGCACCAGGCCCCACCCCCGGCCGGCACCAGGCTCCACACCCCTCCCGAAGCACCGAAGGAACAGCGCCACCGTGAACAGCACCACCCTGACCACCACGCTCCGCCTGCCCTACCAGCACGAGGAAGGTGGAAAGTTCAGGACGGAGCACCGTGCCGTCACCGTCACCACCCCCGCCGGGCGCGGAGCCCAGGCGAAGCACTCGAAGGCCGTGCAGACCGCGCTGGACCTGCCTACGCTCAGCAGCCCCGGCCGCGCGGTGAAGATCGGCCCCGGGCCCCGCCCCCGGATCAAGCCCAGCCGCACCCGCACGGCGGGCGCGGGGTGGCAGCGCTGGACCGAGTCCGACGGCCGAGTCCGCTACGGCGTCGCCAGCGACACCGACCCCAGCGTCCTCGGCCTGCTCCGCCCGGCCGTCCGCGACGGCGTCCGGGCCCGGTTCCGCGTCGTCGTCCCCGCCGACGGCGGAGAGCCGTTCGCCATCGCCACCGCCCCCGGCCACCCGTGGATGCGCGACAAGGACACCGCGATGGTGCCCGCGCTGCTCCAGGACTGCCTGCCCGGCCTGCTCGTCAACAGCACCGAACTGTCGGCCTGAACCGCCCCGGTGCGGTCCGGACACCCCTCCGGACCGTGCCGAGGCCGGTCAGGCACCAGGCCCCACCCCCGAGCAGCACAAGGAGAGCAAGCAGCATGCCGAAGTACATCGTCCCCGTCGACCTGATCACCGTGCACGTCGTCCCCGTCCTCGCCACCACCCCCGAGGACGCCCAGCGCGAGGCCGAGCGCATCGTCACCGCCGACTGGGAGACCTGGTACGACCACGCCGAACCCGTCTGCGTCGGCGACGCCCTCACCCCCGAGCAGTGGGACGCCGAGCAGAAGGAGGCCCCCCGGCTCGGCCTCGTCCCGATGGGCGCCCCCGGCCGCCGGCCGGTGAAGGCCCGCCCCGCGGCCAAGCCCCGGGCGCCCCGCACCGACCACCACGCCGACGGCTCCGTGTGCCCGCCCGCGCACAAGCACACCAGCTCCGGCAAGCCGCTCACCGAGGGCTGCCCCGGCCGGGCCTACTCCACCGCCACCTGCACCTGCGGCTGGACCACCCGCAACACCGCCAAGGGCTACACCGACGAGACCCGCCGCCGCCACCTCGCCACCGAGCACGGCTGACCGGCCGCTGACACCAGGCCCCACCCCCTCCACGTCGAAGGAAGACCCCGTGCACGTCATCCCCGAGCCGCTGCGGGTCATGGACCTGCCCCGGCACCTGACCTTCGGCTACGCCACCCCCGGCACCGCCCCGCACGTCGCCCTGGCGGACGACCCCGACCGCCGGGCGCTGTGCGCCCCGGACACCTCGCTCACCTCGGACTGGGCCCTCAACGGTGACCCGCTCTGCCCGGCCTGCGCGCCGCTCGTCCAGCCGTGACCCCAGACCCCGCCCCCACCGCCACGACCACCCCGGAGACACCAGTGCCCGCCGCCACCGCCACCGCCTACACCCTCACCTACCCCCGCGCCGCCGACCGGCCGGAGATGAACGTGCGCTTCACCGCCGCCCCCGACGCGAAGGGCACGTGGACCGTCGAGGGCCAGCCCTTCGGGGCGGCCGGCCGGATGCTCACCGGAGACCGGCCCCGCCGCTACTTCGGGGACGAGGCCCAGGCCCGAGCGGAAGCCGCCTACCGAGGGCTCGTCGTGCGCGAGTGCCTGCACATCGGCCGGCTGCTCCACCTCGACCTGGAACCCCGGGACGTCCGCGTCCGCAACGGCCTCCCGACGCTCGACGGCATGGACGCCGGGGAGTGGCTGGACGCCATGGGCACCGACTGACCGCCTGCAGGCACCGGGCCCCACCCGTCCACCCGCACCACCCCGAAGGAACCCCGATGGCCAGCACCACCACCGTCAGCCTGCCCGCCGCCCTCGTCTCCGCCCTGTCCGACCGGGACGCCTTCCAGGGCCCGGGTGAAGAGGCCGTGGCCGCCGCTCTCTTCGAGAACGCCGCCTACGTCAAGCGCGGGAAGGGCCACACCGTCCACGCCGCCATGACCGCCGAGCAGATCGGAGTCCTCGCGGACTACCTGCACAGCCTGCTCGGCCTGGTGGACTCCGGGATCGCCCCCGCCTCCGAGTTCGGTGTCAGCCGCTCCCGACTCGACGCCATCGTGCGCGACCTCGGGGAGGCCCAGGACGCCACCGAAGCCCAGGACGCCCGCCGGCCGTGACCGGCCGTACGCACCAGGCCCCACCCCCTCCCCGGCGTGGGGCCGTGTCGCAATGCCGGGTGTCGGACCCCGATTTGGTTCGAGCCCCACCGTTAGAGGCTATGTCTATGTTCTTTTTAGAATGTCGATCTAAAAAGACATAACGACATAGACCACTGCGCTGTGCACTCCAATTCATCGCCCAGAGTGACCACCTCGGCAACCACCGCACCGCCGGAGACACCAGTGACCACCCACCCGCGAGGTCCGCGAGAAGTCCGGGTGGACGACGCGGGTATACGACCTCGTCGCGGCAGCCTGCGGCGACGACTACAGCGGCGTGTGGTGGGACGGCTCCGGCTACAGCCTCGTGCCGGCCGGGGCCCGTCTCGGTGCCAAGGGCCGCCGGGTACGCCGCCGCGTGGTCGAGCTGGTCCTCAAGGCCGGGTTCCTCCAGCAGGACGAGCGCGGCGACGTGTTGGCCACTCCCGACGGTCGCGCCATGCTTCGCATATGGCAGCACCACCGAGTCGGCCTCGCCGAGCCCTGGCCCGCCCGCCAAGAACCCCAGGCCCTGCCCCCGCCGACGTGTGGGCCGAGCGTCAGAGCGCCGAGCGGGCCCGTGTCGGCGCGGACATCGCCGTCACGTGGTCCGCGGTGAGCGCCGGCCGCTGGACCGTCGTCGCTGCCGGCAACGACCGCTGCCTCAACGCCACCGTCAACGACTGCGACTTCGCCCACGACTCGTACGAGATCCGGGAGAACGGTCACCACGTCTCCCGCCACCGCTACCGCCACCAGGACTACGCCGTCGTACGGCAGTTCCGCGCCGACGGCGTCGAGATCGGCGAGCGGACACCAGGGCCCACCCCTGCGGCCCCAATCGAGGTGGACTGCGCCGTGCCCCGCCGGCCGACGGCACCCACGCCCCACCATCACCCCTTGTAGCGGCCTGCTGTGACCCCGGAGGTATCGAGCGCCATGCCGAACGGAGCATCCACCCTAGCCGAAGCGCTACTTGCTTCTTCGCCCAACTTTGGGTGACTAAGCTGGCTAATCGTCAGAAACGAATACGCCTGACAGGTCGGTCGTGTACCCGCCAGGATGAGCCCACCGATTGTGCAACTTCGCGGAACCAGAGACACAGGGAGCATCGTGGAGCCTCTAGAGTTCATCGGGATCATCTCCAACACGCCAGAGGTCGACTCGCCGACGATCTGGCGCGATCCAGAGAACGGCGACCTGCTCATCCAGTCCTACAAGGCCAGCGATGAGGACTTGAGCCGCTGCAAGGAGGTTGGTTCGGTACCCGGGCACTCGACTGGCGTGCCCGACCACGAGACCGTGATTCGACTCCCCGAAGAAATGATCAAGTTCATCGTGGACCTCGCCGCGAGGCTGGCCACTCACGAGGACGAGAGGTAGCAGCGTGGCCAACCCGATCGCCAAGGCTATGGCGGAGGCCGAGTTCTCCGCCGTGCACTTGGAGATGCGCGACAACTACACGCCGAACGACCCGCAGTTCCAGCGCTATAGGGAGGGTCTTCGCTACGGTCCGGATGACCGGCCGGAGTGGTTCCAAGGCTGGACTGCCTTCGCTGGTGAAGCGATTGACCGTGGCGTGGTTATGCGCCGGGCTCGGATCGTCTCAGAGCCGGTCACGGAGTACATCCGTTACGAACACCATGTGACGTTCCTGAACGAGGCCATCGGCGAGCAGGTCCGTTGGCTTCCGCGCCGGTTGGCAGCAGACATCGCACTGCCCGGAACCGACCTGTGGATGTTCGATGACTCCAAGGTCATGTTCACCTTCTTCTCGGGTGACGGGGACGTCGTAGACCGGGAGTGGACGACCGAGCCCACCGTCGTTGAGCTCGTGAAGAACGCTTTCGAGACCGTGTGGCATAGGGCGACTCCGCACAAGGACTACGTGCTCAAGTAGTCAAACGAGATGCGTACCTCTCGCTCATCGAGCGTTCAGCAGGCCCGGAAGGCTCTCGCCGAGCGGCTTAAGGAGATCCGTAAGGACTCCGGGCTCACCGGGCCTGCTCTCGCCCTCGCGTGCGGTTGGAGCAAGTCGAAGTGCTCCCGCATCGAGAACGCGATCACCGCACCGTCTGAGCAGGACATCAGAGATTGGTGTCGGGCCTGCGGAGCAGACGACCAGGCCGCGGATCTCGTGGCCTCTCTCCGCTCGGTAGAGACCATGTTCACCGAGTGGCGACGCATGGAGCGGAGCGGGCTCAAGCGTGCCCAAGAGATGGTCCTCCCGTTGTACGAGCGAACCACGCGGTTCCGGGCTTACACACCGGGCATCCTGCACGGTCTCCTCCAGACCCGGGACTACACCCGTTCGGTACTCCAGGCCACCCGACGCCGCCGTGTTGCCGTGGACGACGTGGAGGAGGCCGTGCAGGTGCGTATGGAGCGACAGGAGGTTCTGAGAGACCGCGGGAAGACCTTCGCCTTCATCATCGAAGAAGCGTGTCTGCACCACGGCCGCGGCGGCCCAGAGGTTGCCGCCGGCCAACTCACCCACCTGATCGCCGTCGCGTCTCTGACCAACGTGAGCCTGGGAATCGTTCCGAGGGGTTATCTGCGTCACTCGATGCACGTCGAAGCCTTCTCGCTCTACGACTCGGCGCAGGCCAACGTCGAACTCGTCTCCGGGTACCTCCAGATCACGCAGCCCTCTGAGGTGGCGATGTATGTCAGCCGGTTCGCGGAACTGTCCGCGGATGCGGTGCACGGCGCTGCCGCTCGCGCCCTGATCACAGAGGCAATTGACTCTCTCGGGTGACTGCTGTGCAACCACGTGCAACTTCCTGGCACCGTCTGTAGCCGAGTCCCTACGGTCTATCACGTACCCCCCACCGCCACGGCGAAGGAGGAGAGACCTATGGTGAGACGCAACCCCAACCGGGAGTACCGCGAGGTCCTTACCGGCCCCTCGAAGTGGGAGCTGGCGAAGGCCCCGGAGGGGTGGAGCCCGCTGGCCGACTACCGGGCGGCCAATCCCGCTGGCAGGGTCCCCTCAGTGGGCGCGCTGCTCCAGAACGACGCTGTGCGCGCCAGTTGCCCCTGCTCGCGGTGCTCGGCCGGCCGACCGGCCGCGTGAACCCGATGCACGGCACTGTCCGCACGCGGATGGAGCCGCCCCCGCTCTGTCCGGCCTGCTTCCTCCAGACGTCCTACGACTCCCCGTCGCCCACCGACAACACCTGGGGATGTGACATCTGCGGACGCTACGGCTTCCTCCTGCCGGCCGAGTACGTCAGGACCCACCCGGGCGAGGACGCGGTGGTCGTGGCGGGTGTCGACCGCCACCGCACCGACCGCGCGGCCTGATCAACAACAAGCACCACCACATCGCACGCCCCGACCAGATGGAGAGGCGCAACTGTGAACAGTGTGATTGAGGGGGACCCGGTCCGGCACCGCACAGACGGCTGGACGGGCATCGTCGCCGAGACCCCGAGCAAGCTCGCCAGTCACGCCTGGGTCAACCCGGACGGCTCCAGCGACCCCTACCCGCAGATGGTCCTGCTGGCCGACTTGGAGTCCGCGGAGTGAGTACCCCGTCGCTGCCCGTCCGAGGGAGCGCCCCGACGCCGTCGGTCCGGATCACGGGCGACGGGATGGTCGTGGACCGTCCCGACGGATACCGGCAGGGCACCTGCTGGGTCTGCCACCGCGAGACGCTGGTGTGCGCCGGTAGCACGATCCAGACCCCCGGCGAGACCGAGGCCCAGAGCACCTGCCACCCCATCTGCGACGACTGCATTGCCCTCGCCCGCCGACCGCAGCGCCGCGCCGCGATGCGTGCCGCGCTCGACAAGCGCCCGGCGTAGGCCGCTGTGGACGACGGGCAGGAGGAGTACCGCGAGTCCGCCGATCGAGCCGCGCGCGGGCTTCCGACGCCGCTTCCGGTCACCCTCGCCCAGACGGTTGCCCTGGTTCTGCTGGCGCTCGTGGCCACCGCGCTCATCGCGTCCGGCGGCTTCTGACCGTCGACCCGCGCCCCACATTCTCCCGGCCTGCCGAAGGTGCCTTGTCAGGCCGGGCGGCACCACCCGCACCACTGCTTGCCCGCACCCGGGCAAGTAGAGCCAACCCGATTGGAGAGGCACATGAGCAACCTCAACCCCGGTGACCCCGAGGTCACCAACCTGACCCGCCGCCTGGACCACAGCGTCCCGGACGGCGACTTCGCGCCGGCCGTCGCCAACCTCACCCGTCGCCTGGACCACAGCGTCCCCGACGGCGACTTCGCCCCCGTGGCGACCGAGGTCTGACAGCAGACCTCAACTGATGCCGATTAGTTGACGGCATGGGCGGGCCGACGAGGAGGTCATCCCTCGTTGGCCCGCCGCGCCCAGCCGCACACCCCCCGATCAAGGAGAATCCGCTTTGAAGTCCGCCATCGCTGACCGCGTCCCCGCCGGCTCCTTCTTCGACCTTGACCGCAATGACCCGGACCTGATCCGGCTGCGCGAGCAGGGCGCGGAGATGGCGCTCCCGTTCGCGCTGATGGAGCGCCTGCTGAAGTCCGGCACTCCCTACGCGGATCACGCCCGCTCCCTGCGCACCGAACCTGTCACCGTGGCCGGGGCGGCCTTCGACTGGTTCGACGCAGAGCTGCCCGCCGAGATTGCCAGCGAGATCAACCTGACGAACTACGAGACCGCCGAGCACACCGACGAGCGCCGGGCGACACTGACCCAGGCCCTGGACCGCCTGTCGCTGGTCCACCCCGATGGCTTCGACCGCCTCCGCGAGTTCGTCCGCGGGCTCCTGTGGGTGAGCCTCAAGCCCGGCGTCCGCGTCTCCTCGCTGACCAGCTCCAGCGACCCCGCGCTCCCGTACGTCATCGTGTTCTCCGACAAGGCGACGCACCACATCCCGCCGAACACCGTCAGCAAGCAGCCCTCCCACCTCTACCTGGCGGAGAACCTGCTGCACGAGGGCATCCACCAGTCGATCAGCTTCCACGTCCTCCAACACCAGGTCTTCGCCGACGGGTACGCCTCCCAGACCTCCCCCAAGATCGAGATCCGGTGGCGGGCGCGCCAAGGCGAGGACCGTAACCAGTACTGGGAGATCGACCGCGCCTTCCACGCGACCTGCGTCTACAACCAGGTTCTCCGCTTCCGCCAGACTGAACTGCGTCGCAACGACCTCACGCCGACCGAGCGCGCGAACCTCCAGAGCGCCTACGACGAAGGCCTGCCGGCCGTGCGCTACCTCATGCGCGAACTCGAACTCCTCACCGAGCACTTCACCCCACACGGCCGGGAGCTGCTGGCCGACCTCCGCCACCAGACCGACCACCTGTAGTGCCACGCCGAGCACCCCGAACGAAGGAGGTCACGTGCTGGACAACCTCATCACCCAGGACGAGAACCTGCGGATGGTCCCGACCGACCGAAGCGAGCTTGCCGCCGCAGTCGGCCGACTCCACGAGGAACTGCAGACCCTGCCCAAGGGAAGCGACCCCGCCCGAACCCGACTCCTGACCCGCTGGATCGGCATCGGCCAACTGACCCTGGGCAACCACGACGAGGCCCTGACGTTCCTCCGGCAATCGCTCGACCTCGCCGCGGCCCTCGGCAACACCCACGCCGTCATCGCCACGGGGCTCAACCTCGGTGACGCACACCGCTACGCCGGAGACGCCCAAGGCGCGGACGCGCTCTACCGCAGCGCTCTGCGCACCGCCCGCGACCAGCACCCGGAACTGGTCGACTTCGCGCTCCAGCACACCGGCAAGCACCTGATGGAGCGCGGCGACCTCACAGAGGCCCAGGCCCACCTGCAAGAAGCACTGCGCCTGCGGATCGCCAAGGGGAACACCGAACTGGTCGGCTCCACGCAGGCCGCACTCGAAAGGGTGGAACTGCTGCTCCGCCAGGACAGCCCCTCGGCACTCAGCCCCGCCAACGCCGGCCAGTGGAGCCGCCAGTGGACCACCTGGCTCCAATCCCGCAGCACAACCCGAACGCCGGCCCGCTGGGCCCAGGACTTCCCGGCACTGCGGGACGCCGTGGTCGGGTTGGCCACGTGCCAGCGGGTGCACCCGCGCCACCTGCGCCATCAGCGCGACCAGTCGCTCCCCTCCGCCTTGCTCGCCGCCATGACGGAGGAGGCCGAGAAGGCCATCACGACCGAGGGATACCTTCACAACGGAAAGTGGAACGCCGCCGTCGGTGACGCCGCGAACAACTTCGCCGAACAGGTAGACCTCGCCGCCGTCGTAGCGCGCTCCACGGGGCTGGAGGTGGAACAGCCTCACACCGCCGTCTACATCGGGTACCGGGAGGAAGGGCAGTTCCTCGACTTCCACGTGGATGAGCCGGGCTTCGGCGAAGCCAACCTGATCCTCTGCCTCCGGCACGAGCGCCCCACCGGGGCCCACGGGGTCAGCGCCACCGTCTTCATCAACGCCGACGGCTACCTCGAATGTGCGCTCGCCCCGGGTGACTGCGTCGTCTTCGACGGTGCCCTCACCCCGCACGGACGCACGCCCCTCGGCCCAGGGGAGAGCGTCACCCTCGTCTCGTTCGGCTTCCGCGCGCGCGACCAGGCCCTGCGCACGATGACAAACCTCCCCCCGGTACCGGCGTAGAGCCGCTGTTCCCTGCCGGCCAACCGCACCCCGCAGCACCGGAGCACCCATGGAACGCGCAACCTTGATCGCTGCCCTGGTGATCTACCTGTTCACCAGCGTCCGCTGGCATCGCCGCCCCGCGAGGAGGACGACTTCCCGAAGCTTCTCCACGCTCGGGTGACGGAGAAGCGGACCGTCGAAATCTGGCGCAGGGGCCTGCATTTCGACATCCGGGTCTTCGACCGCCATTGACCATCTCGCACCCCCGCCGTCCACAACACCCGGCGGCGGGCCCGCCCCGTTCGGTGACTGCCCCCGTTGCCACCGAACGGGGCCTTCTCGTCCGTCCGGAGAAGCCTTGCTACCCGAAGTTGATCACCGGATAGGCTCCCCCGCATGACGTCTACGAAGCAGCGGGGCATGGTGGGGCTCGAAGTCGAGATAGTCCGAGGCGGCCCCGACGCCCCACGGGTGGTCTACCTCCCGTCTGACGAACTGGCCGAGGCGGAGTTGACCATGGACCGCCTGCGCGCCTACTCGAACAAGGTCCGGAAGGCAGCAGCGAGCAACGTGAGCAGTCAGCCGGGCTTGGAGGCAGGTACATAGCCTTCCAGCTCAAAGAGTTTCCGCAGGTCGGGAACAAGCTGGAGGGGTGTACCGTTACTCCAGGACTCCGGGTTGGACACGTACGACGCCAACACCGCGCTGGGCCTTCCCGAGGACGGCCGGGACTACACCGCCGCCGCCCAGATGCTCGCCGCGCTCGGCGCCACCGGCGTCGACCTGCTGAGCAACAACCCTGACAAGGCGGCGCAGTTGGCCGACCTCGGGGTCGCCGTGCGGCACCGGGTGTCGACGGGCGTGCACCTGTCGGCGAGCAACGTCCGGTACCTGACGGCGAAGGTGGAGCGGACGGGGCACTCGATCGAGCTGCCCCGGCTGGTCGGCTGAGCGGCCGCCCCGAGTCGACCGGGCGGGCGGGGCGCACCCGGCCGACACCGTCAGGCGTCAGGCGTCAGACGTCAGACGTCAGGCGTCAGGCGTCAGGCGTCACGGAAGCCGATGACCCGTTTGACCGCGCCGCGCAGCCGTCGGTCCGCCGCCGTCAGCGGCAGGCGCTCGCGGTAGTAGGCCGGGGAGGCCACCGGCCGCGCGCCGAAGCTCTGTTTGAACGCGGCCAGCGAGGAGTCGGGCCGGGCGTCGCCCATGTCGTAGACCAGGCTCCCGGCCGCGCACGCGTCCTCGACGGCGAGCCGGTGCAGCAGGTGGTTGGCGTGGACCGGGTGCGCCAACCGCCGGTCCATCGCCCCGCGCCAGTACTTGGTGTGGGTGCCGTGCCGCAGTACGACGATCGCCGCGGCCGGCTCCCCGCCGCACCGGGCCAGCCAGATCGCGCAGGCGTCGCCGAAGCGGTCCGCGACCGCCTCCAGCAGTCGGGCCGGCTCCTCCCGTCGGTGGCGCCGGCGGGCCAGGGCCGCCGGCTCGTGCTGCTGCTCGGCCCAGCGGGCGACCGACTGTTCGTGCAGACGCCGGAACTGCGGCACCAACCGCCCGCCGCGGTCCACCTCGACCTCCACGTCCGCGCGTCCGGCCTGGCGCACCCCCCGGCGCACCCGCTGGTGGAAGCGGTGGGCCCAGACCTCCTCGAAGCCGCCCGCCAGGTCGAGGAGGTAGGTGGTGCGGTCCACCGACGCGAAGGCCCCCGGGGCGGCTTCGTCCCAGACCGCACGGGCCGCCCGGGGGTTGAACCGCACGGCCACTCGCAGCGCGGGCCGGGCCGCGAGGTCCTCGAAGACCAGCCGGGCCTCCCCCGGGTCCGGCGTTCCGTCCGGGGTGTCCGGCACGACGGCGCCGCCGACGCCCCACCGGGGCCAGGACTCCTCCGCCAGCAGCCGAGCCGCCCGGCGGCGGTGCCGGACCAGCGGAACGAGGAGCCGCCGCCCGCTGTCGAAGCGGTACAGCCGGCTCGCGTCCGCCAACGGCCAGGTCGCGCAAAGGCAGTCGAGCCAGGTCGGCGTCTGCGTCACCAGCGCACCGCCGTCGCGCTCGACCAGCTCCCACCACAGCGCGCGCGGCACCGGACTGGTCACCTCGACACCGGCGGGAGGCTTCCTGGGCATGGGAACAAGGGCTCCTCTCCGGCTCGGGTCTCCGGGCCCCGCTCTCCAGGCTAGGCACGCCGCCCGGACACCCGCCCGACGCCCGGTGCTCCCGGCACCCGCCCGACGCCCGGTGGTCCCGGCACCCCGCACCCCGCACCCCGCACCCGCCCGACGGCCGGGCACCCCATGCCGACCCCCACGCCCACCCCACGCCCACCCCACGCCCCACGCCCACCCCACGCCCCACGCCCCACGTGTCCCCGCCCACCCCACACCCACCCCACGCCCGGGCGCCGCCCGGGGGCCCGGTCATAAAATGGGCGAGCCGGCCCCTACCGGCTGCGGGTCGCGTCCCCACCCGGCGGGCCGGGGACGGGAGCAGCTGGTGGTGAGCAACCGGGCCGGCCCGTCGGCCGCCGCCCGCCGGTCGGTGCGGTCGCGGGGCCGGGCGCTCCTCGACTCGGCCAGGGGCTACGACCCGCTGCTGCGCAACGCACACCTGCTGACCCTCAGTTCCGTCCTGACCTCGCTGCTCGGAGCCCTCTACTGGGCGCTGGCGGCCCACTGGTACAGCCCGGCCACCGTCGGCCGCAACTCCGCCGCCGTCTCCGCGATGATGTTCCTCGGCGGGGTGGGCCAGCTGAACCTCGCCAACGCGATGGTGCGCTTCGTGCCCTCCGCCGGGCCGCGCACCGGGCGCCTGGTGGGGCTGGCCTACCTGGTGGCCGCGACGGTCACCCTGGCCCTCGCTGCCGGGCTGGTGCTGCTGATCCCCGTGGTCTCCCCGGGGCTCGGCTTCCTGCACGGCTGGGGTCTGGGCGCGGCTTTCGTGGTGGCCACCGGCGCGTACGCCATCTTCAACCTGCAGGACGGCGTCCTCACCGGTCTCCGGCGGGCGGACTGGGTGGCGCTGGAGAACGGGCTCTTCTCGGCCGAGAAGATCGGGCTGCTGGTCGCGTTCGCCGCCGTCGGCGCGGTGAACGGGATCCTGCTCTCCTGGATGGTCGGGCTCGCCCTCGCCCTCGTGGTGACGAACGCCTTCGTCTTCGGCCGCGCCGTGCCCCGGCACGAACGGACCCCGCCGAAGGCCCGCGCGGACACCTCGGCGCCGACCTTCGGCTACCTCGCGGCCGACTACCTGGGGGCGATGTGCTGGCTGGCGGCGGTCAACCTGCCCGTCGTGATGGTGCTCAACCGGCTCGGCGCCGCCGACAGCGCGTACTTCTCGCTGGCCTGGATGGTGCCGTTCGCGCTGTACTGCTTCAGCTCCAACATGGGCTACTCGCTGGTCGTGGAGTCGGCCCGGGACATCACCAGGCTCGACGACTACCGGCGGGTGCTGCGGCACTCCGGCCGGGTGCTGGTGGCCTCGGTCGTGCTGCTGATCGCCGTCTCCCCGTGGGTGCTGCGGCTGTTCGGCTCCGGTTACGCCCGTCACGGCACGGTCCTGCTGTGGCTGCTCGCCCTGTCCGCGCTGCCGAACCTGCTCAACACGACCGTGGTCGCGCTGTCGCGGGCCCGGCGCCGGATGGGCGTCGTAGTGGGCGTGCTCGGCGCGCTGTCGCTGCTGGTGCTGGCCCTGACCGAGGCGCTGCTGCCGGTGCTGGGCATCACCGGCGCGGGCGCGGCCTGGCTGATCGGCCAGACCGTCGTCGCGGCGGTGCTGCTCTGGCGCCGCTCCTGGTGGCTGCCCGCCTCCCAGTCGCAGCCCGCCCCACAGGCGCCGCCGGCCCCGCCCGCCCCGGTCGCCGACGGGCCCCGCGCCTAGCGCGTCAGCACCTGGGTGTACTGCCCCGGGAGACCGGGCCGGCCGCCGGTCCGGCCTGCAGCGACCGGGCCGGCGGGCCCTCGACGGCCGGGCCCGCCGCCCTCAGCGTGGGCGCCGCAGGACGGTCCACCGGATGCCGAGGCAGCCGAGCGGCAGGGCGATCAGGACGGCGGCCCAGAAGGCGCTGTGGCCCCAGAGCTCCGCGATGGCGCCGTAGAGCGGCTCGGCCACCGGGATGCGCAGCGCCTCCACCGGGCCGAGCGGCGGGGGTACGGCACCGAGCACCAGCGTGCCGAGCAGCCAGAGCGCGAACAGCCGTCGGGCGTTGGCGGGCCGGGCGAGCGTGGTGGCGGCCGACACGGCGGCGAGCAGGACGGTGAACCCGGCCTGGTACCCGGCCCCGACCTGGCCGGTGCCCCAGGACGCCGGGGTGGGGTGGTGCCCGGTGGCGGCCAGTCGGACCTCGACGGTCGCCCAGAGCAGCACGACCAGGACGAAGGTGCTGCCGAGGGCGAACCGGACGCGCTCGCGCACGCCGGCCCGGGCCGGCCCCCAGGCCGTCGTCGCGGCGGCTCCCGGCCCGCTCGTACCGCCCGCTCCGCCCGCCCTGCCCGTAGCACCCGTACCGCCCGTAGCACCCGTACCGGCCCTGCCGGGTCGCCCGGCGGTCGCGGCGGTCCCGGCTCCCCCCGTGCCCCCGGTGCCTCCGGTGCCGCCGGCGGGCCGGGAGAGCCGCCGCCACTGCTCGGCGGTCCGCTGCCGGGCGGTCCAGGCCGTCCGCATCAGCCGGGCGGCGCGCTCGACCAGCGCCACGGCCAGGACGAGGCCCGCGGTGGCCGCCACCCCCGACCAGCTGCCCATGCCGCCCTCGAAGGTGACCACCCGGTCCGCCACCGCCGGGGGCGGTTTGAGCACCGTCATCGGCGGCCCCAGCCGCAGGTAGCCGATCGCCCCGGCACCGACCGCCGCCAGCGCCAGCGTCCCCCGGCCGACCTTGGCGGGGAAGCCGACCAGGATGACGGCCGCGGCCAGGGCCGCGCCCAGCTGCGGGGCCGCCCACCGGGCCGCGTGGTCGCCCGCGGTGCGCAGCCGGTCGCCGAAGAGGCCGTTCGGAAGGATCTTCAGCTGGTTCCCGGCGTCCACGCTGATCCGCGCCAGCGCCCCGGCCCAGAGCAGCAGCGCGAGGACGACGACCAGCAGCAGGGCGGCGGCCGCCTGGCGGGGCAGCGCGGTCCGGGCGTTCGACCACCAGATCCGGGCCCGGGGCGCCAGCCAGGCCCGCAGGCCGCCGGCGAGCGCCGCGGCGCCGCCGGTCCGCCCGGTGCTGCCGCTCCGCCCGGCCGAGGTGCTCTGCCCGGCGGGCGCGCGCCGGCCCCGCAGGGCCTCGGCGGCGATCAGGGTGGCGCAGCCGGCGACCGTCCCGGGATCGGCGCGCACCGCGCGGCGGCGCAGCGCGGACCAGCGGCGCCGCACCTCGTCGGCCGGCTGCCGGCGTGCGGCGGCCGTGACGGCGGACCAGACGGCCAGGACGACGTCCACCACCGCCGCCGCCACCACGGCCATGGTGGCCGACACCCGCCAGGAGCGCGGCAGCCGGTGCAGCGCCGCGGGCAGCGGGGAGAGCCGGCCCAGCAGCCGGTGGTGCTCCTCGGGCTGGACGGTCAGCCAGACGGCCAGCCGGTACGCCTCGGCCCGTTCGTCGGTGCTCAGCCCGTCCCCGGTGCGGCGGCCGCCGCCGAGTTCCCGGGCGGCCCGGTCCGTCTCGACCACGACCTGCGGGACCCGGGCGAGGGCGAGCAGCCGTCCGCAGTGTTCGCCGTGGCACCCCCGGTGGTCGCAGTCGTAGCGGGCGGCGACGGCCGGCACGGAGGCGGCGAGGAGTTCGTCGACGAAGGCGACCGCGTCAGGCTCGGCGGCGACCCGGGTGAGGCCGTCCGAGTCGATCGCGCGCTCGCGGTAGACCGGCGTGGCGGAGGGCGCGAAGGCGGCGCCGAAGGCGAGCACCGCGAGCGCGGCGGCGCTGCTCCTGCGGGCACCCCGGGCGCTGTCGACCGCGCGGAGGTAGTGCAGGTCGAAGAGGGTGTCGCGGACCTCGTCGCGCAGCCACACCAGCAGTTGCTGCGCGCCGCCGTCGACCAGCCACTCGGCGGCCTCCCCGGAGCGGTTGAGCATCGTCCAGGCCAGCACGGACGGGGCGTGGTACGGGTCGCCGAGGAACGTGACCGGCCGGTGGACGTGGCCGCCCGTGTTGCCGCCGGCGGCGGGCTGGGGGCGCACCACGGCCGGGGTGCCGCCGGCCAGCCAGCTGGTGACCTGCGGGGCCCGCCAGCGGTGGGCGGGGTTCCTGGTCAGTAGGCCCTGCAGCAGCAGCAGTCGGCGCGGGTCGGCGACGGCGGAGAGGTTGAGGTTGACGCCCTCGCCGAAGACCAGGTCGTACTGCAGTACCTCGTCGCTCACCAGGTAGCCGTCCGCGTCCAGGTAGTGCGGCCGGCCGGTGAACAGTTCGTACAGCACGTTGCCCAGGCCCCACCACGGCCCGGCCGGGTGGTTGGCCCCGGCGAGCTGCTCGGGAGCCATGTAGGCGACGGTCACCTGCATCTCGGAGGAGAAGCTGCGGCTGGCGGTGAGCCGGGCGACTCCGCCGAAGTCCGAGATCACGAACTGCCCGGGGCCGCTGCCGGGGCGCACCAGGATGTTGGAGGGCTTGAAGTCCATCGGGTTGCGCTCGATCCGCCGCTGCCAGAAGTCGAGCATGGCGACGAGTTCGCGGACGATGTCCTCGGTCACCCGCGGGTCGGTGTTCCGCTGCTCGCTGAGTGCGGCGATCCGGTCGGCGAGGGTGAGCGGGAGGTACTCCATCGCCACCCAGTCGCAGCCGACCCCGGCGTGGTCGACCCGGCCGTAGTCGAAGATCTCCGGGACGTGCCGCCGGTAGGCCCGGTCGCGCAGGTGCTCCAGCAGCTCGACGTCCATGGCTTGACCGGCCCGGGTGATCTTCACCGCGGCGTCCCCGCGGCCGTCCAGCCGCCGGACGTGCCAGACGGTGCCCTCGGTGCCCGATCCGGCGACCTTGTACGGCTCGTAGCGGTCCAGCAGGGCGGCGGGGAAGGCGCCGCCGAAGTGGCCGCCGCGGGCGGGCGCCGGGCGGCGGGTGACCGTGCCCGGGGTCGCGTCGCGGGGCGGCTTGACCCTGGTCGGCGCCTCCGGATCGGCTCCCCGGTCGCGCGGCGGCTTGCCCCTGGTCGGCGCGTCGGGGTCGGCTCCCCGGTCGCGCGGCGGCTTGACCCTGGTCGGCGCGTCGGGGTCGGCTCCCCGGTCGCGCGGCGGCTTGACCCTGGTCGGCGCGTCGGGGTCGGCCCGGAACCGCTTGAGCCGCGAGGGCGGTCCGGCGACCCGGGTGTCGGCGTCGGGTCGGCCCCAGGGCCACCGGTCCACCCGTGTGCGCGGTCCCGCATCCGTCGGCGCGCCGTCGGCCATCCTGCCGTTCCCCCTCCTGCCGGCCAGTTCCTTGACTTGCCATCATGTCGCAGGCAGGTGCGGCGGGTTGCCGAGTTCGACCGCTTTCGAGCAGCCCTGTGGCCAAGCCGTGACCCGCCCCGCCCCGTCCACCCGTCATCGCCCGTCATCGCCCGGTGGCGGGCGGCGCCGGGCGCCGGGGTGCACGGCCGGTGGTCACGGTCGGTCCGCCCGTGGTCACTCCGACGGCTGAAGGGGCAGCCGGGGCGCCGGTTGCCTAGAGTGGTGAGGAATAGCGACTGCACGGCCGAGGGCGCGGGCTCGGCCTTCGGACCTGACGGGAGTCCACGGGTGACCTCCGCCCCCTCGTGAACACGGGGGATCCCCACCCCTCGCGGGTCGGGCTTTCCGCTTCACCGCCGACAGCCGGCCCGGGTTGCCGGCGGAGGGACGGTGGAGGGACGGTGTGCCGCCCACCGGTCTTGCGTCAGCTCCACGGACCTGACATCCCGCCGACCCGGCGGCGGGCCCGGCCGGCTCGGCCGCCCCCGCCCGGGCACCGCGAAGCCCACCGGCCGTTCAGGCGCTGTGGCCGTCAGTGAGGGGGCTCGGAGGTAATCAGATGACCGATGCGCGAACCGAGCCGGCCGACGGGGCGCGCACACCCGTGGACCTGCACCTCACGGTGCCGGAGCTGACCGACCGCCTGCTCGGGTACGCGGCCGGTGGACAGTGGCTGGACGCCTTCCTGGCCGGCGCCGGACTGGTCCAGGCCGTCGAGGACGTGCTGGAGGGCACCGCGTGGCGGCCCCGCCGGCTGGTGCAGCACCTGGCGAAGGACGGTGGACCCGCGGTCGGCCCGGCCCGGGCCGGGCTGCGGGCGGCCACCGGGCTGTGGCTGGCCGCCCCGCCGGCGCGCGAACTGCGCGGCTGGTGCCGGGAGGTCGCCGCGCTGCGCGACCGCCTGGCGCTGCGGGCACTCCACCCGGGGACGCCGGACCCGGTCGCCGGCCCGGGCGCCGAACCGGCCGTCGCGGTGGCCTTCCCGTCCGGACTTCCGGGGGCCCGCCGGCTGCTCGCCGAGGCGGTGCAACGCCCGCCCGCCTGCTTCCGCAGCTTCGACCAGCACCCGCGGGACTGCGTCGCGCTGGCCCAACTGGTCGCCGCCCGCCACCCGGACCGGGGCCGCCCGGTGCTGGTCCTCGGTGTGCGCACGTCGGGCAGCTACCTCGCGCCGCTGCTCGCGGCGGAGCTGCGCCGGCTCGGCTACCGGTCCTCGACCGTCGCCACCACCCGCCCAGGCTCTGCCCTGCTGCCCGGGCGGTCGGCCCTGGAGCGCGACCTCCGGCGGCGGGCCGCCCTGCTGCTGCTCGTCGACGACCCGCCGGTGACCGGCGGATCCTTGGCGGGCCTGGCCGCGCTGGCGGTCCGACGCGGCTTCGGACCGGCGGCGGTCGTCCCCGTCCTCGCGACGCTCGACGAGACCGGCGCGCTGCCGCCCGCCCTGCGCGGCCTGCCCTGCGTGACCCTGCCGGGCCGCGACTGGCACGTGCGGACGCTGCTCGCCCCCGCGTCCCTGGCCGAGCTGCTGCCCCGGCTGCTGCCGCCCGGGCAGCGCCTGCTGGACCTCACCGTCGGCGCCCCGGGGCGGCTCGCCCGCCGCGCCCACCTGGCGGTGCCGTGCACGGCCCGGGTGACCGGACTGGACGGCGGGGTACGGAGCCTGCCGCTGCTCGCCGAGTGGACCGGTGTCGGCTACTTCGGGGCGTACGCGCCCGCGTTGGCCGCGGCGCTCGCCGGGCTCGTCCCGGAACCGCTCGGCTTCGCCGACGGCGTGCTGGTCCGCCACCGTCCGCAGGACGGCCGGGCGGACTGGTCGCAGGACGGGCCGGCGGACGGGCGGGGCGTCCCCGCCGCCGAGGTCGCCCGGTACGTGGCCGCACGGCAGCGGCTGCTGGCCGTCCCCGCCGACCGGAGCCTGCGGCTGGCCGGGCGCGACCCGGTCTGGGAGGCCTCCGCCCGTCAGCTCGCGCCGGTCTTCGGACGGCTGCACACCGTCCTGCGCCCGGTCCTGCTGGACCCGCTCACCCGCACCCTGCTGGCATCCCGCCGCCCCTGCGTGACCGACGGCCTCACCGCACGCCACCGGTGGACGGCCGACGGCGACGGCGGCTGGCGCAAGACCGCCTACGCCGACGGCGCCTTCGGCCACCTCAACCTCGCCAGCTACGACGCCGCCTACGACCTCGCCGGCGCGGCCGTCCCGGGCGACGGACCGGCCCGCCCCGCACCCGACGACGAGACCGAGCTGCTCGCCGCGTACCGCCGGCTCACCGGGGAGGAGGTCTCCGCCGCCCGCTGGTGCCTGCTGCGGCTGGTGCAGGCCCGGCACGCCGCCGTCCGGGACGGCCTGCCGCCCTCCGAGCGGACCCGGGCCGACGCCCGGCGCGCCCAGGCCCGCGCGGTGCAGCGGTTCCTGGCCGGCCTCTACCTCACGGACCTGGACGACCTCGCGGACCCGGACCCCGAGCCGCGCGGCCCGTACTGCGTCCTCGACCTGGACGGCGTCCTGGAGTCGGACGTCCTCGGCTTCCCCGTCTCCTCCCCCGCGGGCATGCTGGCCCTGCGCGCGCTGCGCGTCCACGGCTACCGCACGGTGCTCGCCTCCGGCCGCTCCGCCCCCGAGGTCGCCGACCGCTGCGCCGCCTACCGGCTGCCCGGCGGGGTGGCCGAGTACGGCGCGGTCCTGGTCGACGCGGTGGCCGGCAGCACCGAGGTCCTGCTCGACGACGCGCGCCGCCGGGCCGGTGACGGCGGGCTGCGCGAACGGCTGGGCACCCTGGACCCGCCCGCCGTCACCGACCCGCTCGCCCGCTGGTGCGTGCGCGCCTCCGTCCGGGCGCCCGGGGACGGCCGACGGCGCGCCCTGCCGCCGGACGCCGTCGCCGCCCTCCTCGCCGAGGCGCCGTTCGGCGAGCTCTTCGCGACCGTACCGGGCCGGGCCCAGACCGACTTCGTCCCGCGCGGCGCCGGGAAGCGGGCCGGCACCCGCGCCCTGCTGGCCCGGCTCGGAGCGGACGGCCCGCCCGCGCTGGCGGTCGGGGACGGCGTCGCCGACATCGCCGTGCTCCGCTGGGCCGAGCACGGCGTCGCTCCCGCGAACGCGGAGCCGGCCGTCCGGGCAGCGGGCGTTCCGGTGGCCCGGCGCGCCTACCAGGCCGGACTGGCCGAGGCGGTGGGCGGCCTGATCGGGCACCGGCCCGGTGGCTGCCCGCGCTGCCGGGCACCCCGCCCGCCCGCCGACGCCCACGCACTGCTGGCCCTGCTGGCCGTACCGGAGGCCGGTCGGGCCGGCGCGCCACTGCGCCTCGCCCGCCTCGCGGTCCGGGCCGCGCAGGCCGGCCGCGCCGCAGGGGCCGCGGCGGACACCCGCGCCGCGGCGGCGGCCCGGCCGGGGGGCGCACGGGCCGCCCGGACCACCCCGGCCGCACAGGCCGCGCACGCCACACACGCCGCGGAGTTCAGCCAGGCCGCAAAGGCCACACAGGGCACACCGGGCACACAGGACACGCAGGACGCACAAGCCTCCGACGCCGCAGGGGCCGCGGACGCCGGGGCCGCACCGACCGGCGGGGACCCGCCGAGATGAGCCCCGCGGTGCGGCGGCCGGCCCGCTCCCCCGAGTCGCGCGGCTCGCGACTCCGGTCCCTGCTGGCCACCGCCCGCCGGTACGGCCCGCTGCCGGCCTCCCCCTGGGCCCTGCTGCCGCTGCGCCGTCCCCGGCTGTTCCACCGGCCCGTGGACCTGCTCACGGCCCACCGGATCGCCCGTCGGCTGGGGCTGGACGACAGCCGCGCGCTGCGGCCCGGGGCTCCCGGTCTGGCCGACGTCCTGGTGCTCTCCCTGGACGGCGCCGCAGTGGACCGGTCTGGGATCGGGGCGGGCGGCGTCCGCCCGGGCGGCCCCGGCGCAGCGGACCCCGGCGGCTCACCGGTCCGGGCCCGGCTGGCGGTCAAGCTCGCCCGCAGCGGCCACGCCGTCGCCTCCCTCGACCACGAGTGGCGGGTGCTGGAGACGCTGGCCGCCGACGACCGGCTCGGCGGCTGGCGCACGCTCGTCCCCGTCCCGGTCCGGCGGGAGCTGACCGGACGACTGCCGCTGATCACCGAGAGCTGGCTGCCCGGGACCACCGCCGAGCGGCTGCTGCGGCAGGAGCCGGATGCCGCCGGCCGGGTCACCGAGCGCGCGCTCACCGCCATCGCCGGCCTGCACCGGGCCACCGGACGCACCGAGACCGCCACCGAACGGCTGGCGGCCTGGGTGGACGAGCCGCTGGCCGTGCTGGGCACCGGCATCCCCTGGTGCCGGTCCGGCACCGGGGCCGCCGGACTGGCCGGCCTCCGCACCCGGCTGCGCGCCGGCCTGGCCGGCGCCGAGACCACCGTCGCCTGGACCCACGCCGACTTCCACCCGGGCAACGTCCTGCTGGACGGGCGGGACGGCCGGGTCACCGGGGTGATCGACTGGGGCGGGGCCCGGCCGGACGGGCCCTGCGCCATCGACGCGTACACCTTCGTGATCGCGCTGATCTGCCACCGCGAGGGCCGCCAGCTCGGGAGTGCCGTCCGCGAGGTGGTGCGCCGCGGCGCGCTGCCCGGCCCGGACCTCGCGCTGATCCGCGGCACCCGCGCCGGCCTCGTGGACCTGCGCCGCAATGGCCCCGCCGGGCCGCCGGACGGCGCCGTGCTGCCGCTGCTGACCTGGCTCTGGCACGTCGTGTCGAACCTCACCAAGTCCCCCCGCTACGCGCGCAGCCACTGGTGGGTGACCCGCAACGTGACCCCGCTCCTGGAGGAGGCCGCCCGATGGCCGGCGACCCGGCCGTGACGCCGCTGCCGGCACCGAGGCCGGACCGGCCCACCGGGACGGCACAGGCCCCGCCCGGGTGGTCCGCCCGCCTGCCCACCCTGGCGGCCCGGGCGCTGCTGCCGGTCTCCCTGGTGATCTGGCTGGTGTCGCTGCGCCGCGTCCGCCTGGACCGGATGGGCGACCTCGGCCTGCTGCAGGTGCTGCCCGTCCTCTACTGGGTCGCGGCCGGCCTGCTGACCGCGGGTTTCCTGCTCGCCCTGCGCCACCGCCGCCTCGGCTCCTGGTGGCTCGCCGGGTACACCCTGGCCCTGATCGCGGTCATCCACGCCACGCCCACGCTGCTCTACGCCGACCTGCGCTACCCGTGGGCCTGGAAGCACGTCGCGGTGATCGACGCGATGCTCCGTCACGGCGGCCCCGTCCCGCACGCCGGCCTGCTGGACCCGTACAACCAGTGGCCGGGCTTCTTCGTCCTCAACGGCCTGGTGCTGCGGGCCACCGGCCTGCATTCGGCGCTCGGGTACGCCGGCTGGGGCCCGCCGCTGTTCAACGCGCTGCTGCTGGCCCCGCTGCTGCTGCTGTACCGGGCGATCAGCTCCGACCGGACGCTGGTGTGGGGAGCGGTCTGGGTCTACTACTCCTGCTCCTGGGTCGGCCAGGACTACTTCTCCCCGCAGGCCTTCGCGCTGGTGCTGTACCTCGCGGTGATCGCCTCGGTGGTTCACCGGCTGCCCGACCGGCCCGCACCGCACGCGCCCGACCGGCCCGCCCCGCGCCCGTCCGACGAACCCGTCCCGCCGGGCGGGGCGCACCGGTCCCCCGCGCCCGCGCCGCCCGCGGCGGCGGGAGCCGGTGTCCGGGCCGGCGGCTGGGGGCCGGTCCGGCTGCCGATGGTCCTGGTGCTGGAGGCCGCGATCGTCTGCTCGCACCAGCTCACCCCGCTGATGCTGATCAGCTCGCTGGTCGCGCTGGCGGTGCCGCGCCGCAACCGGCGGGTGGTGCTGCCGCCGCTGCTGGCCGCGGTGGCGATGACGGCGGTGTGGGACGCCACGGTGGCGCGCCCGTACCTGGCGGCCAACCTCGGCCAGTTCACCCGGGCGCTGGTCAGACCGGACTCCAACGTCGGCTCCGGGTTCGCCAACCTCGGGATCGTCTCCCCGGACCAGGTGATGGTCGGCTGGATCGACCGGGGCCTGTCGGCGGCGGTGGTCCTGCTGGCGGTGATCGGCTTCGTCCGCCGCCCCTGGATCCGGCGCACCCCGGTGCCGTACCTCGCGCTGGCCCCGCTGCCGCTGCTGGCGGCCAACAGCTACGGCGGCGAGATGCTCTTCCGCGCCTACCTGTTCGCGCTGCCCGCCACCGCGTTCCTGCTCGCCGCCCTCGTGCTGCGGCCCACGCCGAGGCCGCGACTGCGATCGGCCTGCTCGCTGGTTCTGCTGCTGGCGCTGCTGGGCGGCCTGTTCTTCGGTTACGACAGCAAGGAGCGGATGAACTGGTTCACCGGCCGTGAGGTCGCCGCGACGAAGCAGCTGTTCGCGGCCGCGCCGCCGTACTCGGTGGTGGTCTCGGTGACCGGCGCCGTGCCGGGGATCTACGACCACTACGAGGACCACCCGGAGGTGCGGCTGGTCGAGACGACCGGGCAGACCAGACAGCTGCTGACGGAGGACCCGCTGGGCGGGCTGGAGGCCGCGGTCGGCTTCACCCACCCGGGCGTGCCCGCCTACCTGATCCTGAGCCGGGCCCAGGCCGCCGAGTGCTCGCTGACCGGCCTGCTGCCCGCCGACACGGTGGACCGGCTGGCGGAGGTGCTCTCCCGGACCCCGGGCTTCGACCTCCTCTACCGCAACGCCGACGCCGAGGTCTACCGGTTCGTCCCCAACCCGCTGCAGGACCGGGCACCGGCCGGCCCGGTACTGGGCCAGCCACCCGCCCAGCCGCCCGCCCGGCCGCCGGGGCAGTCCACCGTCCAGCCAGGAGGCGGCCCATGAACGGCAGCCCGTCCGTCCACGACACCCGGATCGGCTGGGCGCTGGCCCTCTCCGGCTGGGTGGCCGTGGCCGTCCACACGCTCGCCGACGCCGACCCGGTACGGGTGGCCGTGAGCACCGCGTTCCTGCTCCTGTGCCCGGGGCTGGCGGCGGTGCGGTCGGCCCGGCCCCGGCTGGCCGCGAGCGGCGTTCCGATGGGCCGACTGGAGGCCTGGGTGCTGACGGTCGCGCTGAGCCTGGCCATCGACACGGTGATCACCATGGCCTTCTACCTGACTGGCGGGTTCATCAGCGGCTGGGCGCTGGCCGCCGCGGCCGCCGTCACCACGCTGCTGGCGCTGCCGCTCTGCCTGCCGCGCCGCGCCCGGCCGCCGGAGGACGGCCCGCCCGCCCGGGACCGCCTCCCGGAGCGCCCCGCCCCGAAGCCCCCCGCGCCGAAGCACCCCGCCCCGAAGCACCGGCGACCGCGACGGCGGTGGTGGGGCACCGGCGGGGCCGGGGTGGCGGCCCTGCTGCTGGTCGCCGCCTGCACCGGGGGCGGCGCCGGGGGCGGCGGCACCGGCGCGGCGGGGCCGAGCCCGGGCAGCGGCGGCGGGTCGAGCGGTCCCGGCGGAGACCCGACCGCCCCGGCGGCGCCCGGCTCCTGGCACCTGGTCTTCGGCGACGCCTTCGACGGCAACCGGCTGAACCCGGCCGACTGGACCACCTGCTACGACTGGAACGACCACGGCTGCACCAACGCCGGCAACCACGAGCAGGAGTGGTACCTGCCGCAGCAGGTGACGGTGGGCGGCGGCAGCCTGGCGCTGACCGCGAACCGGGAGAACACCCAGGGCAGCGACGGCAGGACCTACCCGTGGGCCTCGGGCATGATCTCCACCGGCCGGGACTCCTGGGACGCCCAGCCCCGGCACACCTTCACGTACGGGTACTTCGCGGCCGCGGTGCGCATCCCGCCCGAGGCCGGCATGTTCCCGGCCTTCTGGCTCCTCCCGGCCTCCCGCACCACCCCGCCGGAGCTCGACGTCGCGGAGTTCATCTCCACCACCCGGTACGTCCAGATGACGGTGCACCACACCGGCCCGAACGGCGAGGACGTCGACCAGTGGGAGCGCTACGGCCCGCAGGACTTCCCGGCGGGCTACCACGTGTTCGCGCTCGCCTGGGAGCGCGACTCGCTCACCTGGTACGTCGACGGCGTGGAGCGCTACCGGGTGACGGATCCCGCGAAGGTCCCGGGCGTCCCGATGGAGGTGCTGATCAACCTGGCCGTCGGCTACCCCAGTTCACCGCCGCAGAACGTCGACTCGGCGCGGATGGCGGTGGACTGGGTGCGGGTCTGGCAGCACTGAGCCCCGCCCCCGCGGCGCTCGGCCCGGCAGGCCCCCGCAGCCCTCGCACGCCACGCCCGCCACGCCCGGCACGCCCGCTCAGGCCGGCGGCGGCCCGCCCACCGGCCGGCCGAGCGCGGCCCGGCCCCGGCGGTACGCCCGCCACCCCCGGGTCCGCAGCCGCTCCGGGTACGGCGCCACCGGGGCGCCCACGCCGTCCAGCCAGCCCTGGAAGACCTCGGCCGGGGTGTCCGCGCGGACCGTCAGCCGGGAGATCCGCAGCGGCTCGTCCCCCTCCGAGCTGAAGGCGTCGCCGACCGCGCAGGCGGCGGTCCAGCCGGCTTCCCGGACCGTGCGGCGCACCGCGACGCTCGAATAGCCGTGGGGGTAGGCGAACGCGGTGACCCGGTGGCCCACCGCGTCCTCCAGCTCCCGCTTGCAGCCGCTCACCTCCTCCCGCACCCGCCGGCCGCGCACCGCGTCCAGCTGGGGGTGGGTGCGGGTGTGGCCGCCGATCTCGACACCGAGGGCGTCGAGGGTGGCGACCTGGCGCCAGGTCAGCATCGGGGCCGGCGGCAGCAGGCTGCCGCCCTCGGGCGGGTGTCCGGGGACGTGCACGGACCCGGTGGTGACGAACAGGGTGGCCGGCAGGTCCCGTGCGCCCAGCACCGGGGCGACCGTCCAGTAGAAGTCGGCGAAGCCGTCGTCGAAGGTGAGCACCGCGCAGCGCTCCGGGAGCGGGGACCCGCCGCGCAGGGCCGAGACCAGCCGGCGCAGCGGGACGACGCGGCGTCCCGAGGCCAGCAGCCGGTCGAGCTGCTCGGTGAAGACCCGCGGGGTCACCGTGTGGCGGGCGATCCAGTCGGGCGGGTCGTCCGCGACCGAGTGGTAGAGCAGGACCGGTACGGCGGTCACGGCGCGCCCCCGGCGACCGCCGGGCCCACCGCCGCCTCCGGGCGGGAGGGGGAGCGGCCGGGCCGGCCGGCGGTGATCCGGCCGACGCCGTAGCCGAGCACGGTGAACGCCACTCCCCCGGCCAGGGCGGTCAGTTCGCGCGGCGCGGGGGCGGTCGGCCGCAGGCAGCGGACGAGTGCCGCGGGGACGGTCGAGGTGAGGTAGCGGCGTTCGCTGGAGAGCGCGGCCCGGGCCCCGCCGTGCCGGGCCACCACGGCCTTGGAGAGTCCCTCGGCGTAGCAGCGGGAGCGGAAGTAGGCCCAGCTGGACCGGCCCGCCGGGACGTGGTGGTGGACGACGGCGGCGGGCTCGTGGAGCAGCCGGGCCCGGGGGCACCGTTCGGCCAGCCGCAGGCACAGTTCGGTCTCCTCACAGCCGAGCGGCCGGGTGCCGACGCGGCCGAGGTCGGTGCGGAAGCCGCCGGCGGCGAGCAGCGCGGTGCGCCGGAAGGACATGTTGGCGCCGATGAAGTTCCGTACGGCTGCCCGGTGTTCGGGCAGGCCGCGGTAGGAGCAGCCGACCACCCAGTCGAACTCGGCCGGGAACCACGGCGGGCGGCCGCCGTCCCAGCGCGGCACCACGAGGCCGCCGACCCCGGCCACGTCCGGGTCCCGGTAGGGGGCGAGGAGGTGGGTGGTCCAGTCGGGCTCCGCGGCGGCGTCGTCGTCGAGGAAGGCGACGACGGCGCAGCGGGCCGCGGTGACACCGGTGTTGCGGGCGCCGGAGAGGCCGCGCCGGTGGCGGTTGGGCAGCACGCGGACGCCGGGGAACGCCGCCCCCGCCCGCCGGGCGAGCTCCGGGCAGTGGTCGCAGACCAGCAGGACCTCGTCGGGGGGCCGGTGTTGGGCGTGCAGCGAGCCGATCGCGGCGCGCAGGTCGTCCCAGCGCTCCAGGGTGTAGGCGCAGACCACGACGGACAGTCCCGGGGTGTTCACGGCCGTCTCCGTTCGGGGGTGGGGAGCCGGCGCGGCGGGGTGCGCGGCGGCGGTACGGCGGCGGTGGCCGCGCTCCGCCGGGCCGGGTCGTGCAGCAGCGGCTCTCCGGCGGTGGCGGCCCGCGACCGGGCCCGCAGCGGGGCGGCGTGGCAGCAGGCGCAGGGCGGCGACAGCAGGCGGCCGCAGGGGCGGTCCTGAGCGGGCGCCCAGGCCGTGGATCCGGCCGGCTCGGTGGGGGCGGTGGGAGCGGTAGGAGCGGCGGGGGCGGTGGGAGCGGTAGGAGCGGCGGGGGCGGCGGGCGCGGCGGGGGCGGTGGGGGCGGCGGGCGCGGCGGGCTCGGCGGGCGCGGTAGGAGCGGCGGGCGCGGCGGGTGCGGACACGGGGGTGGGCGCGGCGGGCGCGGACACGGGGGTGGGCGCGGACACGGCGGGCTCACCCCGCCGCCCGCGCGCCGGCCCGGGCGCGGCGGACGCTGCGCGCGTACCCGACCGGGCCGTACAGCAGCCCCTGGAGTTCCCGTCGGGCCAGGTGCCAGGTCGGGGCCTGTCCGGGCGCGCCCGGCGGGTCCGGCCGGGTGCGGGCGCGGTGGACCGCGTAGCGCAGCCCGCCGGGCAGGCGGCGCAACAGGGCGGGCAGCATGGCGGGTTCGTGGTGCAGCGCGGCCGTGAGGTAGGCGCCGAAGCCGACGCCGTAGCCGAAGGCCTGGTCGGCCAGCGCGTCCATGGTGCGCCGGTGGCGGTGCCAGACGATGGCGTCGGGGGCGTAGGCGAGGGCCTGGCCGGCCACCAGGATGCGGAAGAAGGCGAGCAGGTCGTCGCCGCCGCGGGCCGGGGTGCCGGTGCCGGTGGCGGGGTCGAAGCCGCCGAGGGCGCGCAGCCGGGCGGTGCGGAAGGCCATGTTGGCCCCGGAGCCGAACCGGCCGGCGGCGAACGGGAAGAGCGGGTCGGCCTGGCGGTCGTCGAGGGTCCAGGTGCGGGCCGCGAACCCCTTGGCGAAGCCGCCGTGGTGCTCCAGGGCGACCTGGGCGGGGGTGTCCAGCTCCGCGGGCAGGATCAGGCCGGTGACGCAGCCGATCAGCTCGTCCTCGGCGAAGGTCCGGGCCAGGGCCTCGATCCAGCCGGGGTCGGCGAGGGTGTCGTCGTCGGTGAAGGCGGTGATCCCGCCGGTGGCCGCGGCGAGGCCGGTGTTGTGGGCGCGGGCCAGGCCCGCCACCGGCTCGCGCAGGTAGCGGACCCGGCCCCGGTACCGGTCGCGGACCAGTCGTTCGGCGGAGTCGTCGGCGGGGGCGTTGTCCACGACGATGACCTCGACGCGCGGATAGCCGTTCCGCAGCAGGGAGTCGAGGCAGGACCGCAGCAGATCCGCCCGGTCGTGGGTGGCGACGACCACGCTGACCGTGACCGGGTCCGCGGGCACCCGGGCGCGGCCGACCCGACCGGGCCGCGCCGCGGGTGTCGCGGTGGACAGGGCGGGAACGCGCAGTTCCCGGTGGGCGGCGTCGACCAGCGCCCGGCGCAGTGCGGCGCTCTCGCCCGCGGCGCCGGTGGCCGTGACCAAGCCGAGCGGGTGTCCGTGCAGCCGCACCAACGCCAACACGCGGCCGACCGGGTCGACGGCACCGAGACCGCCGGGCGAGCGCAGCCCGCTCGATTCGTCCAGGTCCAGTTCGATGACGCGGGCGGGGGTGTGGAGCGAGTCGCGGGCGGCGGGGCGCGGGCAGGCTGCTGCGGTGCGCCGGTCGGTGCCACTCATCAGCGCTCCCCCGCGGGTGCGGCCGCCGAGGGCCGGGCGCCGGGACGCTCGGCGATCAGGGTCCTCAGCACCCGGCGGCCGTCCGAGACGGCGTGCAGGTGGGACCGACCGCTGCGGCGGGGGAGTTCCAGGCTCGGCACTTCGGCGATCCGCAGCCCGGAGCGCAGCGCGTGCGCGATCATCTCGGCCTCGATCTCGAAGCCGGTGGACCGCAGGTCGAGCGCGTCCAGGAAGGAGCGGCGGAAGGCGCAGTAGCCGTAGCACAGGTCGGTGAGGCGGGCGTCGTAGAGCCGGTTGACGACGGCGAGCAGGGCGCGGTTGCCGAACGCGCGGATCGGGGTGAGGTCCAGCGAACCCCCGCCGGCGATGCAGCGCGAGCCCTTCACGAAGTCGAAGCCGTGGTCGAGGAAGTGCAGGTAGTGGGGGATCTCGCCGGGCCACATGGAGCCGTCGGCGTCCATCATGACGACGTACTCGCCGGTGGCCGCGGCGAACCCGGTGCGCAGGGCGTTGCCCTTGCCGGGGCCGCGCTGCTGGACGCTGCGGACGGTCGGCAGGCACTGCCGGGCCATCGGGACGGTCGCGTCGCTGGACGCGCCGTCGACCAGGATGACCTCGTCGACGCAGCGCGGGATCTGCTCGAAGACCCAGGCGATGTTGCGGGCCTCGTTCTGCGCGGGGACGACCAGGCTGACGGTGTGGGTGGTGGTGACGCCGTCGCCGGCGCGGCGCATCGGACGGCGCTCGGCGACGCGGTCGCCGGCCCGGCGGTGCGGGTGGCGGTCCCCGGCGCGCTCCGGGAGTTCGGGGCGCTCGGCGTGCTCGGGGAGTTCGGGGCGCTCGGCATGTTCGGGGGGCCGTCCGGCGTACGGGTACCGGACGACGTCGGAGGGCAGGGTGCTGCTCATCGGGAAGCGGCCTCTCGGGCGGAGGCGGCGGGCGGGCGCCGGGCACGGCGCGGCCCCTGGGGGTGTGTCGAACGGGCGGCGGGCGCGGACGGATACGCGCGGGCCGAACCCGGGGAAGCCCGTCGAAGGGCTGCCGGAAACGCTGAGAGCGCTGTGGCGGCCGGGTGGGGGTGCGCACCGCCTGGCTCTCCCGGCGCCGCGGGCGCCGGTCGTGCGAACTGGCTTACGGTCTGCCGCACCTGGGGGTGCGAACTCTGCCAGGGCCTCATCGTCCGTCGGTACGGACAGTCACGTCAAGGGGGATTTGTCCGATTTTTACCGTAACTTCGCATGACTCGCGACAACGCGCTGTCACCGCCCTTCGGCACCACCGGTGATCACGACCGAGGCCGGCCCGCCCTTCGCCACGACCGGTGCCGGGCCGCCGTTCGCCGCGACCGGCACCGGCCCGCCCTCCGCCGCGACCGGCACCGGCTCACCCGTCGACGGGACGGCCCCGCGGCTCCTCCGCGATCCGCCGGGCGATCTCGCCCGGCCGCACCGGGCGGCCGAAGTGCCAGCCCTGCGCCCAGTCACAGCCGATGGCCCGCAACCGCTCGGCATCCCTGGCGGTCTCCACACCCTCGGCGGTGACGGTCAGTCCGAGCGCATGCGCCATCGACACCAGGCCGCTGACGATCCGCCACCCGGTGGACTCGTCCTTCCCCGGTTCGTGCAGGTCGCCCACGAAGGACCCGGCGATCTTCAGTCCGGAGACCGGCAGGTCGCGCAGGTAGGCGAGGTTGGACCAGCCGGTGCCGAAGTCGTCCACGGCCAGCGACACCCCGAGGTCGACCAGGCCGTGCAGGGTGCGCAGCGCCTCGTCCTCGGGCCCCACCACCGTCGACTCGGTGATCTCCAGCTGCAGCCGGGCCGGGTCCAGGCCGGTGCCGTCGAGGATCCGGGACAGGTCGGAGACCAGCGCGGCACTGCGGGCCTGACGGACCGCCAGGTTGACGTTCAGCTGCGGCGCGGCGTCGCCGAACCGCTTGATCCAGTCCGCGGCCTGGCCGCAGGCCTGCTCCAGCACCCAGCGGCCGAGCGGCATGATCAGCCCGGTCTCCTCGGCGGTGGTGACGAACTCGTCCGGACCGAGCACCCCGAGCTGCGGGTGGCGCCAGCGCACCAGCGCCTCCACCGCGGCCAGCCGGCCGTCCGCGAGCCGGTACAGCGGCTGGTAGTCGATGAAGAACTCGCCGCGGTCGAGGGCCGCCGGCATCCGCACCGACACCGCGTAGCGGCTGACCGCGCGGGCGTTCTCCTTCGGGTCGAACAGCGTCCAGCGGCCGCGGCCGGCCTCCTTGGCGCGGTACAGCGTGAGGTCGGCGGCCCGGACGGCGGCGCCCGGCGTGGTGGTGGACACCCGGCGCTCCAGCACGCCGACGCTGGCGCCGACGGCGAGCTTGTGGTCGCCGATCAGCACCGGCCCGGCCAGCGCCTTGAGCACCGTCTTGGCGGCGGCCACCGCCTCCTGCTCGCCGCGGCACTTCTCCAGCAGGACGACGAACTCGTCGCCGCCGAGCCGGGCCACCAGGTGCCCGAGCGGGGTGAGCGCGGCCTTCAGCCGGGCCGCGACGGCGCACAGCAGCTGGTCGCCCATGTCGTGGCCGAGGCTGTCGTTGACCACCTTGAAGCCGTCGAGGTCGACGTAGCAGAGGCCGAAGCGCGCGCCCGGCTCCGGGTCCTCGAACAGCTCCTCCAGCCGCTCGAAGAACGCGGCACGGTTGGGCAGGCCGGTCAGCGGGTCGTGGGTGGCCTGGTGACGCAGCCGCTCCTGGAGCCGGTAACGGTCGGTGACGTCCTCCAGCATCGCGACCTGGTACTGCGGGGTGCCGTCGTCGTCCCGGATCAGCGAGACGGTCAGGTGGGTCCAGACCACTTCGCCGTCCTGGCGGTAGTACGGCTTGTCGAACTGGAAGTACTCGCGCTTGCCGCTGATCAGCTCCTCGTACGCCTCCCACACGCCCTGGGTGTCCTCGGGGTGCACCAGGTCGCCGACCCGGCGGCCGATCATGTCCGCGGGGCCCGCGCCGAACAGCTCCTGCAGGGCCTTGTTGACGGCCAGGATGTTGCCGTCGGTGTCAC
Source organism: Kitasatospora sp. NPDC053308 (assembly GCF_055585785.1). Classification (NCBI taxonomy): domain Bacteria; kingdom Bacillati; phylum Actinomycetota; class Actinomycetes; order Kitasatosporales; family Streptomycetaceae; genus Kitasatospora; species Kitasatospora sp. NPDC053308. The sequence continues at coordinate 556,497 of NZ_JBVJJY010000003.1, read as the reverse complement.
CGATCCCGATGCCGATAGCCGCGCTCTCGAACAGCGCGCGGAACCGGGCCTCGGAGGCGCGCAGCGCCCGCTCGGCCTCCTTGCGGGCCGCGTCGGCGGCGGTGCGGATCGCCTCCTGCTCGCGCAGGGTGCGCTCGCGCAGCGCGGCCGCCCAGCCGGCCGCGAAGGAGCCGGTCAGGGCCGGGCCGCGGCCGTCCGCGAGCGGCTGCGCCTGCAGCAGCTCGACCGCCCGGGCCAGCAGCACCGGGTCGGTGAAGTGCGCGTCGACCAGCTCGGCGCCGGCCTGCGCGGCCAGCCGCGCCTCGAACGGCTCGCCCTCCTGGGCGCGGTGCAGCAGCGCGGCGGTGCGCGAGACCAGCCGGTTGAGCAGGCCGGGGTGGACGACGATGCCGTGGTCGGACGAGAGCAGCCGGGCCCATTCCTCGTGGAACCGCTCGGCGCTGCCGCCGGGTGCCGGGGAGACGGTCATGGGCGCGCCCCGGGTCTGCCGACGCGGGCGGGCGCGGCAGCGGTGGGCGCGGCGGTGCGGCCGGCGCGGGCGGGCGCGGCAGCGGTGGGCGCGGCGGTGCGGCCGGCGCGGGCGGGCGCGGCAGCGGTGGGCGCGGCGGTACGGCCGGTGGGGACTCGCGCGGGGTCGGCGTTGAGGACTCGCGCGGGTTCGGCGGTGGGGACGAGGGCCGTGCGGCCGGTGGCCGTAGCGCGGGCCGGGCTTCCGGCGGCCGTCGCGCGGGCCGGGCGGCCGTCGGTGCCTCGTCCGTCCCGTCCGCTCAAGGGCGGAACCCCACGCCCGCCACCCCGGTCATCCGTTCGGGGTGCTCACCGACCGTCTCCGGCTGGTCCGGGCGCCACTGCGGCAGGTAGACCACGCCGGGCTCGACCAGCTCGAAGCCGTCGAACATCGCGGTGATCTGCTCCCGGGTGCGCATGGTCAGCGGGGTCGGCGTCATCCGGTAGAGCTTCTGGTGGTCCTCCGCCTGGTCGGGGCGGCCCTCCAGGGAGGCGTGCGACAGCACCAGCGCGCTGCCGGCCGGGAGGGCGTCGCGGATCACGGAGATCAGCTTCCACGGGTCCTCGGCGTCGCTGACGAAGTGCGCGACGGCCACCAGCAGCACGCCCACCGGCTCGCCCTCCGCGAGCAGTCCGGCGACCTCGGGCCGGGCCAGCAGGTCGTCGACGTCCCGCAGGTCCGCCTGGACGACGGAGCTGGCGGGGTCGTCCGCCATCAGCAGCCGGCTGTGCGCGACGGCGACCGGGTCGCGGTCCACGTAGACGACCTGCGTCTCGGGACGGATCGCGCGGGCGATCTCGTGCACCGCGCCGAAGGTCGGGATGCCGGAGCCGATGTCCAGGAAGCGGGTGACGCCCCGGTCGGCGAGGAAGGTCACGGCGCGGCGCAGGAAGGCCCGGTTGGCGCGCATGATCTGCGGCAGCTCCGGCCACAGCTCCATGGCCTTGCGGGCCATCTCCCGGTCGACCTCGAAGTTGTGCGAGCCCCCCAGGTAGTAGTCGTAGACCCGCGCGGCGTTCGGTTTGTCCAGGTCCGTACCCTCCGGTACCCAGCTCGGTCGCCGCATGCCTGTGACTCCTTCACTCCGGTTCTGGGGCGGCAGCACCCTGGGATGCCGCTGTGACAGATGAGACTACAAGCACAGAAGATCCTCCCCCGCACCCCGAACGGGTGCAAGCGGAGTGCCCGGCTCCCGGCGGGAGTCGCCGTGCTGCGGCGCGGGCCCGCTCCCAGGCACCGACGCCCTCCCCGGAGCCGCTTTCTGCGGTGCGGGGCCGCGGGGGCGCGGCCGACAATGGGCCTGATGGCCGGACGCATCGAGGACTACGCCCTCATCGGCGACCTGCAGACCGCCGCCCTGGTCGGCCGGGACGGATCGGTCGACTGGCTCTGCCTGCCCCGCTTCGACTCGCCCAGCTGCTTCGCCGGACTCCTCGGCGACCAGCGCCACGGCGCCTGGCGGATCGCCCCGGCCGGCGCCGCCGAGTGCCACGCCCGCCGGTACCGCGGCGACAGCCTGGTCCTGGAGAGCGAGTGGTGCACCGCCGCCGGACGGGTGCGGGTCACCGACTTCATGCCGCAGCGAGGACAGGGCGGGCGGCGCGAACCGCAGCTGGTCCGGATCATCGAGGGCCTGGAGGGCACGGTGGCGATGCGCGGGACGCTGCGGCTGCGCTTCAACCACGGCCGGATCGACCCGTGGGTGCGGCGCACCGGGCACCACCGGGTCGCCGTCGCCGGGCCGGACTCCGCCTGGCTCCGGGTACCGGCCGGCGTCCACACCTACGGCCTGGACGGCGTCACCACCTCGGAGTTCACCGTCACCAGCGGACTCCGGGTGCCCTTCGTGCTCACCTGGCAGCCCTCCCACCTGCCCTCCGCCCCGCGCACCGACCCCGAACGGGCGCTGCTCGCCACCGTCGCCCAGTGGCAGCACTGGGCGTCCGGCTGCCGGTACCGGGGCGAGTGGCGCGCCGCCGTGCTGCGCTCGCTGCTCACCCTCAAGGCACTCGCCTACGCCCCCACCGGCGGGATCGTCGCGGCGGCCACCTCCTCCCTGCCGGAGCTGATCGGCGGCGCCCGCAACTGGGACTACCGCTTCTGCTGGCTGCGCGACTCCTCGATGACGCTCTCCGCCCTGCTGCGCGGCGGGTTCCGCGAGGAGGCCGCCGCCTGGCGCCGGTGGCTGCTGCGCGCCATCGCCGGAGGCCCGCGACACGTCCAGGCCGTGTACGGGGTCGCCGGGGAGCGGGTGCTCGGCGAGACCGTCGCCGACTGGCTGCCCGGGTACGAGGGCTCGCGGCCGGTCCGGTTCGGCAACGCCGCCGTGGACCAGCTCCAACTCGACGTCTACGGCGAGGTGGTGGACACCCTCGACCTCGCGCTGCGGGCCGGACTGCCGATGGAACGGCACGTCTGGACACTGCTGCGCTCGCTGATGGACCACCTGGAGCGGCACTGGCGCGAACCCGACGACGGGCTGTGGGAGGGGCGCGGCGGACGGAGGCACTTCGTGCACTCCAAGGTCATGTGCTGGGTGGCCGCCGACCGCGCCGTCCGGCTCGCCGGGGCCACCGGGCTGCCCGCCCCGGTCGACCGCTGGCGGGCGCTGCGCGACGACATCCACGCCGACGTGTGCGAGCACGGCTACGACCGCCGACGCGGCGTGTTCGTCCAGCACTACGGCGGACGGGGACTGGACGCGGCGACCCTGTTCGTCCTCAAGAGCGGCTTCCTGCCGCCGGACGACCCCGGGCGGTGCGCACCGTGGACGCCGTCCGGGACGGGCTCCAGCACGGCGGACTGGTGCGCCGCTACCGGGCGGGGCAGCACGGCGACGGGCTGCCGGGCGGCGAAGGCGCCTTCCTGGCCTGCTCGTTCTGGCTCGCCGACGCGCTCGCCGCGACCGGGCGCCGCAGCGAGGCACGCGCCCTGTTCGTACGGACGGTCGGGCTCGCCAATGACGTGGGGTTGCTCTCCGAGGAGTGGGACCCGCGCTCCGGCCGCCAACTCGGCAACACCCCGCAGGCGTTCAGCCACGTGGCGCTGGTCAACACGGCCTTCGCGCTGGCCGAACCGGGGTGAGCCGGCCGACTGCTCCGGTCAGATCCGACGTGGTCCGGCGTGGTCCGGCCTGGTCCGACCCTGATCCGGCCTGATCCGGCCTGCGCGGGCCGGAGTTCATCGGAATTCGGACTTCGGAATTCGTCGCAGTCGTGGGCGCGGGGGTGGTGCGGGGCTAGGGTGGGCGCGTGGATCCCAACCACTACCGCTTCCGGGGCGTGTGGCGGCTCGCGGCACCGGCGGACGCCGTGTACGCGGCGCTGGAGGACGTCCGGAGCTACCCGGTGTGGTGGCCGGAGATCCGGGAGGTCCGGCCGACCGGTGAGGACACCGGCGAGGTGGTGGTGCGCGCACTCCTGCCGTACCGGCTGGTGATCGCCTTGGCACCGAGCCGACGGGACCCGGCGGCCGGCGTGCTGGAGGCGGTCATGCGCGGCGACCTCGACGGGTGGTCACGGTTCACGGTGCGGCCGGACGACGCGGGCAGCGCGGGCAGCGCGGGCAGCCGGGTGCTGTTCGAGGAGGAGACCCGGCCCGGCAAACCCCTGCTCCGCCGCCTCGCGCTGCCGCTGCACCCGGTGTTCCGGGCCAACCACGCGGTGATGATGCGCCGGGGACGGCGCGGGCTCGCGGCACACCTGGCGGCGGGCGGGCGCGGTGGCCGGTGACGGCGCGCCGGGTGACGGGTGACGGTGCGCCGGGTGACGGGTGACAGCTGACAACTTTCAGCGAACAGATAACAGATGACAGATAACAGATGTTGAAATCTGTCACCTGTCGGCTTTCACCTGTCGGCTGTCATCAGTCCGTCCCGGGGAAGAGCCACCGCCGCAGCGCCCGCGTCACCACCGGCAGTGCCGCGTACGTCATCAGCGCGCTGATCAGCGGCGCGGTGACCAGCGGTCGCACGGCCACCGGCAGGCCGGTCAGGTACGGCCCGAAGGTGATCGTGGAGGCCACGACCAAGGGCGCGATGGCGATCGTCGAGGCCACCGCCATCCGCCAGCGCACCGGCGGTCGGCGCTGCGCGGCGCCCGGGGTGGTGGCGAACCAGCCCTCCATGCCGTGGATCTCGTGCCGGTGGACCTCGTGGTGGTGGCCGTCCGCCTTGGCGAAGCAGGCCGCCCGCGCCGGGGAGTCCTGCCAGGCGCGGAACGCCCCGGCATCCCGGAAGTGCAGCAGCAGGTGCCAGGGTTCGTCGGGCCCGGACGGCCGCAGCAGCCCGGTGCCGAGATTCCCCGCATGCTCCGTCGCCGCGGCGAGGATGTTCTCCGCCCACCGTTCGAAGGCCTGCTCGTAGCCCGGCTCCACCCTCCGCGCCACGAACAGCGCGACCTCCTCACCGTGCTCGGTCGTCCCCTCGACCGTCCCCCGTACCGTCGCCGCCATTCCCCGGTTCCCCTCTCCCGGGCGCCCGCGCCCGGGCGTCCTCGCCCGTCCGCCCCGCCGTCCACGGCCGCGGGCCGCCGCGCAGCCTACGGGCCGCCCGGCGATCCGCCCACCCGTGCCCGAAGCGTGGGACGCGACGGCCCCGCCGGGCCTACCGTGGCCGGAGCGTCCCCTGCACCGGAGGCCCCGCCCATGCCCACCGCTCCCACCGCTCCCACCGCCCCCGCCGACGGCTTCGACTTCACCTCCCCCTTCGACCGCTCCGGCACCGGCAGCAGCAAGTGGGCCCGGGCGGACGCCCCCGGGGTGATCCCGATGGGCCTCGCCGACATGGACCTCCCCGGCCCGCCCGCCGTCGCCGAGGCGCTGCGCCGGCGCGCCGGCCACCGGGCGTACGGCTACACGGTGTGCGACCCGGCCGGCCGCACGCTGGTGGCGGACTGGTACCGCGCCCGGCACGGCGTCGAGGTGGATCCGGACTGGGTCCTGCTGCTGCCCTGCGGCCCGCGCACCGCCCTGCGCCTGCTGCTGGAGACGGTACGGCCGCAGGCGCCCGCGCTGCTCATGACCCCGGACTGGGCCGGCTTCGCCCAGATCTGCCGCGCCGCCGGCGTCCCGTACCGGGAGCTGCCGCTGCGGCTCGGCCCGACCGGCTACCGCATGCCGTTCGGCCCGCTGCCCCGCCCCGCCTCCGCCGTGCTGCTGAGCAGCCCGCACAACCCGTCCGGCCGGGTGTGGCCGACCGGCTCGGTCGGCGGCCTCGCCGGGTGGGCGGCGGAGTCGGACGCGCTGCTGGTCTCGGACGAGGTGCACGGCGACCTCACCCACCCGGGTCTGCCCCACGCGGTGGCCGTGACCACCGCCGATCCGGCGCACCGGCGGCACGTCGTCACCCTCAACTCCGTCGGGAAGACCTTCAACTGTTCGGGCATCCCCAGCAGTTGGGCGCTCGTCCCGGATCCGGAGCTGCGTGCGCGGCTCACCGGCACCATGGCCGGGTACGGCCTCTGGGAGGGCGGCCTGCTGGAGCAGACCGTGCAGCGGGCGGCGCTGCGCGAGGGCGGTCCGTGGCTGGACGCGCTGCTCGCCCACCTCGCGGCCGCCCGCACCCGGCTGACCGACCTGCTCGGCGCCGCCGTCCGCTCGGCCCCGCAGGCCTCGTACCTGCTCTGGCTGGACGCCGCCGCCCTCGGCCTGCCGCCGGAGGACGCCCGGCGGGCGCTGCTGGAGCGGTGCGGCCTGGAGGCCTCCGACGGCGCCGAGTTCGGCCCCGGCGGCCACGGTTCGCTGCGGTTGAACTACGCCCTGCCCGGCTCGGTGCTGGACACCGTGCTGGCGCGCCTGCAACGGCTCGACCTGCCGCGCCCCCTCCCGTGACTCCGGCATGTGCCGGTCCACGCACGCCGTGTGCGCGCCCGCGCACCGGCCGTCCCGGATCTCGACCTCACCCGTTCGCCACCCCTCTGACCTGCAGAAACGAACGTTCACGCGATTTTTGCAGGGCGTCTCCGCATGCTCCGTAGCAGACTGGGCAAGGTAGACCGGGCCGCAATCGTGATCCCGAGGATGGTGAGTCCGGCGATGCCGACATCCCGCACCACTCCGCCCGACCGGCAGAGCGCACCACCGCCCCTGCCGGGGGTGACCCCGCTGACCGAATCGGGGGCGCGCAGCCATGTGTCGGGCGTCTGCTTCAAGATCGGACCGCCCCGGCTGGTGGGGGTCGAGGTCGAGTGGTTCGTCCATGACGATCGATGTCCCACCCGGCCCGTACGGCCGGAACTGCTCCACGCCGCACTGGAGTCGCTGCCCCTCGGCGGCGCCGACGGCACCTCGCTCCCCTCCGGTTCGCGCCTCACGCTCGAACCCGGCGGACAGGTCGAGCTCAGCTCCCCGCCCGCCACCGGCCTCCTGGCCTGCGTCGATGACACCCGACGCGATCTGACCGCCCTGCGGGCCGCGTTCGCGGCACAGGGCCTGCGACTCACCGGCACCGGGACGGACCCGCTGGCCCGCCCCCGGCGGATGGTGCTGGACCACCCCCGCTACCTCGCGATGGAGCGGTTCTTCGACTCCGCCGGGCCCTGGGGCCGGATCATGATGACCGGCACCGCGTCGGTGCAGGTGTGCCTGGACGCCGGCGAGGCGCAGGGCCCGCACGCGGTGGAGCGCCGCTGGCGGCTGGTCCACCGGCTGGGCCCGGTGCTGGTCGCCGCCTTCGCCAACTCCCCGCTCCTGGACGGCCGGCCGACCGGCCACCGGTCGACCCGGCAGACCGTCTGGTCCCGGATGGACCCGACCCGCACGCTGGCCCCGGAACCGGACCACGGCGATCCGCGCGAGGCCTGGGCCCGGTACGTACTGGACGCCGAAGTGCTGTGCGTCCAGCGGCCGGAGGGCCTGCCGTGGACCGCCCCGCCCGGGCTGACCTTCCGTGACTGGATCCGCGGCGGCGGCGAACGCCCGCCCACGCTCGCCGACTTGGACTACCACCGCACCACCCTGTTCCCCCCGGTGCGCCCTCGCGGGCACCTGGAGCTGCGGATGATCGACGCCCAGCCCGGGGACGGCTGGATGGTGGTCGCCGCGCTGGTCACCGCACTGCTGGACGACCCGGTGGCCGCCGACCTCGCCCTGGCCGCGCTGGAGCCGCTGGACGCCCTCGACCGCTCCCCGGGCACGGACGGTCCGCGACCGCCGCGCAGCGAGGCCTGGCGCCGCGCCGCCACCCTGGCGGTCGCCGATCCCGACCTGCGCCGCGCCGCCCTCACCTGCTTCGCCGCCGCCGACGCCGCGTTGGGCCGCCTGCCCGGCGCGGGGTGGCTGCGCACCGCCGTCGCCCAGTACGCCGAGCGCTACCCCGCGCGCGGCCGCTGCCCGGCCGACGACCAGCTGGACGCCCTGCGTTCCGGCACCCTACGCACTCCTCCGGAGGAGGCCGCACCATGACCGACGTCCGACCGAACGGCCCGACCGCAGCCCCCGCCCCGGAGGCCGGACCGGGTCGCGGCCCCGCATCAGCGGGCGGCCTCGACGCAGCCGGCGGCGGCGCGGCGGCGGCCCGCGGCCACCGGGCCGACCGCGGCGACGACGAGGTGGCCCGCGGCACCCGGACGGCCCACGGCATCGAGGCGGCCCGCGGCATCGAGGACCTCCGCGAGGCCATCGCCGTCGAACTGCTGGCCGCCCGCGTCCGGACCGCCGCGCTGACCGACTGCGTCGAGGACGCCGACCTCACCGCCCAGCACTCCCCCCTGATGTCCCCCTTGGTCTGGGACCTCGCGCACATCGGCAACCAGGAGGAGCTCTGGCTGCTGCGCAACGTCGGCGGCCACGACCCGATGCACCCGGAGATCGACGGGCTGTACGACGCCTTCCAGCACCCCAGGGCCGAGCGCCCGAGCCTGCCGCTGCTGCCGCCCGCCGAGGCCCGCGCCTACGCGCACGAGGTGCGCGGCCGGGTGCTGGACCTGCTCGCCGCCAGTCCGCTGGAGGGCGCGCCGCTGCTGGAGGCCGGGTTCGCGTTCGGGATGATCGCGCAGCACGAACAGCAGCACGACGAGACGATGCTGATCACCCACCAACTGCGCAAGGGCGAGCCGGCGCTGGCCGCTCCCCCGCCGCCGCCCGCACCCGCCGACGCGGCCGCCCTGCCCGCCGAAGTCCTCGTCCCCGCGGGCCCGTTCACCATGGGCACGGACACCGAGCTCTGGGCGCTGGACAACGAACGCCCGGCGCACACCGTCGACCTGCCCGCCTTCCTGCTGGACACCACGCCGGTCACCAACGCCGCCTACCAGCGCTTCATCGCGGACGGCGGCTACGACGACCCGCGCTGGTGGTCCCCGGAGGGCTGGGAGCACCGGCAGCGGGCCGGCCTGAGCGCCCCGCTGTTCTGGCAGCACCAGGACGGCGAGTGGCTGCGCCGCCGCTTCGGCACCGTCGAGCCCGTCCCCGGGGACGAGCCGGTGCTGCACGTCAGCTGGTACGAGGCGGACGCGTACGCCCGGTGGGCCGGGCGCCGGCTGCCGACCGAGGCGGAGTGGGAGAAGGCGGCCCGGCACGACCCGGCCACCGGCCGCTCCCGCCGCTACCCCTGGGGGGACGGCGCCCCCGGCCCCGAGCACGCCAACCTCGGCCAGCGCCATCTGCGCCCGGCCCCGGCGGGCAGCTACCCGCAGGGCGAGTCCCCGTACGGAGTCCGGCAGTTGATCGGCGACGTGTGGGAGTGGACGGCCAGCGACTTCCGTTCGTACCCCGGCTTCCGGGCCTGGCCCTACAAGGAGTACTCGGAGGTCTTCTTCGGTCCGGAGTACAAGGTGCTGCGCGGCGGCTGCTTCGCGGTGGCGCCGGTGGCCTGCCGCGGCACCTTCCGCAACTGGGACTACCCCGTGCGGCGGCAGATCTTCGCCGGGTTCCGCACCGCCCGCGACCTGGCGGACGCCTGATGTGCCGCCACCTGGCCTACCTGGGCGAACCGCTGGCACCCGGGGAGTTGCTGGTGCGCCCGCCGTACGGGCTGTACCGGCAGTCCTGGGCACCCCGGACCCAGCAGTACGGCACCGTCAACGTGGACGGTTTCGGCCTCGGCTGGTACGCGGACGGCGACGAAGTGCCGGCCCGCCACCGCGGGACCGGGCCGATCTGGGCGGACGAGACCTTCGCGGACCTCGCCCGGGTGGTCCGCACCCGGGCCCTGCTGGCGGCCGTGCGCTCGGCCACCGAGGGCTGCGCGGCGGGCGCGGGCGCGGCCGCCCCGTTCGCCGCCGAGCGCTGGCTGTTCAGCCACAACGGCGCGGTGGCCGGCTGGCCGGGCAAGCTGGACGCGCTGGCCGCGCTGCTCCCGCCCGCCGAGCTGCTGGACCTGGAGGCGCGCACCGACTCGGCCCTGCTGTGGGCGCTCACCCTGCACCGGCTGCGGTCGGGCGCCGGGCTCGGCGAGGCCCTGGCGGGCACCGTCGCGGACGTCGCCGCGCACACCACCGGACGGCTCAACCTGCTGCTCACCGACGGCGTCACGATCGCCGCGACCACCTGGGGCGACACCCTGCACCACCGCACCCTGCCGGGCCTCGGGACGGTGGTGGCCTCCGAGCCGTACGACGACGACCCGGGCTGGACGCCCGTCCCGGACGGCTCGCTGCTGCTGGCCGACGGCCGGGACGTCGGCGTCCACCCGCTCCCCAGCCACCCCTGACCAGCTCTCCCTTCATCTTCTGAACAGAGGAACCACCCTGTCATGGACACCTTCGATCTCACCCGACTGCTGCCCGCCGACCACTTCAGCACCACGCTTCGCCAGGACGTGCAGCACGGCCTGACCGCCGAACCCAAGTGGCTGCCGCCGAAGTGGTTCTACGACGCGCGGGGCAGCGAGCTGTTCGAGGAGATCACCCGGCTGCCCGAGTACTACCCGACCCGCGCCGAGCGGGCCATCCTGACCGCCCGGGCCGGCGAGATCGCCGCCGCCACCCGGGCCCGCACCCTCGTCGAGCTGGGCTCCGGCTCCTCCGAGAAGACCCGGCTGCTGCTCGACGCGCTGCGCGCGCTCGACACCCTGGAGACCTACGTCCCGGTGGACGTCAGCGAGAGCGCCCTGACCGCGGCCGGCACCGCGCTCGCCGCCGAGTACCCCGGGCTGGCGGTGCACGGCGTGCTGGCCGACTTCACCGACCGGCTCGGACTGCCCCCGGCGGGCGGCCCGCGCCTGGTCGCCTTCCTCGGCGGCACCCTCGGCAACCTGCTGCCCAAGGAGCGCGCGGCCTTCCTGCGCGGGCTGCGTGCCGCCCTCGACCCGGGCGACTTCCTGCTGCTCGGCACCGACCTGGTGAAGGACCCGGAGGTGCTGGTCGCCGCGTACGACGACTCCGCCGGGGTCACCGCCGAGTTCAACCGGAACGTGCTCAACGTGCTCAACCGCGAACTGGGCGCCGACTTCGACCCGGACGCCTTCGAGCACGTCGCGCTCTGGGACGCCGAGCAGGAGTGGATCGAGATGCGGCTGCGCTCGCTGCGCTCGCAGACCGTGAAGATCCCGGCGCTGGACCTGCCTGTGCACTTCGCCCGCGGCGAGGAGCTGCGCACCGAGGTCTCGGCCAAGTTCCGCCGCGAGCGGGTGGCCGAGGAGCTGGCGGCGGCCGGGCTGCGGCTCACCCACTGGTGGACGGATCCGGAGGGCCGCTTCGGGCTCTCGCTCTCCGCACCGGTCTGACGGGCGCCGGCTCGGCGGCACGCCCCGGAGTGCGCGCCCGCTCCGGGGGGGGGCGCCATCCGGGGGCGCGCATCCGGGGTGCGCATCCGGGGTGCGTACCCATCCGGGCCCGTCCCGGGTGCGCACTCCGGAGCGCGCGCCCACGCCTGGGCGGGCCCGGGACGGCCCAATTTGGTTGTTCACCTTACGAATTCTGCATGTCCGTATTGACCATCCCGATGTACAGGAGTTGAACGAATGGGGTTACGATCGCGGCTACCGAGCTCAATGTTGAGTACCAGGAGTCAGATCGTGAGCGTCACCCAGAAGCCCTCCGGGGCAGTCGAGGCCCCCGCGCCCGGCCGCCTCGGCTTCGTCGTCTTCATCACCGCCGCCGCGGCCCTCGGCGGCTTCCTGTTCGGCTACGACAGCTCCGTGATCAACGGCGCCGTCTCGGGCATCCAGGAGAAGTTCGGCGTCGGCGACGGCGTGACCGGTCTGATCGTCTCCTCGGCCCTGCTGGGCTCGGCGGTCGGTGCCGCGCTGGCCGGCCGGTTCGCCGACCGGTACGGCCGCATCAAGGTCATGAAGGCGGGCGCGCTGCTGTTCGCGGTCAGCGCCGTCGGCTCGATGCTGCCCTTCTCCGCCTGGGACCTCGCCCTGTGGCGCGTCCTCGGCGGCGCGGCCATCGGCATCGCCTCGGTGATCGCCCCGACCTACATCGCCGAGGTCGCGCCGACCAAGTACCGCGGCCGGCTCGCCTCCTTCCAGCAGGCCGCGATCGTGCTCGGCATCGCGATTTCCCAGCTGGTCAACTGGGTGCTGGCGAACGCCGCCGGCGGCGACACCCGCGGCGCGCTGCTCGGCCTGGAGGCCTGGCAGTGGATGCTCGGCATCTGTGTCGTCCCGGCCGCGGTCTACTTCGTGCTCGCCTCGGTCATCCCGGAGTCCCCGCGCTACCTGATCCAGGCCGAGCGCCTGGCGGACGCCCGCGCGGTGCTCGCCGAGGTCGAGGGCGAGGGCGTGGACACCGACGCCCGGATCGCCGAGATCCAGGCGCTGATCGCCTCCGACCACCGCCCGCGCTTCCGCGACCTGCTCGGCGGCCGCTTCGGCCTGCTGCCGATCGTCTGGGTCGGCATCGGCCTGTCGGTCTTCCAGCAGCTGGTCGGCATCAACGTGATCTTCTACTACTCGTCGATCCTGTGGCAGTCGGTCGGCATCGACCAGAGCAACTCGCTGCTGATCAGCTTCATCGGCTCGGTCATCAACATCCTCGGCACCGTGATCGCGATCGTGCTGGTCGACCGGATCGGCCGCAAGCCGCTCGCGCTGATCGGCTCGGTGGGCATGGCCGTCGCGCTCGGCACGGCCGGCTGGGCGTTCTCCTCGGCCACCGGCAGCGGCGACAACCTCAGCCTTCCGGACCTCCAGGGCACCGTGGCGCTGATCGCCGCCAACGCCTTCGTGCTGTTCTTCGCGATGTCCTGGGGCGTGGTCGTCTGGGTGATGCTCGGCGAGATGTTCCCCAACCGGATCCGCGCCGCCGCGCTCTCCGTCGCCGCCTCCGCGCAGTGGATCGCCAACTGGGTGATCACCGTGTCGTTCCCGTCGATGTCGCGCTGGAACCTGTCCGCGACGTACCTGATCTACGCGGCCTTCGCGGCGCTGTCCGCGCTGTTCGTCGCGAAGTACCTGAAGGAGACCAAGGGCGTCCGACTGGAGGACATGGGCTGACAGGCAGCCGTGATCGGCTGATCCGACAGTCGGACCTTCGGCCCCCGCACCCTAGCGCGATCAGCGCGGGTACGGGGGCCGAATCGTTCACTCCCTGCGGCGGGCCGGGCACCTCCGGTACTCCTGGGCGGCAGGAGGGATGAGTCCTTGATCTTCAACCGGCTTCGCACCCGCAGACCCGCGCCCGCCGCCCCGAGCGGCGGCTGCCCGTACGCCCACACCCACGCACACCCGCAGAACCACGGCCGCCCGGACTCCCCGACCACGGCCGTGCCCGCGCCGGCCGCGGCGGCACCCGCCCCGGACCGGCCGCCGGCGCCGTCCCGCGAGGAGCGGCCCCCGGCGCCGTCCCCCGAGGAGCGACTGCCGGAACCGTCCCCCGAGGAGCGGCGACTGCCGCCCGCGCCGCCGCCGTTCACCGACCCGGAACAGGCCGCCGACTTCATCCGGCGGTACCACCACGAGCAGCCCGGCGCCGGGAGCCCCGCGCCGCGGCTGCGCGCCGTCCTCGATGAGATCGAGCGCACCGGCACCTACCACCACACTCCCGCCGAGCTCACCTACGGCGCCAAGCTCGCCTGGCGCAACGCCGCCCGCTGCATCGGCCGGCTGTACTGGCGCAGCCTGGTGGTCCGCGACCTGCGCCACCTCTCCTCGGCCGACGACATCGCCGCCGAGTGCTTCGAGCACCTGCGACTGGCCGGCAACGGCGGGCGGATCCGCCCGGTGATCTCGGTGTTCGCCCCCGACCGCCCGGACCGCCCGGCCCCGCGCATCGTCAACCAGCAGCTGGTCCGCTACGCCGGCCACCGGGTCGACGGTGAGGTGATCGGCGACCCGGCCGGGGCCGCCCTCGCCGCCCGCGCCCGCGAGCTGGGCTGGAAGTGCGCCGAGGACCGCTTCGAGGCACTGCCGCTGCTGATCCAGGAGCAGCCCGGCGAGCCCCCCGCGTGGTACGAACTGCCGGACGACACCACGCTGGAGGTGCCGCTCAGCCACCCCGAGCACGACTGGTTCGCCGAGCTCGGCCTGCGCTGGTACGCGGTCCCGGCGATCAGCGACCTGACGCTGGAGATCGGCGGCGTCCGCTACCCCGCCGCGCCCTTCAACGGCTGGTACATGGGCACCGAGATCGGCGCCCGCAACCTCGCCGACGCCGACCGCTACGACATGCTCGGCACCGTCGCCGAGCGGCTGGGCCTGGACACCTCCAGCGACCGCACGCTCTGGCGCGACCGCGCGCTGGTCGAGCTCAACGTGGCGGTGCTGCACTCCTTCCAGGAGGCCGGGGTGACGATCGCCGACCACCACACCGAGTCGGAGCGCTTCCTCAAGCACGTCGCCCAGGAGAAGCGGCTGGGCCGGCCGACCCCGGCGGACTGGAGCTGGATCGTGCCCCCGGTCTCGGGCGGGCTGACGCCGGTCTACCACCGGTACTACGACCCGGTGGACCCGGAGCTGCGGCCGGCCTTCGTCGCGCGCGAGGCGTGGTAGGGCCGCGGCCGGACTGCGGACCGGACTGCGGAGCGGGTGCTCCGCCGGACGCCGGACCGGACGCTGCGTCGGACGCCGGACCGGACGCTGGGTCGCGGGCCGGACCGGACGCTGGGTCGGAGGCTGGGTCGCGGGCCGGGCCGGTGCTCCCGCCGGGCTCGGGGGCGACCCGGCTTTCAGCAGCGGGCCGGGCCAGGAACGCGCCGGCTCAGGAGCGGGCGGCGAGGCGCTCGAAGCGCAGGACGAGTCCGTCCAGCAGCGCCTCCAGGCCGGTCTCAAAGGCGCCCTCGTCCACCGTCCCCCGGTGCCCGGCCAGTCGGTGCGCCTCGCCGAGGTGCGGGTAGTCGGCCGCGTCGTAGACCTCGGCGTCCGCCGGGAAGCCGGCCGCGAAGGAGGCCAGCGCCGAGCCGGTGACGAAGTACCGCATCAGCGCGCCGATCCGGGTCGCCTGGCCGCGCGGCCACCCGGCGTCGACCAGGTGGCCGAAGACCGCGTCGGCCAGGCGCAGCGCGTTCGGCCGCCGACCGGGGCCCTGGGCGAGGACCGGGACGATGTTGGGGTGGGCGGCCAGCGCGGCGCGGTAGGACCGGGCCCAGTCCCGCAGCGCCGTCGGCCAGGGGGTGCTCGGAGTGCTGAACATCGACAGGTCGACTTCGCCGATGACGCTGTCCACCACCGCGTCCAGGAGTTCGTCCTTGGTCGCGAAGTGGTTGTAGAGCGACGGCCCGCTGACCGAGAGCTCGGCGGCGAGGCGACGGGTGGAGAGGGCCTCCAGCCCCTCGTCGTCGGTCAGCCGCAGGGCAGCGGCGACGATGCGGTCGCGGCTGAGCAGCGGGGTGCGCGGGCGGGCCATCGGGTCGCTACCTCCGGTCGGGTGGGTTCGGGTGGGGTGGGGACCGATTCTGACAGGAGCCCCTTCCCAGCGCGGCAGGTCAGAGCTACAGTCCCCTCATAAAACTTGCAGCGCTAGTTTAACGAGGTGCGCACCGTGAATCTGGAGTTGTCCGAGGAACAGGCCGCCGTACGGGACCTCGCCGCCTCCTTCACCGACCGCGAGATCGTGCCGTACGCCGCCGAGTGGGACCGCGCCGAATCCGTCGACCGCGCGATCATCGGCAAACTGGCGAAGGTCGGCTTCCTCGGCCTGACCATCCCCGAGGAGTACGGCGGCAGCGGCGGCGACCACCTCGCGTACTGCCTCGTCCTGGAGGAGCTGGGGCGCGGCGACTCGGCCGTGCGCGGGATCGTCTCGGTCTCGCTCGGCCTGGTCGGCAAGTCGATCAACGCCTTCGGCACCGAGGAGCAGAAGCGGCACTGGCTGCCCCGGCTCACCTCCGGCGAGTCGCTCGGCTGCTTCGCGCTCACCGAGCCCGGCACCGGGTCCGACGCCGCCAACCTCACCACCCGCGCGGTGCGGGACGGTTCGGACTGGCTGATCAGCGGCGCCAAGATGTTCATCACCAACGGCACCTGGGCGGACGTCGCACTGGTCTTCGCCCGCACCGGCGGCAGCGAGCCCGAGCAGCAGGGCCACCGGGGCATCACCGCCTTCCTGGTCCCCACCGACCTGCCCGGCTTCACCCGGACCGAGGTCCACGGCAAGCTCGGCCTGCGCGGCCAGGCCACCGCCGAACTCTCCTTCGAGGACGTCCGGGTGCCGGACAGCGCCCGGCTCGGCGAGGTCGGCAAGGGCTTCACGGTGGCGATGGCCGCGCTGGCCAAGGGCCGGATGTCGGTCGCGGCCGGCTGCGTCGGCATCGCCCGGGCCTGCCTGGAGGCCGCCGTCCGCTACGCGGGCGAGCGGGAGCAGTTCGGCCGACCGATCGCCTCGCACCAGCTCGTCCAGGAACTGCTGGCCGGCATCGCCGTGGACGTCGAGGCGGCCCGGCTGCTCACCTGGAAGGTCGCCGACCACATCGAGCGCGGCCTGCCGTTCGCCACCGAGTCCTCCGTCGCCAAACTCCACGCGAGCGAGGCCGCCGTCCGCGCGGCCAACAACGCGCTCCAGGTGTTCGGCGGGTACGGGTTCATCGACGAGTACCCGGTCGGCAAGTACCTGCGCGACGCGCGCGTCATGACCCTCTACGAGGGCACCAGCCAGATCCACCAGCTGCTCATCGGACGTGCCCTCACCGGCGTCAACGCCTTCTGATCCACCCCGGCCGTCCCTCGCGTCCCGTCCGCCTTCCCGTCCGCCCCTTTCGTCTCTTCCTCCGCTTCCGCCGCTTCCGCCCTCGACAAGGAGCCTGACGACGTGCGTCCCGTCTACTTCGCCGCAGCCCGCCGCACACCCATCGGCCGGCTGCGCGGTGCGCTCTCCACCGTCCGCCCGGACGACCTCTCGGCCACGGTGCTGCGCGCCCTGCTCGCCGACGTACCGGCCCTCGACCCGGCCCGGATCGACGACGTCTACTGGGGCGCCGCCAACCAGGCCGGCGAGGACAACCGCAACGCCGCCCGGATGGCCGTCCTGCTGGCCGGCCTGCCGGAGACCGTCCCCGGGGCGACCGTCAACCGGCTCTGCGCTTCCGGGCTGGAGGCCGTCACCCTCGCCGCACGGGCCATCGGCGCCGGCGAGGCCGACGTGGTCCTGGCCGGCGGCTGCGAGTCGATGACCCGCGCCCCGTTCGTCCTCCCCCGTCCCGACGAGGCGCTGCCGCACCGGATGGAGACCTTCGACACCCGGCTCGGCTGGCGGCTCACCAACCCCCGGATGGCCGAGCTGCACGGGGTGCTCAGCATGGGCGAGACCGCCGAGGAGGTGGCGAGCCGGTACGGCATCACCCGGGAACGCCAGGACGCCTTCGCCCTGCGCAGCCACCAGCGGGCCGCCGCCGCCCGCAAGGACGGGCACTTCGACGCCGAGCTGATCCCGGTCGAGCGGCCGGACGGGGTGACGGTGAGCCAGGACGAGGGCATCCGCGAGGACACCAGCCTGGCGAAGCTCTCCGGGCTCAAGCCGGTGTTCCGGCCCGGGGGCACCGTCACGGCCGGGAACGCCTCGCCGATGAACGACGGCGCCGCCGGCCTCGTCCTGGTCAGCGAGGAGGCCCTGCGCGACCTCGGGCTGGAGCCGCTCGGCCGGTACGTGGCGGGCGCCTCGGCCGGGGTGCACCCGGACGTCATGGGCATCGGCCCGGTGCCGGCCACGGCCAAGGTGCTCGGACGGGCCGGCTGGTCGCTCACCGACCTGGACACCGCCGAGCTCAACGAGGCCTTCGCCGCCCAGGCCCTGGCCTCCGCCGACGGGATCGGGTTCGACCCGGAGCGGGCCGACGAACTGGTCAACCCCAGCGGTGGGGCCATCGCCCTCGGCCACCCGCTGGGCGGCTCCGGCGCCCGCATCCTCACCACCCTGCTGCACCGGATGCGTCGTACCGGCGCCCGGCGCGGCCTGGCCACGATGTGCGTGGGCGTGGGACAGGGTACGGCCGTGCTGGTCGAGCACGGCTGACGACGACGGACAGATGACAGACGACGGATGACAGATAACAGACGACGGATAACAGATGACAGATTTCATCATCTGTCACCTGTCATCTGTTACCGGCCATCCCACACTCTTCGAAGGAGCTGACGTGACACGTTTCGCAGGGAAGGTCGCCGTAGTGACCGGCGCGGCCCAGGGCATCGGCGCGGCCACCGCCCGTCTGCTGGCGGAGGAGGGCGCGGCGGTCGCCGTGGTCGACCTCAGTGCCGAGCGGGCGGCCGGGACGGTCGCGGAGATCACCGCCAAGGGCGGCACCGCCCGCGGGTACGGCTGCGACGTGGCCGACTACGACGCGGTCGAGGCGGTGTTCGCACAGATCGCGGCGGACCTCGGCGGGCTGCACATCCTCGTCAACAACGCCGGGATCACCCGCGACAACCTGTTCTTCAAGATGCCCAAGTCCGACTGGGACGCGGTGCTGACGGTCAACCTCACCAGCGCGTACAACTGCAGCCACGTCGCGCAGAAGTACATGGTGGCGCAGAAGTACGGGAAGATCGTCTCGCTCAGCTCCCGCTCCGCCCTCGGCAACCGGGGCCAGGCCAACTACGCGGCCGCCAAGGCCGGCATCCAGGGCCTCACCGCGACCCTGGCGATCGAGCTCGGCCCGTTCAACGTCAACGTCAACGCCGTCGCCCCCGGCTACATCGCCACCGCGATGACCGCGGCAACCGCCGAGCGGGTCGGCAGCTCGGCCGAGGAGCACCAGGCCGAGGTCGCCGCCCGCACGCCGCTGCGCCGGGTCGGGCAGCCGGAGGAGGTCGCGTCGGTGGTGGCCTTCCTGGCGAGCGAGGACGCCTCCTACGTCAGCGGGCAGACCCTCTACGTCAACGGCGGGGCGCGCTAGCCCGTAAATCACCCGGCGACCCGGGTTCACCCGACTGTCCGGGTCACCTGGCGGTCCGGGTCACCCGGTGTCCGGGTTCACCTGGTGGCACGGGGGTTGAACCAGGCTTGAGCAGTGGATACGCTTGATATTCATTGAATATGACTGACGTGTCATCATATGGCCGTCTCAGGTGCGCGGTTACCTTCACCTGAGACGGCCTTTACCTTTTCTCGTGGCCGAGCATGACCATGGTGCCAGTCAGGTGACCCCACCAAATGACTATGGCATGATCATGTGGCTCTCGATGGGATGGCCCAACCGACCCGACCGGACCTGGTCGGGCCCTGCGTCCCAAGGAGTTCCATGGGCAGCCCCGCTTCCCTCCGCCGCGCCCTGGCTCTGCTCGCCGTCGGAGCGACCGCTCTGACCGCGGGCACCGTCGCCGTACCGGCCGTCGGCGCCGCGACCGCCGCCCCGTCGCACGACCTGGCGGGCGTCCACGTCCGCCCCGCCTCCTTCGGGCACCACAACATCCAGGCGCGGCCGGCCCCGCTGACCACCTCCCAGTGCGTCAGCCAGATCGGCATCCACTGCTACTCGCCGCTGCAGTACCGCGAGGCGTACAACCTCAACCCGCTGTACGACCAGGGCGTCACCGGCAAGGGCCGCACGATCGTCATCGTCGACTCCTTCGGCTCCCCGACCATCCAGCACGACCTGGAGGTCTTCGACAAGCAGTGGGGCATCCCGGACACCCAGGTCGAGGTGGTCAAGTGGGGCAACGTCCCCGTCTTCGACCCGAAGAATCCCGACCACACCGGCTGGGCCGGCGAGACCACCCTGGACGTCGAGTACGCCCACGCCGTCGCCCCCGACGCGCACATCATCCTGGTCGAGACCGGCGTCGCGGAGACCGAGGGCACCACCGGTCTGCCCGAGATGATGGACGCCGAGAAGAGCCTCATCAAGCAGGGCCGCGGCGACGTCATCTCGCAGAGCTTCGGCGCCACCGAGAACACCTTCCCGGGCTTCGACAAGGGCGACTTCAAGTCGATCACCGACCTGCGCTACGCCTTCAAGGCCGCCGCCGACCGCAACGTCACCGTGCTCGCCGCCTCCGGCGACAACGGCGCGACCGACGCCAAGGAGAACGGCACCGACCTGTACCCGTTCAAGGTCAACTCCTGGCCGTCCTCGGACCCGCTGGTCACCTCCGTCGGCGGCACCCAGCTCACCCTGGACGACTCCGGCAAGCGCACCGCGGACGACAAGGTGTGGCACGACAACTACGGCGCGGGCGGCGGCGGCGTCTCCGGCGTCTTCGAGCGCCCGCTGTACCAGACCGGCGTCGCCAACGTCACCGGCAACCACCGCGGCACGCCCGACATCAGCATGAGCGCGGCCGTCGACGGCGGGGCCTGGACCTACGAGTCCTACGACCCGACCGCGGTCGGCTGGCACCTCACCGGCGGCACCAGCGAGGCCACGCCGATCTTCTCCGGCGTCGTCGCACTCGCCGACCAGCTCGCCGGCTACCGCCTCGGCCAGATCAACTGGCGCATGTACGGCCTGAGCCTGCTCCCGAGCCAGTGGAGCGGCATCAAGGACGTCAAGGAGGGCGACAACGGCTGGAACGGCGTCACCGGCTACAACGCCACCCCCGGCTACGACCTGGCCAGCGGCCTGGGCACCATCGACGCCACCCAGTTCGTCCACGCGATCGCCGGTCGGTGATCGGGCTCAGCCGACAGCCGACAGCTGAGGGCTGACGGCTGACACATGACAGCGGACAGATAACAGATTTCGAAATCTGTTATCTGTCCGCTGTTTTCTGTTTTCCGTCGGCGGTCGGCGGTTGGCGGTCGGCGGCCAGGTGCCGGCCGTCGGCGCTCGGTTGCCGCCTGCCGGGCGTCAGCCGGTGGCGGCCAGCTGGGCGAGGTAGCGCTCCGCGGCGCGGAGCTTGCGGCCGTCGGGGCCCGGGAGGTAGGCGCGCAACTCGATGATCTCCGGGGCGATCCGGATGGCCTCCGCGCGGTCGGCGATCGAGCGCCAGCATGCCTCGGCGTTGGTGGCCGCCTGCTGGGTCTCCGGATGGTCGGGGCCCTGCGAACGCAGCAGCGTGAGGGCCACCTCGCGGTAGATGTCCGCGGCCTCGGCCGCCCGCCCGGCCAGTCGGCACACGTGTGCCCGGACCTGACGCACCTGCAGGACGGGCTCGGACACGGCGCCGTGCTCGGCGATCGCCTCCAGCTCCAGGGCGAAGGCGAGATCGGTCGCGGCGGCGTGGTCCCCGGCATCGGCGCTGCGGACGATCCGTCCGATGACCTCGCGGTAGTCCGCGCGGGGCGGACCGGCCGGCGCGGCGGCGGGCTCGGCCGGGGCCCGGACGGGAGCGTCCGCCGCGGTCTCGGCGGGAGTCTCGGCCGCAGCGGCGGCGGTCGCTTCGGAGGGGACCTCGTCCGCCGGTGCCTCGTTCGTCGGGGCCGACTCCGCCGGTGCCTCGTTCGTCGGGGCCGACTCGGCCGGGACGGCGTCCTGCGGCTCCTCCGTGACCTCGGCCACCTCCTCGACGGCCTCCGTAAAGTCCGTGACAACCTCCGGGGCCTCCGGGGTCGACGGGGCTGCTGTGGCCTCGGCGGTCTCCACCAACGGCGCGTCCTCCACCACGTCCGCCCCCCGCGGGAGTTCGGGCTCGGCGACAGCCACCGCGGTCTCGACCTCGGCCTGGGCCTCGACTTCGGCCTCGGACCGGCCCTTGAGGAGCGTGACGCCCGCCGGGGGTGCGGTCTCCCCAGCCGGGGCGTCGGCCGGGGCGGGCTTGCGCAGGGTCACGCCCGGAGCCGCCGCGGCGTCACCCACGGCCGCGGCGGACTCGCCCCACTTGAGCAGGCTGACGGGGCGGGCCGGCCGGGGCGGCGTGGGCGGTACGCCCGGCTTGACCAGGCTCACCGGGCCGCCGCCGGCCGCCGGAGCGGCGGACACGCCCGCCGCCGGCCACCCGGCAGAGTCGTCCAGCGGCTGCCCGGGGCGCGGCGGCATCGGCGCCGGGGGCGGTGGGAACTCCGCGGGACCGGTGTCCGCGACCGGCACCGCGTCGGTGCCCGGCAGGGCGTCCCCGAAGGGCACGGCGTCCGGGAACGGCGGCGCGTCGGCCACCGGCGGCAGGTCGGCCACCGGGCCGTCGCCGCGCCGCGCGGTGTTGCGGAAGAACGGGCGGCCCGGGGCGTGCGTGGCCAGGATGACCACGTCCGGACGCAGCACCGAGTACACCTGCTGCCGCAGCTGCTCGGGCGCGAGCACCTCGCCCGCGCCGGGGCGACCGCCGTGCAGCGCCTCGATCAGGGCACGGGTGAAGGTGCCGATCTGCTCCGGGTCCGGGCTGACCACCGCCCACAGCGGGATGCCCTCGCTGAGCGGCGAGACGGTGCCCTGGAGGTACGGCCAGGCGTTCTGGTCGGCGCTCAGGTCGGCGATGACGAGGGTCTGCCAGTCCGCCGGACGGTGGCTCAGCTCGGCGGCGAGGGCCTGCCAGGACAGGCCGTCCTGCTTGGCGTCGCGCAGGGTCAGCTGGAGCTGGCCGCCGCGCTTGTCGGCGGACACGTGCCCGCCCACGTGGACCAGCAGCGGCCCCGGGTGGCGGGAGGCGGCGCGCAGATGGGCGAGGACGGTGTGCGGGTCACTGGCGCCGGGGAGGTGGACGGCGTCCACCGCGTCGGCGGCGAGCAGGACCTGCGGCGAGACGGCGGCGAGCATCGCCGAGAGCACCGGCGCCTGGGTCGGACCGCCCCGGCCCCAGGTGCGGCGGCCGGAGTTGCCGTAGCCGCCCTCGATCACCAGGATCCGCCCGCGCGGCGCGGCTCCGAGCCCGCCCGGACCGGCCGCAGCGGCTCCCGGTGCGCCGGGCACCGGCACCCCGCCCGTGGCCGGGAACGGTGGCGGGGTCGAGGCGGCCGCCCCCGCGGCGGGCAGGCCGGTGAGCGTCCACCCGGTCGGCGGGACGGGCGGCGCACTCGGCGGCGCGGCGGGCGGCGCGGTGGTCGGCGCGACGGCCGGCGGGGCCGGGGGCACGGGCGGCGGCTCGTAGAGCGCGGCCGGCCCGGGCGGGTGCTCCTCGGACGGGACGCGCGGGGGCGGCGGTACGGCGTCCCAGGGGCCCGATTCCGCAGTCGGGTCGGTACCTCCGGAAACCGCTGTCGTCTCCGCCATCTCCTGGTCACCGCCCCGCCCCGCCGCTCCCGCGGCGTCTGATGCCCTTGACTGCATGGTGCTTGCCACCACACTCCGTGCGCGCCACCCTACGAGATCCCGCCGCACCCGATCCAGGCCGGGTCGCCGATCGGCGCACCAAGCCGCCCGCAGTGCCGCTGTCGTCCCGTCATGACCAACCCCGACCGTCGCTTTCTCCTCCCCGACGTCGACGGCCCCCTCATCCCGTCCGGGGGCCCTCCCCCGGGCGGCCACGTCACAAGGTGCGGACCCGGACGGTGGCGGCACGGTCTTCGCCGGAAGCCCCGGCGTCGGCGTCGGCGTCGACAGAGCAGCCGACCTGCGGCGCCGACTCGATCACGGACTGGACCCCCGACCCCCTGTCCGCCGACAACACCAACTCCACCAGCGAGGGTTGTCCTCCCCGCCCCCGCAGGCATCAGCCGTGGTCTATCTGGCCAGATAACCCGCGGGCCCCGTCCTCCCCGCACCCGCAGGCGTCAGCCGGGGAGGGGCTGCTTGCCAGAGCCGGACCCGCGAGGGTCAGCCGCACACACGTCGGCAACGCGACCACCCAGGACCGACTTGCCCTCTTGGTGCAGCGCGGAGACCAGACGGACCGGCGCCCCGACGATCACGAGACGCGCATCGATCAGCCGGGCCGTCGTCATTGCCCGGTCGGCCACGAGCGCGCCAGTGTGCAGGGGCACTGGGTCGGGCGGGAGTTCGATGTCGGCCGTGCGGCCGTCGTACGACCGGCATCGGACGGCGTAGGTCAGCGCACCACTGGGATCGCGCCGGACCGCCAGTCGGCCAGGCGCTTGCGGATGCTCGACACCATCGGCAGCTCGTCCGTCTCGGCCGGGGTGAACCATGCGACTTCGGATGACTCGTCCGACGTCTGCAGCCGGCCGCCGATCGGTCGGCCGAGCAGGCAGATGCTGAACTCCTGGCGGACCTCGCCATCGTCATAGGCGAACACATGGCCGGGGTTGGTGTACGTGCCGACGATCCCGATGATCTCGATGTCGAAGCCGGTCTCCTCGCGGGTCTCGCGGATGCCACACCCGGCGAGGGACTCACCGAGGTCCATCTTCCCGCCAGGAAGGGCCCACATGCCGTTGTCGCTGCGGCGCTGAAGCAGAACGCGACCACCATCGTCGACCACGACCACGCTTGCGGCCGGAACCAGGCTGTTCGCCTTCGGGGCGTTCGGGTCGTCCTCGTAGTCACGCCTGGGCATCGGCGGCCACCTCTGCTGTCGGAATCGTCCACACGTCGCGCCGCCCACAACTCCTCGATGTGGCCGACGAACCGATCGAACACGCCGTCGTCTTGGGCTCGCCTGAAGTGCATCATCGGGGCGTCGTGGCCGATCCTACCGGGCAGCAGCGGGGTGACGATCATGTCGTTGTCGAAGCGGCATGCAGACAACGACACATGGCTGGTCTCGTACCGGGCCTCGATCGAGGTGTCGCGGACTTGGCCAGCTCGGACACCCGGCAGCCGAACGCCGCCTTCCTGCGCAGGAGAGCACCGAAGTTCGCGTGCTCCAACCACGGGAAGTAGTCGGTGTATCCGGCGAACATGAGCTCTCGCTCGGCACCGGTCGCGAGCTGGCGCCACAGCGTTGCGGGCGCCGCCGAGGCCCGGACCTCGACGCGCCTCCCTCAGCGCACCGGCAGGGAGCAGCGGCGGCTACGCGCTCGGCCGCCGGGTGGGCCTCCGAGCGGGGGGTTGGTTCTTGACGGCGCTGCAGGCCAGCAGTTCGGTGCCGGTGGCGTCGAAGTAGAGGGTGAAGAACCAGGAGCGGTCCGGTGCGTCGAGGAGGCCGATACGGAACGACACGTCGCGGTGCCGGGAGAGGATCTCGACCGACTCGTCGAGGCCGAGGGTGACCAGGCCGACCTTGCGTGCCCAGCCCAGCCGGGTGGCGGCGATGCCGCGCACCATCCAGTCGGGCGCGACCCCGTCAGACAGCCGCAGCGTGCCGCCGGCCAGGAGGGCCTCGCGCGCCGGGGCGCAGGCAGCGGTCTGGCCGGTGAGCACGGCAGCGAGATCACGCCGGGTTGGGTGCTCGCTCTGGCCGGTCATGCCGAGACCGTAGTCACCGGCAGCTGGGCCGTGCCACCGGATTCGGGCAGCGGAGTCCCCGTGGTCGGAGCAACGTGCTGGGACATCAGGGCCGGCTCGGGTGCCTGGCGGGCGACGGTGCTCGCTCCCGCCGCCCACCAGCGGCCGGCACCGGTCGGCGTGGTCACTTGCGGTGGACTCGCCGGATTCGCCTCGGGGGCGGATGCTTCGGCACCCCAGGGGTCCGGCTACTTGAACGAGACGTAGACGACGAGGAGGAACACGAACAGCAGCAGCCAGGTCTTCCCCAACCCCAGGCGCAGCGGCTCGCGCGGATCGGGGTCCTGCGGTACCGGGACCTGCGGGACGGGGCCCTGCGGAGCCGGGGGCTGCGGCGGGTGGGGCTGGGGAGGACGCGGCGGCCGGGCGCGGGCGGGTATCGACGGCCGGGACGTGGTCGGGAGGGCGTCGAAGGGCTGGACGACCGGCGGGGCGGGCAGCGGCGGCCGGGGAGGCCGGGCGTCCGGCACCGGCGCCCGTGGAGGGACCGGGACCGCACGTTCGGTGGGGACGTAGGTGGGCGCGTGCGTCACCGCGGGATCCGCGGACGTCGCCGCAGGACCCGGGTCCGGCGCGTCGTCGCCCAGGGCCTGGCGGACGGTCGTCTCACGCCGGGCGAGTTCCTGGGCCAGGGGTGAGGGCAACCAGCCCTGGAAGGCGCGCAGCGGGCGGGACAGGGCCCGGTCGCACAGGGCGATGACTTCCTCGGGGGTGGCCCGGTCAGCCGGATCGGCGACGAGGCAGCGGGTGAGCAGCGGGCGGATCTCGGGCGGGTAGCCGGACAGGTCCGGCGGGCGGAACTCGGTGTTGGCGATGCGGGTCGCGACAGTGATCGCGCTGCCGTCCCCGTACGGGTGCAGTCCGGTGGCCGTGACGGCGGCGATCAGGCCGAGGGCGAAGAGGTCGCTCGCGGGGGTGACGGGCTCGCCGAGTGCGTGCTCGGGCGACATGTACTGGGCCGTGCCGATCGGGTTACCGCTGGCGGTGAGCTGGGTTCCGTCCCCGGCGCGGGCGATGCCGAAGTCGATGACCCACGGGCCGTCGGTGGCCAGCAGGACGTTGGCCGGTTTCAGGTCCCGGTGGACGATGTCGGACGCGTGCACCGCGCGCAGTGCCTCGGCGACACAGCCCACCACCTGGAGCGTGGTGAGCGGCGGCAGCACGCCGAACCGCCCCCTCACCTGGTCCAGCGTCAGGCCGGAGACGTAGCGGCAGGCCAGCCAGGGGGTGGTCCCGCTGGTGTCGTGGTCGACCACGGGTACCACGTGGTAGCCCTGCACGGTACGGGCCGCACGGACCTCCTGCTGGAACCGGCGCCGGAACCCCGCGTCCCGGGCGTACTCCTGGCGGATCACCTTCAACGCGACCGGCTGGCCGCCGCGGGTCCGGGACAGGAAGACGGTGCCCATGCCGCCCTCGCCGATCCGCCGCAGCAGCGGGTAGCCCGCGATGTCGCGGGGGTCCCCCGGCCTCAGCGGCGCCATGTCCGCGCTGTCCTGACTTGCCGTCACTGCACCCGTCCCCCGCATCGGATCCCCGTCAGTAGGCGCACGATGCTACCCAGTCTTTTCCGGCGCCCAGGTTGCCGGGGAACCGGGAGGCGACCCGGGATGCTCGCGATGAGGAGCGGCGCGGTCGTACTGGCCACGCACCCGTCGACGTCGGCGATCAGCGCGACGGTGGCCGATCTTCGGCGTGCCGGGTCGGGCCGGCCATGACGGGGCCACCCGTCCGGCTCCGCGCCCGAGTGGAGGCGGCGCGTTCCGCGGACTGGACCGTGGCACCGAACTGCCGCCCGCAGTCGCGCCACGGCCGGGATCGCCCCCACCGCACTACCGCATCCTCGGGCTGCGGCAGGATACAACGCGCTAATCCTTCACCGCAGTTGACCATCCGTATGCCGTCAGATAGCTTCCCGAGGACGTGACGAAGCGTCAAAGCGGATTGCCGCAAGGGGAGAGAGCATGTCCATAGCCAGTTTCACGAAGCCCGTCACCACCGGCTTCCCCATCAAGCTCCTGGTCGTCCGCGAAGGGGTCATGGCCAACGCCGTCATCGACGGCGAGAACCTGCTCCACCTCGTCAACGACCCGGCGAAGGTCGAGGAGGACGCCAAGCGCGCCGCGAAGGCCGGCTACGAGGTCGACCCTTACGCCCGTCTGCGCGCCGAGGTGCAGCGGCCCATCGGCACTGCGGCCAGCAAGAAGGCGAAGAACGTCGGCGAGTACGCGGACTACATCGCGGCCGGCTTGCGCGGGGACTTCGACAGCGCCTGGTCGGTTCCGCAGATCACCCTCTGGTCGCCGCGTCCGCTGGCGCCGGACGAGAACGGCGTGTGGCACCTTCCGATCCGTGACGGTCTGATCGCCCTCGACGCCGAGACCCAGGTCACGGCGCTGCACCGGATCAGGAAGAACCAGGCTGCCTACGGCTTGGAGGACTTCGACTTCGGCGAGATGAAGCTCTCCGTCGAGATCTTCCACGGGATCAGCGTCATGGCCGCCCGGCAGATCTTCCACGACCGCAACCTCAAGGGCGTTCCGGTCGACAAGTCCCTGGCCATGTCGATGGACGGCCGCGACTTCGGCACCACGGTGACGCGCAAGCTGATGGAGTCGCTGAAGGTGCCGGCCGGCGAGGGCACGGTCCCGCTGTCCGGCCTGATCCTCACCGGCAAGCGCCAGGTGTCGGACAAGGCTCCCGAGTGGATGACGATGTCGGTCCTGCGGACTCTCATCTCCACCGCCATGCTCGGCAAGGCCGGCATCCACGCCGCCTCGACGGGCATCGAGTACGAGGACATCCCCGTCGACGAGAACAACGACCGCCCCGACCAGGCCGTCGTCCAGCGCGAGATCATGGAGACGGTCGGCACCTTCCTGGTGGAGAACGCCCAGCTCTTCCACGCCAAGTCCGCCATCACCGCCCCCGCGGTCGTGGCGGGCCTCGGTGCGACCATGAACCGCACCATGTCCTGGTCGGCGGACCCGATGCCCGAAGGCGTCACGCTCGGCGCCCTCCTGGCGGACGTCCAGTGGGACCGGGAGGCGAAGTACTGGAGCGGTGTCGCGGCCAAGGTCACCGACAAGGGTGCGGTCAGCTGGGCCGGTGGGGCCCGCGACTCCGGCCACAAGGTCTACGACGCGCTGAACAACCCGGAGTCCGAAACCGGCATGCAGATCCGCGGCCGCTTCTAGGGCGCGAGTGCCGACGGTTCCTCCCCGATCGCAGCGGGGAGGAACCGATCGGTGTGGCCCCGGCCGGCACGGACCGCCACCGGAGAGCCCGACCGTCGCCCGGTCCGCGGCACGGGAAGGCGCGCCAACGGCACCTCCGGGCAGCGTCGCGTCCGGAGGTGCTGCGGCAAGTGGATCTCCGCACCGACCTCGCCTACGTGCACTCCGTGCTCAAGTCGCGCTGGAAGAAGGCATCGCAGGCCGTCGAGGTCCCGTGCGGTCTTCAGGCCGGGAATCGGAGCACGGTCGAAGGGCGCATCGAGGACCTGCCCGCTATCGTTCCGCCATGACCGCCGCCGACCGTCCCCTTCTCTTCCTCGACGTCGACGGCCCGCTCATCCCGTTCGGTGCCCCTCCGCCGGGTGGCTACCCGACCTACCGCAGCCCGTACGCGCCGGGCGCGGTGCCGGGTGGGAACCCCTTGGTGACGCGCGTCGACCCGGCGCTGGGGCCGCGTCTGCTGGGTCTGCCGTGCGAGCCGGTGTGGGCGACCACCTGGCTGGAGGACGCCAACGAGTGCCTCGCGCCCTGGCTCGGACTGCCGCAACTGCCCCTCGTGGAATGGCCCTTGGACGAGGACGAGGACGAGGACGAACCCGGCGGGGTGCACTGGAAGACCCGTGCGCTGGTCGCCCGGGCCGGCGGTCGCCCGTTCGTCTGGGTGGACGACGAGATCACCGCGGCGGACCACCGCTGGGTCGCGACGCACTCCCCCGCCCGGGCGCTCCTCCACCGGGTCGATCCGCAACGCGGGCTCACCGAGGAGGACTTCACCGCCCTCGACGCCTGGCTGCGGACCGCCTGAGCACGGACCGGCCGACAGGCCACGACCGGCCCCGGCGACCGCCCCGGCCGGTCCGCCCCGCCGTGCGGCATCGACGGATGCCGTACGCCCCGGCGCCGTCCCGGGGCGGGGCGCGGCGGGCGGTCAGGAGCCGGCCAGGAGGTCCCGCAGCAGGGCGACGGTGTCGGCGTCGAGGTCGCGGCCGGTGCGGCGGCTGAGCGCGTCCAGCCGGTTGACCGCGCGCAGGAGCTGGTCGCGGGCGCCGGCCGAGGCGTAGGCGTAGAACAGGTCCCGGTGCAGGAGTTCGACGTCCGGGGCGACGGCGAGGCCGCGGAAGACGGCGGCCTCGGCGCAGCGGTGGTCGCCGTACTGCAGACGGCGGGCGGCCAGTTCGTGCGCGGTGTCGACGATCGCCGCGATCATGTCCTGGCGCTCCGCCTCGGCCCAGCCGTACGAGGCGGGCGGGGCCTCGGCGAAGGGGGCGCCGCGGACCAGGGCCAGCGCGTGGGCCAGCGCGGCGTCGGCGGTGGCACTGGTGCTGCGCATGCCGCGCCGGTAGAGGCTGCGGAACTCGTCCCAGTCGCAGGTCACCGTCGGGGCGAAGGAGTAGCCGTCGGCGCCTTCGGTGGACAGGAAGGCGCGGCCCTCGGCCGAGCTGCCGAACCAGGCGGCCAGATCGGCGAGTTTGGCCGGCAGCGGGCTCTTGGCGTCCGTCCCGGGGTGCGGGTCGAGGTGCGCCGCGCCGGGGTGCAGGTCGTGGTCGAGGGCGTGGTGGTCCGAGCCGGGGCGCAGCGCCAGGTAGACGGCGAGTTCGGTGAGCCGGGGCAGTGCGGCGGGCTCGGCGGTGCCGAGGGCACCGGCGACGTCGACCGGGCCGAGCAGGCGGATCCGGGGAGCGTTGCGCGGGGCGTGCGCCTCCGGGGAGCGGAGGATGGCGAGCAGGTCCTCGCAGTCGGTGCGGCCGGACGTGGTCCGGGCCGCGGGGGCGACCGGTGCCACGGCGGCGGGGCCGGGCTCGACGGCGGAGGACGCGAACGGACCGGCGGCGGGCGCGGACGGACCGGCGGCGGTCCGGGTGTCCACGGCCTCGGGAGCGGCCTCCGGGGCCGTCTCGGGGGCGCCCTCCGGGGCGGTCTCGGCTTCGGCGCCGGGAGTCGGCTCCACCGCCGGAACGACGGGAGCGACGGGGGCGACGGGAACGGCCGGGGCGACGGGGGCGACGGGAACGGCCGGGGCGACCGGGATGACGGGCTGGACGGCGAGGACGGCCGTCGGAGCGCCCTCCGTCGGCGCGTCCGCGGTCCCGGACGCCTCGGGTGCCTCGGACGGCTCCGCCGTGACGGCCTGGTCCCCGGCCCCTGCGGTCGACTCCTCGGGCGCGCCCGGCCGGCGCAGGTCGCGGGTGGTCTCGTCGCCCGCCGCGTGCCGCCCCTGCCCGTTGACGGCGTACCGCGCCGGACCGGGCGGGACCGGCGTGGAGCCGCCCGGCAGGGCTGCCGGACCGGTGGGCGCCGAAGTCGGGGCGGACGCCGGGGCGGGCGTCGCCGGGTCGGTACCCGCGAACGGGCTGGCTCCGGTGCCGATCACCCGGGCGAGCAGGCGTGGTCCGGCGGCGTCCGCTCCCCCCTCGCCCGCGGCAGCCGGGGACGACGCCGAGCCGACGGACGACGCCGAGCCGGCGGACGAGGCCGGGACCGGCGCCGGAACGGGACCCGAGGCCGAGACCGCGGCGCCGACGCCCGCCAACACCGGCACGGCGGCGGGAAGTTCGGCGGTGTCGGGATCCTCCTCGGGCCCGTCCAGGGTCCAGGCCGGGGCGGGGTGCTGAGTGGTGTCGTCGGCGGCCCGGAGCAGCTCGGCGACCTGGTCGTACTGCTGTCCGCTGAGCCGTTGCAGCTCGACGGTCAGGTGCAGGCCCGGGATGGCGGCCTGGCCGGTGGTCGGGAGGGTCCACCGGGCGACCGGGCCGGTGCCGCGCTCGGGGGCGCGGGTGATGACGGCGACGCAGGTGCGCGGGCGCCCGTCGAGCAGCCGGCCGAGTTCGGCCGGGATGCCGCCGCCGGGCTGGTGGGCGCAGAGCACGATCTCGGGGATCCACGACTCGTCGGCCCGGCCCCGGCTGCGGGCGTCGCGCGGGCTGGCGGCCTCGGCGGCGACCAGGGTGGCCCGGGCCTTGGCGGTGCGCGGGCCGAGGGCGGCGAGCGCGGCCTCCAGGGTGGCGTGGCGGTGCACGCGTTCGGCGGCCGGGCCGCTGATCGGCACTTCCTCGGCGAGGTCCACGAGGTGCAGGTGGAGCCGGTCGGCGAGCGGGCTGTGGGCGAGCTCGATGGCGAGGGTGCGCAGCACGTCGCGGGCGTCGTCCGGGTGGCCGGAGAGGTGGAGCAGTCGGACGGCCTCCAGGTCGGCGAGGACCACCGATCCGTCGGGCGAGGTGCCCAGGGTGACCAGCGCGGGGTACGGCGCGGCGGTCTTGCGGGCCTGCGCGGCGCTGAGCATGTCGCCGGAGTCGGGGCCGCACCACCAGACGTTGGCGGCGTGCGCGGCCTTAAACGGCGCGATCGGGGTGGCCGGGCCGGACAGGTGCAGCTCGATGGTGTGCCCGGGGGTGATCCGGGCGGCGACGATGGCGGGCAGGCGCTTGCCGCCGCGCACGGTGTTGCGGGCCAGCGTGCGCAGGGCGCGGTCCAACAGCTCCAGCCCGGCCTGGTCCTGCCGGGCCAGCAGCTCGTTCTCGAAGGCGGCGGCCTCGGCGGCGGGCATCGCGATGCGGTGCCGGGGGCGGCGGGCCCGCTGCTGGGTGCCGCGCTTGTGGGCGACGGCGCCGACCATGATGGCGGCGAGCAGGACGCCGACGGTGGAGGCCGAGAGGGCGACGGTGTAGTCGTCGCTGGGGGCCGGATCGGCGTGCGCGGCGGGGGCCGGGGCGTGGGTCGGCGCGTGCGTCGGCGCCGGGGCCGACTGCGGCGCTCCTTGCGAGGGCGCGGGAGCGGGGGCCTGGGGAGCCGTGGCCTGAGGCGTCGGGGCCTGGTCGGCAGGCGCGGGCGCAGGGGCGGGAGCAGGCGCAGGGACAGGGGCAGGCGCCGGGGCAGGAGCGGGCGCCGGGGCGGGGGTGGCCGCCGCCCCCGGCACGGTGAGCACCATCCCCGGTACCACCACGTCCGGGTTCGTCAGCCGCTCCCCGTCCGGGGCCTGCACCCCCTTGTTCGCCTCGAAGAGCTTCGGCCACTCCTCCCCGTCCCCCAACTCCCGCTGGGCGATGGCCGAGAGGCTGTCGCCGGCCTGCACGGTGACGGTCCGCTGCCCGCCCGCGCTCGCTCCCGGTTCCGTCCCGGCCTGCGGCGAGGTGCCCTGCGGAGTCCCCGCCGTACCCTGCGGGGCCCCCGGCGCCGCGTCGCCCGAGGGCGCGGGCGCCGCCGGGGCGGGAGCCGGGGCCTTCACCTCGTCCGGCTTGGCGTCGGCCGGCATCACCAGGGTCCACCCGGGCTGGATCGGCCGGTCCGCGTCGAAGCGGATGCCCGAATCGTCCATCACCCGGCCGTCGTTGAGCTTGGCGATCTCCACCCACCGTTCGCCCGAGCCCAGTTGGCGCTCGGCGATGGACCACAGGCTGTCGGCGGGCCGGCTGTCCCGCACGGTGTAGCTGGGCTGCTGCTCGGCGGCGGGCGCCAGGGCCGGCGCGGACTGCGCGGCGGGTAGCGCGGCGCGCTGCACGCCCGGGGTCAACTGGGCCTGTGCGGCGGGGGTGTGGGCGAGCTCCGGGACGGCCGCGAAGGCCGAGCCGGCCACCGGCAGCAGGGCGAGCACCGAGCCCACCAGCCCGGCCGCGAGCCGCTGGCTCCAGCCGAAGGCCGGGATCCGGCGGGCGATCCGGCCGCGCAGCTGGGCCGGGACCTCCAGCAGGACGGAGAGCGCGAAGCAGGCCCAGGCGAGCCAGCCGACGACCACCAGCGCCCACAGGAACAGCCGCCCGTCGTCCGGGCTGGTGAGCGCCTCGCCCACGCCGCCCGGCGCGACCTCGCCCATCCCGGCGACCGCCTGGGTGCCGTACAGCAGCAGCGCGGGGACGCCGAACAGCAGGGCGAGCAGGGTGACCAGCGCGGCGACCGCGGTGATCAGGGCGCCGGCCCGGCCGCCACCCCTCCCGCCTCCCCGGCCACCGCGCGGCGGTCGAGGTGCCGGGGCGGCGGGCCGTCGCCCGCCCCCGTCGGCGCGATGCGCGGCCCCGGCCCGGCCGTTGCGGGCCTGGGCGGTTCGGGCCTGGTCCTTGGCACGTGGCGCGGCCATCAGTCGGTCTCCGCTTTCTCGACTCCGTGGACGAGGGTCGCACTGCCCTTGCCCGTTACCTTCCGTTCCCCGAGGGCGCCCAGCAGGACCGGCCGGTAGTCGGCCTGCACGGTGACGGTGACGACCTTGCCGTCACCGGAGAACGCGATGTCGCCCGCCCGCAGGCCGTAGAGGCCGAGGTAGGCGTCGGCGGCGTCCCGGACGTACTTCTCGTCGACCTTGAAGCCCGCCCCCTGCAGGACGGCGGCCTGGTCCAGTTGCTGTCCGCCGACCCGCGCGGCCTCCTGGGCGTAGGCGTCGGTGCGCTCGGCGACCCGCAGTCGGCCGCCCGCGTCGATCACCAGGGCGATGACGAGCACGACGTACGCCGCGCAGATCGCGACGAAGAGGGCCACCGCGCCCCGGTCCGACCGCCGCGCGCCGACCGGCAGCCGGGCGCCCGCCGGACGGCGAGCGCGGACGGACCGGCGAACCCCGGCCGGCCGGCGGACCCCGGCCCACCGGCGCACCCAGGCAGACCGGCGCACCCAGGCAGACCGGCCCGTCCGCGGCCTCACCCGTCGCCGAAGACGGCTCACCACGCGCATCCCCTCCCCCCGATCCGCACGCTGTTCTCCCCACCGGCCCCCACCGGGCGCCGCTCGGTACCGTTGTGTCATCCCCCGAGCGCTCTCCGCTTGCGTCTCCCCCGCGCGGGCCGCGTCCAATCCCCCGTTCTCCGCCCGCCGGTGACACGCGCCGTCCCGCGCCCCGCGCGCCGTCATGTGCCCCGGTAGCGGTCCACCACCGAGGTGAACTCGCCGACGAGGTGCTTCGTCACGGGCACGCCGGACGGCCCGCCGAGCAGGTCGGCCAGCTCGACGTCGCAGACCACCGTGACCGTGACGGTCGTGACCGGACCGCCCGGCAGGCTCAACTCCCCCTTGGCCACCCGGACGTCGCCGTTGCGGCAGGACACCCCCTGCTGGCGCAGTGAGGCGAGGGCGGAGTCCTTGGCCGGCTGGTCCATCCCGTCCACGCTGCGCTGCAGCGAGGCGGTCCGGGCGCCGGCCCGGGCGGCGGCCTCGACGCTGCCGGCCGTGGTCTGCACCCGCCCGGCGGCGATCGCCAGCAGGACCAGCCCGACCACCGGCGGCACGACGATCGCCGCCTCGATCGCGATCCCGCCCCCGTCCCGGCGCCGCGGTCGCCACCGGCGGTGCGGGCCGGGGCGCGCACCGGGCCGCCCCGGGCTCACGGCTTCACCACCGGAGGGACGAAGCGCTCGCGCGGCGCCTCGGCGAACTGGGTGATGGTGGGCGCGGAGAGCCCGGGTATCAGCAGCGGCGGCGTCAACTCCACGGTGACCCGGATGGTCTGGGCCGTGCTGCCGTCGGTGCGCACCGTGTAGCCGTGCGCGCCCTGCCGGTCGAGGAAGTCCCGGGCCTGGCGACGCGCCGCCTCGTTCTTCGCCTCGTCCGCCACGTTCCCCTGCACCCGCCCGGCGTCCACGCCCTCGCGGGCGGCGCTGAGCGCGACCTGCCGGTCGTACCACCACAGCGAGGCCTGGACGACGAGCAGCAGGAGCAGCAGGACGACCGGGAAGACGATGGCGAGGCTGATGCTCATCGACCCCCGGTCGTCCCTGCGGCGGAGAGGACGGCGCATCACTTGGTGGCGCCGCCGGCACCGCCGCCCGGCATGTTCGGGTCCTGCTGCACCTTCTGGACGACCTTGTCCTTCAGCAGGTACAGCGCCGTCGCCACGGCGCCCGCGACGAAAACCAACGCGATGATGGCGAGCGCGAGTTCGATGCTGATGGCGCCGCGGTCGCCGCGCGCGCGGGCGGCCCGCAGCCGCCCGATCCGCAGCGTGAACAGCATCAGGGCGAACTGCACCGGCAGCAGGACGGGCCTCAGAGCCCGGCCGGCCAGGTGGGCGAGTCGTACGGTCATCGGGTTCTCCCGGGGGGCGTGCGGTGTGGTGTGGAGTGGTGTGGTGCTGGCTGCTCTTCAACGGGTAGGGACGGAAGGTCAGTTGAGCATCTGGTGGAGCGCGGGGAAGACGATCAGGACGGTCATCAGCAGGGTCAGGGCCGCCCCCGGCGCGACCATCCGCTCGCTGTCGGCGTTGGCGCGGGCGAGGTCCTCGGCGAGCAGTTCGCCGCGCAGACCCTTGGCGCGGGCCCGCAGGGTGTCGTAGACGGCGGCGCCGTCGGTGCCGGACAGCCGCATGATGTCGGCCACGTCCTGCAGCGGGCTGAGGCCCAACTCCTCGGCCAGCGCGTCCAGTCCGGCCCACGGCGGGAGCCGGTCGGTGGCCGCGCGCTCCAGCGCGTCGCGGATCCGCCGGAACACCGCGCCCTGCCCGACCGAGGCGGCCCGGCGCAGTGCCTCGGCCGGCCCGCAGTCGGCGGCCCGTTCCAGCGCGACGAGTTCCAGGTAGGCGGCGATGCCGTGCAGGTACTCGGTGCGCGCCTCCTTGGCCTCGCCGCGCACGACGGCGTCCGGGACGAACCAGAGCAGACCGGCCAGCAGCGGCCCGGCGACCAGCGGCAGGGCGAACGGCAGGCCGATGTCCATCAGCACCGCCATCGCGCCCAGGTAGGCGGGCAGCACCAGGCCGAGCGCGGCGAACAGCAGCTTGTGCACCATGAACCGGGCCGGGCTGCGCCCGATCAGCGCGAGTTCGCGGCGCGGGACGGAGACCCCGCGCAGGTGGACGGAGCGCTCACCGATCCGGTCGTACCACCGCGGCCGCTCGTCCGGATCCTGTTCGCGGTCGGCCGGGACGGCGTGCAGCCGGTCCAGCGCCTGGCGCAGGTCCGGGGGCGCGGGCCGCAGTTCGGCCACCAGCAGGGCGAGGCCGCCGGCCGCGACGGCGCCGGCCAGCACCGACCAGGGGGAGATCACCGGACCTCCCCGAGCCGCTCGGCGGGCCGCGCCGCATGCGTCCGCGCGCCCGCCCGCCGCCCGCTCCTGCTGCGCCGGTCCGGGGTGAGCAGCCGGGGCACCGGCGGGTGCGAGGCCAGGGCCCGCATCCAGGCGATGATCGCCACGAACAGGGCGGCGACCACGGCGAGGACGAGCTGGCCCAGGAAGGTCCCGTACGGCCGGGTGTACTCGGTGTTGAACGAGCCGACCGTAACGACCAGCACGATGATGCCGACCAGCCAGCGGATGGTGGTCCGGTGCTTGGCCCGGTCCGCCTCGATGGCGCGGCGCTGGCGGACCTCCTCGCGCACCGAGTCGGCCATGTCGGACAGCGTGCGGGCCAGGCCGGGCCCGCTGTCCCCGGCCCGCAGCACGAGCGCGGCGAGCACCTTGTCGGCGGTGGCGTCGGCCAGGCTGTCGGCGAAGGCGTGCAGCGCCTCCTCGGGCCGCCAGCGGGCCTGCAGTCGGGCGGCGAGCTCGCCGATCTCGTCCTCCAGGGCGGCGGGGGCGGTGCGGCGGCTGGTGACGATGGCCTGGTTGAGGCCGACGCCGAGCAGCAGCACGTCGGCGATCCGCTGGGTCCACTCGGACAGCGCCTCCAGCCGCTCGATCCGGTGGGTGTCCGGGCGGGTGGTGTCGAACAGCCAGGGCAGGCCGAAGACGGCCAGCGGCACCAGCAGCGCGGTCAGCGGGATGCCGGTGAACAGCCAGGCCAGCGGCCCGCCGACGAGCGCGAGCGGCAGCTGGATCCGGCGCAGCCGGACCATCCGCGGCGCGGCCGCCCCGGGGGCGCCGTACCAGAACACGTGGGCGCGTCCGGCCAGCGGGTTGGGCCGCGCCTCGGCGTCCTCGTCGACGGGCTCGCTGCCGCGGGCCCAGGCCACCAGGGCGACCAGGCCCCCGGCGACCGCCAGCCCGCACAGGGCGAACAGCAGCATCACCGCGCACCACCGCCGATCCGCAGCTGCAGCGGGGCGGCCCAACTCCCGTACCGGGAGCCGAGCAGGCCGGCGTCGAAGCCGGCCCGGCGCAGGTCGTCCAGGCACTGCGGCGGGGTGTGCGGGACGGCCCGCGGCTCACCGAGGTCCGGCCGCGGGCCGAAGACGGTGTTCAGCGCGGGCCGGCCGCTCTCGCCGAGGCCGGTGACCTCCAGCACGTGGGAGACGAAACGGTGCCGGCGGCCGCCGACGGCGGTCTCGTCGACCATGGCGACGTGCACGATGAGGTCCAGGGCGTTGGCGGTGAGCCGGTAGGCCAGCGCGTCGGTCATGTGCGAGCCGTACTCCAGGCAGAGTTCGGCGATGCGGTCGACCACCATGTGCGGGCCGCGGGCGTGCAGGGTGCACATCGACCCGCCCTCGCCGTTGGTCATCACCCGCAGCATCGGGACGACCTCGCCGGAGCGGACCTCGCCGACGATGATCCGGGACAGCGTCATGCGCAGTGCGGCCGGGATGAGGTCGCCGATGCTCAACTCCCCGGCGAGCCGCCCCTCGACGCGTTCGCCGTTGCCCTCGCGGGCCTCCATCGGGACGACCTGGCGCAGGTGGCCGAGGGTGTGCAGCCAGAGTTCGAACTCCGACTCCAGGGTGCCGATCCGCTCGTCCGGCGGGATCTCGGCGGCCATCGCGCGCAGCAGGCTGGTCTTGCCGACGCCCTGGGTGCCGGTGATCATCACGTTCTTCCGGGCCCGGATCGCGGCGGCCAGGAAGGCGGCCAAAGTACTGTCCAGAGTGCCGAGTTCGACCATCTCGGGCAGCGTCGCCGAGGCCACCCGGTGGCGCCGGATGGCGACGTACGGCCGGGGCGTGACCTCGGTGAGCGCCTGCAGACGCATGCCGCCCTCCAGCCGCAGCGCCAGGGTCGGGCTGGCGGTGGACAGGCTGCGCTCGCCGCCGCCGTGCTGGCGGGCCAGGTCCTGCAGCAGTTCGACGAGTTCGGCGTCGCTGTCGGCCACCGGCGGCACCTGGCGCAGGGGTTGGTGCACCTTGGAGACCCAGACGTCGTCGCAGCCGTTGATCAGGATGTTCTCGATCTCCGGGTCGTCCAGGTAGGGCTGGAGCCGCCCGGCCCGGAACAGCAGGTCGAACACGGCCTCGGCGAGGGCGCGGTCCTGCTCCCGGGTGGGCGGGATGCCGTGGGTCTGCGCGTAGGCGTCGGACCAGCGGGCGACGGACTCCTCGATCAGCGCCCGGCCGCGCTGGCGGCGGGTCGCGCGGTCCGGCTCGGTCCCGGAGGCGGCGGTCAACCGGCTGATCTGCTGGTGCAGTTCGGCGGCGACCTGGCGCTTGAGCTCACGGGCGACCTGCGGGTCGACGGCCGGCCGGGTGGCGGCGCCGCGCACGTCCAGCGAGGGCAGCTGGGACGGCACCGCGGTGGGCGCGACCGGTCCGGGCCCGAGGGGGCCGGGCGCGACCGGGCCCCCGGCGGGTGCGACCACCGGCGGCGGCGCCGAGGTCGGCGCGGCCGGTGCGGTCGGCGTGGCCCAGGGCAGTGCGGCCGGGTCGGCCGCGGGTCGCTGGTGCAGGGGGCTACCGCGCACGGAGCACCTCCCCGGGGTTGTGCGGATGCTGCCCGCTCACCGCTGACCGACCGTCCGTCACTTCCGGTTCCTGCAGCGGGTACTGGTCGCCCTGTTCGCCTCCGAAGGGCTGCTGCGGCGACTGCACGTGCGCCGGGAAGGGCGCCGGGAAGGGCGCCGGCGCGGCCGGCTGCGGGGCCAGCCCGGCCAGCGGCGCCACCGGACCGGTGGTGATCACCGGTGGGACGGGCTGCGGCGGGGTGTACGACGGCGGCTCGGCCTCCACCGGGCCGAACGGCGAGCGCGGGTATCCGGCCTGACCGGCGGCGCCCGGGCCGAACGGCGGCTGCCCGTGGGACGGCTGGCCCTGCCCGGCCTGCCCGTACGACGGCCGGTCCTGCGCCGTCTGCCCGTACGACGGCTGCTCGGACGGGGGCCGCCCGTGCGGGGGCCGCCCGTGCGGGGGCTGGGTGTGCGACACCCGCCCGTACGCGGTCTGCCCGTACGGCTCCTGCCCGGCCCCGGTCTGCCCGTACGGCTCCTGCGCGTACGCGGTCTGCCCGTACGGCTCCTGCGCGTACGCGGTCGGCGCGGGCGCCGGCATCGGCTGGGTCGGCACCACCGGCGTCGGCACCACCGGCGTCGCCGCGGCGCCCGCCGCGGGACCGCCCGCCGACGCCGCTGGTGCCGCCGGTGCCGCCGGCAGGCCCGCCGCCTGCCGAGCCGCCGGGTCCGCTCCCGGCGCGAGCCGCTGCCGCCGTCGGCGGACCAGCAGCTGCACCTCGTCCGCCGCCGACCGCGCCGTGCGCAGCAGCTCGGAGCGGATGAACCGGCGGTCGGCGGTGTCGCCACCGTCGGAGAGCACCTTCGCCGTCCGGGGCGCGTGCGGCAGCACCCCGAGCACCGGCAGTCCGAGTTCGCGGGCCACCTCCGCCCGGCTGTACGGCCCTTCGGCGACCAGCAGCAGCCCGAGCGCGTCGGCGCCGGTGCCGGCGGAGGCCAGGTCCTCGGTGAGGGCGGCGAG
Organism: Kitasatospora sp. NPDC053308; assembly: GCF_055585785.1. Lineage (NCBI taxonomy): Bacteria > Bacillati > Actinomycetota > Actinomycetes > Kitasatosporales > Streptomycetaceae > Kitasatospora > Kitasatospora sp. NPDC053308. Next base: position 516,697 of record NZ_JBVJJY010000003.1, on the reverse strand, counting down.
CCGGGGCCGGATCGAGCTCAGGCCGCGCAGAGTGGTCCGGACGGTCACCGCCACCACGTCGGCCCGGCGGGCCAGGGCCGCGCTCGCGCCGGTGGCGCCGGAGCGGCCGAGGTCCACGATGACGTCGTAGCCCTGCTGTTCGATGCCGTGCAGCAGTTCGGCCAGCGGCTCCCAGGTGTAGGCGAGGCCAGGGGCCTGGGTGGGGTCGGTGAGCCCGGGCAGCAGCAGTCGGTCGGCCTCGCCGTCCGGGGAGAGGTCGATCAGCTGCTCCCAGATGGTCTGCGCGAGCAGTCCGCGCCGGTCGGCGACGGCCAGGTTGCGCAGCCCGTACACGGCCTCGACGCGGCCCTCCAGGGCGCCGGCGAGCACCGCGCCGCCGTCCGGGTCGGCCTCGACCAGCAGGATCCGGCGGCCCGGTTGGAGCGGCCAGGCCAGCAGCAGGGCCAGCGCGGTCGTGGTCGCGCCGGGCGCGCCCGGGCCGCCGACCACCGCGATCACCGCCATCAGGCGCCCCCCGTCGCACTCGGGGCGCCGGACGCGCCGGTCGGGGGCGCGCCCGCCGAGGGCGTGGCCGGCGGCGTGGCGGCCGACGGCGTGGCGGGCGAGGGGGCGGCGCCGCCCGCCCCGCCGCCGGAGGCGCCGCGCGGCGCCAGCAGCACCTGGATCCGCCCGCTCGCCACCCACTGCGCCAGCCGGGGGCCGTCCGCGGTGCCGACCGCGACGTCGATCACCTGGCTGCCGTCGGTGTCCACCCGGCCGACGGTGATCACCGTCGCGGGCAGTGAGTCGGCCCGCCCGTTGTCCGGGGTGTAGACCACGACCAGCTGCACGCCGGGCTGCAGCCGGCTGGCCGGCAGCTGGCTGCGCTTGGCCGACACGCCGACCACGATCTGCCCCGGCTGCACGGTCAGGCCCTGGGCGAGGTCGCCGCCGGTGAGCATGGCGCCGCGCTTGAGGTCGGTGGCGGCCCGCATGCCGACCGCCTTCGCCCGGTCCTGGGCGGACACCGGGTGGAGCGCCGGGTCCCCCGCGATCCGGGCCACCACCAGGTCGTCCTCGGTGATCACCTGACCCCACGGCACGTCCCGGGCGAGGGCCAGCACCGCGACCCGCTGGCCGGTGCTGTTGTAGAGGACGGCCCCGCCCAGCCCGCCGGCCGCGATCAGCGCGACCGCCATCGCCAGCACCGCCGGGCGCCGCCGCCGCGCGCCCATGGTCCGCCCGGGCGCGTGCGGCACCGCCCGGCCGCGGCCCCGGCCCCCGCCCGGGCCGCCGGACCGGTCCTGCTGCTCCGGGACGGCCACGGAGGCCCCGGCGCCCGCGGCCGTGCCGGATCCCGGCGTCGCGGATGTACGGTTCTCCACCGGGTTCCGCCCTTCCCTCGTATCGCTCGTACGTTGCCGGCTGGTCAGTGGTCGGATCGCTCGTTCGGCGCGGTCAGTTGAGGACCTGTACCTCGGCGACCCTGAGCGCGAAGACCGCGCTGGTCTGGGACATCGGGATGGTGAAGGTCCGCGGGTTCGGGCCGCCGACGACGACCGCCGTGACCTGCCACTTCATCGTCACCGTGGCGGCGTACGCCCCGTCCTTCTGCCGACCGGACGCGGCCTTGAACACGAAGCCGCAGTCCGGGGACGCGGCGGCGCCGTACCTGGCGTCGTACGGCGTCCCGGCCGTCGCGCAGGTGGTCGACAGGCCGTTGCCGAAGCTCCAGTCCGCCTCGACCAGCTTGGGGGTGACGGTGACGGAGATGCCGTGCACCGCCGCCGTCTTCGGCCCCGGCGTGGCGGCGTTCTCCGCCCAGAGCCAGACCGGCGAGTTGACCACGGCGGTGCCGCCGGGAGCCACCCGGGCCACCGGCTTCCCGAAGACGAGCATCTCCTTCGCCCGCTCGACGGCCCTGGCGTCGTCCAGCATGGTCGCCGCGCCGTCGGGCGGGTTGGCCAGGAAGACGACCTGGGCGCCGTCCTGACCGCCGCCGGTCTGCGGGCAGACCTTCGAGTAGAGCGCGCCGTCCTTCGGGTCGTGGTTCTCCCACGCCGGGTCGCCCGCGGCCGGCGGGTTGTCCAGCTCGCGGAAGTAGCAGCCGACGCCGCTGTCGAACCAGCCCCACTGCGGGTCGTAGCAGGCCCACGGGACACCGTGGTAGCTGCACAGTTGCGGGCCGCTGTCCGAGCCGCCGCCGCCCCCACCGCCCGGCTTCGTCGAGCCGCCCCCGGGGGTCTTTCCGCCGGAATTGGCGTCCGTGCAGATCACGTTCGGGAAACACTGCTCGGCGCCGCCGCTCGGCGGTTCGTCCGCCGTCGCCGTCACGGCCGAGGACAGCAGCACACCGGCCGACAGCGACGCGACGACCGCGAACCGCCGGGCCGGTTTCCGCGCGTTCAGCATGTCCGGTCCACCTCCCGCTTGAACTCGTAGATCAGCCAATGTGCTTGGAACATTCGCAGCGACGAGGTCGCGACATACCTGTTCAGGCGCTGGGCCGGATCCTTTGCCGCCCCGGTGACGGCGTCGACGCGGTGCCAGCCGGTCAGATCGACGCAGTCCTCGATCACCGCGGTTTGCGGATCGGCTTTCACGTCGACGGAGGTGACCACCGGAGAATTGCGCGGCGTTCCGGTCATCACCACTTTGGCGTCGTGGAGTTGGCGGAGATCGGAGAGGGCGTCGGACAGGGCCCGCCCGGAGGAGTACTGCTCCAGCGCGTACCCGTCCGAATCCGATCGCCCGAAGAGCTCGGCCTGGACCTGCCACCAGTCCTGATACGCCTTCAGCGCCACCCGGCCGAGCGCGCCCTCCGGGCCCTCCGTCGGCGCGATCGAGGCGTTTGACGAACCACTCGAAGGAGTTACCGGAGCCACTCCCGCCACCGTGGGCGCAGCCGTCCCGAGATGATCGACGGAACCGTCGGCACCACCGCTCGCACAAGCACCGAGGAGCAACACCAGAACCGCCCCACCGACCCCAACCGCCCCAGGGCGCAACACATTTCCGCGCTGCCGCATGGCCCCACCTCGTCGCGACCGACCCGATCCCTGATCCACGGCCGCCAGAAGAATTCCGCCGTCCCGCCGGTCTTTCCGCTGGGGATCGATTCTTCGCCAACCCACCCCATCACGGCAACACCTCAGGCCCCCTGACCTTACGCGGAAGGCGGTTCCGTCGGGGCACTTTCCCGCCACAGAACGGCCAACAGTTCTTCGGAAAGCGACAATCCGGCCAATGCGCCCCGAACCGCGGCTCGATTGCGCATCAACAGGCGCCCGCCCTGCGGCGGAACGAGCAGGCGCGCGCCCGGCGCACCCGAACTACCGGCCGACTCGCCACCGTCCGTCAGCGCCGCCACGGCGGGCTGCAGGTCCAGCGGGGCGACGGCCGCGGGGGCACCCGGGACGCCCTGCCGCAGGACGGTGGTCAGGGCCCGGCTGAACGAGCCCTCGCCACCCGGCAGTACGGCGTCCCGGCCACGTCTGCCCGGGGCGTACCGGCCGATCCGGCCCCACAGCGGGACGCGCGAGTAGCTCAGCAGTTCGCCGGCGCTGTCCTCGCCGTCGCGCTCCAGCGCGGCCCAGGTGTCCCGGTCGGCCACCGCGTCGACCAGCAGCAGCGCCTCCTCCTGGTCCCCGTGCACCATCGCGCTGACCACCCAGTCCCAGGCCAGGCCCCGGCGGTAGGCGTTGTCGGGGGTGCTGCCGCCGGTGACCAGCGCGAGCCGGCGCCCGCGGGGATCGGCCACCACCTGGCCGACCAGGCACACCACCAGCCACCGCCCGTGGTGCTGGGCCGCGTCCCGCACCGCCGTCAGCATCGCGTTGGCGTCCGCGTCCGGCGCCACCGCGGTGACCCGGCAGCCGGCCGCGCCGGTGTCGAAGCACATCCCGGGCAGCACCTCGGCGAGCAGCCGGGCACCGTCCGGCGCGAACGCCGCACCGCCGAAGGCGCGGTCCGGCCCGCCGTCCGCCCCGACCACCACCAGATCGACCCCGCCCGCCATCGCTCCCCCCTCCTGGCCGGCCCCGGCGCACCCGGGGCCGCCGCCCGCCGCTGTGATCCGCCCGCCGGGTGGTGCGCGGACGGCCCACCGCCCGCGGCGCCGCCCCGGCCCGCGTCGCCGTTCCGCCGCCGGGCAGGCTATCGCCCCGGGCGGACGCCGACGGGGCTCCCGACCCCTGCGCTCAGGGACCATGGGCCCTATCGACGCGCGCGCCGACCGGAGGACGATCGGACGCATGGAGCGTGAGGACCGTGTGGAGACCCTGAGCGAGGCCGAGTGCCTGCGGCTGCTCAGCACCGTGCCCGTCGGGCGCGTGGTGTACACCGAGCACGCGCTGCCGGCCGTCCTGCCGGTCTCCTTCGAGGTCCTGGACGGGCGGTTGGTGCTCGCCGTGCGCCGGGGAAGTACCACCGCGCGCGGGCTTGACGGCACGGTGGTGGCCTTCCAGGCCGATCTGCTGGACCCGGTCACCCGGACCGGGTGGAGCGTGCTGGTGCACGGGCGGGCCGACCTGGTCCGCGACTCCGAGCAGGTGCGGCGGGTGCTGCGCTCCGGGCTGCGGCCGTGGGTGGGCGACCCGGAGCCGCTGTTCGTCGCCCTGGTGCCGGAGCTGGTGAGCGGACGCCGGCTGTTCCCCAGCGGGCAGGCGCCCCGGGGCGCGCCGCACTGCGCCGTGAACGGTCGTCCGGTCCCCGACTCCTGACAGATGACTCCTGACAGATACCGGGCAGTAGGCATACGCTTCCGGCGTCCTGACCCCTCCCCGGGGCCCGTCCCCCTCCAGGAGCGCACCGTGACGAGCTTCGCCTCCCTCGCCGAACTGACCGCCGCCGTCGGCACCGAGCTGGGCACCAGCGAGTGGCACACCATCGAGCAGCGGCAGATCGACCTGTTCGCCGAGGCGACCGGCGACCACCAGTGGATCCACGTGGACCCGGAGCGCGCCAAGGAGAGCCAGTTCGGCTCCACCATCGCGCACGGCTACCTCACCCAGTCGATGATCCCGGTGCTGGCGAAGGAGTGCTACGCCGTCGAGGGCGTGCGGATGGCGCTGAACTACGGCTCGGAGAAGGTGCGCTTCCCGGCGCCGGTGCCGGTGGGCACGGCGATCCGGGCCACCGCCGAGCTGGTCTCCGCCACCGAGGTGCCGGGCGGCGTCCAGGCCGTGGTCCGCTTCACCATCACCAGCGAGCGGAGCGCCAAGCCGCACTGCGTCGCCGAGACGATCACCCGTTTCTACGCGTGACCCCGTTCCGGCCTCGCTTGTTCCGGCCCTGACCCCGTTCCGGCCTGAGCCCGTCCCGACCGCGCCGCGACCGGGGCCGCTCCCGGCCGGAGCGCGGCCGGGGCACGGTGGGGCCGGGGCCCGGCCGGGTACGCCGATTGGACCGCGCCGGGCCCTCCACCGGGTCCGGACGGCCCACGGCGAGTAACCTCCGACGAGATGGTTGTCGTCCTGCAGCGGCCCCGCCCGCCGCTGCGGTGCGCGCCCCGGCCTGCCCGGTCGCCGTGACCGTCCTTGGAGGAGCCGTGCCCCGCCCCGCCCCGTGGTTCTCCCGCCTCACCGGTCTGGCCTCGCAGTTCGCCCCGCCGTCCGCCGGCCCCGCCGCCGACCGCGCCGTCCCCGGCCTGGCCGGGCTGCCCCGGGCCGCCTGGCACCGGGTCCGGACCGACGCCTTCGGCGCCGAACCCCGCGGCGAACGGCTGGCCCGGATCCGCCGCTCCCCGCAGTTCGCCGACGGTGCCTTCCGCAACCCGGTGCCCACCCGCCGCCTGGTGTACGAGCGCAGCCCGCTGGAGATCACCCGCGCCCAGCTGTCCGGGGACAAGACCCGCCGACTCCCGGCCGCCGCCGTCCCGGTGCACCGGCTGCTCCCGACCGACCTGGCCGAACCGCCGGAGTCCGGACTGCGGCTGACCTGGCTGGGCCACGCCACCGTGCTCGCCGAGATCGCCGGGCGGCGCGTCCTGCTCGACCCGGTCTGGGGCGACCGCTGCTCCCCGTTCGGCTGGACCGGCCCCAAGCGGCTGCACCCGGTGCCGCTGCCGCTGTCCGAACTCGGGCCGGTGGACGTCGTCGTGGTCTCCCACGACCACTACGACCACCTGGACATGCCCACCGTCCGGGCGCTGATCGGGACGGACGCGGTGTTCGCCGTGCCGCTCGGGGTCGGGGCGCACCTGGAGCACTGGGGCGTACCCGCCTCGCGGATCGTCGAGCTGGACTGGTGGGAGTCGGCGGAGGTCGCCGGGCTGACCCTGACCGCCACCCCGGCCCGCCACTACTGCAGCCGCGGCCCGCGCACCAGCGCGCTGTTCCTCTGGGCGTCCTGGGTGGTGGCCGGCGGCGGGCACCGGATCTTCCACAGCGGGGACACCGGCTACTTCCCCGGCTTCGCCGAGATCGGCCGCCGGCTCGGCCCCTTCGACGCGACGATGGTGCAGGTCGGCGCGTACAGCGACTTCTGGCCCGAGGTGCACATGACGCCCGAGGAGGGCGTGCGGGCGCACCTGGACCTGGGCGGCGAGCTGCTGCTGCCGATCCACTGGTGCACCTTCAACCTGGCGCTGCACCCGTGGGACGAGCCCGCCGAGCGGGTGGTCGCGGCCGCGCAGGCGCTCGGCGCCCGACTCGCGGTGCCCCGCCCCGGCAAGCCCTTCGAGCCCGCGGCACCGCCCGCGCTGCGCCTGTGGTGGCGGGCCGTGGCCGCCGCCGCGAGCGGCATCGAGCCGGTCGTCGGCCGGGCGGAGCCGACGGCGGGCACGGCGCCGGAGGCGAGTGAGCCGCGCGAGCAGGTGACGGAGTTCAGCTGAGGCCGTGCGGCTGACGGGGCCCGGCGAACAACTTTCAGCAGACAACTTTCAGCGAACAGATTTCAGCGAACAGATGATGAAATCTGTTCGCTGAAATCTGTTCGCCCCCGCCGGGGACGCCCCGGGACACCCCTGGATATTCCAGGCACTCCGGACACCGGGGACATCAGGGGCACTCATAACTGGAACGTGTTCTACGGACAAGCCCCCACCCCCGCCGGACCGCGAGGGCGTTACCCACGTCACACCACCACACGGTTGGCTTCTGCCACTATGACCTCGTGACCGACCTGACCGAATCGCCCGTCCGCACCGCCCGGGCCACCGGCGCGCCCTCCCCCTTCGCGGAGCTGCTGCGGCTGGAGCAGCTGGACGAGAACACGTTCCGGGGCCGCTGCCACGCCGGTGCCCCGATGCGCGCCTTCGGAGGCCACGTCGCCGCACAGGCACTGGTCGCCGCCGGACGCACCTGCGAGGACGGGCGCCCGGTGCACTCGCTGCACGGCTACTTCCTCCTGCCGGGCGACCCGACCCGGCCGATCGACTACGTGGTCGAGCGGGTGCGCGAGGGCGTCTCGTACACCACCCGCCGGGTGACGGCGGTGCAGAGGCGCAACGAGATCTTCTCGCTCTCCGTCTCGCTCAAGCACCCCGAAGCGGCCGCCGACCGGCACCGTGAGATGCCGACGCTGCCCGCCCCGGAGTCCCTGCCCGACGCCGTCGCCCACGCGCCCGAGGAGGTCCGCCGGATGGTCGCCGCGAGCGGCGGCTTCCGGGACCTCGACGTGCGCTTCGTCCCGCCGGGCGCCCCGGGCGTGCCGCCGTCCGTCCCCGGGCTGCTCCAGCAGTTCGTCTGGATGCGCACCGCCTCCCCGCTGCCCGACGGCGACCCGCTGCTGCACACCGCCGCGCTCGCCTACCTGTCCGACCTCACCCTGGCCTCCACCGCCGGGCTGGACGAGCAGCCCAACTTCTTCCAGCGCACCGCACCGCCCACCCTGCTGATGGCCTCGCTGGACCACGCGATGTGGTTCCACCGCCCCTTCCGGGCCGACGAGTGGCTGCTGTTCGCCCAGCGCAGCCCGTCCTCCTCGGACGGCCGCGGCCTGGCGCTCGGCGAGTTCTACGACCGGGACGGCCGACTGGTCGCCTCGGCCGTCCAGGAGGCGCTGATCCGCCGCCAGCCGTAGGCGCGCCCGGCCCGGTGACGGCCGGGCGAACGCGAGGGGGCCGGTCGGCGTCATACTCCTGAGCGGCCCCGCCCCGTATCATGGTGCGGGTGACCAAGGTTGACCTGTCACCACGGCCGGTGGAGGCGATGTCTCCGCGTCAGCTCGAACGCCGCGAAAGCCTGATCGCGGCCGCGCTCGCCCTGGTGAACGAGATCGGCGTCGAGCGGCTGCAGATGAAGCAGGTCTGCGAGCGGTCCGGAGTCGCCCTGGGGACGGCGTACCGCTACTTCTCGTCCAAGGACCACCTCCTGGCGGCGGCGATCGCCGAGTGGCACCGCCGACTGCTGGCGGACCTGGTGGCCGAGCTGCGCGGGCCACGGGCCGGGCTGGGGGACACCGACCGGGCGGTCCGGTTCGTCCGGGGCGGGATGCGCGCCTACCAGCGGCAGCCCGAACTCGCCCGGCTGCGGGTGGCCGTCGCCGCCTCCACCGACCCCTTCGCCAGCGAGGCCCTGCAGGGCATGGCCCGGGCCGACAGCACCGCCCTCCAGGCGGTGACGGCCGACGTGCCGGCCGCCTCCAGCGACCTGGTGCGGCACATCGTCGCCCATGCCTGGCAGGGTGAGCTGACCGCCTGGGTGACCGGCCGCACCACCCTCGGGGACGCCCGCCGTCGCCTGGAGGACGTGGTCCGGCTGGTGCTGACCCCGTACGAGACCCGGTACCCGGCCCCGTACGAGGTCCAGTCCACCGGCTGAGCCCCCGTCCGGCCCCGGGTCCGGACCGGTCGCTGACCCTCAGGCGGGTCCGGTCGGCCGTCCGGCCCCGGGGCGGGCTCGGACCACCGTCACCGGGTGGGCCACCACCGCACCGAACAGGTAGCCCTCCCGGTTGGGCTCCGCCCGCTCGGGCTGGCCGTTGCCCAGACGGTCCGTCGCGCGGGCGCGCAGCTCGTACCGGCCCGGCCGGTCAGGGCGCCAGTCGATGCTCCAGCGCGTCCAGTCGTCGGCGTGCGAGCCTCCCCGCAGCGCGGCGCGCCGCCAGGTCCGGCCGCCGTCGGTGCTCACCTCCACCCGGCGCACCGCCGCCGCACCGGACCACGAGCGCCCGTGCAGCCGGTGGCACCGGCCCACCTCCAGCACCGCGCCCGGCACCAGCTCGAAGGCGCTGCGGACCACCTGCACGCTGAGCGGCGCGCTCCCGCCGGGCGGATACCCGGGACCGAACATCCGGTAGAAGTCGGTGTCCCAGGGCGAGTGCAGCGGGTGGTCGGCGACCTCGATGCTGCCCACCCACTTGATCGAGGCGACGCCCACCCAGCCGGGCACCACCAGTCGCAGCGGCGCGCCGTGGTCGGGCGTCAGCGGCTCGTCGTTCATCTCGTACGCGAGCAGCGCGTCGTCCAGCGCCTTGGCCAGCGGCAGCGGGCGGCGCACCGGCCCGTGGTTGACGCCGTCGACCACGTAGTCCGCGTCCAGGCCGGTCGGCAGCAGGTCCACCGCCTCCCCGGTGAGCCCCGCCACCCGCAGCACCTCGGCCAGCCGGACGCCCCGCCAGAGCGCCGAACCGATCCCGCCGAGCGTCCACGGCGTCCCCGGCACCCGCAGGCCCTGCTGGCGGCGGAAGTAGTCGCGGCCGTTCCCGGCGCACTCGATCACCGCGCTGATCCGGGTGGCGGGCAGCGCCCGCAGTTCCGCCAGGTCGAACTCCACCGGGCGCTCGGCGGTCGGGCGGCCGCGCAGTCCGCTGCCGAACAGCCGCAGCCGCCAGGTGTCGGGGTCGATCAGCGGGGTGCCGGTGTGATTGCGGACGAACCAGCGCTCCACCGGCACGTGCCGCCCGACGGTGGCCGCGCCGTCGGCGTCCCGCAGGGCCTCCCAGCGCATCTCGGCGTTGGTGCCGTGCCGGACGAACCACTCGGCGGGCAGCGGCTTGACGATCCCGGGCGCGGCGCCGTCCGACGGGACCTCGCGGGGCGCGGCGCCGTCCGACGGGACCTCGCGGGGCGCGGCGTCGGACGGGACCTCGCCGGACGGGACCTCGACGCGCGCGGCGCCGTCGGACGGGACGATCCGGGGCGGGACGTTTCCGGACATGGGGCCTGGACACCTCCTCGGCGGCCGCACGGCCCGGGGCAACACCGGCGCGGCCGACGCGGGCACGGCGAGCGCCCCGGCGGCGGAGAGCGTTCGTACGGTACCCGAACCGCACTCCGTCCCTCAGCGTAGGCGCTCCGGAGCGGAACGTGACCAGGGCGTCGGTCCCCGACCGCCTTCGGATCGGCTGCGGATCGCCCTCCGGATCGCCTGCGGATCGCCTGCGGAGCCGCGTACTTGACCTTCTCACCAGTGTGAACGCCTACCGTCCCCGATGTCGAAGGCACCCCCGCCGGATGCGCCACCGCACGCATCACCGCGAGCGCCCCGGGAATGCCGCCGGAACCACCACGAAGGAGCACCGTCATGCCGTCCGTCACCCCGCCCGCGCCGCTCGCCAGGACCGTCCGGGGCTCCGGCCCCGGCCTGCTGCTCGCGCACGGCGCCGGCGGCAGCGCCCGCGACAACTGGGGCCCGCTGCTGCCCGACCTCGCCGCCCACCGCACCGTCGTCGCCCCCGACTACCCCGGCTCCGGCGACAGCCCGTACGAGCCCGGCGCGCTCACCCTGGACGGGCTGGCCGATCGCCTGGTGGCCGCCGCCGACGAGGAGGGGCTGGAGACCTTCGACCTGGCGGGCTACTCGCTCGGTGCCGCCGTCGCCGTCCGGATCGCCACCCGCCACCCCGAGCGGGTCCGCTCGCTGCTGCTGCTCGCGGGCGTGGCCGGCGGCTCCGCGCGGATGCGGACCCTCTCCGAACTGGTCGTCGACCTGGAGTCGCGCCCCGAGGACCTCAGCCGGCTGATGCTCGGCGTCGTGTTCGGCGGGAGCTGGGTGGACGCCCTGCCCGCCGATCAGCTCGCCGGGCTGCGCGAGGCGCTCAAGGCCCCGCAACCGGCCGGTCTCGCGCAGCAGTTCCGGCTCGCCGGGGAGACCGACGTCCGCGCCGAGCTGGCCGCGGTGGCCGTGCCGACGCTGGTGGTCAGCACCGCCGAGGACATGCTCGTCCCGCCGTCCCAGCACCGCCTGCTGGCCGAGGGCATTCCCGGCGCCCGCCTCGTCCGGATCGCCTCCGGACACCTGCCCACAGTCGAGGCACTGCCCGAACTGCGCGACGTGGTAATGGAGTTCCTGAAGGGCCTGGACGAGCACTGAGCGGTCGGGAACACCCCGTCAGGCGGCGGCGTTCACCCGGTCATGCGCATCGGAGAACTCTCCCGCCTGACCGGGGTGTCCACCCGGCTGCTCCGCTACTACGAGGAGCAGGGCCTGTTGCAGCCGGCCCGCACCACGGCCGGCTACCGCGAGTACGACGAGGAGGACACCGTCCGGGTGTGGCAGGTCCGCAGCCTGCTCGCGGCCGGGCTGAGCACCCGGGTCATCGCCGAGCTGCTGCCCTGCGCCACCGGCCCCGTCCCCGTCCTGGAGGCCTGCCCGGACCTGCTCGCCACCCTGCGCGGCGAACTCGCCGACCTGGACGCCCGGATCGACGAACTCAGCCGCAGCCGCCGGGTGCTCTCCCAGTACCTCGCCACCGCGCGCGAACCGATCGGGGAACACGCCGCCTGACGGGACGCAGGTCCCGTCCCCGCGTCCGACCGGCGCGCCCTCGCGACGCTCGCGGAACCGACTGGACATAGTGCGACATACAGCTCGAAGCCACGTATGTCGAAAGGTCAGCCCGATGAGCAGCCAGCCGCCTCAGCCCGACCAGCGCGTGAGGGAGCCCGGCGAACCCGCCGCGACCCTCCCCACCGACCGGGCGGTCTTCGGCATCAGCGCCGTCCTGGTGCTGGCGGTGGTCGCCTGGGGCGTCCTCGCCGAGGACTCGCTCGGCCGGACGTCGAGCCGCGCGCTCGGCTGGGTCCTGCACAACGTCGGCTGGCTGTTCGTGGTCGCCGCGGACGTCTTCCTCGTCCTCACCCTGCTGCTCGCCTTCAGCCGCTTCGGCCGGATCCGGCTCGGCCGCGACGACGACGAACCCGAGTTCTCCACCCTCGCCTGGGTCGCCATGATGTTCAGCGCCGGCATGGGCATCGGCCTGATGTTCTACGGGGTCGGCGAACCGCTCCAGCTGTTCGCCGCCCCGCAGCCCGGTTCCGGCCAGGAGCCGCAGAGCCCGGCCGCCGGCCTGCAGGCCCTGGAGTTCTCGCTCTTCCACTGGACCCTGCACCCGTGGGCGATCTACGCGGTCGGCGGCCTCGCGCTCGCGTACACCACCTTCCGCAAGGGCCGCGGCAACCGGATCTCCGCCGCCTTCGTCCCGCTGATCGGGCAGCGCGGCGCGGACGGCTGGGCCGGGCGGACCATCGACCTGCTGGCGGTCTTCGCCACCGTCTTCGGCTCCGCGACCAGCCTCGGCCTCGGCGCGCTGCAGGTCGCCGACGGCCTCGGCTACATCTCCTCCGTCCGCAACACCCAGAACGCCCAACTGGTCATCATCGGCTCGCTGACCGCCGCGTTCGTGCTCTCGGCCTTCTCCGGCGTGCACAAGGGCGTGAAGTGGCTCTCCACCGCGAACGTCGTGCTGGCCTCGCTGATCATGCTGTTCGTGTTCGTGTTCGGCCCGACGGTCTTCACGCTGGACGCCATCCCGGCCGCGGTCGGCGGCTACCTCTCCGACCTGCTCACCATGTCCACCCAGACCGGGGCCTTCACCGACGAGAACTGGCTCGGCAGCTGGACGATCTTCTACTGGGCCTGGTGGCTCTCCTGGGCACCCTTCGTCGGCACCTTCATCGCCCGCATCTCGCGCGGCCGCACCATCCGGCAGTTCCTGCTCGGCGTACTGCTGGTGCCCAGCGGGGCGACGGTCGTCTGGTTCTGCGTGATGGGCGGCACCGCGATCCGGCTGGTCACCACCGGCGCGTCCGACCTGGTCGCGACCATCCCGCAGGGCGCGGAGGCCTCGCTGTTCGAGATGCTGCGCTCGCTGCCGTTCGGCTCGGTCACCAGTGTGGTCGCGGTGCTGCTGGTGATGACCTTCTTCATCACCAGCGCCGACTCCGCCTCCCTGGTGCTCGGCTCGCTCTCCAGCCGGGGCTCGCTGCACCCGCGCACCGGGCTGGTGGTCGTCTGGGGCGTCCTGATGGGCGGCGTCGCGGCGGCCCTGCTGCTGGCCGGCGGACTCACCGCCCTGCAGAACGCCACCATCCTCGTCGCGCTGCCCTTCGTCGTGGTGATGCTGCTGCTGTGCGTCTCCCTGGTGAAGGAGCTCCGCGAGGACCCGGCCGCCGGGCCCTCCCGCCTGCACCCGCAGCACGGCCTGCGGGACGCCGTACGGGTCGCCGTCGGCGATTCGGGCCCACCGCGCTGACCTGCGCATACGCCCCGCTCGTGAGGAGTGGGGCGTATGCCTCCAACCGACGCTCAACCCCCGTCCGGACTTCACCCGCGCGTACCGACCGTTCACGACGCCCTGGAAACATCCCTGCCATGAACGCCAGCCCTCAGGCGCCCTACCAGGAACCGCGCTTCCCCCTCCCGCAGCGGCACCGCCGCCTCCTCGCGTGCACCGCCGTGCTCGCCTCCATCGCCCTCGGCACCTTCGGTGTCGGCGCCACCGTGGAAACCGTCGAACACGGCCCCGTCTCCGCCGCCACCGCCAGCAAGTAACCGCACCCCGTCCCCAGCACCGCCGTCCCCAGCACCGCCGTCCCCGCACCCGGACGCGGTGCTTCCGCCTTTCCGGGCACCGTGACACCAGCCGCTCGGCGCGGGGCCCGGCCGGGACGGGGACGAAGGGGCCGCACGGAAACGGCAGTTCGTGCCGGGGCGGGGGTCCCGCCCTCCGCGCTCCCCGGAGCCCACGAGGGCCCCGTCCGGCCGCCGTCAGGCGCGCTGCTCCGTGCGGGGGCCCGGCGGGGTGGGGACGAAGGGGGCCGGACGGGAGTGGCGGCCGGTGCCCGGGGTGGGGTGCAGGTCGGGGGCCGGGGCGAAGCGGGCGGCGTGCGGGCGGAGGTGCCAGGTCGGGGGGCGCTTGGGCTGGGGGGTGGGCGTGATCAGGCCGAGGCGGTGGAGCAGGTCCAGGGCGTCCCGGCGCAGCGCGGTGCGGTCGGAGAGGTAGCGGGCCGGGAGGCCGTACTCGTCGGCGATGTCACCGAGCACGCCGTCTATCAGCGCGTCGGGGATCGGGACGTCGCCCTCCGCCGCCTCGCCGGGCAGCGGGCGGACCTCCTCGACCAGGCGCTCGACCAACAGCAGGGCGGCCTGGGCGAGGGTGCCGGCACCGGGGAAGGCCAGGTCGGTCAGCTCGGCCGCCGGGTCGAGCAGGGCGACGCCCTCGGCCCGCAGTTCGGTCTCCAGGCCGAGGAAGTCGGCGAGCGCGGCGGGGCCGCTGAGCCGGTGTTCGGACAGCCAGGCGCGGCACTCCTCGGAGAGGTCGGCGGCGAGGACGGCGGGCGTCTCGGCGAGGAGCCGGCGTACGGCGGTGGCGGGTTCGGCCTCGGCGGCGCGGCGGACCAGGTCGGCGGCGTCGGCCGCGAGGGCGGGCGGCCCGGCCGGGACGGCGCGGGCGAGTTCGCGGTCCACGGTCAGGACGAGCGTGTCGTCGACGGGGTCGACGGCGTCGGCCGGGAGGTCCCCGAGCACCTGCCACTGCGCCAGCACGGCCAGCGCCATGGCGAGGTCGGCCGGGGTGGCGGCCAGCTCGGGCGCGGCGGCGGCCATCGCGTCGAGCAGCCGCCCGAGCCGGAGTTGCTCCGGGGCGTCGACCAACAGCGCGAGTGCGAGAGCGAGTTGGGCGTAGCCCCCAGGGGTGAAGGGCACGCCGGTGACGGGGTGGTCGAGGCGGCGGGCGGCGCCGGGGCCGAGGCCTGCCTTGCAGAGCCGGGCGTGCCAGGGCCCGACGTCGAGGCGGTAGCCGAGCAGGGTGTCGAAGCGCTCGGCGAGCCAGTCGCGGTGACGGCGGATCAGCGGGAAGCCGTCGGCGTGCGGGCCGGAGGCGGTGACCAGCGGGTGGGCGAGCAGCAGCCGGGCGGCGATCCGGCGCTCGGCGGCCGGGAGGTCCTGGCCGGAACGATCCTGCGCGACCGGGGCGAGGTCGGGGCGGACGGGCCCGGCCACCTCCAGTGCCACCGGGTTGCGCTCGGGCTTGCGGTGCTTTCCCGGCCTGCCCGGCTTGGCGCCTGACCGGACGACGGGCAGCGCCTCGGCAGCGCGCCTGGCGCGGCGCGGGCCGCCGACTGCGCGGGACTCGAGGGAGCGCGGGGAGGCGGCGGGGTGCGCGGTGGGGCCGTGCCACCAGCTGATCCCGGGGTCGGCGGGTTCGGCGGACGCGCCGAGATGGCGGGCGGGGTAGAGGCCGAAGGAGGCGGCGCAGAGGTCGTCGGCCATGGCGGGGGTGGCGGCGGCGAACCAGTGGGCCAGTCGCAGCAGGCCGGGGTCGGGCGAGAGGGCGGCAGCGTGGAGCGCGTCGCGGGAGGCTTCGGGGGACGCGTCGGGGAGCATGTCGGGAAGCGCGTCGTCGTGGGCGCCCTGAAAGGCGCCGTGCGGTGAAGCGACGGCCTGCGCGCCGTCAGCACCGCCCGCAGGGGCGGTGCCAGGTTCGGCGTCAGCGGCCTCGGCAAGGCCGACGAGGCCCACAGCGTCGACGAGGTCCACGGCGTCGGCGAGGTCCCCCGCAGCGTCGGCGTCGGTCCGCGCGGCTCCGCGTACGGCGAGGACGGCGTCGGCGGTTCCCCGACCTGCCCCGCCCGTTCGTCCGTCCGGCCTGCCGACGGCCACCCGGGTGGCGCCGACCGCGTACTCCTGCTGATCCATGTCGGGGTCCAGACTAGACGGTGCCCGGGTCACCCGGTGGCAGCAACCGGCCTCCCGGGGAAGTCTTCGCACGACCCCTCGAACCGGCCGCGCGCCCTCCGCTCCCGGTCGGGCCGCCGGGCGGCGCCTCCCCGGCCGAACCGTCACCCTCCGGGCCCCGACCGGGTTACGCACCGGTAACCTGTCCTTCCGCCGCCGGTCCGCCTCCCCTGGGGTCGGCGCGGATCCCCACTGTCCGACCGTCGGAGGACGCTCCAGCATGAGTATTCGTACGACCACCCGTGCCGTCCTCGGTGCGCGGCTGCGCTCGGCCTCCGGCCTGCTGGGCGGCTTCGCGGCCACCTCGGCGGCGCACCTGGGCTCGATCCTCTCCGGGGCACCGGTCCCGCAGAACGCCACCAAGCCGGCGCTGATGCCGCTGCTGGCCGCGCACAGCGTGGCGGCGGCCAGGGAGGCCGGGCGGGAGGCGCCGAAGCTGCTGGCACCGGCGCTGCTGCTGAGCACGGGCGGGGACGTGCTGCTCCAGCTGAAGAACGACCCCGCGTTCCTCGCCGGGATGGGCTCCTTCGCGGCGGCGCACGTCTGCTACGTGACGATGTTCGTCCGGCGCGGGGCGCTCACCGACCGCCGTCGGGCCCTGGTCGTCGCGGCCGCGTACGCGACGGCCTGGGTGGTCCTGGTCGGCCGGCTCTGGCCGGACCTCGGGGACCTCCAGGTCCCGGTGGCCGGGTACAGCCTGCTGCTCACCTCGACGGCCGTCACCTCGGCCGGGCTGGGCCGGCGGACCGGGCTGGGCGGGGCGCTGTTCCTGCTCTCCGACACGCTGATCGCCACCAAGCTGGCGAGGTGGCGGGAACTGCCGGGGCATCAGTTCTGGATCATGGCGACCTATGTGCTGGCCCAGTACCTGCTGGCCAGTGGCATCCTCGCGCACGAGGAGCGGTGCGAGCAGGAGGACGGGCCCGAGCGGACGGGCGGCCTCCCGCGGCGGGACGCGCTCCAGCCGGCCTGACACCCTTCAGCACTGCCACACCCCCGCCGCCCTGACACACCGCCGCGGCGCCCGGCACACCGCCGCTGGGCCCGGCACGCAGTCGGAGGACCCGGCCCGTCGCCGCAGTCCTGGAACACCGCCGCGCCGCCGGTCCCCGTCAGGGGGCCGGCGGCGCGGGGAACGCTGGGCGCGCGGGACGTCAGACACCGCGCCTGCGCAGCAGCCAGAAACCGCCGAGCCCGCCCGCGACCAGCGCGAGACCGCCGGCCAGCTCGGCCGGATTCTCCGCGACCGAGCCGCCGAGGCCGGTCTGCACGGCGCCGTGCGGGGCGACCTGCTGGCCGCCGGCACCGGACTGCCCGAGCGATCCGGCCCACTCCCCTGCCGCCTTGCCCCAGTCGCCGAGGCCCTTGTCGGGGGTGCCGGCGGAGACGGTGGTGACCGTCACGCTGGTGGAGAAGGCCCCGCCGTCCGGGCAGGTGCCGTCGACCTTGCTGTCCCCGGAGTGCTGGGAGGCGAGCCGGGCGGAGCCGGTGTGCTTGCCGTCGGGGCCCAGGGTGAGGGTCGCGGGACCGCCCTCGAAGGCGGCCGAGTGCGCGGTGATCGTCTTGGCGTCGGGCTTGTCCGACTTCTCGCAGGAGACCGTGACCGTCACGGTCTGGCCCGGCGCGGCCTGGGACGGGCTGACCGAGGCCGCGCCGTCCCTGGCGGACGCGAGGGGGGCCGTCAAGCCGGTCAGCGCCGTCGCTCCGATCAGCGCGGCGGCGGCCGTACGCATGGGGCGCATGCCGGAACCTCCGGGATTCTCGGGCACAGCCGGGGACTCCCATGTCCACGTGGTCGAACAACTGCACCCGGTCATTCACCGACGGTAGGGACGCGCCCCGGGCTCGGCCAGCGCTCAGGACCGTTCGGGTTACGGTCCGTTACCCGGCGTGACGCCGGGTGGGGCTCACAGGTCGAGGTCGACCACGACCGGCGCGTGGTCCGAGGTGCCCTTGCCCTTGCGGGCCTCGCGGTCGACGTAGCTGTCGGTGACGGCGTCGGCGAAGGCCTTGTTGGCGAAGGTGAGGTCGATCCGCATGCCCCGGTTCTTGGGGAAGGCCAGCTGGCGGTAGTCCCAGTAGGTGTAGGGGCGGTCGTACTTCAGCGGGCGCGGCACCACGTCCTGCAGGCCGATCTCGCCGAGGGCCTCCAGCGCGGCGCGCTCGACCGGGGTGACGTGCGTGAGGCCCTCGAAGGCCGCGACGTCGAAGACGTCCTCGTCGCTCGGGGCGATGTTGAAGTCCCCGAGGACGGCGAACGGGCGGGAGCCGGCGGCGTCCTCGACGGCGGCCTTGCGCAGCGCCTCCAGCCACTCCAGCTTGTAGTGGTAGTGCGCGTGGCCGACCTCGCGGCCGTTGGGCACGTACACCGACCAGACCCGGACCGGGCCGCAGGTGGCCGCGATGGCGCGCGGCTCGACGTCGGGCAGCAGGGCGCCGTCGGCGAGGTAGCCGGGCTGGCCGGGCAGGTCCCGCACGACGCCCTCCAGGCCGAGCCGGGAGACGACGGCGACGCCGTTCCACCGGCCGGTGCCGTGGGCGGCCGTCTCGTAGCCGAGCTCACGGACCTCGTCGTAGGGGAAGGCGTCGGCCGCGCACTTGAGCTCCTGGAGGCAGAGCACGTCGGGCTTGGCGCTCTCCAGCCACTCCAGGAGCTTGGGCAGCCGCGCGGTGACGGAGTTGATGTTCCAGGTGGCGATGCGGACGGTCACGGCGGGCGGCCTTCCCGGTGGTTCGGTACGGACGGGGTACGGGCGGAGCACGAACGGGGTGGGCCGCCCCTCACGAGGGAGGCCCACCCCGAACATACCGCCCGGCACTGACAATCCGGGGCGGCCCCGGCGCCGGGCCGCCGGGGCCGACGCCTGTCCGCGCGCCGACGCCTCGGTCAGCGCGCCGCGCGGACCACCGCCGCCGACCCGCCGCCGCGGCGCACCGGTTCCGCCGCGGCCACCCAGCGGCCGTCCGGCAGGCGTTCCACGCCGGTGGCGGCGCCGATCTCGGCCACGCTCGCGAAGGCGTGCCCCAGCGCCTCCAGCCCGGCCCGCTCGGGCAGGGCCAGGAAGGCGGGCTCGGCCTGGGTCGCCGCGGTGTTGCGCTGGCTGGCGCGCGGCGCGGCGATGGCCTGCTCCAGGCTCAGGCCGCGGTCCAGCCGACCGAGCAGCACCTGCAGGGTGGTGGTGATGATCGTCGCGCCGCCGGGGCTGCCGGTGGCGAGGAAGGGCTCGCCGTCGCGCAGGACCACGGTCGGGGACATCGAGGAGCGCGGGCGCTTGCCCGGGCCCGGAAGGTTGGGGTCGGGGACGCCGGGGGCGAGCGGGGTGAAGTCGAAGTCGGTCAGCTCGTTGTTGAGCAGGAAGCCGCGGCCGGGAACGGTGATGCCGCTGCCGCCGGTCTGCTCGATGGTGAGCGTGTAGGAGACGACGTTGCCCCAGCGGTCGGCGACGGTCAGGTGGGTGGTGTTGGGGCCCTCGTACGGTTCGGCGACGGCCTGGCCGGTGTCCGCGCAGTCGGCCGGGTGCCGCGGGTCGCCGGGGGCGAGCGGGCTGGTGAGCGCGCGGTCGGGGCTGATCAGGCAGGCCCGGGAGGCGGCGTAGCGCTCGGAGAGCAGCTGCCTGGTGGGGACGTCGACGGCGGCCGGGTCGCCGACCCAGCGGTTGCGGTCGGCGAAGGCGATCCGGGAGGCCTCCAGGAAGTGGTGGTAGTACTGCGTGCCGCTGTAGCCGGAGACGTCACCGCCGTCCTCCAGGATGTTGAGGGCCTCGCCGACGGTGGTGCCGCCCGAGCTGGAGGGGGCCATCGAGTAGACGTCGTAGGCACCGTGGGCGACGTGGGTGGGCGCCTGCTCGCGGACCCGGTAGGACGCCAGGTCGGCGGTGTCGACCTTGCCGGGACGGGCGTTGCGCCCGGAGGCCGGGTCGACCGGCGGCCGCTGCAGGGTGTTGACGATGTCCTGGGCCAACTGCCCCTGGTAGAAGGCCTTGACGCCGTCCTTGGCGAGCAGCCGGTAGGTGGCGGCGAGGTCCGGGTTGCGCAGGACGCTGCCGGTCTCCGGGGGCTTGCCGCCGGGCAGGTAGAGCTTGGCGGTGGCCGGGAAGTCCTTGAACCGGGCCTGGTTGTCGGCGGTCTGGCCGCGGAAGGTGTCGTCCACGACGAAGCCCTGGTCGGCGATCCGCTCGGCGGGCTGGAGTACCTGGGCGAGCGAGCGGGTGCCCCAGGTGCGGAGCGCGGCGTCCCAGGTGGCGGGGGTGCCGGGGACGCCGACGGACAGGCCGCTGGTGACGGCGTCGGCGAAGGGCAGCGGCTTGCCGTCCTCCAGGAACAGCCCGGCGTCGGCGCCGCGGCCGGCCGCCTCGCGGCCGTCGATGGTGTGCACCCGGCCGGTGGCGTGGTCGTAGTAGACGAAGTACCCGCCGCCGCCGATGCCGGAGGAGTACGGCTCGGTGACCCCGAGGGCGGCCGCGGCGGCGACCGCCGCGTCCACGGCGTTGCCGCCCTTGCGCAGCACCTCGATCCCGGCGGCGGTGGCGTCGGCGTCGACGGTGGCCACGGCTCCGCCCCAACCCACCGCCTCGGGCACCTTCGACGGCGGCGCCGCGGCCCCGGCCGGCAGTGCGGTGGACCAGACCAGTGCGGTGGTGAGCAGCAGTGGTGGTGCCAGGCGGGTCAGAGCCCTCATCCGAGTCCTCCTGAGTCGACGTCAACTCAGTTCTTCCACAGGAGGGATGATCCGACAACCTCATCGTCCGGCTACCGACGGGTAGTTGACAGGGCGGAAGCAAACGGCGGACGGGGAGCGGCGAACAGATTTCAGCGAACAGATTTCATCATCTGTTCGCTGAAATCTGTTCGCTGAGATCTGTCGGTTGAACTCTGTTCGCCGGCCCCGCCCCCCGGACCCTGCCGGCGGAACCCCGCTCCCCGGCCCCCCGGACCCCCGGCCCCCCGCCTGCCGGAAGCCGTCAGCCGTCAGCCGCCGGTCGTCGTGCGCTCCACCCGCCGCCGCTTGATGGTCCGGAAGCGCCGGGCCACCTGGCGGGCGAGGTCGGCGGCGCCGACCAGGCCGGCCTCGTTGCCGAGGGCGGCGTGCACGATGCCGGCCTCCGGGCGGAAGCCGCGGCCGGTGAGGGTGCGCCGGTAGGTGTCCCGGGCCGGGCCGAGCAGCAGGTCGCCGGCCTCGGAGACGCCACCGCCGATGACGAAGCGGCCCGGGTCCAGCCCCGCCGCCAGGTTGGCGATGCCGACGCCGAGCCAGGTGCCGACCTCGTAGAGCAGCTCGATGGCGGTCGGGTCGCCGTCCTTCGCCGCCTCGGTGACCAGCGGGCCGGTGATGCCCTCGACCGTCCCGCCCGCCCGGGCGAGCAGCGGCTGCACCACCGGCGACTCCTCGGCGACCAGTTCGCGGGCGTCGCGCACCAGCGCGTTGCCCGAGGAGTACTGCTCCCAGCAGCCCCGGTTGCCGCACGGGCAGCGGTGGCCGCCGGGCAGCACCTGCATGTGCCCGAACTCGCCCGCCAGGCCGTACTTGCCCCGGTCGACGTACCCGTCCCGGACCACCGCGCCGCCGATGCCGGTGCCCAGGGTGAGCATCACCATGTGGTCCTCACCGCGCCCGGCGCCGAAGCGCCACTCGGCCCAGGCGGCCGCGTTGGCGTCGTTCTCCACGATCACCGGGAACCGCAGCCGCTCGCTGAGCGCCTGCTGGAGCGGCTCGTTGCGCCAGTTGAGGTGCGGGGCGAACAGCACCCGGGAGCGCTCGGCGTCGACCCACCCGGCCGCGCCGATGCCGACGGCGTGGACGTCGTGCCGGTCGGCGAGCTGCAGCACCAGCTCGACGATGACGTCCTCGACCACCTTGGCGCTCTTGCTCTTGTCCGGCGTGTCGGTGCGCAGCTTCTCCAGCACCTTGCCCTCGCCGTCCACCACCCCGGCGACCACCTTGGTGCCACCGATGTCGACGCCGATCGTGGGCAGTCGCAGTATGCCCGCGGGCAGGGCGCGGCGGCGGCGCTCGGCGCGCGGGCCGAGGCCGAGCAGGGCGGGCAGGACGGGTGGCCGGGTGCTGCCTTGAGGGCTGGTCACGGCTGCGAACGCTCCTCACGGGAGTCGGAGAGGGAGGGACGGGCCAGCTCGTGCGACAGCTCGGCGAGGTCGGAGCCGCCGGCCATCTCGGTGGTGAGCTGTTCGAGGCTGATCTCGGCGCGCGGGTGGCTGCCCGCCATCCGGCCCCGCTTGAGCAGGGTGAAGTGGTCGCCGACCAGGTACGCGTGGTGCGGGTTGTGGGTGATCAGGACGACCCCGAGCCCGGCGTCGCGGGCGGCGGTGACGTACTTGAGCACCACCCCGGACTGCTTGACGCCGAGCGCGGCGGTCGGCTCGTCCAGGATCAGCACCTTGGCGCCGAAGTGCACCGCGCGGGCGATCGCCACGCACTGGCGCTGTCCGCCGGAGAGGGTGCCGATCGGCCGGTCGACGTCGTGCAGGTCGATGCCCAGCCGCGCGAGCGCCTCCCGGGTGGTGGCACGCATCCCGTCGGCGTCCAGGCGCAGGCCGCCCCAGCGGCGCAGGCCCCGCTCGGAGCCGAGGAAGAAGTTGCGCCAGACGGGCATCAGCGGGACGACGGCGAGGTCCTGGTAGACGGTGGCGATGCCGCGGTCCAGGGCCTGGCGCGGGGAGTCGAAGCGGACCTCCTCCCCGCCCAGGGTGTAGCGGCCCTCGTCGTGCCGGTGCAGCCCCGAGATGATCTTGATCAGGGTGGACTTGCCCGCGCCGTTGTCGCCCAGCACGCAGCTGATCTCGCCGGCCCGCAGGGTCAGCGAGACGTCCTGGAGCGCCCGCACGGAGCCGTAGCTCTTGCCGACGCCCTCCAGGGACAGCAGCTCGGTGTCGTCGGTGCTCATCGCCGCATCCTCGGTGCTCATCGCGGCCCCCGTTCGGCCCGGCGCTTGACGTAGGCGTTCAGCAGCGCGGCCAGCAACAGCATCGCGCCGAGGAAGAACTTGAACCAGTCCGGGTTCCACTCCGCGTAGATGATGCCCTTGCTCGCCATGCCGAAGATCAGCGCGCCGAGCGCGGAGCCGACCACCGAGCCGTAGCCGCCGGTGATCAGGCAGCCGCCGATGACGGCCGCGACGATGTAGATCAGCTCGTTGCCGACGCCCTCGCCGGACTGCACGGTGTCGAAGGAGAACAGCAGGTGCTGGCCGAGCACCCAGGCGCCGAAGCCCACGCCGAGGTAGAGCACGGTCTTGGTGCGGGCGACCGGCACGCCGACCGCGCGGGCGGCGGCCGCGTCGCCGCCGACGGCGAAGATCCAGTTGCCGAAGCGGGTGCGCAGCAGCACCCAGCTGCCGACCACCAGCAGGCCGAGCCACCACCAGACGGTCGCCTTGATCGTCAGCCCGCCGACGGTGACCTCGGAGGCGAACAGCCGCCGGCAGGTCTCGAAGCCCTCCATGTCGGCGATCGACTTGGTGGAGACGGTGCCGGAGACCGCCTTGGTGACGCCCAGGTTGGCACCGGTCAGCATCAGGAAGGTGCCGAGGGTGACGATGAAGCTGGGCAGCTTGGTGCGGCCGAGCATCCAGCCGTTGAACCAGCCGATCGCCAGCGTGGTCGCGAGCGAGACCAGGACGCCGACCCAGGTCACGGCGGTGAACTGGTACGAGACCATCGAGGAGGTCAGCGCGGCGGTGGTGACCAGCACGCCGGCCGAGAGGTCGAACTCGCCGCCGATCATCAGCAGCGCGACCGGCACCGCCATGATCCCGATGGTGGACGCCGCGTAGAGCACGGTGCCCAGCGAGGAGACCCGCAGGAAGGGCTCGGCGACGACGGCGAAGACCAGGAACACCGCGACGGCGGCGATCAGCGAGCCCAGCTCCGGGCGGGCGAGGAGGCGTCTGAGGGCCGCCGGACGGTCCTGGAGCAGGCCGTCCCGGGCGAGGAGGTCCGGACCGCTCACCTGGTCCCCCTCGCGACGTACTCGGCGAGCGCGTCGGCGTCGTCCTTGGTGAGGATCTGCGGGCCGGTCTCGACGGGCTTGCCGCCGCCGAGCATGTCCAGGTTGGACTTGTACAGCCAGAGCAGGTCGACGCCCTCGTAGCCCTGGAGGTAGGGCTGCTGGTCGACGGCGAAGCCGACGCTGCCGGACTTGAGCCCCGCGACCACCTGCTGCCCGAGGTCGAAGGTGTCCAGCTCGACCTGGCGGTGGGCGTCCTGGACGGCCTGCAGGCCGGTGGCGGCCATCGAACCGGAGAGGGTCAGCACGGTGTCGATGGACTGGTCGGCCTGGAGCTTGGCGGAGATCGCGGCGCGGGCGTCGGGCATGTCCACGCCGTTGACGTAGAGGACCTGGAAGGACCCGCCGGCCTTGGACTGGGCGCCGGAGCAGCGCTGCTCCTGGCCGACGTTGCCCTGCTCGTGGATCACGCAGAGCACGTTCTTGCGGCCGCGGGCGGCGAGCTGGGTGCCGGCCGCCTGGCCGGCGGTGGCTTCGTCCTGGCCGATGTGGGTCAGCGCGCCGAACTTCTGCGAGAAGTCCTGGCCGGAGTTGATGGTGATCACCGGGATGCCGGCCGCCTTCGCCTTGGCGAGGACGTCGGCCATCGCCTCGCCCTTGGCGAGGGTGACCAGCAGGCCGTCGACCTTCTGGTCGATGGCGGCCTGGACGAGCTGGACCTGGTTCTGGGTCTGCGCGTCGTTGGAGTACAGGAAGGTGATGTTGTCCTTGGCCGCAGCCTGCTCGGCGCCCTTGCGCACGGTGTCCCAGAAGGCGTCACCGGCGCCGGAGTGGGTCACCATGGCGATCTTCCAGCGCGGGGTGGTGACGGCGCTGCCGCCGGCGGCCGCGGCCTTGGCCCGGGCCTCCTCGGCGCGTCTGCCCCCGGTACTGCTGCAGCCCGCCGCGGCGACCGCGAGGGCCAGGACGGCACACACGGGCCACAAGCGGCGGGACGGACGAAAGCGGCTGTTGCTCATCCCCCTAGTTTCCCTGGCCGGGTCGCGTGCGATCACACCGCCTCGCCCAGCGGCGCGGACGGCGCGGACGGTAAGGTGCCCCGGGGGACCTTTCCTGGAAGTTCGCTGAACATCTGGTCCGGACGACCTCCGTCCGGGTGACAGACTTAGGCGCCGATCCGAAGGGGTTCATCACGCGGGCGTGATGTTCCTCTCAGGTTCCGCACAGATTCGGACGGCAACCGATCATCAGTCACGGCCGTCTGATGCCATTGACGTGCGTTCGGGCGACTGGGGCCCGGGCGGCGAGCGACCCGGATACGAGAACGCGATGGAACTGACAGGTACGCCATTCCTCATCCTCACCGTCATTCTTGTGCCGGTGTCCATCACCGTGGCGTTGCTGTTCTGGGGGAAGGTCGGCGGCCCTGCGCCGGTGAAGACCCTCACCCGGATCGTCATGATCATGTTCTGCCAGGTCACGGCCGTCCTGATGGTCTTCGTGATGGTCAACAACGCCAACCTGATCTACGGCAACTGGGACGACCTGCTCGGCACCGGCAACCACGTCCGCGCGGTGCCGCCCGTGCCGCCGGCGGACCAGGGCGCCGGCGGCCAGGGCGGTGACGCCGGCAAGCAGTTGCCGAAGGTGAAGCAGAGCTTCGGCGGCGTGAACGACCCGGCGGTGCCGGGCGACGTGCAGAAGACCGACCTCAAGGGGCAGGTGTCCGGCGTCGACGGCGAGGTGCTGGTCTGGCTGCCGCCGCAGTACAACGACCCGGCGTTCAAGGACAAGAAGTTCCCGGTGGTGGAGCTGATCCCGGGCTTCCCCGGCTCCTCCTCCACCTGGTACGGCACGCTCAAGGTCTCCGAGCAGCTCAAACCGCTGATGCAGCAGGGCAAGGTCGCCCCGTTCATCCTGGTCTCGCCGCGCACCCTGCTGCTCGGCAGCAGCCAGGACGCCGGCTGCACCGACATCCCCGGCAAGGTCAACGCCGACGCCTGGATCACCCGGGACGTCCCGCAGATGGTGCTGGACAACTTCCGCGCCGACCCGTCCGCGGACCGCTGGGCGATCGCCGGCTACTCGGCCGGCGCGCACTGCGCCGCCAAGCTGTCGCTGGCCCACCCCAACCGCTACCGCGCCGCCATCGCGATGTCCGGCTACAACGACCCGGCGACCGAGAAGGACTCGCTGGTCGGCAAGGACCCGAAGCTCCGCGAGGCCAACAACCCGGTCAACATCCTCAAGGCCGCCCAGCAGCCCCCGAAGGTCGCGATGCTGATCAGCGGCGCCAAGGGCGACGGCTACGAGGACGGCGAGGCGATCCGCACCGCCGCCAAGGCGCCGACCAACGTCCAGGTCCAGGAGGGCACCGGCCCGCACACCACGGACCTGTGGAAGCGGATGGTGCCGGGTGCTTTCGAGTGGCTGACCACGATCATCCCGGCGCAGTGACGCCCCTGACGCCGTAACGGAGCCCGGACACGGCCGAGGCCCCGGACACGGAGCCCCGGACACGGCCGAGGCCCCGGACACGGCGCCCCGGGCGCCGAGGACCCGGGCACGGCCGAGGCGCCGGACACGCAGGGCCCGCCGCGATCACCCGCGGCGGGCCCTGTCGCGTTCCCGGCGTCCCGTCAGGCCAGCTCCAGCGCCAGGTAGAAGTCCACCCGGTCCTCCAGCCGGGAGAGGTCGCGCCCGGTCAACTCCTCGATCCGGCCGATCCGGTACCGCAGCGTGTTGACGTGGACGTGCAGCTGCGCGGCGCAGCGCGTCCAGGAGCCGTCCGACCGCAGGAAGGCCTCCAGGGTGCGGACCAGGTCCGCCTGGTGCTCGATGTCGTACGCGATCACCTTGTCCAGCAGGCGGCTGCGGAAGGCGCGGCGCACCTCGTCCGGAACGGCGGCGAGCAGCAGGACGTGCGAGGCCAGCTCCTCGGGGCCCGCGACGCAGACCCGGCCGACCCGGGAGGCGGCGATCCGGCGGGCGTGCCGGGCCTCCTCCAGGGCGCCGCGCAGGGCGCCGGCCTCGGAGGCGGGGGCGGAGACGCCGAGAGTGATCCGGCCCTCCGAGCCGAGCCCGGCCTCCAGCGGGGCGAGCAGGTCGCGCATCGCGTCGGCGGGCACCGGACTGTCCGGGGCGGGCATCACCACCACGGCGCCCACGCCCGTCCCCGCGACCAGGGCGCGGTCGCCGGTGGCGCTCAGCGCCTCCTCCAGGACGGCCCGGACGGTGCCCTCCGGCAGGCCGGTGCCCTCGGCGCTGAGGACCAGCCAGGATCCCTCCTCGGCCGGGGACTTGGGCTCGGGGCCCTCGTAGCGGGCGGCCATCGCCGAGGAGGCGTAGAGGGTGCGGCTGATCTCG
This sequence comes from Kitasatospora sp. NPDC053308, assembly GCF_055585785.1. Taxonomy (NCBI): domain Bacteria; kingdom Bacillati; phylum Actinomycetota; class Actinomycetes; order Kitasatosporales; family Streptomycetaceae; genus Kitasatospora; species Kitasatospora sp. NPDC053308. The sequence continues at coordinate 489,493 of NZ_JBVJJY010000003.1, read as the reverse complement.
GCCGGGTCGGCGTCGCGGCGCAGCAGGGCGAGCACCTCGTCGGCGAGGCGGCGGCGCAGCCGGCGGCCCTCGTCGCGGCGGTGGCGCTCGGCGGCGACCAGGCGGGCCAGGTTCTCGGCGAGCTGCTGGCGCTTGGTGGTCCATTCGGTGATGTCGCCGGCCACCGCGAGCATCCAGTCGGCGAGCGGCACCTCGTGCTCGGCGGAGGCCGCGGCGGGCAGCAGCGAGTAGGAGCCGGCGGCCAGGCGGGCGCGGTGCGGGGGGCGGCGGCGCTGGCGCTGGGCGGCGAGGTGGGCGCGGACCAACTGGTCGCGGTCCTCGGCGGAGAGCCGGTCGGCCGGGCCGGCGATCACCGTGCCGGTGGGGGCGAGCACCCAGCAGTCCAGGTCGAGGTCGCCGCCGAGCAGGTCGAGCACCGCGTCCAGTCCGCCGCCGCCGGCCGCCGACACCAGCAGCCGGTGCCGGTCGACCAGGGCGGCGAGGTCGGCGGCGCGGTCGGCGGAGACCTGACGGCCGATGAACTCGGTGACGGTGCCGAAGGCGATGTCGTCGGGGACGGCCAGCAGCGGCATCCGGTGCCGGCGGCAGGCCTCGACCAGGTCCTCGGGCACCGGCCCGACCTCGGCCTCGCCGGCCGCGAGGGCGACGGCGCCGCCGGCCGCGAGGGTCCGCACGAAGCGCTCGGAGTCGGCCGGCACGGTGCGCCAGAGCATGCCGGTGAGCACCAGTTCGCCGCCGTGCAGGTAGCGGCCGGGGTCCTGCAGGTCCGTCGTCATCACGCCGCTGACCTGCCGGTCCAGCTCTTCCTCGGCCGCGAGCAGGCGCAGTCGCGGGGCGCCGGGGGCGAGCAGGTCACGGACACGCATCCGCGGACTCCTTCGGGACGGGATCGGGGGGAGATCGGGGGGGATGGTTCGGGGGTTCAGGGGGAGTGGTTCGGGGGCGGTTCGGGGGGTTCGTTCGGAGGGTTCGTTCGGGGGAACGAAGGGGAAGGGACGGCCGAGCGGGAGGTCCGGGGGTCACAGTGTGCCCGAACATCCGTGCTCGGCGTTACGCACCAGCGGGCTGCCGGATCACGGGCCCGTAGCCCGCCCGTCACGGCCGGATTACGGTCGTAGGTAGCACCCGGGTAACACCTGGACTGCGAAATTCTGCTCCTTAGAGGAACGTACAGGATGCCGGGCGGGACCACAGCCGGGGCTTCATGCCATCGGTGACTGCCAGTGGGCCGCGTCACAGGAGTTCACTGGGCGACACGCCGCCGGACACCCGGCGGGCGACGACTTGAGGAGACACCCGCATGGAGTTCCTTCGGCCCGCCACCTGGGACGAGGCGCTCGCGGCGAAGGCTGAGTACCCGACCGCGCTGCCCATCTCGGGCGGTACGGACGTCATGGTCGAGATGAACTTCGACGTGCACCGGCCATCCGCGATTCTCGACCTGAACCGCATCACCGAGCTCACCGAATGGTCCAACGACGGCAGCGTCGTCAAGCTCGGCGCCTCGGTCCCGTACTCCCGGATCATCGACGAGCTGTCCGGCCCGCTGCCCGGGCTCGCCCTGGCGGCGCACACCGTCGGCTCGCCGCAGATCCGCAACCGCGGTGGCGTCGGCGGCAACCTCGGCGGCGCCTCCCCGGCCGGCGACGCGCACCCCGCGCTGCTGGCGGCCGGGCGGGACGTCTTCGTGGAGGCGGCCTCGGTGCGCGGCACCCGGATGATCCCGATCGACGAGTTCTATGTCGGGGTGAAGCGCAACAGCCTGGAGGCCGACGAGCTGATCCGGGCCGTGCACATCCCGGTGGCGGACGGCCCGCAGCAGTTCTCGAAGATCGGCACCCGCAACGCGATGGTGATCGCGGTCTGCGCCTTCGGCTTCGCCCTCCACCCGAAGAACGGAACCGTCGGCACCGGTATCGGTTCGGCTGCCCCCACGCCGCGCCGCGCCGTCGAGGCCGAGGAGTACCTGCAGGGTGTGCTCGCCGAGCGCGGGCTCTGGGAGTCCGGCGACCTGCTCGGCGCCGAGGTGGTCCAGCGGTTCGGCGAGCTGGTGAAGGCCGCGGCCTCGCCGATCGACGACGTCCGGGGCACCGCGGACTACCGGCGCCACTCGCTGGCCGTGATGGCCCGGCGCACCCTCACCTGGTGTTGGAACGACTACAGCAAGCAGATCAGGAGCGCGGCATGAGGGTCACTTTCACCGCCAACGGCAAGCCGGTCGAGGCCGACGACGTGTGGGAGGGCGAGAGCCTGCTCTACGTGCTGCGCGAGCGGGTCGGCCTGCCGGGCTCGAAGAACGCCTGTGAGCAGGGCGAGTGCGGCTCGTGCACCGTCTACCTGGACGGCGTCCCGGTCTGCTCGTGCCTGGTCGCGGCCGGCCAGGTGCAGGACCGCGAGGTCCGCACCGTCGAGGGCCTGGCCGACGAGAACGGCGAGCTCGGCCTCGTCCAGCAGGCGTTCATCGACGCCGGCGCCGTCCAGTGCGGCTTCTGCACCCCCGGCCTGCTGGTGCAGACCGACGCCCTGCTGGAGCGCGACGCCCAGCCGAGCGACAACGACATCCGCGAGGCGCTGTCCGGCAACCTGTGCCGCTGCACCGGCTACGAGAAGATCATGGACGCGGTGCGGCTCGCCTCGGCCCGCAAGTGCTCCGGAAAGGCCGTGACGGAATGAGCGAGCGAATCATCGAGACGTGCGCACTGTGCGAAGCGCCCTCCGAGCGCAGCGAGGTGGCCGCGTGAGCACTCGCACCATCCAGGGCCAGAAGAACCTGCAGAACATCAACCAGGCGTCCAAGGACGGCATCGGCGGCTCGCCGCTGCGCCCGGACGGCAACCTGAAGGTCAAGGGCGAGTTCGCGTACTCCTCCGACCTGTGGCACGAGGACATGCTGTGGGGTATGGCGCTGCGCTCGCCGCACCCCCGGGCCGACATCCTCTCGGTGGACATCTCCGAGGCGCTGAAGGTGCCCGGCGTGTACGCGGTGCTGACGCACGAGGACATCCCCGGCTCGAAGTACTACGGCCTGGAGATCCAGGACCAGCCGGCCCTGGCCATCGACAAGATCCGGTACCACGGCGAGGCGATCGCGCTGGTCGCCGCCGACCACCCGGAGACGGCCCGCCGCGCGGTGAAGAAGATCAAGGTCGAGTACCGGGTGCTCACCCCGATCGTCACCGAGGAGCAGTGCCTCGACCCGGAGACGCACGGCTACGTCCACGAGCCGCACGAGTACAAGTCGCACGCGTACGGCAACATCTGCCACGAGCAGAAGCTGGTCTCCGGCCTCGGCGTGACCGACGAGGTGCGGGCGATGGCGGACGTCATCGTCAGCGGCGACTACGAGGTCGGCATGCAGGACCAGGCCTTCCTCGGCCCGGAGTCCGGCCTGGCCGTGCCCGCCGAGGACGGCGGCATCGACCTCTACATCGCCACCCAGTGGCTGCACGTGGACCGCGAGCAGATGGCCCCCGTGCTGGACCTGCCCGAGGAGAAGGTCAGGCTCACCCTGGCCGGCGTCGGCGGTGCGTTCGGCGGCCGCGAGGACATCTCGATGCAGATCCACGCCTGCCTGCTGGCCCAGCACACCGGCAAGCCGGTCAAGATCGTCTACTCCCGGGACGAGTCCTTCTACGGCCACGTGCACCGCCACCCGGCGCGGATGCACTACGAGCACGGCGCCACCCGCGACGGGAAGCTGGTCTTCGCCGACTGCCGGATCGTGCTGGACGGCGGCGCCTACGCCTCCGCCTCGCCGGCCGTGGTCGGCAACGCGGCCTCGCTCGGGCACGGCCCGTACGTGATCCCGAACGTCCGGATGCACGCCATCGCGCTCTACAGCAACAACCCGTCCTGCGGGGCGATGCGCGGCTTCGGCGCGGTGCAGGCCGCGTTCGGCTACGAGTCCCAGATGGACAAGCTGGCGGCCGAACTGGGCATGGACCCGGTGGAGTTGCGGCAGCTGAACGCGATGTCGGAGGGCGACTTCATGCCCACCGGCCAGCAGATCGACTCGCCCGCCCCGGTGGCCGAACTGCTGCAGCGCGCCAAGGACATGCCGCTGCCGCCGCCGCTGGACACCGAGAACCTGGACGTGCGCGCGCTGCCCGGCGCGCTGTCCAACACCTCGCACGGCGAGGGCATCGTGCGCGGCGTCGGCTACTCGGTCGGCATCAAGAACGTCGGCTTCTCCGAGGGCTTCGACGACTACTCCACCGCCCGGGTGCGGCTGGAGGTCATCGGCGGCGAGCCGGTCGCCATGGTGCACACCGCGATGGCCGAGGTCGGCCAGGGCGGCGTCACCGTGCACGCCCAGATCGCCCGCACCGAGCTGGGCGTCGAGCAGGTCACCATCCACCCGGCCAACACCGAGGTGGGGTCGGCCGGTTCGACCTCCGCGTCGCGTCAGACCTACATGACCGGCGGCGCGGTGAAGCTGGCCGCCGAGGCGGTCCGGCGGGAGCTGATCGAGAAGGGCCGCAGCCGCTACGGCTGGACCCACAAGGACATCACGCTGGCCGGCGGCAAGGTCGTCTCGGAGAGCGCCGGCGTGCTGGTGTCCATGGTGGACCTGCTCGGCGACGAGGCCATCGACCTCACCCGCGAGCACCACCACCGGCCCACCCAGCCCTTCGACAAGGAGACCGGCCAGGGCTTCGGCCACGTCCAGTACACCTTCTGCGCCAACCGCGCCGTGGTGGACGTGGACGTGGAGCTGGGCCTGGTCAAGGTGGTCGAGCTCACCGCCGTCCAGGACGTCGGCAAGGCGCTCAACCCGCTCTCCGTGGTCGGCCAGATCCAGGGCGGCTGCACCCAGGCCCTCGGCCTCGCGGTGATGGAGGAGATCATCGTGCGGGACGGCAAGGTCCGCAACGCCTCCTTCACCGACTACCTGATCCCCACCATCCTGGACACCCCGCCGATCCCGGTGGAGATCCTGGAACTGCCCGACCCCAACGCGCCGTACGGGCTGCGCGGGGTCGGCGAGGCGCCGACCGTCTCGGCGACGCCGTCCATCGTGGCCGCCATCCGCAACGCCACCGGTCTCGCGCTCAACCGGATCCCGGTCCGCCCGGAGCACCTGACCACCGAACAGCCCGGCTGAGACCCGGGGACACTCGGCCGCACCCCCGGCCGACGCCCGGAGTCCGCACGTCCCCGGGGCGGCGACAGTCTTCCCCGCCGCCCCGGGGGTCCCACCCCCCACACCACCTGCCCTACCCGCGCCGGGGTCCCGCAGAGGTGCGCACCACCCTCCAATGCACCGTCGGCACTCCCCCGTACGGGAGTGCTCCCCACAGTGAGTCGATACGTCCCCCTATGCCGCTCATGCGCCGGTAGTCAGGTCGGCTCGCCCACCCCAACCCCCTTTGACACTTGGGAGTGGACATGACCAGGATCCCCACGGAGCCCGGCACCACCGAAGACAGACCCGCCGAGGACGACACCCACGCGTCGACCCCGGCCCCCCACCCGAAGAGCGCGCTGGACGCCTACTTCAAGATCTCGGCCCGGGGATCGACGCTCGCCAACGAACTGCGCGGTGGTCTCACCACCTTCATGGCGATGGCGTACATCATCCTGCTCAACCCGCTCATCCTGAGCGGCGCGGACGTCACCGGCGTCAAGCTGGACCACGCCGCACTCACCACCGCCACCGCCCTCGCGGCCGCCGTCACCACCATCCTGATGGGCGTGGTCGGCAACGTACCGCTGGCCCTCGCCGCCGGCCTCTCGGTCTCCGGCGCGGTCTCCGCGCTGGTCGTCCCCCACACCACCTGGCCCCAGGCCATGGGCCTGTGCGTGATCTACGGCCTGCTGATCGTGCTGCTCGTGGTCTCCGGACTGCGCGAGAAGATCATGAACGGCATCCCGCTGCCGCTCAAGCACGCGATCACCATCGGCATCGGCCTGTTCGTGACGATCATCGGCCTCTACAAGGCCGGGTTCGTGCACACCGGCGGCCCCACCCCGCTCTCGCTCGGCCCCTTCGGCGAGCTGTCCGGCTGGCCCGTCCTGATCTTCTGCCTCACCGTCCTCACGATCTTCGTGCTGATGGCGCGCGGCGTCCGCGGCGCGATCCTGATCGGCATCGCCGGCGGCACCGTCGTCGCGATCGTCGTCAACAAGCTCGCCGACGTCCCCGCCAAGGCCTGGGCGAACTCCGTCCCGGTGTGGCCCGGCAACCCGGTCTCCGCGCCCGACTTCAGCCTGTTCGGCCACGTCGACCTGTTCGGCGCCTTCGGCGGCAAGGGCATGGGGGCGATCAGCGCCTCGGTCGCGGTGTTCACCCTCGTCCTGGCCGGCTTCTTCGACGCGATGGCCACCATCATCGGCGTCGGCACCGAAGCCGGGCTGGCCGACCGGCAGGGCCGGATGCCCGGCCTGTCCAAGGCCCTGTTCATCGACGGCGCCGGCGGCGCGGTCGGCGGCCTGGCGGGCGCCTCCGGCCAGACGGTCTTCGTCGAGTCGGCCACCGGCGTCGGCGACGGCGCCCGGACCGGCCTCGCCTCCACCGTCACCGGCGGGCTGTTCGCCCTGATGCTGTTCTTCTCCCCGCTGGCCGGCATCGTCCCGGTCGAGGTCGCCTCCGCCGCCCTGGTGGTCATCGGCTCGATGATGATGAGCCAGGCCCGGCACATCGACTGGTCCGACCGCGAGGTCGCCATCCCCGCCTTCCTGACCTGCGTGCTGATGCCGTTCACCTACAGCATCACGGCGGGCGTCGCGGCCGGCGTCATCTCGTACACGGTCATCAAGGCCGGTCTGGGCAAGTGGCGCGAGCCCGGGGTGCTCATGTGGATCCTCACCGCGGTGTTCGTGCTCTACTTCGCGCTCACGCCGATCAAGTCCTGGCTCGGCGTGCACTGACCGGCCCCCGCGGCTGTCCCAGGGGATCCGTCCCCGCACCACCCCCGCCGCACCACCGCCCGGCACCACCGCCCCGGCACCACCGCCGCCGTACGGGACCGTTTCCCGTACGGCGGCGTCCCCGCTACTGTCGAAACCGAGTAAGGAGCCCCCGCCATGCAGGACATCGCCGAGCAGCTGCAGGCCTGGCACGCGACCGGGCACACCTTCGCCGTGGCCACCGTGGTCGGCGTCTCCGGCAGCGCTCCGCGCGACCCGGGGGCGGCACTGGCCGTCGACGCGGACGGCGAGGCGATCGGCAGCGTCTCCGGCGGCTGCGTCGAGGGCGCGGTGTACGAGCTGTGCCAGGACGCGATCGAGAGCGGCGAACCGGTGCTGGAACGCTTCGGGTTCAGCGACGAGGACGCCTTCGCCGTCGGCCTGACCTGCGGCGGGATCCTGGACGTGTTCGTCCAGCCGGTCGTGCCGGGGACCGACGCCGGGCTGGACGCCGGGATCGCGCACATCGCCGCCGGCACGCCGGTGGCCCTGGCGCGGGTGATCGACGGCCCGGTCGGTCTGCTCGGCGCTACCCTCGCGGTCACCGCCGACGGCGTCACCGGGGCGCTTTCCACCGGCCCGTCCACGGTCGGCGGCCTGCAGCGGGCGATCGCGGCCGAGGCCCGGGCCATGCTGGAGGCCGGACGGACCGGCCGGCTCGTCCTCGGCCTGGACGGCCGCCCCTGCGACGAGGACGAACGCGGCACCGTCACCTGCTTCGTCGAGTCCTACGTGCCCGCCCCGCGGATGCTGGTGTTCGGGGCCATCGACTTCGCCGCCGCGGTGGTACGGATCGGCAGGTTCCTCGGCTACCACGTCACCGTCTGCGACGCCCGGCCCGTCTTCGCCACCGCCCGTCGCTTCCCCGAGGCCGACGAGGTCGTGGTCGACTGGCCGCACCGCTACCTCGACTCCCAGCTCGACCGGATCGACGGGCGGACCGTGCTCTGCGTGCTCACCCACGACGCCAAGTTCGACGTGCCGCTGCTGGAGCGCGCCCTGCGGCTGCCGGTCGGCTACGTCGGCGCCATGGGCTCGCGCCGCACCCACCGGGACCGCCAGGCGAAGCTGCGCGAGGCGGGACTCACCGAGGCCGAACTGGCCCGGCTGCGCTCCCCCATCGGCCTCGACCTCGGCGCGCGCACCCCGGAGGAGACGGCGGTCTCCGTCGCCGCCGAGATCATCGCGCACCGACGCGGCGGCAGCTGCCTGCCGCTGAGCGCCGGCGACGGGCCGATCCACCACGACACCGGCCTGACCGCCCCGGCCGCTCCGACCGCTCCCGCCGAACCGCGGGAATCCCGGACCCACGCCGCGTAGCCGCCCGCGCGCCCGGGCCCGCCCGCGCCCCGGGCTGACCCCGCCCGGGCGTCCGGGCCCCGGCTCAGTCGGCGAGCGCCAGCTTCAGGCCGAACCCCAGCACGACCGCGCCGGTCACCCGGTCCATCACCCTGCGCGCGGCCGGCCGGCGCAACCAGCCGCGCAGCACCCGGGCGAAGCCCACCAGGACGGTCGACCAGAGCAGGCCCTGCGCGACGTGGACGCAGGTCAGCGCCACACCGGCGGCGAAGTGCGGGGCGCCGGCGGGGATGAACTGCGGGAGCACGGCCACGTAGAAGACCCCGACCTTGGGGTTCAGCAGGTTGGTCAGCGTGCCCCGCCGCCAGCCGTGCCCGAACCCGCCCCCGGTCGTCGGCTCCGCCTCGTCGGCCGCCCGGACGCCCCGGACGCCCCGGACGCCCCGGTCGCCCCGGTCGCCCCGGTCGCCCCGGTCGCGCCGGTCGCCCCGGTCGCGCAGCATCCCGACGCCCATCCACACCAGGTACGCGGCCCCCGCCCAGCGCAGCACCTCGTAGGCCACGTGCGAGGCGGTCAGCAGCGCCGTCACCCCGGCGGAGGTCAGCGTGCCCCAGATCAGCGTCCCGGTCTGGATCCCCAGCACCACGCCCCACGCCTGACGCCGCCGGCCCAGCGCGGAGGTCCGCAGGACCAGCGCGGTGTCGAGCCCGGGCGTCAGCGTGAGCAGCCCCACGACGAGGGCGAAGGACCACAGCGCGGTTGTCGTCTCCATGGACCCGGATGCTCTCACAGCCCGGGGACGGCCGACCCGGGTCCGTCAGGCCGTCAGTCGGCGGTGCCGGGCGGCACGACCCACCGGGTCGGCTGGCCGGTGACGGCGGCGATCATGTCGTAGTCGCCGTCGTAGTGCAGGACGGTGGCGGCATGGCGCTCGGCAGTGGCCGCGATGACGAGGTTCGGTACCGACAGTGCCCGCCAGTTGCCCCCGGCCGTGAGGAGCGCCTGCACCTCGATGGCGCGGTCCCAGACCTCGTCAGGGGTGGACAGCCAGTCGAAGCCGCTCAGGCCCTCCCGGACCCGAATGGCGTCCGACTCGGAGCGGGCACTGTGCATGATCTCCAGTTCGACGGCGCCACAGATCGCCACCACTCCCCTGATGATCAGCGGGTGGAGGACCTCCCTGACCACCGGTTTGGAGAAGCGGGCGAACGCAGACGCGTCGATCAGGAAGCGGTCACTCATCCTTTTCCACCGGCCCGGTGAGATCGGGTAGTCCGCCCTCAGCCAGCCAGGCCATGAACTCCTCGCGCTTGCGCCGCTTCACGAGGTCTTCGAGGGCTGCGTTGACGGTGGCGACCTTGGTCGTCGTACCGAGGATCTCGGCGGCCTCGGCGAGCAGTTCGTCGTTGACGTCTATCACGGTGCGGGCCATGGTCGACCTCCTGGACCGGAGCGAGCCTGCGATATCAATTCCAAGACTCTTGATATCGCAGGCGTGACTGGTCCGTTCCGGTGACGTTCCCCCGGTCAGGTGACGTTGAGGCGGGCGGCCAGGCGGAGCAGGCCGGGGCTGAGGCGGGAGAGGAAGCGGGCGGCCTTGGCCTCCGGGGTCACCGGGACCACGGGCTTGCCGGTGCGGACGGCGGCGAGGATCGCGGTGGCGACCACCTCCGGCGGGAAGCCGCGGCGGGCGTAGAGCTTGGCCGCGCGGGCCCGCTTGGCGGCCTGTTCGGCGGCGCTGGTGGCGGAGAAGGTCGAGGTACGGGTGATGTTGGTGTCGACGATGCCCGGGCAGATGGTGGAGACGCCGATGCCGTGGCCGACGAACTCGGCGCGCAGGCAGTCCGAGAGCATGAACACCGCGGCCTTGCTGGTGGCGTAGGCGGTCAGCGCCTTGGAGGGCAGGTAGGCGGCGGCCGAGGAGACGTTGACGATGTGGCCGCCCTGGCCGCGGTCCGCCATCAGGGTGCCGAAGGCGCGGCAGCCGTGGATCACGCCCCAGAGGTTGACGTCCAGGACCCGCTGCCACTCCTTCTCGGTGGTCTGCAGGAACGTCCCGGAATGGCCGATGCCCGCGTTGTTGACCACCACGTCGGGCACCCCGTGCTCGGCCGCGACGCTCTGCGCGAAGGCGTCCACGGCGGCGCCGTCGGAGACGTCCACCCGGTAGGCGTGCGCCACCGGGCCGACCAGCGAGGCGAGTTCGGCGGTGCGCTCGGCGGCGGCGAGGTCGACGTCGCAGACCACCACCCGGGCGCCCTCCTCGGCGAAGGCGAGCGCGGTGGCCCGGCCGATGCCGCTGCCGCCGCCGGTGACGACCACCAACCGGCCGTCGTCCAGGGCGAGTTCGTCCCCGACGGCCTGCCCGGCGCGCTCGGCCTCGGTGCGGGCGGTGAACTCGCGGACCAGTCCGGCCACGGTGGCTCCCTTCTCCAGCAGCGCCGACCAGTGGCCGGCGTGCAGCGTCCTGCGGGTCAGCTTCGGCACCCAGCGCTCCAGGCCCTCGGAGAGGTAGGTGCCGACGTAGCGGTCCCGGGTGAGGGTGACCAGCTGGACCGGCACCTCGGTCCGCCGCTCGCGCGGACTTCCCATCGTCGGGCGGAAGTTGGCCCGGTACAGCTCGATGCCGCGGACCGCGTCGCGGCGCAGGCTGCGCTGCGGGTGGCCGGCCCGCGGCGTGACGTGCTCCAGGTCGCGCAGCACCCGCGGCCAGGCCCGCGCCAGGCCCAGGCGCCAGACGCCGGGGGCGAGGAAGGGAAGGTGGAAGGCGGTGATGTACCAGGAGTGCAGGCCCTGGTGGACCAGCTGCTTCAGGTGCCGCGGGGTCGGGCGGCGCAGCCGGTGGCGCAGCCAGAACCCCATGTGGTCCAGGCTGGGGCCGGACATCGTGGTGTACGAGGCGATCCGGCGCTCGGCGCCGGGCGCGGTGACGGCCTCCCAGGACTGGATCGAGCCCCAGTCGTGGGCGAGCAGGTGGACCGGGCGCTCCGGGCTGACCGCGTCGGCGACGGCGAACAGGTCCTCGGCCAGGTGCTCCAGCCGGTAGCCCTCGCGGTCGGCGGGGACGCCGGACTCACCGGCGCCGCGGACGTCGTAGCGGACCACGTGGTGGTCCCGGGCGAGGTCGGCGGCGATGTCGTCCCAGACCGCGTGGGTGTCGGGGTAGCCGTGGACCAGGAGGACGGTGGGGGCCGCGGGGTCGCCCTGCTCGAAGACGGCGAGCGGCAGGCCGCCGGAGTGGACGGTCCGGCGGCGGACCGGGCTCGGCGAGGGCGTCATCGGGTGGCCTCCAGGGCGGTCGGCTCGGTGCTCGGGCCGGTGCTCGGCTCGGTGCTCGGCTCGGCGGCGGGCTGCTCAGGGTCCGTCTGCTGGGCAGTCTGCTCGGGCGCAGTCCGATCGGCGGTGGCGGAGGCGGTCCAGCGGCGGACGTGCGGCAGGTCGTCGTCCAGCCAGTAGGCGTCGTCCTCGGTGACCACCAGCAGTTCCTCGAACTTGATGCCCACACCGCGGAAGGCGATGTGCGGTTCGACCGCCCACAGGCCCGGGGTGGGCGCGTGCCGGGACGACCGGCCGTCCGCCCACAGCGGTGACCGGCCGTGCAGGCGCTCGGAGACGAACTCGCGGCCGAGGGTCTGCAGGGTGCGCACGCCGAAGCCGAAGACGTTCACCCCGGCCGGGCCGCGCGCCGTGGTGCGGGTGACCTGGTGGCCGATCACCCGGCCCGGGTACACCTGGTGGCGGTTGTCGTAGCCGTGCGCGGCGAGCTGCGCGTCCACCGCCGCGTACACCTCGTTCAGCGGCTTGCGGGCCCGCACCTCGGCGAGGATCAGCTCGCGGTACACCCGGAGGTCGGCGGCGAGCCGGTCCCAGATCCGGTTCTCGCCGACCTTGCCCCCGTACCCGATGTCGGCTGTGTAGCCGTCCACGACGGGCGCGCAGTCCAGCACGTACGGCATGCCCTCCTCCAGTCGGCGGTTGCCGGCGAAGAACTGCAGCGGGGTGTGGAAGTGGCGGAACGCCGTACGGTCGCCGAACCAGGCGAAGGGGACGTGGAAGAAGTCCTGCACCCCGGCGGCGACCAGGCAGCGGCGCAGCTCGGCGGTGGCCTGCCGCTCGGTGACGCCCGGTTCGATCCAGGCGGCGACCTGTTCGGCGCAGTGGTAGGCGAGTTGCTGGGTCTCGCGGAAGCGGGCGAGGTCGCGCTCGCCGTAGCGGAAGGCGGGGGTCGCTTTCGCCGAGGAGGGCATCGGGGGCTCCTTCTGGAGGTCGGGCTAGAGGTCGAGCACGAGGGTCTCGCCCTCGGCGGCCCGGGAGACGCAGGGCAGCAGGGCGCCGGCGGCACGCTGCTCCGGGGTGAGGCGGCGGTCCCGGTGGTCGGGGGACCCGGCCAGCACGCGGACCTCGCAGGTGCCGCAGAAGCCCTGGCGGCAGGAGTACGGGAGGTCCGGGCGGGCCTCGCGCAGCACGTCCAGGGCGGACCGGTCGGCGGGCACGTCCAGGGTCGGGCCGTCGGCGCCGAGGCGGACGGCGAAGGGCACGCCGTCGGTGATCGGGGCGGCGCCGAAGCGCTCGAAGTGCAGGGCGGTGGCCGAGGAGCCGTCCAGCGCGCGCTGCACGGCGGAGAGCATCGGGGCCGGGCCGCAGCAGTAGACGGCGGCGCCGTCCGGGGCGTGGGCGAGCAGCTCGGCGCCGGTGGGGACGCCGCCGTGCTCGTCGTCGGCGCGCAGCACCACGCGCGCGGGGTCCAGGGCCCGCAGCTCCTCGGCGTACGGGAGGGTGTCGGCGCTCCGGCCGACGTGCACCAGGCGCCAGTCCAGGCCGTGCCGCTGCGCCTCCCGGGCCATCGGCAGCAGCGGGGTGATGCCGATGCCGCCGGCGAGCAGGAGGACGGCGGGTTCCGCGCAGAAGGCGAAGCCGTTGCGGGGGCGGCGGGCGGTGAGCCGGGCGCCGGGGTGCAGGGTGTCGTGGACCTCGACGGACCCGCCGCCGCCCTCGGGGAGCCGCCGGACGGCGATGCGGTAGGCGGTGCGGTCGGCCGGGTCCCCGCAGAGGGAGTAGTGGCGCTCGCGACCGGAGGGCAGGACGAGCCGCAGGTGGGCTCCGGGTTGCCAGCCCGGCAGCGGACCGCCGGACGGGTCGGCGAGGCTCAACTCGACGACATCGGCGGCGAGTTCGCGGCGTGCGGTGACCACCAGCTGCAGCGGCGGGAGGGGGCGGCTGAACGGGCGGCGGGGGTTGCGGCGCAGCAGCGGGCCGCCGAGGGCCGGGGAGTAGCGGTCGCCGAACGCGGTGATCCACCGGATGAAGCCGTCGGCTCGGGGGCGGCCGTAGAGGTCGGGGGGCGGGGTGAGCAGGTCCATCCGGCGGGTCCTTGGCGTGGGAGAGGGGCGTGGCGGGGGGAGGTCCGCGAGCAGCGGACAGCGTGCGGGCGACGGGGGACGGGGACAGATGACAGATAACAGATGACAGATAACGTTTTCTGTTTGCTGAAAGCTGTCGTCTGAAATCTGTCCGCTGAAACCTGTTCGTTGAAACCTGTCCGCCGTCAGCCCCTCGCGGCGGCCGCGCGGGCGGCCGGGGAGCTGGCGAGGTAGCCCAGCGCCTGACTGGAGGAGCCCTCCTGGGTCGGGTGGTAGCCCGGCCGCAGGTACCGCAGCCCGGAGCGGATCGACTTGAGCGGATCCGGCAGCAGGCCGCGCTTGGCGATCCGCCCGGCCTCGCGCCAGGTGGGCTTGAGTCGCCCGTCCAGGGTCGGATCGGCGGCGAGCATGAAGCGGGCGCCGCGCACCCACAGGTGGACCAGCAGCGGCCCGGAGATCACCATCCCGCGGACCCGCCGGAGGTAGCCCGGGTCCAGGTGGACCATCAGGTCGAAGGCGACGCTGCGGTGCTCGACCTCCTCGGCGCCGTGCCAGCGCAGCAGGTCGAGCATCGTCGGGTCGGCCTCGGCGCGGTCCAGGCCCGGGGAGTTGAGCGCCCAGTTGCCGAGGAAGGCGGTGAAGTGCTCGATGGCCGCGATGAAGGCGACCCTCTCGATGACGTTCTCGCGCCGCTGGGCCGGCGTCAGCCCCGGCTTGTCGCCGAGGATCCGCCGGAACAGCCAGGAGACCTGGCGGACGTACGGCCGGGGGTCGAGCCCCTGGCCCAGCAGGTGGTCGAGGACCTCCTGGTGGGCCTCGGCGTGGATGGCCTCCTGCCCGATGAAGCCGAGCACCTCCTCGCGCAGCCGCTCGTCCCGGATGAGCGGCAGCGCCTCCTTGAACACCTTGACGAACCAGCGCTCGCCCTCGGGCAGCAGCAGGTGCAGCACGTTGATGACGTGGGTGGCCATCGGCTCGTCCGGGATCCAGTGCAGCGGCAGCCCGGCCCAGTCGAAGCGGACGTCCCGGGGCTCCAGGACGAGGCTGTCGTGCACGCGGGCGGCGGGAGCGGCGAGGGCGGGGACGGGGGTGGTGCGGGGCATGGCAGGCCCTCCTGACCTGGGAGCGGCGGCTCGACTCCCAGCAACGTACTCGCGGGTAACGGCCGGGACAAGGGTTTCGGCGGCCCTTATCGACATCGAGTCTAATAAGTGATGTGCACCGGCGGACGGCCCGGGAAACGCGGGGAGCCCCACCGGTTCTCCCGATGGGGCTCCCGCGAACTCCCGTGCCGTCCGGCCGTCAGACCGCCATCGCCAGCAGCAGTGGCGCCGCCCGGGCGGCCAGCAGCTCGGCGGCGGCCTTCAGCTTGTGGATGTTGGCCACCGGCATCGAGGTGGCCAGGCAGCCGACCGTGCTGCCCGCCGTGATCGGCACCGCCGCGCACACCGTGCCCAGTGCGTACTCCTGGATGTCCAGCACCGGCACCGTGGCGGGCTGGCGCTCCAGCCGGTGCATCAGCTGGTCGGCGTCGGTGACGGTGCGGGAGGTGAGCCGGGCGACCGGGTGGCGGGAGAGGTGGTCGCGCCGGGCGTCCGCGTCCAGCTGGCCGAGCAGGCACTTGCCGATCGCACTGGCGTGCGCGGTGGCCCGGAAGTCCACCCACTCCTGCACCGCCGGCGCGTACTCGGCCGCCGAGACCGCCTCGACCGACAACTCGCCCTCGTGGTACCGGGTGAAGTACACCGCAGCGCCCAACTCGTCACGGAGTTCGGCGAGTTTGCGGTCGAGCCGGGCCTTCACCAGCTGCTCCCGGTTGTGCTGCCCGAGCAGCGCGAAGGTGCCGCCGAGCACCCAACCGCCGTCCTGGCACTGGAGGTAGCCCTCGATCTCCAGGATCTCCGCGAGCCGCCGGACGGTCGGCAGCCCGAGCGAGGTCTCCCGCGCGAGGCCCACCAGGGTGGCGCCGTCGGGGTGGCGGTCGACCGCCTCCAGCAGTCTGAGGGCGTGCTGCAGGGAGGTGAACGGACCGGTCAGGCCCTGGTCCAGCGCGGCGTGACGACCCGGGGCTGGTGTCGACATGTCGTCCCCTTCCGATGTCCCCCCACGGAGCGACCGCGGGCAAGCCCAGCCTAACGACCCGGTGGCTCCGGCGACTGCCGTCCGTGAATATCCGTGAACATTCCGTGCAGCAACCTCCGGTCGGGGCCGGCCGCGCCCCGGAAGCACCACGACGGGCCCCTCCCCCACTGCCCTGGGGGGAGGAGCCCGTCCTGCGGCCGCCGGGTGCGGGCCCGGCGGCCATTCGGGAGGTGCGGTCGAAGGTTGGTCGGCCGGTCGCCCGGCGGCCGGCGGCTTGGCGGCTTGGCGGCTTGGCGGCCGGTCAGGCCTCTTCGCCCGCGCGGAGCTTGGCGACGGCGGCCGCGAGGCGGGCACCGTACTCCTCGTCCGCGGCGTGGAAGTGGGCGAGGTTCTTCTCGATGATGTCGTCCCGGGTGACCTGCGCCAGGAAGCCCGCGATGTTGTCGATCAGGCGGGTCTTCTCACCGGCCGACATCAGCCGGTACAGCTCACCGGCCTGGAAGAAGTCGTCGTCCTTGCTGTGGGCCGGCGTGGTGTAGGTGCCGGTGTGGCCGTCGACCTTGACCGGCGCGGCGAGCGCGTTGTCGGTCTGGGCGGGGCCGTCGTACGAGTTGGGCTCGTAGTTCTTGCCGCGGCCCGCGGTGTTGGCGGCCATGAAACCGTCCCGGCCGTAGTTGGCGGCCTCGGTGGCGCGCGGGGCGTTCACCGGCAGCTGGGTGTGGTTGACGCCGAGGCGGTAGCGCTGGGCGTCCGCGTAGGCGAACAGCCGGCCCTGGAGCATCTTGTCCGGGGACGGGCCGATGCCGGGCACGAAGTTGTTCGGCGAGAACGCGGACTGCTCGACGTCGGCGAAGACGTTCTCCGGGTTCTTGTTGAGGACCAGGCGGCCGACCTTGACCAGCGGGTAGTCGGCGTGCGGCCACACCTTGGTGAGGTCGAAGGGGTTGAAGCGGTAGTCCGCGGCCTCGGCGACCGGCATCAGCTGGACGTAGAGGGTCCAGGACGGGAACACCCCGCGCTCGATGGCCTGGTGCAGGTCGCGCTGGTGCGAGTCGGCGTCGGCGCCGAGCACCTCGGCGGACTGGGCGGCGTCCAGGCAGCGGATGCCCTGGTTGGTCTTGAAGTGGTACTTCACCCAGTAGGCGTCGCCGTCGGCGTTGACCCACTGGTAGGTGTGCGAGCCGTACCCGTTCATGTGACGGTACGAGGCCGGGATGCCGCGGTCGCCGAACAGCCAGGTGATCTGGTGGGTCGAGGCCGGCGAGTGGGCCCAGAAGTCCCAGACGTTGTCCGCCTCCTGCACGCCGGTGTACGGGTCGCGCTTCTGGGAGTGGATGAAGTCGGGGAACTTGATCGGGTCCTTGATGAAGAACACCGGGGTGTTGTTGCCGACGAGGTCGTAGTTGCCCTCCTCGGTGTAGAACTTCACGGCGAAGCCGCGCGGGTCGCGCACCGCGTCGCTGGCGCCCAGGTTGCCGGCCACGGTGGAGAAGCGCAGGAAGACCTCGGTGCGCTTGCCGACCTCGGAGAGGAAAGCCGCCCGGGTGTACTGCGAGACCTCGTCGGTGACCTCGAAGTAGCCGTACGCGCCGGAGCCGCGGGCGTGCACGACGCGCTCCGGGATGCGCTCGCGGTTGAAGCGGGCCAGCTTCTCCAGCAGCTGCTGGTCCTGGATCAGCAGCGGGCCGTACTCGCCGGCCGAGGCCGAGTTCTGGTTGTCGGCGACCGGGGCGCCGGACTCCGTGGTCAGGATCTTGGACATGGAGGGTCCTTCAGGGTCGATAAGGGCGGTGCGTGGAGGAAGGGCTGACGGCGCGTCGCGCGGGCGCCGCGAGTGCCCGGCGCGCAGGCCTGGCACGCGGCGAGCGCCGGGCCACGCCGGAGACCGGAAAACCGGAGAGCGGAAGGCCGGAGGCCGGGGCCCGGGCGGGCCGGCTCAGACGCCGAGCAGGCGCCAGACGGCCGAGCGGCGGCGGGAGGACTGCTCGCCGTCGGGGCCGTCGGCCGGCTGGAGCGCCGCGACGGCGGCGCCGGCCGCGGCCGGGTCCGCGAGCGGACGGGCGGCGGTCAGCGCGGCCGCCTCGTCGGCGGTCAGCCCGGCCCCGGTGAGAGCCGCGGTGGCCTCGGCGGCCGGGAGGGCGTCGAACCAGCGCAGCGCGAGGGCCGCGCGCCCGGCCTCGGTGAGGCGGCCGGTGAGCCGGAGGCGGGCGAGCCCGCCGTCCGGGTAGACGTTGATCCGCACATGGGTCACCGGGCGGCCGGCGTCCAGCCGGAAGCGGTGCCGGGTGTCGGGCTGGAGCCGGGTGCGGGGCAGCAGCTCGAACCACTCGCCCTCGGCCGGGTCGGCCCCGGTCGAGGCGTCGAAGCCGATCAGGTCGGCCCAGCCGGGGGCGTTGGCGACGAAGTGGGTGGTGTCCACCTCGGCGGCCAGGACCTCACCGCCCCCGGCCAGGGCGATCTGCACCCAGTCGTTGGCCTTGTCGCGCCGACGCCGGGTCTCCCAGCCCTCGCCCATGACGGAGGCGCGACCGGGAGCGTTCAGGTTGTGCGGGGAGGAGAAGTAGCGGTCGGACGCCGCCTCGGCCACGCCGCCGTACTCCTGGGCGGCCAGGTCGAAGGTGAGGCCGTCCAGCTCGCGCGGGTCGGGCAGCACCTCGCCGTGCACCCGCAGCCGGGCGACGCCGCCGTCCGGGAAGATGTTGAGCCGCACGTGGGTGTAGCGGGTGGCGTCCTCGACGGCGAACTCGTGGGCGGTGTTCCCGCGCAGCGGGGTGCGCGGCACGATCGTGGTCCACTCGGCGTCCTGCAGCTCCTCGGGCGAGGGGTGGCCGGGGACGGACGCGGCCTCGACGGAGCCGGACTCCGGGTAGTTGCCGGTGAAGTGGGCGGTGTCCACGATCACGCCGCGGATCACGCCGCCCACGCCGAGCCGGACGATCGCCCAGTCGTGGTCCTGGTCGGTGGGGTGCGGCTGCTCGGCGGAGACGCCGCGGCGGCGCTTGGACTCCCAGCCGTCCATGATCTGGCCCTTGTGGCCGAAGGTGTGCGGGCGGAACTCGGCCGGCTTGGCGACCAGCAGGTTCTCGGCGTCCGCGAAGGTGTCCTCGTTGGTGGCGACGACGCCCGCGCCGAGCAGTCGGGAGGCCAGGTTGACCAGTTCGGTGAAGGGAGCACTCGGGGTGTCTGCGGTGGTCACT
This sequence comes from Kitasatospora sp. NPDC053308, assembly GCF_055585785.1. NCBI lineage: Bacteria > Bacillati > Actinomycetota > Actinomycetes > Kitasatosporales > Streptomycetaceae > Kitasatospora > Kitasatospora sp. NPDC053308. The sequence continues at coordinate 470,646 of NZ_JBVJJY010000003.1, read as the reverse complement.
GACTCTCCTCTAGGCACGATCGGAGGGGTGGGCGGGGGCGGCGGGGGCGGCGGGCCGGGTGAGCTGCCGGCCGAAGGGGCGGGCGCCGGTGTCCACCTCGCGGCCGCGCAGCCAGGTGGTGCGCACCGCGCCGGTGAGGGTGCGGCCCGCGTACGGGGTCACCGGGTTGCGGTGGTGCAGCCCGCTCGCCCGGACGGCGAACTCGCCGTCGGGGTCGAAGGCGACCAGGTCGGCGTCGTGGCCGGGCGCGATGGCGCCCTTGGTGCCGGTGAGGCCGACCAGTTCGGCCGGTCCGGCGGACATCCAGCGCACGACGTCGGACAGGGTGTGGCCGCGGCGGCGGGCCTCGGTCCAGACGGCCGGCAGGCCGAGCTGCAGCGAGGCGATGCCGCCCCAGGCGGCCGCGAAGTCCCCGTTGCCGCCGTACTCGGGCAGCAGCTTGAGGTCGGGGGTGGAGGGCGAGTGGTCGGAGACGACGGCGATGAACTCGCCGTTCGCCAGGGCCTCCCAGAGCGCGTCCCGGTTGGACTCGTCGCGGATCGGCGGGCAGCACTTGAAGGCGGTGTCGCCGTCGGGCACCTGCTCGGCCGCGAGGGTCAGGTAGTGCGGGCAGGTCTCGGCGGTCACCCGGACGCCGTCCTCGCGGGCCTGGCGCAGCAGTGGCAGCACGGCGGCGGAGGAGACGTGCAGGATGTGGACCCGGGCTCCGGTGCGCCGGGCGGTGTCCAGCAGGTGGGCGACGGCCGCGGTCTCCGCGTCGTCGGGGCGGGAGGCCAGGAAGTCGCGGTAGTGGACGCCGGGTTGCTGCGGGGCGGCGGCGAGGACGGCCGGGTCCTCGGCGTGGATGATGGCCAGCGCGCCGATCCGGGCCTGCTCGGCCAGGGCGGCCTCCAGGTCGGCGGCCTCGACGTGCGGGAACTCATCCACCCCGGAGGGCGCGAGGAAGCTCTTGAAGCCGAACACGCCCTCGCGGTGCAGGGGTTCGAGGTCCGGCACGTTGCCGGGGACGGCGCCGCCCCAGAAGCCGAGGTCGACCCAGGCCTGGCCGTCGGCGGTCTTCCGCTTGGCCAGCAGGCCCTCCACCGTGGTGGTGGGCGGGATCGAGTTGAGCGGCATGTCGATGATCGTGGTGACGCCGCCGGCCGCGGCGGCCCGGGTGGCGGTGGCGAAGCCCTCCCACTCGGTGCGGCCGGGCTCGTTGACGTGCACGTGGGTGTCGACCAGGCCGGGCAGCAGGGCGGTGTCGCCGAGGTCGGCGAGTTCGCGGTCGCCGACCGTGAGCTCGCCGTGCGCGACGACCTGCTCGATCTTCCCGTCCCGGATCAGCACGTCCGCGGGGCGCTCCCCGTCGGGCAGGAACACCCGCCGGGAGCGGATCACCGTCGGCTGGCTGAAAGGCATGGGAGACCTCCGGAACCTGGGAGTTGGGGTGGTGTGGGGGGGTGGGCCGGACCCGGGGAGGCGAGGGATTGCGGGGAGCCTAGGCCCGCCTTCAACAAAACGTCAATGGAGGAACGTACGAGGGTCCGCTGCGAACCGGCCGGGGGTTCAGCGCGCCAGCAGCTCGCCGGCCAGCCTCTCCCCCGCGACCTCGGCCAGCTCGGCCGCCCTGGTCATGCTGTCCCCCGGCTGCTCGGCCAGGTCGGTCAGGGCGATCGCGGCGGCGAAGCCGGCCGCCCGCCACTCGGGCTCGGCGAGCTCCAGCCGACCTGCCACGGCAGCCACCCGAACCCCCGCCCGGGCGGCCGCCGCGGCAACTCCGGCGGGGGCCTTGCCGTGGAGCGTCTGAGCGTCCAGGCAGCCCTCGCCGGTCACGACGAGGCGTGCCCCACGCACGGCCTCGTCGAAGCCCAGCAGATCGAGCAGCAGCTCGATGCCGGGTCGCATGGTGGCGCCGAGCAGGGCGAGGGCGGCGAAGCCCACCCCGCCCGCGGCCCCGGCGCCGGGGGCCTCCCGCAGGTCACGGCCGGTGGCCGCGGCGACCAGGTCGGCGAACCGGGTCAGGCCTTCCTCCAGGACCACCAGGTCCTCGCCGTCCGCGCCCTTCTGCGGGCCGTAGACGGCGGTGGCGCCGCGCGGCCCGAGCAGCGGATTGTCCACGTCACAGGCCACCACGACCTCGACGCCGGCCAGCAGGTCCGCCAGCGGGCCGGGGTCGACCTCGGCGAGCTTGCGCAACGCGGCTCCGCCGGGCGGGAGTTCGGCGCCGTCGGCATCGAGCAGGCGTACCCCGAGCGCCTGCACCATGCCCGCTCCGCCGTCGGTTCCGGCGCTGCCGCCGAGGCCCAGCACGATCCGCTTGGCGCCGAGCGACACGGCCCGGGCGATCAGCTGGCCGACCCCGTAGGACCCGGCCGTGAGCGGGGCGGTGCGACCGCCGGGCAGCCGGGCGAGGCCGGAGGCCTGCGCCAGCTCGACCACGGCGGTGTCGCCGCGGACGGCGAGCGCGGCGTCCACCGGCAGGCCGGTCGGACCGGCCACCTTCGCCGCGACCCGGTCGAAGCCGGCCGCCAGGGCGGCGGCCAGGGTGCCCTCGCCGCCGTCGGCGACGGGCAGCTCGCGCACCTCGGTGCCGGGCGCGGCGCGGCGGATCCCGGCGGCGATCCGGGCGGCCACCTCGGCGCCCTCCAGGGTGCCCTTGAACTTGTCGGGGGCGACGACCACATGGCCCTGGTGAGGGGTGGGGGGCATGGTGCGGTCCTCGCTTCCGTACGGGTGTGGCGTGGTTCTTGCGGAGTGCGTCCAGCATGGGCCCGGAGACCCGGGGGTGCGACCCCCTCCCGGAGACCCGGGGAGTGCCGGCCTCCGCGGGAAGATCCGCGGGGGTCTGACCTCCGCAGGGAGATGCGCGGGGGTACGACCTCCACGGGGAGATCCGGAGGGGTGCGACCCCTCCCCGCCGTTCCCCCCGTCCCGCTTCCGACGTACGGGGGGCTCCCCTCGGCGGGGAGGGGCCAGGCGACGCGCAGGCACGACCGAAGTGCCCCCTGGGAGGGGTTACGCATCACCGGCTGGATCGACCGGCGGGCGGGCGGATGAGCCCCGGCCCGCTCGCCGGTCGGGTCGTACCTCCTGGCGGCGCGGGCACGACCGGATGGGTACACGCCGCCAGGAGGAGTTCGGGGGCGGGGGCTCCGCGCGGAAGCCCCCGCAAGGGTGGGCCGGGGAGCTCCGCGCGGGAGCTCCCCGGGGTACTACTTGACCTCGCGGCCGGAGAGGCGCTCGACGCCGCGCAGCAGCGCCGAGTGGTCGAGCGAACCGTCGCCGTTGGCCCGGGCGGAGGCGACCAGCTGGGCCACCACGGCGCCGACCGGCAGCGCGGCGCCCACGGCGCGGGCGGCATCGGTGACGATGCCCATGTCCTTGTGGTGCAGGTCGATCCGGAAGCCCGGGGCGAACTCGCGGTTGAGCATGTTCGCCTTCTTGCGGTTGAGCACGGTCGAGCCGGCCAGGCCGCCACCGAGCACGTCCAGGGCGGCCTGCAGGTCGACGCCGGCGTTCTCCAGGAACACCACGGCCTCGGCGAGCACCTGGATGTTGACGGCGACGATCAGCTGGTTGGCGGCCTTGACGGTCTGGCCGGCTCCGGCCGGGCCGACGTGGATGACCGTGGTGCCGAGCGCGTCGAACAGCGGCTTCGCCTCGGCGAAGTCCTCGGCGGCGCCACCGACCATGATCGACAGGACGGCCTCGATGGCGCCGGCCTCGCCGCCGGAGACCGGGGCGTCCAGGGTGCGGATGCCCTTCTCCTTGGCGGCCGCCTCGACCTTGATCGAGGTCTGCGGGGTGATCGAGGACATGTCGATCACCAGGGTGCCGGGCTTGGCGTTCTCCAGCACGCCGCCCTCGCCCAGGATGACCTGCTCGACCTGCGGGTCGGCCGGGACCATGGTGATGACGACCTCGGCGTCCTTCACCGCGTCCGCGATGGAGGTGGCGCCGTGGCCGCCGGCCGCGACCAGCGCGTCGATCTGCGGCTGGGTGAGGTTGAAGCCGGTGACGTGGTGGCCGGCCTTGACCAGGTTGGCGGCCATCGGGCTGCCCATGATGCCGAGGCCGATGAAGGCGATCTTGCGGCTCATCGCGTCGAGTTCCTTACGTGTGCGGGGGGGGAGGTCGGGTTGCCCGGCGGCACGCGGTTCGCGTGGCCGACGCGGCCGGACGGCTCGCGGCGGCGGGCGCTGCCGGGTGCGCGCGTCAGCGGGCGGCGCGCAGCTCGCGCGGCAGCCACCCGAAGCTGTCGGCGCTGACGCCGGTGGAGGGGCGGTACTCCAGGCCGATCGGGCCGGTGTAGCCGGCGGCGGTGAGCCGGGCGAACAGGTCCTCGAAGTCCAGCTCGCCGGTGCCGGGCTCGTTGCGGCCCGGGTTGTCGGCGATCTGCACGTGGCCGATCCGGTCGGCGTGGGTGTCGATGACCTGCGCCAGGTCCTCGCCGTTCTTGGCCAGGTGGTAGAGGTCGCACAGGAACCGGGCGTTGCCCAGGCCGGTGGCGGCGTTCACCTTGTCCACCACCTCGACCGCGGCGGCGGCGGAGACCAGCGGGTAGTCCGGGGACTCCGCCCGGTTCAGGGCCTCGATCAGCAGGACGGCGCCGATCTCGTGCGCCGCCCGGGCGGCGAGCACCAGGTTCTCCAGTGCGAGCGCGTCCTGCTCGGCCGCCTCGACGCCCTCCACCCGGTTGCCGTAGAGCGCGTTGAGAGCCTTGGTGCCGAGCGAGCCGGCGAGGCCGGCGGCGACCGGGACGTTGGCCCGGAAGCGGTCCCGCTCGGACGGCACCGAGACGGTACCGCGGGCGCCCCGGCTCAGGTCGTCCAGGAAGTTGAGGCCGCTGAGCTGCACCCCGGCGTCGGTGAACGCCTTGCGGAGCGCGTCCAGCTCGGCCTCGGAGGGGTCGTGCTCCTCGCCGAAGGGCCACCAGAGCTCGGCGGCGGTGAAGCCGGCCGCGGCGGCCGCGGCGGGGCGCTCCAGCAGGGGCAGCTCGCCGAACAGGATCGACAGGTTGACCGTGAAGTGGTGCTTGGCAGCGGCCGTCACGTCAATCACCTCTCATCTCTCTTCCGTCATCCGCAACTTCCACGATCCGGAAGAGGGATTCTGTGTGGTGGAAGCATCTCCGGCCGACGAAGCGAGTGTCAAGGGACTCGCAACATTTTGTTGAAGACGCTCGTGAGGTGCGCCGATGCCGGGATCCCCGCTGTTCGATCACCCAGGCCCTGCCCGACCGCACCCCCGCTCGATACAGTGATCCCGTGCGATTGATGGTGGAGTTCACGACAGAACCGTTCGAACTGGACACGTTCCCGGAGCACGCCGCGGCGGCCCGCAGGGCCGTCGACGAGGCCGGGCTGGCCGTCTCGGTCGGCCCCTTCGGGACCGGCGCCGAAGGCGAGGCCGAGCAGGTCCTCGCCGCGGTGGGCAAGCTGCTCCGGGAGACGCTGGACGCCGGGGCGACCCGCATCTCCGTCCAGCTCAGCGTCCTGGACGAGCTGGACGAGGAGGTCGGTAAGCCGTGACCGAGCACGTGGAGCACCCGCTCGCCGCGGCGGTCAAGCCGCTGCTGGACGCGGTCGGCGCGACGCCCGTCCCGCTGGGCGAGGCGAAGTCCGAGGACGTCGTCCTGGAGTGGGAGGGCGCGCCGGCCCTGGCCGTCCGGCTGCCGCACCTGAGCAGCGCCCTGGACCGGCTGCTGGCCGAGATGGCCCGCCAGTTCGACGGCCGCCCGCTGGCCGAGCTGGACCGCCTGGAGAAGCAGCGGGTCGTCGCCCTCCTGGAGGAGCGCGGCGCCTTCACCGTCCGCCACGGCGTGGAGACGGTCGCCTCCGCCCTGGGCGTCAGCCGGTTCACGGTGTACAACTACCTGAACCGCCAGGAGGGCTCGAAGCCCTCCTCCTGAAGGGCTCCGAACGGGTGGCCCCCGCCGGTACGGCCAGTCTGGATCCGGCCGCGGCGGGGCACACTTGGCGAATCGCACACGAAAGGGCCCGGCACCGGGGGCCGGTTCAAAACGTAACCACCAAGCGTTCAACAAAGTGTTGACGACCGGGTGGGGTCGATCTAGCTTTTGCGGGTGGCACCACTCTTCAGGAGGTCCACTCGTGACCAACCACCCCCACGCCCTTGACGCCCTGGCCGCGGCCGATGCCGCCGAGCTGGAGGCGATCCTGCTGGAGGTATGCTCCAGCCCCCGTTGGGCCGCCGCGGTCGCGGAGGCCAAGCCCTGGTCCGACCGCGAAGCCCTGTTCGCCGCCAACGCGGCGGCCATGGCGTCGCTGACGGTCGACGACCTGCACGACGCGATGGCCGGCCACGCCCGGATCGGCACGCCCAAGGCGGGCGACGCCACCTCCGAGCGCGAGCAGGCCGGCATCCAGGGCGTGAACCGGACGGTCCTCGACGAACTGCGCGAGGCCAACGCCGCCTACGAGGCGAAGTTCGGCCACGTCTTCCTGATCTGCGCGACCGGCCGCACCGCGGCCGGCATGCTCGCCGCACTGCGCGAGCGCTACCCCAACGACGCCGCCACCGAGGCGGAGATCATCCGCGGGGAGCTGCGCAAGATCAACGACATCCGCCTCGGCCGCCTGCTCGACGGCTCCTGACGGGGCGTTCCTGACGTACCGTCGGAACAGTCGTCGCGGGCGCCGGCGCCCTCCCACCGGGGTACCGTCGACCGCAACCTGACGCACCATCACCTCTGCCATCAGTAAGGTCACTTCACCCATGACTGGCATCTCCACCCACGTGCTCGACACCAGCCTCGGCCGCCCGGCCGAGGGTGTCCCGGTCGAGCTCGCACTGCACACCGAGGGTGGCTGGAAGGTGCTCGGCACCTCCGCCACGGACTCCGACGGCCGGGTCAAGGACCTGCCGGCCGTGGAGGCGGGCTCGGTCGTCCGGCTGCTCTTCGACACCGGCGCGTACTCCGCGCCCACGTCGACCGAGCCGCCGTTCTTCCCCGAGGTCTCGATCGTCTTCACGGTCGCGCCCGAACAGCACCACTACCACGTGCCGCTGCTGCTCAACCCGTTCGGATACTCGGTCTACCGCGGAAGCTAGTAGACCGACCTGGAAGCTCTAGGAGCCACGTCATGGCCCACGTGCTCGGTCAGAACCAGTACGGCAAGGCGGAGAACCGCATCGTCCGGATCTACCGCGACTCCACCCGGCACGAGATCAAGGACCTGAACGTCTCGGTCTCCCTCCAGGGTGAGTTCGAGGACGTCCACCTCACCGGGTCCAACGCCAACTGCCTCCCCACCGACACCACCAAGAACACCGTCTACGCCTTCGCCAAGGAGTACGGGATCGAGTCGGCCGAGGCCTTCGGCATCGTCCTGGCCCGCCACTTCGTCGACGACACCGAGCGCGGCGTCGTGCACAGCGCCCGGATCCGGATCGAGGAGTACGCCTGGGACCGGATCAAGACGCCGGACAACTCGGCGCGCTTCATCGGCTCGGAGGAGGTCGGCCACTCCTTCGTCCGCAACGGCCAGGAGACCCGCACTACCGAGGTCGTCTACGACGGCGAGTCCGTCCAGGTCATCTCCGGCCTGAAGGACCTCATCGTGATGAACTCCACCAACTCGGAGTTCTGGGGCTACATCAAGGACAAGTACACCACCCTGCAGGAGGCGTACGACCGCATCCTCGCCACCCAGGTCACCGCCCGCTGGAAGTACGGCTACAGCGGCAAGGACGGCGAGGCCCAGCCCAACTGGAACCGTTCCTACGCCCACGTGAAGCGCCACATGCTGGAGGCGTTCGCCGAGACCTACTCCTACTCACTGCAGCAGACCCTGCACGCGATGGGCACCCGGGTCCTCAACAACCGCGCCGAGGTGGACGAGGTACGCCTCGAACTGCCCAACAAGCACCACTTCCTCGTCGACCTGGAGCCCTTCGGCCTCAAGAACGACAACGAGGTCTACTACGCCGCGGACCGCATGTACGGCCTGATCGAGGGCACCGTGCACCGTGAGGGCGTCGTCCCGGTCATCCCGGTCGCCTGACCTCCCCGCACACGTGGACTCCGCCCGGAATCGCCGCACCCTCCGGCCCCGACGGGCCGGTCGAGTCCGGGTGGGCCGGTCCGCTCCCCGCACGACCCGTTCCACCGGTGCCACCTGTTCCACCGGCACCACCTGTTTCACCGGCACCACCCGCACCACGTGTTCCACCCGCACCACCTGTTTCTCCACCCCCACCCACCGGAGTTCGTGTCTGCCTCACGGCGGCCGGCCCGGGGCACTGGAGAAGCGCCCCGAGGAATCCTTGCTCCGCCGTCCCGTCCTCGGGGGATCTCCAGCGCCGCGGGCGCGCCGGGAGCCACGGGCACAAGAGGGGCTCGACATGGCACCCAGCAACACCAGCAGTACAGACGGCGGTTCCACCCCTGCAAGACTCCCTGGCCCGGACGCGACCACCAGCCTCCCCGGCGACGCGCCCGGGCCGGGAACCCACCCCGTGGACGAGGTGCTGCCCCCGGTGAAACTGATCTCCACCGGACTCCAGCACGTCGCCGCGATGTACGCGGGAGTCGTCGCACCCCCGCTCATCGTCGGCGCCGGCGTGGGGCTCTCCCCCACCGACCTCGCCCTGCTCATCTCGGCCAGCCTGTTCACCGCCGGACTGGCCACCCTCCTGCAGACCCTCGGTGTCTGGAAGATCGGCGCGCGACTGCCGTTCGTGAACGGCGTCTCCTTCGCGGGGGTCGCGCCCATGATCGCCATCGCCAAGGAGCACGGTCCGAAGGACGCCCTCCCGGTGATCTTCGGAGCGGTGATCGTCGCGGGGCTCCTGTGCTTCCTCGCGGCACCGTACTTCTGCAAGCTCATCCGGTTCTTCCCCCCGGTCGTCCAGGGCACCGTGATCACCCTCATCGGCGTTTCCCTGCTCCCGGTGGCGGTCAACTGGGCGCGCGGCGGCTCGCCGGGCGCCCCCGGGTACGGCTCCATGCGGGCCATCGGCCTCGCCGCGCTCACCCTCGTCGCGGTGGTGCTCTGCAACCGGCTGCTGCGCGGCTTCTGGCAGCAGCTGTCCCTGCTCATAGGCCTGGCGTTCGGCACCCTGATCGCCCTCCCCCTGGGGCTGGCCGACTTCGGCGCGGTCCGGGACGCGAAGGTCTTCGCGCTCCCCTCCCCGTTCCACTTCGGCGCGCCGGTGTTCGACGCCGCCGCGATCGTCTCGCTCTGCATCGTCATGGTGGTCTCGATGACCGAGTCCACCGCCGACATGCTCGCCCTCGGGAAGATCGTCGATCGCGAGGCCGACGAACCCACCCTCGCCGCCGGCCTGCGCGCCGACGGCCTGGCCACCGCGATCAGCCCCGTCTTCAACGGCTTCGCCGCCAGCGCCTTCGCCCAGAACATCGGGCTGGTGGCGCTGACGAAGATCCGCAGCCGCTTCGTGGTCGCGGCCGGCGGAGGCATCCTGGTCCTGCTGGGGCTGTTCCCCGTGCTGGGCTCGGTCGTCTCCCTGGTGCCGCAGCCCGTCCTCGGCGGCGCCGGGATCGTGCTCTTCGGCACGGTCGCGGCGAGCGGCATCCGCACCCTCGCGGAGGCCGGCATGGAGTCCAGCTCCCACACCATCCTGGTGTCGGTCTCGCTCGGTGTCGGCATCATCCCGATCGCCGTGCCGACGTTCTACGACTCCTTCCCGGAGGCCGTCCGGACCCTGATGCACTCGGGGATCTCGGCCGGCTGCGTGATGGCCGTCCTGCTCAACCTGCTCTTCCACCACGTCGGAACCACCCGCCGGTCCAGATCCGGCCAGGGCTCCGGCGCGACGGTGCCGACGGCGACACCGTCCTGACCGGTCCCGGAGGAGCGCACCTCGCCCGATGTGCGCTCCTCCCGGCCCTCCCCCATAGGAGTGACACCATGGCAGTCCAGCCCCCACCCGCCGACCAGCGGATCGTGATCGAGAACGCCGCGATCGCCACCGTCGACGCCAACGACACCGAGTACGCCCGCGGCCACGTGGTCATCCTCGGCAACACGATCGAGTCCGTCGGCGACGGCCCCGCCCCGGCGTGGCTGGACAACGTGGTGCGCCGGATCAACGCCGAGGGCCACCTGGTCACCCCCGGCCTGGTCAACACCCACCACCACTTCTACCAGTGGATCACCCGCGGCCTCGCCCAGGACAACATCCTGTTCGACTGGCTGGTCGCCCTCTACCCGACCTGGGCCCGGATCGACGAGAAGCTCGTCCACGCCGCCAGCCAGGGCTCCGCCGCCGCCCTGCTCAAGTCCGGCTGCACCACCGCCTCGGACCACCACTACGTCTTCCCCAAGGACGGCGGCGACGTCCTCGGCGCCTCGATCGAGGCCGTCCAGGAGCTCGGCCTGCGCTTCACCGCCCTGCGCGGCTCGATGGACCGCAGCAAGAAGGACGGCGGCCTGCCGCCGGACCACGCCGTCGAGGAGCTGGACGACATCCTGGCCGCCTCCGAGGCCGCCGTGGACACCTACCACGACTCCTCCTTCGGCTCGATGCTGCACGTCGCCATCGCGCCCTGCTCGCCCTTCTCGGTCTCCACCGACCTGCTCCGCCAGTCCGCCGAACTCGCCCGCCGCAAGGGCGTACGGCTGCACACCCACGGCTCGGAGACCGCCGAGGAGGAGCAGTTCTGCAAGGAGCTGTTCGGCATGGGCCCGACCGACTACTTCGAGTCGGTGGGCTGGCTCGGCGAGGACGTCTGGATGGCGCACTGCGTCCACATGAACGACTCCGACATCGCCAAGTTCGCCGAGACCGGCACCGGCGTCGCCCACTGCCCGTCCTCCAACGCCCGCCTCGCGGCCGGCATCGCCCGCGTGCCCGACATGCTCCGGGCCGGCGTCCCGGTCGGCCTCGGCGTGGACGGCACCGCCTCCAACGAGTCCGGCGAGCTCGGCACCGAGCTGCGCAACGCCCTGCTGATCAACCGGCTGCACGGCTCCCCGACCGCCCTCACCGGGCGTCAGGCGCTGCGCCTCGGCACCATGGGCGGCGCCCGGGTGCTCGGCCGGCAGGACGAGATCGGCTCGATCGAGGTCGGCAAGCTCGCCGACCTGGCGCTCTGGAAGGTCGACGGGGTCCTGCACTCCTCCATCGCCGACCCGGTCGCCGCGCTCACCTTCGGCGCGCTCCCGCCGCTGTCGGTGCTGTTCGTCAACGGCAACGCGGTGGTCGAGAAGGGCCAGCTGACCACCGTCAACGAGGACCGGATCGCGCGCGACTGCGCCCGCGCCGCCAAGGAACTGGCGGCCCGACCGGTCTGACGCCCCCTCGGACTCCGGGCGCGCCCAGGGACGGTGCGCGCCCGGACCCCGCGGGCCCGGCAGGGCCCACGGACTGCGGCCCCGAACCCACGGCGAGGGTTCGGGGCCGCAGCGTTCGGCGGCCGGAAGGCGGCGAACACGTGACAGGCGACAGATGACAGACGACAGCGAACAGATGACAGATGACAGATGACGAAATTGTCAGCTGTCATCTGTTCGCTGTTCGCTGTCAGCCGTCCGCTGTCGGCTGTCCGGCGTCAGCTGTCAGCCGTCAGGCCTCCCGCCCCAGCGTCGCCAGGTACGCGCGCCAGCCGCCGTGGTGGGTGATCTCGCGGTGGACGCCGCGCTCGACCTCGCCGCGGGCGAGCAGCATCGAGAGGCACGCGGAGCCGTCCGCCAGCTCGATCACGCCCAGCTCCAGCTCGCGCGGCTCGCCGGGCAGGATGTCGTCCCGAAGCCGCTCCAGGCTGATGTCGTACAGCTCGCCCTCGATGGCGGTGTCGACGGCCGGGTCGGGCAGCAGCCCCGGGCAGACGTCCGTCCCGCCGCTGTGGTCGATGGAGAAGAAGCGGTAGCCGGGGGCGGTGCGGGCCGGCCCGATCAGCGCGTCGGCGACCTTGGCGTGGAAGGGGCCGCCGACCATCGCCTGGCCGTTGAAGAAGATACGCGGCATGGGTGAACTCCTCTGCAGAAAAAGACCGTTCCGCACGGCGACGAGAGGACAGGTGGATGTCGTCGCCGTACGGAACGGAGTAACGGGCCGCCGGAGTGCTACAGCCTGGCAGGCGCCGGCGGTGGCGTCGGCGGATAGATTGGGCTCAGCCCAGCAGGGGCAGCGCGGGAAGGGTCAGGAAGTCCGCGAACTCCTCGGCCAGGGCGACCTGTTCGAAGAGCTGGGCGGCCTCGCGCCAGCGGCCGGCGCCGTAGGCCTCCTCGCCCGATTCGGCGCGGAGCTCGGCCAGTTCGGTGGCGACCAGGGTGCGGACCAGTTCGGCGGTGGCCTTCTCCCCGGTGTCGGAGAGCACGACGCCGTTGTGGATCCACTGCCAGATCTGCGAGCGGGAGATCTCGGCGGTGGCGGCGTCCTCCATCATGTTGAAGATGCCGACCGCGCCCAGTCCGCGCAGCCACGCCTCGATGTAGCGGATGCCGACCTGGACGGCGTTGTGCAGCCCCGCGTGGGTGCAGGTGCCGCCGGCGCCGGCGATGTCGAGCAGCTGGGCGGCGGTGACCGGCTCGGACGGGCCGGGGTTGTCCTTCTGGTGGGGCCGGTCGCCGAGCACCGCGTCGAAGGAGGCCCGGGCGACCGGCACGAGGTCCGGGTGGGCGACCCAGGAGCCGTCGAAGCCGTTGCCGGCCTCGCGGTCCTTGTCGGCCTTGACCTTCTCCAGCGCGGCCGCGTTGACCTCGGGGTCCTTGCGGCTGGGGATGAACGCGGCCATGCCGCCGATCGCGTGGGCGCCGCGCTTGTGGCAGGTCTGCACCAGCAGGCGGGTGTAGGCGGCCATGAACGGCGAGGCCATGGTGACGGTGTTGCGGTCCGGCAGGATGTAGTGCTCGCCGGCGTCGCGGAAGTTCTTGACGATCGAGAACAGGTAGTCCCAGCGCCCGGCGTTGAGGCCGGCCGCGTGGTCGCGCAGCTCGTAGAGGATCTCGTCCATCTCGAAGGCGGCGGTGATGGTCTCGATCAGGACGGTGGCGCGGATGGTGCCGTGCGGGATGCCGAGCACGGCCTGGGCGTGGGTGAACACGTCGTTCCAGAGCCGGGCTTCCAGGTGGCTCTCGGTCTTCGGGAGGTAGAAGTACGGCCCGGAGTTGGGGTCGTCGGCGCCCTTGGCGAGCAGCCGGGCGGCGTTGTGGAAGAAGTACAGGCCGAAGTCGAGGAAGGCGCCGGCCACCGGGGTGCCGTCGACCAGCAGGTGGTTCTCGTCCAGGTGCCAGCCGCGCGGGCGGACCACGACGGTGGCGAGTTCGGCGGCGGGCTTGAGGGTGTACGCCTTGCCGGCCGGGGCGGTGAAGTCGATCCGGCCCTCGAAGGCGTCGATCAGGTTGACCTGGCCGCCGATCACGTTCTCCCAGGTCGGGGAGGTGGCGTCCTCGAAGTCGGCGAGCCAGACCTTGGCCCCGGAGTTGAGGGCGTTGATGACCATCTTGCGGTCGGTCGGGCCGGTGATCTCGACCCGGCGGTCCTGGAGGGCACGGGGCGCCTCGGCGACCTTCCAGTCGCCGGCCCGGACGTCGGCGGTCTCGGGGAGGAAGTCCAGCGTGCCGGCCGCCGCGATCTCGGCGCGGCGGGTCTTCCGCCTGGCCAGGAGCTCCTGCCGGCGGTCCTCGAAGGCGCGATGGAGGCCGACGACGAAGGCGACCGCCTCCGGAGTGAGCACCTCCTCCGCCCGGTGGACGCGCGGACCGGCGACAGTGACGACCGGAGCGGCGGGGGAGGCGCCGACGGGCCCCTGATCTGCAGCCATGAGCAGGACACTCCTAAGACGGTTGAGCCTGACGAAGGGAGCCCCGGTGGGAGCTTCCTCTGGAAGCCCCTCGGGAACTTCCTCGATCGTTACCCGCCTGTCGGCGGGTTCGATTCTGTAAGGTGGAGACTAGTTTCCGCGATACAGAATTTCAACGGTTTGTTGAAGAGATCGCCGGGACTCTACTCCTCCCCGACAGCGAAGGGAACGCCGGTGGTTGCGACCCCCGACACAGCATCGACGACAGGCTCCGACCGCGCGAGCGGCGGCGTGCAGTCCGTCGAGCGCGCCTTCCAGCTCCTGGAGGCGCTGGCCGACTCCGGCGGCGTGGCCACGCTCAGCGAGCTCTCCACCAGTTCCGGCCTCCCGATGCCGACCATCCACCGACTGGTTCGTACCCTCGTCCAACAGGGCTATGTCCGCCAGGACACCGCGCGCCGCTACACCCTTGGCCCCCGGCTGATCCGCCTCGGCGAGACCGCCGGCCGCCTGCTCGGCAGCTGGGCCCGTCCCTACCTGGCCGAACTCATGGAGGCCACCGGCGAGACCGCCAACCTGGCCGTCCTGGAGGGCGGCGAGGTGGTCTACGTCGGGCAGGTGCAGTCGCGGCGCTCGATGCGGATGTTCACCGAGGTCGGACGACGGGTGCAGCCGCACTGCACCGGCGTCGGCAAGGCGCTGCTCGCCCAGCTCCCCGAGGAGGAGGCCCGCGCCGTCCTCGGCCCCAACCCGCTGCCCGCGCACACCGAGTACACCGTCACCGACCCGCAGGAGCTGATGAACCAGCTCGCCGAGGCGCGCGAGCGCGGGTACGTGGTCGACGACCAGGAGCAGGAGATCGGCGTCCGCTGCATCGCCCTCGCCGTCCCAGGCGCGCCGACGCCCACCGCGCTCTCCGTCTCCGGACCGGAGGCCCGCATCCGGGCGCTGGAGGAGCAGGCCGGGGCCGCCTCGCTCGTCCCCGTGATGCACCAGATCGCCGCCCGCCTGGGGCAGGTCCTCGCACCCTGACGACTCCTGAGCCGACGCCCCGTCAACCCCGCTCTGCGGTGGGCGGGGCCTGCCCTCCTCCGTCCGGGCGGAGGGCCGGCGGCACGGCTCGGGTTACCGTCCGGTCGCCGCGACGGCTCGGCCACCCTGATGCCGGACGCGGCCCGCGACGGCGCGGGCGGCCGGAGCACGAGAGCAGGGTGAGCGGGATGCCGGACCAGGATGTACGGGGCGGCGCGCCAGGGCGGGGCCGCACGAGGAGCGGGAGGATCGGCGGGGCCCGGGTGGTGGCGGCCGTGACGACGGGCTGCGCGGTGGCGGTGCTGGCCACCGGCCCGTCCTGGGCGCTGCGCCGGCCGGAGCCCCGTCCGGCGGTGGAGGTCGGCGCTCCGGGGGCGGCGGGCTCGTCCACCGTGGTGTCCACCCTGCCCGCCGTGGTGCCCGCGCCCTCGCACTCGGACCTGGAAGTGGTGCGGATCGCCCCCGAGGGGGTGGCCCCCGGCGGCCTCACGACGCTCCACGCCTTCGTCGCCAACCGGGGCCCGGACACCACCGCCTCCCCGTTCACGGTCGTGGCCGCCCTGCCGGAGGGGGTCACGGCGGAGGGGCCGTTCTACCCCTCGGGCTGCGAGGTGCTCCAGAACGGCCACCGGGTGCAGTGCGTCTTCGGACCCGGGTTGAAGGAAGGACGCAGCGCGACCGCGCTCATCCCGCTCCGGCTCAGCCGCGACCTGGAGCCGGGCGAGCTGCACGGCGGCCGGGTCGCGGTGCACAGCGCGGACGACCGGAACGAGAGCGACAACCGCACGCCGTTCACCATCCCGGTGGTCGAGTCGGCGGGCTGACGGTTCCGGGACCACGTCCGTCCCACCGGTCACCGGCCGCCCGCGAGCGGCTGCCTGCTTCCGGTGACCGGGGGACGGTCCTACGGACTACCGGTCACCGGTCACCGGTAGACGCGGACGTAGTCGGCGGCCATGGTGATCGGGGCGGTCCCCTGCGGCGCCGGGTGGTACTGGCCCGCGCACACCGAGAGGTTGAGGATCAGGTACGCCGACCAGTTGGCGCCCACGCCCTTGCCGTCCGAGAAGACCTTGACGCCGTTGACGTACCAGTCCACCGAGGTGGCGCCGTAGTAGGTGCCGATGGTCACCCACTGGTCCTTCGCGATGGCACTCGCGTCGGTGTAGTACTTCGGGTTGCCGGGGTTGACGTGGTTGGTCAGCTCCAGCAGGTTCGGGTTGTCGGGGTGGTACTCGAAGGAGTCGATCTCCCCGTTGCCGTTCTTCCAGGTCCACAGGGCCGGCCAGGCACCGGTGCCGGCGGGCAGCTTGACCCGGGTCTCGGCGTAGTCGCCGGTCTTGACCTGGAAGCCCTCGCTGGAGCCCTCGGTGGTCAGGAAGCCGGTGTTCCAGGACTGCTTGCCGTTCTCCAGGGCCGGTCCGCCGGACGTGGCGGTGAAGGTGGCGACCCCGCCCGCGACGCTGACGTTGTTCTTGTTCAGCCAGTCGAGCTTGTTGTCGTCCGGGTTGTGGTTCCCGTACTTGTAGGCGGTGCTCTTGTCGCCGACCCAGCGCTGGCCCCAGGAGAGCGGGCCGTTGAACTCGTCGGACCAGGTCAGCGACTTGCCGGCGACCGGGGAGGTCGGCGCGGGGGTGCTGGTCGGGGTCGCGGTGGGGCTCGGGGTCGGGGTCGCGGTGGGGGTCGGGGTCGCGGTGGGGGTGGCGGTCGGCGCGGGGGTCGGGGTCGGCGCGGGGGTGGCGGTGGCCGAGACCACCAGCTGCTGCGAGGGCAGGTTGTGCCAGGCGCCGCCGAGGTCCTGCCAGAAGCCGAACTGGGTGTAGGTGCCGGCGGGCAGGGTGCGCGCACCGCTGGTGAAGTTCACACCGCTCGGGCAGATCTGCACGTTGGAGGCGTTGCCGGGGAAGTCCAGGTTGGTGCCGCGCGCGTCCCGCACGCCCACGCCCACGGTCTTCGCGGTGAAGCAGGCCGAGGAGTGCAGGGTGAGCGAGGCCGTGGTGGCCTTGCCCGCGACCATGGTGGCCGGGGCGAGGCGGTCCTGGGTGACGGTCGGCGCGGTGGCGGCCTGGGCACCGGTGACGGACGGCAGTCCGAGCAGTCCGGCGCCGCTGATGGCGAGCGCCCCGGTGGCGGCGAAGGCGGCGTTGCGGCCGCGGTGGGAGGGGCGGGCGTGGCGCGGCGCGCGGCGCCGGGCAGCGGCAGGCTGGGGCATGGGTCACCTCTGCGACGCCTGCGAGGTTAGCTGTCGGGTTCGGGCTGCAGTTGCCCGGCCGCCTGTGGAGCGGCTTCACCCCTAGCCTCGGCCCGCGCGCGCGTGCGCACGGGTCGGGCGCCGACCTTGGTTCCCCCGCTCCCGTCCGCTGTGGTGCTCGGTGACCCGCCGGCGGGTGGACAGGACTAGGCGTCCCGGCGGCGGGGTCCGCGAGGGGCGGACGCCGTTGCAGGCTAGGCAGGCCGTACGTGAACGGACAACTCCTCCGGGCCGGTTGTCGCGCAGCTCACAGCGGTGTCGATCAACGACGCTGCGTGGCGGCCGAGTTGATCATTCCGGGCGGGCCGGTGTGGCGCGGCAGGCGGTGCCGGGCGTGAGGGCGGGTGCAGGGCCCGGCATGGAGCCGGGCCCAGCGCCGGGGGTGGAGCCGGGCGTCGTGCCAGGCGGCGCGGTGACCCGTCCTGCGGCAAAGATCCGACGGGGTGCGCCCGGTCGGATAAATTTGAGCCTGACATCTTCCGCAGTGCACAAGAGCGCAGTGCACACGAGCACCGACCCCCGAAACGAGGAGCCGCCCCACCATGACCGCGCCCCTGCCCGCCTTCGCCGGCCGTACCTACGTCTTCCGGGCCGACAACGGCGCGGCCTTCCGCAACACCTACTCGGCCGACGGCACGCGGTTGCGCTGGGAGGGCCTCGGCGAGTCCGCGGGCCAGTGGGAGGACGTGCGGCTGCACGTCGCCGAGGTCGCGCCGGAGATCTACTTCATCAGCTGGACGGAGCAGAGCGGGATCACCGTCAGCCATGTGATGGACCTCAACAACCTCACGATCCGGGCCTTCTGGACCTTCGAGGGCGAGGGCGGCCGGGTCGGGCAGTTGCACACCGGGACGCTGGAGCGGGTGGCCTGAGCCACGTGACGATCGAACCCCCGGGGCCGCGGCCCCGGGGGTTCGGTCGTCTGGCGCGCCTGTCCGTCAGACGGCCTGGTCGGGCACCTTGAGTTGCTGGGACAGCCACTCCAGCGAGGAGGGCAGCAGCGCGCTCCAGGTCTCGAAGTTGTGGCCGCCGTTCTCCAGCATGCTGTACGAGACCTTCATCGGGCTCTGCGCGGCGTCGACGAAGGCCTCGGTCTCCCGGCGGTAGTCGCCGTCGCCCTTCTTGGTGCCGGCCAGCAGCACGGACACCTTGGGCGCCGGCAGGTTCTTCAGCCGCCACATCAGGTTGGCCTCGTCGCGGCGCTGCTTGCTGCCGCCGAACAGGTCACCGGTGGTCGGGTCGTCGGCGGCATCGTAGTAGGCGGAGAGGGCGACGGCGGTCGGGAACACGTCGGGGTGGCGCATGGCCAGCTTGAGCGCGCAGTAGCCGCCCGTGGAGTTGCCCATGAACGCCCAGGCCTGCGGGTCGGACGAGACCCGGAAGCTGGCCTGGATCGCCGAGGGCACGTCCTTGGTGAAGTACGTGTCGGACTGCGGACCGTTCGGGATGTCCTCGCACTCGGTGTCCTGCGGCAGCGCGGGCGACGGACGCATCAGCACCATGACGGTCGGCTGCATCCGGCCCTCCTGCAGCAGCTTGAGCGCCGCGCCGGGGTAGTTGAACCGGGTGATCAGGTTCTCGGCGATCCCCGGGAACCCGGTGCTGACGATCACGGCCGGGAACCGCTTCTGCGCGTACTCGGGCTGGAAGTACTGCGGGGGCAGGTACACGTAGCCCTCGGTCGACAGGCGGCTGACCGCACCGTCGATCCGGACCTTGCGGATCTCACCGGACTGGCCGGGCTCACGGCCCATCGCGCCGCCGCCCTTGACCGCCGCGTGGCCGACGGTCTCCACCAGCAGGCGCCCGGAGGCGTCCGCCTTGTTGTGGATCACCACCGGGCCGGTGTCACCGGTGCCCAGGAGGTCGTCCCAACTGCTGTAGAAGGCGAAGTAGTTGTTCGCCACCAGGCCGAGCGCCGCGAGCACCGTGAGCTGGGTGGCGAGCAGGGCGCCGATCCGGCCGAGCACCGCCCGCCAAGTCTTCCCGGCCAGCCTGGGCCAGAGCCAGACCGTTCCCCCCATGACCACGACGGCGATCAATACGGTCAGCGCCAGCACCTTGTGGCTCGTCAGACCCATGTCCTACTTGCTCCCACGCCTCGAACTCCAGCCCCTCCGCTGGGGACATCCGAGGAGCTCACCCCGGTTCCCCGCCGGGACACGAAGATCAACCCTAGCGGGAGCTGGGAGAAGGCTGACGGGCGGCTGGGAGTTCGCGGGGAGCGGCCGCTCGGGTCTCGGGCGGCCGGGGCCGACTGGAGGGTTCGGCTGACAGATTTCAGATGACAGATTTCGAAATCTGTCATCTGAAATCTGTCGGTTGACATCTGTCAGCCGTTTCCCGCGACACGGGAGGGGCATCACGGGCCGACGCGACCCGACGTGACCCGACGCGACCCGACGCGACCCAGACGCGGCCCCGCACGCTCAGGACACCTGCTCCCAGAGCCGCAGGCCCGCCGTGAGCTCGCGCACGCAGCGCGCGCCGAGCTCCTGCGGGGAGCCGGGGCCGGTGGCGGCGACAGAGGAGGCGGCCCACTGCTCCAGGGCCACCCGGATCGCCGCCGTCGCGGCGGCGGCGGCCAGCCGGATCTCCAGCGGGTCGACGCCCTGCGGGCAGCGTTCGGCGAGGACGACGCGCAGCCGCTCCTCCGACTCGGCGTGGACGCGCTGCCAGGTGCCCTCCAGCCGCGGGTCGCGCAGCAGGCTTCGGGTCCACCGCATCATCTCGGCACCCGCTTCGTCGCCCGGCGTCAGCGACGCGACCGCAGCCCGCTCCAGGGCCTCGCGCAGCGGCAGGTCGGCGGGGCTGTCGGCGAGCCGGTCGACCCACTGCCGTCCGCCCGCCGCGAGCAGCGGCGCCACGGCGTCCTCCTTGACGGAGAAGTACCGGTAGAAGGTGCGCAGCGAGATGCCCGCGGCGAGGGCGATCTCCTCGGCAGTGGTGGCCTCGGCCCCCTGTTCGGCGAAGAGCGCGGCGGCGGTGCGGGCGATGTCCAGCCGGGTGGCGTCACGGCGGCGCTGGTTCAGGGTCGGGCGTCCGGTCACGGGGTCAGCCTACGCGGGCGGGTGCCACTGTGGCAGCACACGCCTGAATGGCACGACGAGACTTATTGGCACGACGTGCCACTTGGGCGTACCGTGTCTCGTGAGGTCGAGAGACCACGAACGAACGGAGTACCACCATGGAGCGCTTCAGCGGACGGAACGTCCTCGTCACGGGCGGCGGCTCGGGCATCGGCCGGGCGACTGTGCACCGGATCCTCGCCGAGGGCGGGAAGGTCGTCGCCGCGGACGTCGACGAGGACGGTCTGAAGAGGACCCTGGACCGCGCGACCACGGACGGCACCGCGGACCGGCTGGCCATCCGGGTCCTCGACGTCTCCGACGAGACCGCCGTCGTCGCGGGCGTCGCCGAAGCGGTGGCCGGCCTGGGCGGCCTGGGCGGCCTGGACGTCCTGGTCAACGCGGCCGGCATCCTCCGCTCCTCGCACACCCACCAGACCAGCCTGGAGTTCTGGAACAAGCTCCTCGCGGTGAACCTCACCGGCACCTTCCTGATGACCCGCGAGGCGCTCCCCGCCCTGCTCGCCGGCGGCCGGGGCGTGGTGGTCAACTTCAGCTCCACCTCCGCAAGCTTCGCCCACCCCTACATGGCCGCGTACGCCGCGACCAAGGGCGGCATCCAGTCCTTCACCCACGCCATCGCCGCGGAGTACGCGAAGCAGGGCCTGCGTGCGGTCTGCGTCGCACCGGGCAGCATCGACAGCGGCATGACCAACAACCCCGGCCTGCCCGCGGACGCCGACTTCAGCCTGCTCGCGAAGCTCTCCCCCGCCCTCGGCCAGGGCTTCGCGGGCCCCGAGAAGGTCGCCGGCGTGATCGCCATGCTCGCCTCCGAGGACGGCGCCTTCGTCACCGGCACCGAGATCCGCATCGACGGCGGCACCCACATGTGATCCGCCCGCTCCCGCAGGCCCGACGACGGGGCCCGTGCCGCCTCCGCCCCGGGTGCGGCCCGGGCCCCCTTCGCGCGCTTCCGGTGCCCGGGCGCCCGGCTGCCGCGGCGCTCAGTGGAGGGGCTTGGACAGCAGGACCTCCCTTGCCGCCCCGGCCGCCCCGACGGCCCCTGCCACCCCGGCAGACCCGGCGGACCCGGCGGACCCGGCGGACCCGGCGGACCCGGCGGACCCGGCGGCTCCAGCGTCCTCAGGGGCCTCAGGGGCCTCAGGGGCCTCAATGAGCCCGGCGAGGGGCGCCACGGGGGTGAAGCCATGGCGGCGGTAGAGCGCGAGGGCGGGGGTGTTGGCGGGGAGGACGGCGAGGTGGAGGGTGGTGCCGCCGGTGCCGCGGGCCCAGCGTTCCACCTCCTGGATCAGGAGGTCCGCGATGCCCTGGCCGCGCGCCTGCGGGGCGACCCACAGCGAGCGCAACTCCCGTACCCCGTCCGGGGACCCGTGCAGGCCGCCGACGAGGCCGACGGGCGCTTCGTCCAGGAACGCGGCGACGTGGTGGGCACCCGGGAGGTGGAGGCGGGCGTGCCAGCGTTGCTCCCCGCCGTCGCGCCACTCGGCGAGGCCATACCTGAAGGCGTGCGGCGCGTCGGCGAGGGCGGCGAGGCGCAGGTCTCGCCAGAGCGGCCAGTCGGCGGTCGTGAGGGTCCGGAGGGTCGCCATGCCGGTCACCGTAGAACTTGCACGTGGTGGCCGTCAGCCCGTTCCGGCGCGGGCGTGACGACCCCTCGGGGCGGTGCCGTCACGGGCGTCGCGGTGGGCCGCGGCGGCGTTGCCCAGCGCGGCGACCGCGGCGCCGACCAGGAGGAAGGCCACCGTCATCAGGAAGCAGGCCCCGGCCACCCGGCGGTAGCCGCCGTGCCGGCTCGGGTCGAGGAACGTGTACGGGTACCAGTCGGCGGCGTGGCCGCGCAGCAGCGCGTACGTCAGGTACAGCAGCGGGAACGCCGTCCAGCCGAGCACCGCGACCGGACGGATCCGCCGGACCGGCGGATCGATCAACCAGTCGGCGAACGCGAGCAGGGGCAGCACCCGGTGCACCGCGTCGCCCACCCACGGGATCACCAGGTGCTCCGGGTACGTCGCCAGCAGCGTGCCGTAGAACAGCCCGGTGATCGCCAGGTAGAGCACGACCGCGCCGCGCAGCTCGTCCGGCACCGGGCGGCGGCCGGTGAGGCCCGCCCAGCCGCCGTAGCCCAGGACGGCGGCGCCGGCGAGGTTGCTGAGATTGGTGAAGTAGCTGAAGAAGTCCAGCACCCCGGTGGTGTCGGTCGCCGCCCGGTAGCCGGAGAAGCCGAGGGCGACGGCGACGAAGACCGCGACGGCGAGCCGGGCGGGTGCGAGCCACGAGTACGTCGCTGGTGCGGGCATCGTCGGGTCCGCCTCTCTGGGGGCGCCCCTCATCCGGCGGGAGGGCTATTCGGATTCAAACCCGGACGGGCGGAGTCGGCCACAGCAGCGCGGGCTGTGCGGCCCGGGGCTGCTCGGCCGCGGGCTGCTCGGGCGGGGGCTGTGCGGCCGAGGGCTGCTCGGGCGGGGGCTGTGCGGCCGGGGACTGCGCGCTCGCGGGCTGCTCGGCCCCTGCCCGGCCGCGGGCTGCGTGTCGCGGGGTCAGGGCGTGCGCCAGTCGACGGCGAAGGCGGCGGCCGGGTTGGCGGTGAGGAGCAGCTCGGGCAGCTCGGGACCGAAGGTGCGGGCGAGTCGCGGGGCGAGGTCGGTGAGCAGCCGGGTCGGGCCGCCGGCCTGCCGGGCGGTGCGGGTGGTGGTGTCGGCGCCCAGCAGCAGCCGGTCGGCGTGGCCCGCCTCGACCAGGTCGGCGATGACGTCGAAGGCCTGGAGGTCGCCCGGGTGCCCGGGCCGGGACGGGCTGTCCAGCGCGAGGTGGACGCCTTCGGCGGCGAGGCTGCGGTAGACGGCGGGGTCGGGGAACCGGGTGAGGTGCCCGAGGACGATCCGGTCGGGCCGGACCCCGTGCCGGTCGGCGAGCCGGGACAGCACCCCGTGCGGATCGCCGTCGGGTTCGAGGTGGACGGCGATCGGCGCACCGGTGGCGTGGTGCGCCTCGGCGGCCGCGGCCATCGTCCGGCGGGTGTGGGGGGTGGTGCGTCCGACGTCGTCCGCGACCTTGATCAGTCCGGCGCGGACGCCCCGGGGTGCGCCGGGAAGGCCGGCGGTGAGGTCCGCGACGAAGCGTTCGGCGAGGTCGGCGTACGGGACCGGCCCGGGCGCGTAGTGGACCTCCTGGTGCGTTCCGGTGGCGGCGACGACGTGGACGCCGGTCGCGCGGGACAGCGCGGCGAGGGACTCCTCGCCCCGGCCCATGCCGTGCGGGGTCCACTGGACGAAGGACCGTCCGCCGGCGGCCGCGAAGGCGTGCAGGACCTCCTCGGCGGCGACCGGGTCGTCCAGCTCCTGGCCGGGGAGCAGCGGGCTGCGGATGAAGAGGTGGTCGTGGGAGTCGGTGACGCCGAGTTCGACGGGATCGAGGTCGCCGAGGACGGTGCGGACGCGGGCGGTGCGAACGGCGGGAGTGCCGACGGCGGGGGTCGTGGGGGCCGTGGGGGTGGTGGGGTCCGTAGGTGCAGTACGGTCCGTGGGGTCCGCCGGGGTCATCGGTCGTCCTCGGGGGCGGTGGGCGCGGCTTCGGCGAAGGTGGCGGCGGCGACGCGCAGGCCGGCCAGGGCCTTGGGGACGCCGACGTACGGGGCGAGGTGCACCACGACCTCGGTGATCTCCTCCTTCGTCAGGCCGATCCGCAGGCTGTTGCGCACGTGGTCGGCCAGCTGGGGCTCCACGCCGCCGAGGGCGGTGAGCGCGGCCAGGTTGGCGATCTGGCGGTCGCGCAGGGCGAAGCCGGGGCGCTGGTAGGTGCCGCCGAACAGGCTGGTGACGATCCAGTCCGGGAAGCCGGGGGCGAGGGCGTCCAGGCCACCGAGGGTGCCGACGGCGACCGGGCCTGCGAGGTCCGCGAGCAGGGCGTAACCGGCTTCGCGGTCGAGCGGGGCGGGGGCGAGGTCGGCGGGCAGCAGACCGGCCGCCGTGGGTACGGCAGCTGTGGGTGCGGCAGCCGTGGGGGTGCTGGGGGTGCTGGGGGCGCTGGTCACGGGGTCAGGGGTCCTTTCACCAGTGGCGGCCGGCCGGGAGCCGGTCCAGTTCGGGGCGGGAGAGGTGCAGCACCCGGTACCGGACACCGGGCGCGTCCTCCGGGGCCTCGCCGTGCCAGAGGACGACGCGGAGCAGTTCCCAGCGGCTCGGGTCCACGGCGACGGCGGCGGTGTGCAGGGCCGGGCGGCCCGGCAGTGGCGCGGATCCGGCCGGTCCGGCGAGGTCCGCCAGTTCGGCGACGGCGCGGGAGACGGCCTCGGCCGGGTCCGCGCCCTCCGGCAGTCGCACGGTGTCGCGGGTCGCGGTGGTGGGGCTGGGCACAGCGGCCGGGGTGGGCACGGTGGCCGCACTGGGCACAGCGGCCGGGGTGGGCACGGTGGTCGGGGGCGTCGTGGCCGTCGGAGTGCTCTCCGCCGAGGCCGGCGCGCTGCCGTGGACCAGGCCCGCTCCGAGCCAGTGGCGGACCGTCGGGCGGCCGAAGTCGGCGCTCAGGCCGCGGAAACCCGGGCCCCAGAGGAAGCCGTTCATGCCCTCGGCGGTGCGCCACAGGTAGAACGGCGCGTACTGGTTGACGGGCGACCCCTGCCGCCCGCGTTCGCGGACCAGGTACGCCTTGAGGCCGAGGCCGGGATGGGCGTCGAGCAGGTGGCCCTTGTCGGCGACGCGCTTGCGGATGATGCCCATGTCGTAGTCGGCGGGCAGGGTGATCTCGTACTGCATGGCGTGCACGGTGGTCCTCCTCGGGTCGGTCCAATCGGGCTGGGCGGGCTGAACGCGTATCCGGCGGGCGCCCGGCAGGCGTCCGTCAGGCCGGGCGGTGGGCCGCGAGGAGGCCGAGGGCGCCGCGGACTGCCCGGTCGAAGGGCTCCGCGCTGTCCGCGGCGCGCGCCAGGACGTAGCCGCCCTGGACGACGGCGACCACGGCGGCCGCGGTGTCGGCCGGGTCGAGAGCGGGGGCGAACTCACCGCCCGCCTGGCCTTCGGCGACCAGCTCGGCGATCCGGCCGCGCAGCCAGTCGAAGGTCTCCTCGACGGGGGCGCGCAGCTGCGGGTCGGCGACCACGTCCGGGTCCTGCGCCATCCGGCCGATCCGGCAGCCGCGCAGGACGTCGCGGTCGCGGCGCAGGTAGGCGGCGATGCGGTCGTACGCGGTGCCGGGGGCGGCGAGGTCGGCCTCGGCGATGCCGCGCATCTGCTCGGCGCTGCGGCGCAGGGCGGCCGCGGCGAGGTCGGGCTTGCCGGTGAAGTGGTGGTACATGCTGCCCTGGCCGACTCCGGAGCGCTGCTGGATGGCCTTGGGGCTGGTGCCGACGTAGCCGCGCTCCCAGAGGAGGGCCTGGGTGCTCTCGATGAGACGGTCCTGAGTGCTCATGCGGATCACTGTACATACCAGTAGGTACAGAAGGCCAGGGGTGCGCCGAATCCGGGTCGACGAGCCGTGGACGACCGAGGGCCGTGCGCCGCCCCCCGGCGGCCACGGCCCCTCGACGGTTCGTCATCCCCCTTACTAACCAGGGGCATTCCGGAACGGCCGGTGGCGCGCGTCACGTCACGCACGGTCGCCGACGGCTCGCGGCGGGCAGTCAGCCGGGGCCCGCGCGAACCGGGTCGGACCGACCAGAGACTTGATCGACCGGACCCGGCTGGCAAGATGTCCGGCATGAGCTACCTCGCCGCGGATGACCGCTATGGCTCCATGACCTACCGGAAGGCCGGCCGCAGCGGCATCCAGCTGCCCGCCGTCTCCCTCGGCCTCTGGCACAACTTCGGCGACGCCCAGCCGCTGGAGGTGCAGCGCGCGGTGCTGCGCCGGGCCTTCGACCGGGGCGTCACCCACTTCGACCTGGCCAACAACTACGGCCCGCCGTACGGCAGCGCCGAGCGCAACTTCGGCTACCTCTTCGCCCAGGACTTCCGGCCGTACCGGGACGAGCTGTTCATCGCGACCAAGGCCGGCTGGGACATGTGGCCCGGCCCGTACGGCGACGGCGGCAGCCGCAAGTACCTGCTGGCCAGCCTCGACCAGTCGCTGGACCGGATGGGGCTCGACTACGTCGACGTCTTCTACTCGCACCGCTACGACCCGGACACCCCGATCGAGGAGACGATGGGCGCCCTGGACAGCGCGGTGCGCTCGGGCAAGGCGCTGTACGCCGCGATCTCCAACTACCCGGCGGAGCAGCACCGGGAGGCGGTGGCGATCCTGCGGGAACTGGGCACACCGGTGCTGATGAACCAGTCGGCGTACTCGATCCTCAACCGGTACGTGGAGGAGACCGGCGTCCTGGACGCGGTGGGCGACACCCAGACCAGCCTGATCGCCTACTCTCCGCTGGCCCAGGGCCTGTTGACGGATCGTTACCTCAGCGGGAAGGTGCCGGCGGGCTCGCGGATGTCGGTCGGGAAGTTCCTGACCGAGGAGGCGCTGACCGGGCCGAAGCTTGAGCAGCTGCGAGCGCTGAACAAGATCGCCGAGCGGCGCGGGCAGTCGCTGGCGCAGCTGGCGCTGTGCTGGGTGCTGCGGGACCCGCGGGTCGTGTCGGTGATCATCGGCGCAAGCAGCGTGGCCCAACTGGACCAGAACCTGGCGGCGTTGGCCGGGGAGCCGCTGACGGCGGAGGAGCTGGCGGAGATCGACCTGCTGAGCCGCTGAGGCACCGCGACGCCGAGCGGCCCCGCTCCCGGGCGACGCACCCGTGACAGATGACAGCGAACAGATGTTGAAATCTGTTCGCTGTCATCTGTCATCTGTTATCTGTTCGCTGTCATCTGTTCGCCGTCGCCGGTCAGACCGCGGCGGCCAGACGGCGCCGGTCAGACGGCGGCCGGGGTGTACTTGTAGCCGACCCGGCGGACCGTCACGATCGTGTCGCGGTAGGCCGGTCCGAGCTTGCGGCGCAGCCGGGCGACGTGCACGTCGACGGTCCGGCCGTCCCCGACGTGGCCGTAACCCCAGACGGCTGACACCAGGTGGTCCCGGGTGTGCACCCGCTGCGGGTGCTCGGTGAGGTGGGCCAGCAGCTCGAACTCCAGGTAGGTGAGGTCGAGCAGCCGCCCGTCGACGTAGGCGTTGCGCCGCTCGGTGTCGACGCTGATGCCGCGACCGGCCGGACGCGCCGCGCGGACACCCGCCGGGCCACCCGCCGGGCCACCTGCCAGGACGTCCGCCGGGGCGGGCGCCGCGGGCAGGGCCGAGCCGACCGTCACCGGGGTCTCGGCCGGCACCAGCACCAGGTACCCGACCATCGGGTTCCCGTTCGCGCCGCCGAACTGCGTGCCGTACTGGGCGAGCAGACCCTGCGGCAGCAGGCCTTGCGGCAGGGCGGCGACCACGGTCGCCCCCTCCGGCAGCGCGGCGAGCAGTGCCTGGGGCGCCGGCGGGACGACCGCGCCCGGCTGCGCCGCGGCGGCCGTCGGGAGGCCGACGGGGCGGGGCGGCCTCAGGGACGTTCCCGCGAGCCCGACCGGACCGACCCCGGCCGGACCCGGCCCGCCCGGCGCGGCGGAGGCGCCGGACGGCACCGCGGGCGGCGGAGGGAGGGGGGCGGCGGGAGAGCCGGACGGAACCGAGCGGACCGCGCGCAGGTGCGGGGTCGTGGTGGGCAGGGGCAGGGTGGCCGTGGAGGAAGAAGACATGGTGTGCCGCTCATTTCGCGCGTGACGGACGGGGTGGAGTCGTCTGCGCGTCGACCGGGCGTACTGCCGTGGGCTGGACCGGATCGAACCGGGTCAGCGGGCGGAGGGCCGGGACGCGCTGGGCGAGCCCGGACACGTCTGATCGAACAGGTGCGGCTGCCGGGACGGCCAGAACGGCTGGAGGTCGGGGCGACCCCGCCGGCTGTCCGCAGCGCGGCCCGCGCGCCCGTTCCACCGTCCGGTCCGGCCACCGCCCGCGCACGTCGCGGGGCCCGCGCCGGTCGTTCGGGCACGGCCGACGGCGGCGGGGGCTGGTGTGGGGCAGACGATGTTCACTGTGGTCTCTCCGCTGGGCGGTCCGGTTTGGTCGGCCGCGGGCACGCCGGACGGCGGTCCGCTACGGCCTGGTCGACGGGATCGGCGGTGCGTCGGGCGGTGGTGGCCGGTGGGCCGGAAGCGCCGGGGACGTACCGGGACGGGACGAGGCCGGTCAGCGACAACACGCGCTGCAGATGAGCGCGTGGTCGATGTAGCGGCGGACGGTGAGCACCGGGACGGCAGCGCCCGAGCGGGCGGAGCCGGGCATGAGGGGCCCGGACACGGTGGTGACGGTGCGTCGTCGGCCGACGGTCATCCTGCTGCCCCTCCCCTCGTTCTGCGCGTGGCGGCGCACCGCTTCCGGTGCGCGCCGACGGGTCCTCGCCGGATCTCCGAAGGCCGTCCGCCGGTCGGCGCCCATGCGGAACGGGCGTCTCCGGGGCTCCCGACGGCATGGCCGGGCGGCCTTCGTCCCCAGAGCCTTCCACGGCCGGGCCACTCCAGGCAACCTTCCGAACACCGACCGTCCGGGATGCGGACAACCGAATGAGACGTCGGTGGGCGCGGACGGTCTCCGCGCCGCCGCCTGAGGCCTCCTCAGGCCCCGGACGTGGCGGGGATCCCAGCGCGGATCCCACCATGGGTCCCCGCCCGACCCCCGCAGGGAAAGCCCAGGTCAGAAGCGGATTCAGGCCCGGACGGGAGCGCCGTGCCGACGGGCCGCGGCGTGCTCGACCAGGGCGACGAGCAGGTCCTTCCCGTCCTCCCGCAGCCGCGCGTCGCAGAGCAGCACGGGGATGTCCGGATCCAGGTCGAGCGCGTCCCGCACCTCGTCGGGCGAGAAGCGCTCGGTGCCCTCGAAGCAGTTCACGGCGACCACGAACGGGATGCCGCGCTGCTCGAAGAAGTCGACCGACGGGAAGCAGTCCGCCAGCCGCCGGGTGTCGGCGATCACCAGCGCGCCGAGCGCGCCGCGGGCCAACTCGTCCCAGACGAACCAGAACCGGTCCTGCCCGGGGGTGCCGAACAGGTAGAGCGCGAGGCCGGGCCGCAGGTCGATCCGGCCGAAGTCCATCGCCACCGTGGTGGTGCGCTTGGCCTCCACGCCCGAGGTGTCGTCCACCGGGCGGCCCAGCTCGCTGAGCTCCTCCTCGGTGCGCAGCGGCCGGATCTGGCTGACGGACCCGACCAGGGTGGTCTTGCCCGCGCCGAAGCCGCCCGCGACCAGGATCTTCACGGCGACGCCCGGGCCGCCGCGCCACCGCGGGTCGTTCGGGTTGCCGCCGCCCGGGCCGGGGTGGTGGTCAGAGCGCTCGGAGTCCATTGATCACGTCTCGCAGCAGGCGCTCGTCCGGCAGCTCGGCGAGCGGAACGGGTCGGGTGACGCTGATCAGGTCGGCGTCGTAGAGGTCGCCCAGCAGCACGCGCACCACGCTGACCGGCAGGTCGGTGAAGGAGCCGAGTTCGGCGACGGACAACGGCTCGTGGCGGCACAGGGCCAGCAGTGTCTGGTGCTCGGGGTCGAGGACGTGCGCGGGCACGGCCCCCGCGTCCGGCCCGGGCTCGGCGGCGGTGATCAGCGAGATCAGGTCGAACAGCCCCTCCTCGACCGGCCGGGTGCGGCCGCGGGTCATCGAGTAGAGCCGCACGACCGGGCCGGCCTCGTCGTCGAACCAGCGGTCGTCGACCGGGGTGCGCGGCTGGAACAGGTCGACCGCGGGCCCGTCCGGCTCCCCCTGCTCCCGGCCCGTCCCCTCCCGATCCATCCGGTCGTGTCCCGTCCGGTCCTGGCCCATCCGGTCACGGTCCACCTCGGCGTCCGGATGCCGAGACGTCTCCGCACCGGACACCTCGCCGCCGGACGCCTCGCCACCGGACGTTCCCGCGCCGGACGCCTCCGCGGCGGACGGCCCCTCCGTGCCCACGGGCACCTCGGGACCGTCCGGCAGGTCCGGCACGTCCGGCACGTCCGGCAGGTCCGCCTTCGGATCCGACATCGGCCCGCTCATCTCCCCGGCGGGGCGGTCTCGGTGCGCGGCTCGGCGGCCATGTGCTCGCCGACCCGCTTGACCAGCAGGGCCATCTCATAGGCGATCTGACCGATGTCGGCCTCGGCGTCGCTCAGCACGGCCAGGCAGCTGCCGTCGCCGGCGGCCGTGATGAACAGGAAGGCCTCGTCCAGCTCCACCATGGTCTGCCGGACGCCGCCGACCTTGAAGTGCCCGCCGGCGCCCTTGGCCAGGCTGTGGAACCCGGCCGCGACGGCGGCCAGGTGCTCGGCGTCCTCGCGGTCGAGGTCGCGGGAGGCGCCGGTGGCCAGGCCGTCGCTGGAGAGGATCACCGCGTGCCGCAGGGCCGCGACGCGCCCCACGAGGTCGTCCAGGAGCCAGTTGAGGTCCCCGGACGGCTGCGTCGAAGTGGTCATGAATCAGTTCCTTCCGCTGGAGCGGGTGGTGCAGGTGAGGCAGGTGAGGCAGGTGATGCAGGTGGTACTGGAGAAGCGGGTCCTGCGGATGCTTCCGGTCGTACGGGTACCTCGGATCGCGCGGATGCCTCGAATCGCGCGGGAGTTTCGAATCGCGCGGGCGCTGCGGGCCGTACCTGCGGCGCCGGCGGGACCGGCGGACCGGGGACCTGGCCGGGGCGCACCGGCTGCCCGGGCGGCTGCCGACGGACGAGCGGCGCCCGCGCGCCGTCCGAGGGCGCGGGCAGCGCCGCCGGGGCGGGTGCCGGGCTGATCGCCTTGCGGGACGGATCCGGCGGCTGCCAGAGCGGTACGGCGGCGAGCCGGTCGCGTGATGCGCCGTCCCTCGGCGTGCCCCGGCGGTCCGGGGCGGAGCCGGTACGCTCCGTCGGCACACTAGCGCCTCGACCCCGGGTGAAGCCGCGCTGGAAGGAGGCGAAGGCCGCCCGGGCCTCCTCGGGCGAGCGCTCCCGCGCCTCCCGTGCTTCCCGGGCGTCCCGAGCGGCGCCGGCGTCCTCCGGCGCGTCCGCGCCGGCCCGGGCGGCCGGGCCGCCCGCTGCGCGGAATCGTTCCTTCACCTGCTCGGCGAACTGCTCCCTCAGCTGCGGCGCCAGGTTCGCCTGCCGGACCCGCCGCGGCAGACCACCGGCCGTCCGCGGCCCGGCGTCCACCGGCGGAACCTCAGCCGCGGCAGGCCCCTCGACGGCGACCGTGGAGGCTCCGGCGGCCTCGGCGACCGCGACAGCCTCGGCGACCGCGGCGGCTTCGGCAGCCGCGACGGCCTCGGCCGCGGCGGCCACCACCACGTCCTCCCGCCGGTGCCGCCCGGTCGCCGGCGCGCCCTCGACGTCCGCCCCGGGCGAGGGCACCAGGACCGGGCCGCCCTTGGTCCGCGACGCCCGACGCGGCAGACCGCCCGCCGTCCGCCCGGCCTCCGGTGCGGAGGGTCGCGGCCCGCCGGTCACCCGGTGCCGACCGCCCGTACCGCCCGAACCGCCCGCACCGGCGCCCGAGGAGGACCGCGGGGAAGAGCCCGCAACGGAGCCGGACGACGCACCCGAGGACCCGCCCGAAGACCCGCCCCGGGACGCCCCGGGACGCTCGCCGCCCGACCCTCCCGAGCCCGGCACCGCGACCAGGTCCCGCGGCCCGCGCCGCCCGCCGTTCACGGCCCGCCGCCCGGCCGCGGCCGGTTCCGGCAGTCCGTCCGGCGCCTCGGCGAGCAGCTCGCGCGGGATCAGCACCACCGCCGTCGTCCCGCCGTACGGGGACGGCCGCAGGTGCACCCGGATGCCGTGCCGCCGGGCCAGCCGGCTGACCACGAACAGGCCCAGCCGGTCGGTGTCGGCGAGGTCGAACTCCTGCTCCACGGCGAGGCGTTCGTTGATCTCGGCGAGCAGCTGCTCGCTCAGCCCGAGGCCGCGGTCGTCGATCTCCAGCGCGAAGCCGTGCGCCACCACCTCGCCCTGGACGGTGACCTGGGTGCTCGGCGGGGAGAACACCGCGGCGTTCTCGACGAGTTCGGCGATCAGGTGCGTGACGTCCGCGACGGCGCTGCCGAGCAGGCCGGTGCCGGGGAACGGCCGGACGGTCACCCGGGCGTAGTCCTCGACCTCACCGACGGCCGCCCGGACCACGTCCACCATCCGGACCGGCTTGCGCCAGGCACGCCCCGGCGAGCCCCCGGCCAGGATGATCAGGCCCTCGGCGTGCCGGCGCATGCGGGTGGTGAGGTGGTCGACCTTGAAGAGGTCCTCCAGCTCCGCCGGGTCCTCGGTGCGGCGCTCCATGGTGTCGAGCAGGGTGAGCTGGCGGTGCAGCAGCACCTGGCTGCGCCGGGCCAGGTTGACGAACACGGCGGAGACCCCGCGGCGCAGTTCGGCCTGTTCGACGGCGGCCTCGACGGCGGCGCGCTGCACCGCGTTGAAGGCCTGGCCGACCTGGCCGATCTCGGCGGCACCGAAGTGCAGTTCGGGCGCCTCGGTGGCCACGTCCACCGGTTCGCCGCGACGCAGCCGCCGCATGACGGAGGGCAGCCGGGTGCCGGCCAGCTCGTTGGCCGCGTTGCGCAGGCCGATCAGCTCGCGGGCCAGGCCGCGCCCGATCCGGAACGAGATCATGATCGTCAGCACGACCGCGACCAGGCCGATCGCACCGGCGATGCCGCCCCGCCAGAGCATCCCGATCGCCGCGGAGTGGGCGCGTTCGTCCAGTCCGGCGGCGATCCGGCTGTTGATCGAGGCGAGGTCCCCGAGCGCCCGGTCCGCGGTCACCCGCCAGGAGTCGCTGTTGAGTGCCTGGACCACCCGGTCGGGACCGCCGGCACCGACGAAGTCCGCCTCGGCGCGGGCCAGCGCGTTCCAGGCCTCGCCGCCGCGCAGGGCGACGTAGTCGGACTGGTCGGCGGGTTCGAGCTCGGCGATGTAGACGGTGAACAGCGCCTGCTGGTTGTGCAGGGCGTCCAGCGCGACCTGGTACTGCTCGGCCGTGGGCTTTCCGGCGCTGGTGCGCAGTCCCTCCATCGCCGCGTCCTCCTGCGCCAGGTACTCACGGGCGCGGGACAGCTCGATCAGGATGGTTCCCTGGCGCGGGAGTTGACCGCTCTGCCGGGCGACGTACGCGGACCGGAAGCCGAACACCGGCTTGACCAGGTCGCTGTACTGGTCCAGCGCGAACTCCCAGTTGAGCGCCAGGCGGCCGACCTGGGAGCGCAGCGGGCCCATCTGGTCGGCGGCGGCGATGATCTGCACGAAGCGTCCGCGCTGGGCGGTGGAGAGCTTGCTGCCGCTGCCGTCCTTCAGCTGCCGCAGGACGGTGAGGCTGCGGTCGGTGGCCGCCTTGGCGTGCTCGTAGGCGTCCCGGGCGACGGGTGAGCGCGGGTCCGCCAGGCGCTGGACGGCGGCGCGGCGCTCGTCCTGCAGGTCGTTGGCGTACTGGTCCACCGGACCGGAGAACTCCTTGTACGTACGACTGATCCTCAGCTGATTCCAGACGTCCCCGGTGGTGGCGATGGTCGCGTACACCCACAGGGCGGCGAGCGCCACGATGGGCACCAGGAGCAGCGCGATGATCTTCGCGCGGATCGAGCTGCTGCGCAGACGCATGGAGTCCTCGGTCGGGAAGTGCCAGGCGCGGACAGGGCGGGGGGGAGGAGTGAGAGGGAGAGGGTGAGGGAGGGAGGGGCCTTGGAAGCGACGGGTGCGGCGGGTGCGACGGGGGATGGAGAGGGGGTTGGAGGGGCCTCCCGGCGCAGGTCTGCGCGACTCTACTACGCCCTGACCACTCGTTCGAGGGTCGAACCAATCCACGCGTTCAGCTTGCCCCGCACACGTCAGGAACCGCTCCCGCACACCTTCGCATCACGACGGAATCGTCCCCCGATGCCCGGAATGCCAGATGGACACCCCATCCCCACCCCTCCCCCACGCTTTCACCGGATCCTCCACGACCACGGCACCACACGGGCGGACCCGTGCCGATCTCGTCGGGTCACCGTCACAACTCTGGGCAGTGACTGACCGATCCGATAGTTTCGCTCCACCCGGACAAACCGGCGCCGAACTGGGGAGGACCGTGCGCGAGTTCAGCACCCCCGCCCCGGCCGCGCCCGAGGCCGCCGGAGGACTCGCCGACTCGCTGTACGACACCGCGGAGCGCACCCCGGACCTGGTCCAGTTGTCCCGGCGGTCCGGGGACGGGCGCTTTGGCACCGGCCGGACCGGGGGCGACCGGGCCGGGGACGGGCGGTCCCGGGACAGCCAGTGGCAGGACGTCACCGCCCGGGAGTTCCGCGACCAGGTGCTCGCCCTGGCCAAGGGCCTGCTCACGCACGGCGTGCGCTACGGCGACCGGGTCGCGCTGATGTGCCGCACCCGCTACGAGTGGACGCTCTTCGACTACGCCCTCTGGTCGATCGGCGCGATCACCGTCCCGGTCTACCCCACCGCCGCCCCCGAGCAGGTGCGCTGGATCCTCGCCGAGACCCAGGCCGTCGCCTGCCTGGTCGAGGACGAGGACGCCGCGATGACCGTGGGCGCGGTCTGCGACGCGCTGCCCGACCTCACCGGCATCTGGCAGCTGGACCGCGACTGCGTCGCCGCGATCACCGAGGACGGCCGCGGCGTGCCCGACTCCCTGGTGCACCGCCAGCGGCTCGGCGTCGGCGCCCAGAACATCGCCACCGTCGTCTACACCTCGGGCACCACCGGCCGCCCGAAGGGCTGCCTGCTCACCCACGGCAACCTGGCCGCCGAGGCCGACGCCCTGCTCGCCGGCTGGGGGGACGTCCTGCGCGACACCGGTGGCGGCCAGCCCGGCACCCTGCTGTTCCTGCCGCTCGCCCACGTCTACGGACGGGCCGTGCAGATCGCGGCGTTCCGCGCGGGCTTCCGGATCGGCCACGTCCCCGAGGTCTCCACCGACGCCCTGCTGCCCGCGCTGACGTCCTTCCGACCGACCTTCCTGCACGCCGTCCCGTACGTCTTCGAGAAGATCTACCAGCAGGCCAGGCGTGCCGCCGAGGACGCCGGACGCGGCGAACTCTTCGAGCAGGCCCGGCAGGTGGCCGTCGACTGGGCCGCCGCCCGGGAGCAGAAGACCTTCGGACGCGGCCCCGGACCGGGCGCCGGACTGCGGCTGCGCCACCTCGCGTACGAGCGGACCGTCTACCCGAGACTGCGCGCGGTGCTCGGTGGACGGGTGCGCAGCGTGATGTGCGGCGGCTCCTCGCTCCGGCGCGAGCTGGGCCTGTTCTTCACCGGCGCCGGCCTGCAGCTGTACGAGGGGTACGGGCTCACCGAGACCTCCGCCGCGATCACCGCCAACCCGGCCGGCCGGCAGAAGCTCGGCACCGTCGGGCGTCCGGTGCCGGGCGCGTCGGTGGCGATCGCCGACGACGACGAGGTGTGGGTGCGCGGCGCCTCGGTCTTCGGCGGCTACCTCAACCACCCGCAGTGCACCGCCGAGTCGCTGGTCGACGGCTGGTTCGCCACCGGGGACCTGGGGCGGTTGGACGAGGACGGCTACCTCACCATCACCGGCCGCAAGAAGGACCTGATCGTCACCAGCAGCGGGAAGAACCTCGCCCCGGCGGCCCTCGAAGAACGGGTCGAGGCCCACCCACTGGTCTCCCAGTGCCTGGTGGTGGGCGACGACCGCCCGTACGTGGCCGCACTGATCACGCTCGACCCGGCGGCGCTGGCGCACTGGCTGAAGACCAGCGGCCGGGAGCAACTGGACGCCTGGTCGGTCCTCGCCGACGAGGACCTGCACAGCGAGATCCAGCGCGCGGTCGCGGCGGCGAACACGGCGGTGTCACGCGCCGAGTCGATCCGCGCGTTCCGGCTGCTGCCACGGGAGTTCAGCCAGGAGCAGGGGCTGCTGACACCCTCGCTCAAGCTACGCCGGGCGGCGGTCGCGGAGTACTACGCGGCGGACATCGAGGAGCTCTACCAGTCCTGATCAGCCAGGCGTGAGCAGCCCCGCCGTGAGCGGCACGGTTGTGACGGCACGGTTGTGAGCGGTATGTCCGGGAGTGTTTCTGACGGGCCGTCTTGTCGCTTTCCGAGGAGGGGCGAAGGCGGTTCGGTTCATCCGCCGTTCCCTTGACGGGCCGATTGGTCCAGTCCATTGTTGCTCTTCGGTCCGAGTGCGGCGCGCCACCACCCCCTCCGCTCCCGCCCCTCCGGGAGCCCTTTCCTTCCGCTCACGCCCTCCCCACGGGCGCCTCCCCCACACGCTGGAGTCCTCACGTGTCGATGTCCACGCGCCTGTCCGCGCTGGCCGCCTCCGTCGCGCTGCTCACCACCTTCGCCGCGCCGGGCGCTTCCGCCGCGACGCTGTCGCCCTCCTCCTCGGCCGCGCCCACGGCCGCGCCCACGCCCTCGACCGCGCCACCGGCCGCGACCGTCAACCTGGCGACCAACCCCGGGTTCGAAGTGCCCGCCCCCGACCTCGCCGACTGGGGCAGCATCCCCGGCTGGAACTGCACCGGCGGACCGGCCGAGGCCGCCGTCACCACCACCGCCCCGCACTCCGGCACCTCCGCGCTGACCGTCACCCCGGCGAACGCCGACTCCACGGGCGAATGCGCCCAGACCGTCTCCGTCCAGCCGAACACCGTCTACACCGCCTCCGCCTGGGTACGCGGCGACTTCGTCTACCTCGGCGCCACCGGCACCGGCCGGGACGTCGCGCCGGCCTGGACGGAGAGCACCGGCGGCGGCTGGCAGCAGCTGACCACCCGGTTCACCACCGGACCGGACGCGCGCAGCGTCCGACTGTACGTCCACGGCTGGTACCAGCAAGGGCCGTTCTCGGTGGACGACGTCCGGGTCGACGGCCCCGCGCCTGCCCCGGCCGTGGCGGCGGGCTCCGTCCCCACCGCCGACAAGGTCGTCTTCTTCACCGTGGACGACGGCTGGCAGCGCACCCCCGAGGCGGAGCAGTTCATCGCCGACCACCGCCTGCCGATCACCGCCTTCCCGCTGCCGATGCCGGCCGGCACCGACCCGGCCTTCTTCCGGCGGGTCACCGCCGTACCGGGCTCCTCGATCCAGGACCACAGCGTCTCGCACTCCGATCTCAGCAAGCTCCCGGCGGAGCGGCAGCAGGTCGAGATCTGCGACGCCCGCGACGCCATGACCCGCCTCTTCGGCACCGCGCCGGTGGTCTTCCGCCCGCCGTACTTCGCCTGGAACGCCGACACCCTCCAGGCCGCCGCCAACTGCGGCATGCGCACCGTGCTCACCGCCGACGCCGACTTCAGCTGGGGCGCCGCCAACGTCTGGCACCCTGGCCCGCTGCAGCCGGGTGACGTCATCCTCATGCACTGGTCCGACACCCTGGCCGGCGACCTGCAGCGCGCCCTGGCCGCCACCGAGGCCGTCGGGCTCAAGCCCGCCGGGCTCTCCGCCTACCTGCGCTGACCGAGCCACGGACCGGACGCGCCGCCGCCCGAGGGGAGCGGCGGCGCGTCGCCGTCTCGCACGACGCCTGGTGCTCGATGCCCCGTGCTCGATGCCCCGTGCTCGACGCCCCGTGCTCGACGCCCCGTGCTCGACGCCCCAGGCTCGATGCCCCGTGCTCGATGCCCCGTGCTCGACACCCCGTGCTCGACGCCCCAGGCTCGATGCCCCGTGCTCGATGCCCCGTGCTCGACACCCCGTGCTCGACGCCCGGCATGATCCACTCGTTGACAGTGCGCCCGCGCAGTGGCTCTAATGGGGGCGTGCAGCGCGGCGTCGGCCACAGAGCAGTGGGCCGGCCGACAGCCGAGCGAGCACCTTGCCGAAGGGACGACGCGCGATGAGCACTCTCTCCGCTTCCCTGATCTGACGTCCGGCGGTCACCGCGGTGTCCGTGTAGGCGTTCGTGTGCGCGCTGCGCCACCCCCGACTGTCACCGCGTGTGGCCGCGACCCCCGCATCCCTGGAGACTTAACCCCACACGCGTGCCCATGTCTTTCAACGTGAATGTCATCGAGGAGTTCCGCGCCAACGGCGGACGGGTCGGCGGCCCGTTCGAGGGCGGCGACCTCCTGTTGCTCACCACCACCGGAGCCCGGTCCGGGCGTCCGCACACCGTGCCGCTCGGGTACGTGCGGGCGGACGGTCTGCTGCTGGTGGTGGCCTCGGCCGCCGGGGCGCCGGAGCATCCGCAGTGGTACCACAACCTGCTGGCCCATCCGGTGGTCCGGGTCGAGCTCGGGACCGACGCCTTCGACGCGATAGCGGTACCCGCCGAGGGGTCCCGCCGGGAAGAGCTGTTCGCCGCCGTCGTCCGGAAGGCGCCGGGGTACGGCGACTACCAGGCCCTGACCGAGCGCGAGTTGCCGGTCGTCGTCCTGGAGCGGGAGCCGTCGCGCTCCGGGTCCGGAGCAGAAGCCGACCCCGACCCCGACGGCGACCCCGACACCGATACCGACTCAGACGGCGACGGCGGCGCACCGGTGGTGCGCACGCTCGCGGACAAGCTGCTGGAGGCGCACACCTGGTTGCGGGCGCAACTGCGCCAGGTCCGGGAGGAAGCGCGCGCTCACGCCCCCGGCCGACCGGCCGGACTCGGGCTGCAGCTCCGGCAGCGCTGCCTCGCGTTCTGCGACGGGCTGACGCACCACCACGCCGGCGAGGACGGCGCCGTCTTCCCCGCCCTCGCGCGCAGTCACCCGGAGCTGGCCGGGGTGCTCGCGCGGTTGGACGAGCAGCACCGGGCGATCGGGCGGATCAAGCAGGAACTGCTGGCGCTGCTGGCCGGGGTCGAGATCACCGAACCGGAGCGACTCCGGACCGAACTGGACCGGATGTCAGCCGAGTTGGAGGCGCACCTCGACCACGAGGAGGCGGAGTTGCTGCCGGTCCTCGCCGGCATCCCCTTCCCGCCGGTCGGGCCCGCGCCGACGCGGCCGAGCCCGGCCCGACCGGTTCCGGACCGATCCGCCCAGGCTCCGACCCGTCCGGCCGGGACCTCGTAGCCGAAACGGCGTTTGCCGCCGCCCTCTCCCCGGAGCTCGGAGGGGGCGGCGGCACCGGCCGTCCGGCGGCGTCGGAACAGCGTCCGACGAACCCGTCAGGACGCCGAGAAGACCGGGAGGTAGCCGCCGGCCTGGCCGGCGGCCTTCGGGTGGTAGCTCTCGTCGATCGGCAGGGTGGTGCTGTTCAGCCAGGTGGTGAGGTTGCCGCAGATCTCGTGGTCGGTGAAGATGCTGCGGACGTCGCCGAACGTGAAGCCCGCGTTGGCGGCGCGCTTGGCGAGGACGCCGTCCAGGGTGTCGGCGGCACCGTTGATGGCCGCACGCTTGGTGTCGCTGATGCCGAAGATGCAGCTCCCGTTGACCTTGTAGATGTGCGGGTAGCCCATGACCACGACGTGGGCCTTCGGAGACTTGGCCTTGATGGCGGAGTACACCTGGTCCAGCTGTCCGGGCAGGGTGTTGACCGCGTAGTTCTTCGCCGTGTTGACGGCGTCGAGGCAGGAGCTGTCGGAGCCGAGGACGCAGGTCTGCATGGTGTCGGCGAAGCCGGCGTCGTTGCCGCCCACCGAGATGCTGACCAGCGTGGTGGAGGAGTCCAGCGCCGAGATCTGGCTGTTCAGGATGTCCCCGGTCCGTGCGCCCGAACAGGCGACGAACTTGAAGGAGGACGGCGAGTGCGCGTTCTTCCAGAGGTACGCGTACGCGTTGGTGCTGCGCTTGCAGCTGCCGCTGTCGCTCAGGTAGCTGCCGGCGCCGACACCGGAGGAGTACGAGTCACCGAGGGCCACGTAGTTGACGCCGGCCGCGTTGGCTGACGAGGCGGCGAAGAGCGTCGTCATGGTGAGGCCTGCCGCAATCGCGGCGATGGACAGAGCACGGGCAGGGCGGAGCATGACACCTCCAGGGTGGGGGGTGGGGGTGAGGTGCGTGGCGTGGGTCACAGAAGTGATACCAGGCGGCGGGCCACCCTGGAAGCGTTCACGCCAAGGATGTTGACGGGCCGTCTGATGGCTCAGAGATGAACTGACCCTGACAGAAAGTGAGTTCGCACAGGTCAGCGCGGGTGCTTTTTGACGCGCGTAGCGCTCTGCGCGTAGACCCGCAGATTTCGGAGATTAACTGCTGAGTAAACCTGGGGTCGCCGTCCGACCACCGTTGAGTCGGTTTCGACGCCGATCGGCCTTCCGAAGGAGAGGCCGAGGACGGGCGCGGGGGGACCACTCCGGCATCCGGAAGCCGTAGCGGGCGCGGACACGTCGGGACGGACGCACGGAGGGACGGCTCATGGCGGGATGGGCCCTCCAGGGGCCGGCCCCTACTCCGCGTCACCCCCACCGTCCGATCACCGCTACGTCCGATGAGCCCTACGTCCGATCAGCCCGCGCCGAGCCCGGTCCGCACCGAGTCGGTGCCGCGCCGAGTCGGGTCGGGTCGAGTCGGGTCGGGTCGAGTCGGGTCGAGTCGCGTCCGGGCCGGGCAGTCCCTCACGCGCCCGGGTACACCGCACCCGGGGAGACCGTGCAACCCTCGACCGGCAGTTCCTCGATCGTCTCGTTGGCGGCGGCCGGCACGCCGAGCCAGCGGACGGCAGTGGCGACCGCCGCCCGGGCCTGGCGC
The DNA here is from genome assembly GCF_055585785.1 of Kitasatospora sp. NPDC053308. Classification (NCBI taxonomy): domain Bacteria; kingdom Bacillati; phylum Actinomycetota; class Actinomycetes; order Kitasatosporales; family Streptomycetaceae; genus Kitasatospora; species Kitasatospora sp. NPDC053308. Next base: position 430,024 of record NZ_JBVJJY010000003.1, on the reverse strand, counting down.
AGTCCGGGTGCACCCCAGCCCAGCAGCTCGACGGCGAGCCCGGGCGCGACCAGCAGCCGCCGGTAGTGCCGGCCCGAGGCCGGGTCGGCCACGCTCGGGCCGACCGCCCGGAGCGACGCCGCCATCCGGACCCGCGCGCACTCGTGCCCACCGTTCGCCGAGCCGACCCGGTCGTAGAGGTAGCCAAGATAGTACGGACGGCCGATCACCGCCTGCGCCTCCTCCGCGGCCTCGCGGGCCAGGGTGGCCGCCGGGTCACCGCCGTCCTCCGGCTCCAGCGAGCCACCGGGCAGCGAGCAGATCCCGTCCCGGGGGTTCACCAGGGTCAGCACCCGCCCGTCGGGGGCGAACAGCCACCCCCAGGACTGCTTGACCGGCAGCCCGTCCGGCACCTGCTCGCCCGGCCGCCAGGGCCAGCCGGCCGTCGGACGCCGCCGCACCTTGCCCAGCAGCTCGGCGACCTCCGCGCTGTACTCGATCGGGCTCATGCTCTCGCCTCGCCGCGCTCGGCCGGGGCCCAGGCGTCCGTCGGCGCGCACCTCCCGGCGCCGAGCTCGCGCCGCTCGCTCATGCGTCCCCCTCTCGCTGTCGGGCTCGCCGGACCGGCGGTGCGCGGAGGGACCTGCAGGGCGCGGTACGGAGCGGAGCGGCCGGAGCGGCGGCGTGGGGTACCGCACGCTCCTGCTGTTGATCTTCTCCGAATCTTCCCCGAACAGGCGGTCGATGAACAGTCCCCAGCGCCGCATGGTGGATGCGGAGGCGGCGAACGCCCTGATCACACCAGCGGCCCACCCCCTCCCCCGGGCCCCGGGAAGCCGGGCAGCGGGAACCCCGGCCGCGGATCCACGCCGGGCGGGAACGGCAGTCCGCGCGCGGCGTCGTCGGCGAGCTCGTCGAACACCTCGTGGGCCGTCATCGGCCGCAACCGCCCGTCGGCCAGCGCCCAGCCCCGCACCGGCGGCCGGGCCCGGGCGCCGCTGCTCGGGGGATCGCCCGGGCCGCCGGGCGAGGGCTCGGAGTGCCCGCCCCTCGACGGATCACCGTGCAGCAGCAGCGCCCCCTCGCCCCCGGAGGCCACACCGGCCGCCAGCGTGACGCAGAACGCCTCGGTGTCCCGCCCGGCGGGGAGGAGCCGCCCCTGCTCCACGCAGACGTCCACCGCTGAGGTGAGCTCCTCGCCGTCCTCCGGACCGTGGCAGCGCAGCGTCAGCAGGTGGCAGCCCTCCCCCGCGCCCTCGGCCAGCGCGAGGTACACCGACGTCACGTACCGCATCACTGCCGCCATCCGGCGTTGCCCGGCCGGATCGTCACCGACGGCGTCCAGCAGGGCCGCGCAGGCCACGGACATCCGCACCCGCGCCCGGTGGTCGTCCATCAGCACCGGCAGCAGCTCGGCCAGCCGCTCCCCCGCGTAGACGAACGGCTCCCCGGCCAGCTCGGGATCGCCCGCGTAGGCGACCCGGGCCGCGGGCACCCGGGGGTCGAGGCCGAGCGCCTCGCAGTAGTCCTCGAAGTCCTCCGCCTCCAGGACCCGCAGGTGCACCTCCAGGCCCTGCCGGTGGAGGGCCGTCAGCTGCTCCTCCGCCCGGCGCAGGTAGTCCTGGTGGCCGAGCCCGCCGAACAGCCCGTACCGCGCGAGGGCACCGAAGTCCCCCGCCCGGACGGCCAGCGCCACCGCGACCGGCTGCGGCGGCGCGCCCGGGGCCCGGCCGCCGCGCCGTGCCCGCGCTCCGCCCCCTCCCGCATGGCCGCCGGGCGGCCGCCCGGCCCCGGGCGGCGGCGCCCCACCGGGCCCGCCGCCCGGAGCGCCGCCCGCACCGCTCCCCCGCCTCCGCCCCGTCAGCACCAGCACCCGCCGACACCCCCGCGGCGTCCGCGCGCCCGCGGCACCGGCCGCCTCGCGCACCCACGCGCACACCTGCGCCCGCACCGATCCATGGACCGACCCACGGACCGATCCGCGGACCGATCCGCGGACCGCCTCACGAACCGCCTCGCGCACCGCAGCCATGGTTCCTCCCGTTCCTCGCTCGACCGACACCCGACCCCGGATACTCCGCACCCGGTACTCGGCGCCCGACACCGGACACCCGGCACCGGACCGCACCGACCGCCCCGAAGGACGGGGCCGCCGACGTCGAGGAACATACACAGAGCCACTGACAATCCACCCCACGTAATCGAACAGTGGCCGGTCGGACGGGCATTCCGGTCGATTCGCTGACGATCCGGGCGCGCCCGCGCCGCGGGACCCGTGAGACGCACGCCTCCACGGATCCGGGCGGGATTGTCCGTGGCGGACGTTAGGGTCGGGGACCATGCGACTGCTGCATACCTCCGACTGGCATCTCGGGCGCTCGTTTCACCGGGAGAGCCTGCACGACGCCCAGCGCGCCTTCCTGGACCACCTGGTGGACGTGGTCCGGAGCGAGGGCGTGGACGCCGTGCTGGTCGCGGGGGACGTGTACGACCGCGCGCTGCCCGGCCTGGAGGCGGTCGCGCTGTTCGACGACGTGCTGCACCGGCTGGCCGACCTCGCCGTGCCGACGGTGTTCATCAGCGGCAACCACGACTCGGCCCGCCGCCTCGGGGTCGGGGCGGGGCTGATCGGGCGTGCCGGGATCCACCTGCGGACGGATCCCGGCGGCTGCGCCGAGCCCGTCCTGCTGGCGGACGAGCACGGGCCGGTGGCGGTGTACGGGCTGCCCTACCTGGAGCCGACACTGGTGCGCGAGCGGTTCGGGCTGGCGAAGGGCGGACACGCGGCGGTGCTCGGGGCCGCGATGGACGCGGTGCGGGCCGACCTGGCGGCGCGCCCGGCCGGAACGCGGGCGGTGGTCCTGGCGCACGCCTTCGTCACCGGCGGCGCGCCGAGCGACAGCGAGCGGGACATCGCGGTCGGCGGCGTCGCCGCGGTGCCCGCCGCGGTGTTCGACGGGGTGCACTACGTCGCGCTCGGTCATCTGCACGGGTGTCAGACGCTCGCCCCCCACCTGCGCTACAGCGGCTCCCCGCTCGCCTACTCCTTCTCCGAGGTGCACCAGCGCAAGAGCATGTGGCTGGTCGACCTCGCCGCCGACGGCTCGGTGGCCGCCGAGCGGGTGCCCTGCCCCGAGCCGCGGCGCCTCGCCACCCTGCGCGACAGCCTCCAGGCCCTGCTCACCGACGAGAAGTACAGCGAGCACGAGCAGTCCTGGGTGCAGGTCACGCTCACCGACGCCGTCCGCCCGGCCGAGCCGATGGAGAAGCTGCGCCGGCGCTTCCCGCACACCCTCCAGCTGCTCTTCGACCCCGAGGAGAGCGAGGCCGGGCCGTCCCCGTCGTACGCGGCGCGGGTGAGCGGCCGGGGCGACCTGGAGATCGCCGAGGGCTTCCTGCGGCACGTCCGCCCGGGCGCCGAGCCCGGTCCGGACGAACTCGGCTGGCTGCGCGAGGGCTTCGAGCGCGTCCGGGAGACCGCCGACCGGAAGGCGGACCTGCCCCGATGAGGCTGCACCGGCTCACCGTCACCGCCTTCGGCCCGTTCGCGGGCACCGAGACGGTGGACTTCGACGCGCTCGCCGCCGGCGGACTGTTCCTGCTGCGCGGCGCGACGGGCGCCGGCAAGAGCAGCGTGCTGGACGCGGTCTGCTTCGCGCTGTACGGCGAGACGCCGGGTGCCCGGCGCGCCAACCGGCTGCGCAGCGACCACGCCGACCCCAAGCAGCTCACCGAGGTGCGGCTGGAGCTGACCCTCGGCGGGCGGCGGCTGCAGATCACCCGCCTGCCGGAGCAGCGCCGGCCGAAGAAGGTCGGTGCCGGCACCACCGTGGAGCGGGCGCAGACCCTGCTGCGCGAGTGGGTGCCCGACGCGGGCGAGGGCGCGCCGGGCTGGCGCGGGCTCAGCAAGTCCCACCAGGAGGTCGGCGAGGAGGTCCTCCGGCTGATCGGCATGAACCGGGAGCAGTTCTGCCAGGTGGTGCTGCTGCCGCAGGGCGACTTCGCCCGCTTCCTCAAGGCCGACTCGGAGGAGCGCGGCAAGCTGCTGCGGCGGCTGTTCGACACCGAGCGGTACCAGCTGGTCGAGGGCTGGCTGGCCGAACGGCGGCGCGCCGAGGAGGCCGCCGTCCAGGCCGGCCGGCGCCGGCTGCGCGACCTCGCCAGCAAGGCCGAGCAGGCCGCCGGTCCGGGCGCCGAGCCCGCCGAGGACTGGATCCCGGCCGATGACAACGACGCCGGGCTGACCGCCGGGGTGCTCGGCTGGGCCGCCGTGCTGCGCAGCGGCGCCGCCGAGGAGCTCGCGGTCGCGGACTCGGCACTCGAGGCTGCCGAGGCGGCGCAGCGCACGGCGCAGCGGCACCGCGAGGCCGCCGAGGAGCTGGCCGGGCGCCAGCAGCGGCACCGGGAGGCGCTGGCCAGGGCCGATCGGCTGGCCGGGTTCGAGCCCGATGCGGCGCGGGACCGGCAGCGGCTGGCCGCGGCGCAGGAGGCCGTCGGGGTGGAGTCCGCACTGCGGCTGCGGGAGAGCGCGGCCGAGGCGCTCCGGCGCGCGCAGGCCGCGGAACGCGGACACCGCGAGGCCCTGGCCGCGGCCCCCGGCACGGAGGGCCGGGCGCTCGAGGCGGCCGACGCCGCCGACCTGGCCGAGGCGGAGCTGCGGCTGCGGGCCGAGGTGGTCCGGCTGGAGGCGGCCCGGGAGGAGGAGCGGCGCTGTGCCGAACTCGCCCGGGAACAGCGCACCCTGACGGCGGACCGGAGCGCCGCCGAGGCACTCGCCGAGGAGGCCGAGGACTGGCTGGCCGAGTTCGAGGCCGAGCTGGGCCGTCTGGAGGAGCAGCACGCCCGGGCCCGGGAGGCGACCACTCGGGTCGAGCAACTGGACGGCCGGCGTGCCGAGTCGACCGCCCGGCTGGACGCGGCCCGGGAGCGCGACGCGCTGCGCGCCGAGATCGCGGCGGCCGAGCCGCGGGTCGTCGAGCTGCGCGCGGCCGCGCTGGACGCCCGGGAGCACAGCCTCGACCTGCGGGACCGCCGCCTCGCGGGCATGGCCGCCGAGCTGGCCGAACAGCTGCGGGCCGGCCAGGCCTGCCGGGTCTGCGGTTCGCCCGAGCACCCGGCCCCGGCCGAGCCGGCCCCCGGCGGCCGGGTCGGCGCCGAGGACGAGGAGCGGGCCCGCCGTGCCCAGACCGTCGCCGAGCAGGCCTGGACGGAGGCCGACCAGGCACTCACCGCCCTACGGGTGCGCGAGGCCACCGCCGCCGGCGCGGCCGGGCCGGACGGCGCTGACGCCGACGCGCTCGCGCTGGCCCTCGCCGAGCTGGAGCGGGAGCACCGCGCGGCCCGGCACACCGCGGAGGCGCTCGGCCGGATCGAGCAGGAGATCGCCCGGCTGTCACAGGACCGCAGCCGCCGCGCCGACGAGCTGCGCGAGGCCAAGGAGCGCAGCGCCGTCCTCACCGACCGGCTGCAGGCGCTCGACACCGAACAGGAGGCGCTGACGGCCCGGGTGGCGGCCGCCCGCGGCGCGGCGGCCTCGGTCGCCGACCGGGCCGCCGCCCTGACCCGGCTCACCGAGCGGGTCGCCGCCGCGGCCGCCGCGGCCCGGGCCCGCGCCGAGGCGGAGGCGCGGCACTCCGAGGCCGAGGCCGAGCTGGGCAAGGCGGCCGCCGCGGCGGGCTTCCCCGACGCCGCGGCGGCACTGGCCGTGCTGCTGCCGCGCGAGGAGCGGGACCGGCTGGAGGCCCGGCTGGAGCGCCACCGCGCGGAAACCGCCGCCGTCCGGCGGGAGCTGGAGCGTCCGGAGCTGGCCGAGGCCGCGGCCCGGCCGCCGGTCGACCTGTCGGCCGCCGCGGCCGCGCTGCGCGCCGCCACCGACCGTCTCGGGCGGGCGCACGCCGCTCGGGCGGCGGCCCGCGAGCGGTGCGAGGCACTGGCCGCGATCGGCCGGCAGCTGACCACGCTCGCCGCCGAGCTGGCGCCGACGCTCGACCGGTACGGGCGGATCAACCGGCTCGCCACGCTGGCGGCCGGCACCTCCCACGAGAACCGGCTGCGGATGCGCCTGGAGTCGTACGTCCTGGCGGCCCGGCTGGAGCAGGTCGCGGCGGCCGCCAGCGCCCGGCTGGTCCGGATGTCCGGCGGGCGCTACACCCTGGTACACAGCGACGACCGGGGCGCCGGCACCAAGCGCTCGGGCCTGGCCCTGCGCGTGGTGGACGCCTGGACGGGCACCGAGCGGGACACCGCCACGCTCTCTGGCGGCGAGAGCTTCTTCGCCTCGCTCTCCCTCGCGCTGGGCCTGGCCGACGTGGTGACCGACGAGGCGGGCGGCATGCCGCTGGACACCCTGTTCATCGACGAGGGCTTCGGCACGCTGGACGAGCAGTCCCTGGAGGAGGTGATGGACGTCCTCGACGGCCTGCGCGAGCGGGACCGCGCGGTCGGCATCGTCAGCCACGTCGCCGACCTGCGCAGTCGCATCCCGGCCCAGCTGCTGGTCCGCAAGGGCCGACGCGGCTCGACCCTGGCCCTGGCCGGACGGGAGGACGCGTAGCGCCGGCGCACCGCCGGCGGCCGGCCGACGCGGGGCGGGGCGGGGCGCTCATGGGCGCCTGGTGGGCCCTCGGTGGGCCGCGGGTCAGCCCGAGCAGGCGATCCGCTGCGCCTGCTGCCAGGCGCACACCGGGCAGAGCGTGCTGCCTGCCCGGTCCGCGGGCAGCTCGGTCGGCTCACCGCAGAGCACGCAGTCGGCGCGCGGCCCGGTCGCCTCCGGGTCGTGCCGCAGCGCCGCCTCAGCACCGCCGTCGGAGGCGAACTCGCAGGCCGCAGCGGGCTCGTTCGTCACGCTGTCGCTCATGCTGCCTTCCTACTCCGCCACCCTGCCCGGCGGCAAGACGCGCCGAGCCCGGGCACCGGCACCGGCTTCCGGGACCGCCCGGCACCGCTCCGGCTTTCCGGACTGCCCGGCACCACTCCCGGCTTTCGGGACCCCGGCACCCCTCCCGGCTTTCGGGGCCCCGGCACCACTCCCGGCCGACACCGCTCCCGCCCGGCACCGCTCCCGCCCGGCACCGCTTCCGGTCGGCTCGCCGATCGTGGCGACGCCGTCCAGCGGGTTCGGCGCACGAACGACGGCGAACAACGAACAGCGAACAGATTTCAGAAAACGTTCGCTGAAATCTGTCGTCTGACATCTGTCACCCGAAAGCCGTCCCCCGCACCCGCCCACCGGCCGCCCCCGCCCGGCGGCTACCGTGACCGGCATGGCCACCGATCTCCACCAGCGCCTGCTCGCCGCCCGGGCCGCCGCACCCACCTACGCCGAGGTGGGCGCCACCCGGGGCGGGCGGCTGCCGAGTGGGTACGCGCACCTGCGGCGGCGGGTCCACCTCGGGCGCGGACCCGAGGTCCTGGAGCGGGCCGGGCGGTACGTGCTCGGCTGGGGCAGCCAGACGGGCACCGGCTTCGCCGTCTTCCCCGGCGGCCCGGCCCGGGACGGGGGGACCGTCCTGCTGCGGCTGAGCCTGCCGGGGAGCCGTCGGCCGCGACTGGTGATCCCCTGCCGGGTGGTGTGGACGGTGGACGAGCCGGACCGCGTCGGCTTCGCGTACGGCACGCTCCCCGGGCACCCGGAGTGCGGCGAGGAGGCGTTCCTGGTGTCGATGGACGCCGAGGGTGAGGTGTGGTTCGAGGTCACCGCCTTCTCCCGGCTGTCCGCCTGGTACGCACGCCTCGGCCGCCCGGTCGCGCTGCTCTGCCAGTACCTGGCGATCGAGCGCTACCTGGCGGCCGTGGCGGTGTACGCGGGCCGGTAGCCCGACGGGGCTGCCCGGGACTCAGCCCAGGAAGGACAGCCGGACGGTCCGGCGCGGATTGTCCCCGTTGGTGTCGATCAGTACCACCGACTGCCAGACGCCGAGCGCGAGTTGGCCGCCGATCACCGGCAGGGTGGCGTGCGGGGCGACCAGCCCGGGCACCACGTGGTCGCGGCCGTGCCCGGGGCTGCCGTGCCGGTGGCGCCAGCGGTCGTCGGCCGGGAGCAGCTCGCGCAGGGTGGCGAGGAGGTCGTCGTCGCTACCGGAGCCGGTCTCCAGGACGGCGATCCCGGCGGTGGCGTGCGGGACGAAGACGTTGAGCAGCCCGTCGCGCCCGGCGGCCCGCTCGTCGAGGAACGCGGCGCAGCGGTCGGTGATGTCGAGGGCGACCTCGCGGGTGCCCGTGGTGATCTCGAAGGTGGTGGTCTGGAACCGGCCGGTCGGGGTGGAGTGGTTGTTGTCCGCCATGGCGCCATCCTGACCCAGGTCAGGGGGCTCGGCGTACTGCCTCGCCGACTCGCCCTGCCGGGCAGGCGAACTCGCATAGGGTGAACGGTTCGAACGGCGGTCGGGCTCCGGCCCACTCCCCACCGAGCACCCGCACCTGCCCGGAGACGCCGATGCCCCCGGAGACGCCAATGACCCGGAGGACCGGAGGGTCCACCGGGTCTGCTCCCGACCGGGACGGGACGAGGATCGACGACGGCCGAAGACGAGACGGCCGAAGACGACCGGGGACGAGCCCCTAGCCGCGCCCGCCGAAGAGGCTGCGCCGCAGCCGACGCAGCGGCGTCAGCAGCGAGATCCTGGTGTGGCGACGACGGGTCGTCGGGGCCTCGGCGCCGCGCGGCGTCAACTCCCTTATCAGCCCGAGCGCCTCGGCGGTGTCCACCGCCGGGAGCGCGGGCGCGCCGAGCACGGCCAGGTGTCGGTCGATCCGGCGGCCGGTCGTGCCGACACCGCACTGGATCGCCGGCACACGGGGCCGAGTCCGCACTTGCATGTGTTCCATCAGTTTTCCCACCCCTACGAGGCGCCAGGGCCGTGAGGCGAAGACTATCCGTGACAGACGGCCTTCGCGCAACCGTCCTTGGTGTTGTGCCACCGTATCGTGCGGCGTCAACTGACGATGCACCAGGGGCCACCCGGTCGGTCACGACTAGGCATCAATGATGGTGCACGACCGGCCATCCGTCAGCAGGGTCCGGAGGTGCGGGCCCGGCGCCCGGGTGCGCGGCACGCGCCCGGCGCACGGAGTCGCCCTGGCGGCACCCGCTCCGGCCGCAGCCGGAGCGCCCGCGCACACCCCCGCACGGCCCGCCCGCACCACCCTCCGCGCAGCTGCCCGCACCGTCCCTCCGCACCGCCCGTCGGCACACCCCATATAGGGGACAGCCGCCAGATCGACAAAGTGATCTTCAGAGCCTCGCGCCAGCCCCCAGAACTCCGCCCGGATTCATGAAGTGAACACATTCGAGGGATTGACTCGCGTCTCACCTCCAAGCAATATCTGTTGCACGCGTCCGTGCCCGCACCGCACCCAGGCGCGTGTTCGAGTGATGAACAATGTCGCAAGAACTCCGGCTCCCGCGAGCCACTGCCCGGCCGCCTCGACGCTGCGGCGGCCCGGCTCGCGCGGTGCCCGGACCGGCGGTCGGCCGTAGAGGGTCGGCCGGACCGCCACCAGACTGCCGGTGCCGCCCCGCGAGGGGCCCGGCACCGGCGGTCCCGGGTCCTCCCCCCCAGGCCCCCGCTCCTCCTCCCGCCGCTGCGGACTCCGCAGTCGGCCGGCACCCGCGGCTCCGGCGCAGGGCCGGGAGGCCGCGAAAGCCCCCGGAAGCTCCCGGAACCCCCCAGCAGCCCCGAGAAGCCCGGGGGATTCCCGCCGCGGCCCCGGACCGGACGTCCCTGCAGGTCGCACCCGGTGGATCGGTAGACTCGGCCAGCGTGTCCCTCCTCCTCAGCATCGTGCTTCCGGTCCACGGCGTGGAGCGGTACCTGCCGCGCTGCCTCGACTCGATCCTCGGCGACACCCCCGCCCTGGAGTCCCGTTTCGAGGTGATCGCGGTCGACGACCTCTCCCCCGACGGCTCCGGCGCGATCCTGGACGCCTACGCGGCCCGCGACCCCCGGCTGCGGGTGCTGCACCTCACCGAGAACCAGGGCCTGGGCGGCGCCCGCGCCGCCGCACTGCCGCAGGTTCGGGGCGAGTACGTGTGGTTCCTGGACAGCGACGACTGGGTGCCCGAGCGGACCGTCAGCGTGATCCTCGACGAGCTGGCCCAGGAGCGCCGCCGCGAGACCCCCGCCGACGTGCTGATCACCGACTTCACCCACGTCTACCCGGACGGCGGGACGGAGCCCAACCCCTGGCGGCACGTGCTGACCGGCTCCCCGCTGGTCGAGGGCTGCACCCTCGCCGAGCACCCGGCGCTGTTCCAGACCGTGATGTCGGTGTGGAACAAGGTGTTCCGCCGCGCCTTCCTGGAGGGCCTCGGGGTCTCCTTCGGCCGCGGCTACTACGAGGACATCTCGGCCACCTACCCGGCGCTGCTGGCCGCCGAGCGGCTGCGCTACCTCGACCGCCCCTGCTACAACTACCGGCGCGGCCGGGACGGCGCGATCACCGCCACCGCGTCCCCGAAGCACGCCGACGTCTTCGCCCAGTACGACGCGATCTTCGCCTTCCTGGACCGCCCGGACCGCCCCGGCCGGCCCGTCCCCGACTCGCTGCGCACCCTGGTCTTCGACCGCACCGTGCGCCAGGCGCTCAACGTCTACGACACCCCCGGCCTGGTCCCCGCCGACCGGCGCAAGGACTTCTTCCAGAGCATCGCCCGGCACTTCGACCGGCACCGTCCGGCCGGCTACCGCTACCCCGGCGGGGTGCGCGGCGTGCAGTACCGGCTGGCCGCCCGCGGCGCCCGGATCGCGTACGCCGAGCTGCGCCGCACCGGCCGACTGCCGCGCGAACTCAAGCGCGGGGCACGGGCGGTGGCGCCCGCGGTGCGCAAGGGGGTGCGCAGCGGCGCCCGGTTCACCGCGTACAACGCGTTCCGCCGGCTGCCGCTGGACGAGAACCTGGCGGTCTACGCCGCATACTGGCACCGGGGTTACGCGTGCAGCCCGGCGGCGATCTACGAGAAGGCGAAGGAACTCGCCCCGCGGATCCGGGGCGTGTGGGTGGTGGAGAACCGCCGGCAGGCCGCCGCGCTGCCGACCGGCGTGCCGTACGTGATCGTCAACACACCCGCCTACCTCAAGGTGATGGCGACCGCCAAGTACTTCGTCAACAACGTCAACTTCCCGCGCACGATGGTCAAGCGGCCCGGCTCGGTGCACGTCCAGACCCAGCACGGCACCCCGCTCAAGGCCATGGGCATGGACCTGCGCGACCGGCCCCAGGCCGCCGAGGGGATGGACTTCGACCTGCTCCAGGAGGCCATCGACCGCTGGGACTTCCTGGTCTCCCCCAACCCGCACACCAGCGAGCACTTCGCCCGCGCCTTCCCGGGCCGGTACGAGATGCTGGACACCGGCTACCCGCGCAACGACCGGCTCGTCCGCGCCACCCCGGAGGACGTGCGGGCGGTGCGCGAGCGGTTGGGGCTGCGGCCGGGCACCAGGGCCGTGCTGTACGCGCCGACCCACCGCGGCGGCAAGGGCGGCTACGTGCCGCTGCTGGACGTGGCGGAGCTGGCCGGGCGGCTGGGCCCGGACCACACGCTGCTGGTACGCACCCACTACTTCCACACCGGCGGGCCGGGCGACCTGACGGCCGACGGGGAGGCGGCGGCGATCGTGGACGTCTCGGCGCACCCGACCGTCGAGGACCTCTACCTCGCGGCGGACGTGCTGGTGACGGACTACTCGTCGATGATGTTCGACTACGCGGTGCTGGACCGGCCGGTGGTGATCTTCGCCCCGGACTGGGAGGAGTACCAGCGCGAACGCGGCGTCTACTTCGACCTGTTCGCGGAGCCGCCGGGCGCGGTCACGGAGACGGCGGACGAGCTGGCGCGAGCCCTGCTGGCGGGCGACCCGGCGCCGGGGGCGCGGGCGCGGTTCCGGGCGAAGTTCTGCGTCTGGGACGACGGCGGGGCCGCGGAGCGGGTGGTGCGCCGGGTGTTCCCGGTGGAGCGGCAGCGGTAACGCCCCGGCGGGGCGGCGGGGTAACGCACCGGCGCGGCAGCGGCGGTGGTAACGCCCCAGCGCGGCAGCGGCGGTAGCGCCCCGGCGGAGGAGCACTCGGGTCCGCGTGGAAGCGGACCCGCGAAAGGTCCGGGACCTCGGGAACCTCAGGGATTTCGGGAATCTCAGGGACCTCGGGGACCTCGGGGACCTCGGGGGCTTCGGGGACCTCGAGTCGGACGGGGCCGGTGCCGCCGGTACGGCGACCGGCCACCGTCCGCGCGGGCTCAGCGCTGGCGGGCGGCCAGGAACTCCTCGAAGGTCAGGACGCCGTCGTGGTTGGTGTCCATGCTGTGGATCAGCGCCTCGGCCACCGAGAGGGTGACGTCGTGGTCGCCCATCTCGTTGGCCGCCAGCGCGTACTCGGCCGCGGTGATCTTGCCGTCGCCGTCCTGGTCGAAACGGTCGAAAAAGGCCTTGATCGCCTCGGTGGTCTCCATCGTGCCCTCCTGGGTACTGCGGGGTCTTGCTCTGTTCGGACGGCCGTACCCTACCCGGCCGTGGTCTTCGCCACGGTCGGCGGGAGTGGACGGGCGCGGGGGTGGGTGTCGTAGTCTGCGGATCTGATCGCGGGCCCGGGCACCTCCCGGGCCGTTGTTCGTCCTGGGAGGGAACATGCTCGACCTCGTCACCAGGCTGGTGCTGAAACCCGTTTCGCGCGGGATCTGGCGGCCGGTCATCGAAGGTGCCGAGAACGTGCCGCGCAAGGGCGGGGTGATCCTGGCCAGCAACCACCTGTCGTTCATCGACAGCGTGGTGATCCCGCTGACCGCCCCGCGCCGGGTGCACTTCCTCGCCAAGGCCGAGTACTGGACCGCCCCCGGGCTCAAGGGCAAGCTCTCCAAGGGCTTCTTCGAGGCGATCGGCGCCGTGCCGGTCGAGCGCGGCACCTACCGTTCCGCTCAGGCCTCGCTGGAGTCGGCGCTGCAGATCCTGGAGGACGGCAAGGCCTTCGGCATCTACCCGGAGGGCACCCGTTCGCTGGACGGCCGCCTCTACCGGGGCAAGACGGGCGTCGCCTGGCTCGCGCTGACCGCGGGCGTGCCCGTGGTGCCGGTCGCGCTGGAGGGACCGGAGCAGATCCTGCCGGTGGGCAAGCGGGTGCCGCGGCTCAAGAAGGTGACGGTCCGCTTCGGCGAGCCGCTGCACTTCGACGAGCTGCACGGGCAGGCCCGCTCGCTGAAGGCCCGTCGGCAGGTGACCGACGAGGTGATGGCGGCGATCCAGCGGCTCTCCGGCCAGGAGGTCGTGGAGAGCTACAACGAGGTGCCGAAGGCGGCCTGACCGCCCGCCGCGCAAGCGGGTCGGGGTCCGAGTCCGAGTACGGGTCGACGTCCGGCTTCGGGCCCTGGTCCTGGTCCTGCTCCTGGTCCGGCTACGGCGACGGCCACGGCCACGGCCACGGCCACGGGTCAGGGTCCGAGTACGGGTACAGGTCCCCTGGTGTCCGCAGGGCCCGGCTCAGACCTGGCCGACCACCGCTTCCGGCACGGCGGCCTCCGCCGGTGCCTCCCGGCGCAGCAGGGCCGCGTACCGGCCGTCCAGCTCCACCAGCTCCTCGTGGGTGCCGAGTTCGACCACCTCGCCGTGGTCCAGGACCGCGATCTGGTCGGCGGCGCGGACGGTGGAGAGCCGGTGCGCGATGGTGATGGTGGTCCGGCCGGCGGCCAGGGTGTCCACGGCCTGTTGGACGGCGCGTTCGGTGCGGTTGTCGAGCGCGCTGGTGGCCTCGTCGAGGATGAGCACCGGCGGGTTGCGCAGGATCGTCCGGGCGAGTGCGAGGCGCTGCTTCTCGCCGCCGGAGAAGCGGTAGCCGCGCTCGCCGACCAGGGTGTCGTAGCCGTCCGGCAGGGCGGTGATGGTGTCGTGGACCTGGGCGGCCCGGGCGGCCTCGACCAGTTCGTCGTCGGTGGCGCCGGGCTTGGCGAAGCGCAGGTTCTCGGCGACCGAGGCGTGGAACAGGTAGGTCTCCTGGGAGACCACGCCGACCGCGCGGGCCAGGGTGTCGAAGGAGAGTTCGCGCACGTCGACGCCGTCCAGGGTGACCCGGCCGCCGGTGACGTCGTACAGCCGCGGGACGAGGTAGCCGAGGGTGGTCTTGCCCGAGCCGGTCTCGCCGACCACGGCCAGTGAGCTCCCGGCCGGGATCGTGAGGTCGACACCGGCGAGGGTCGGGCGCTCCTGCGCGGGGTCGTAGCGGAAGTCGACGGCCTCGAAGCGGACCTCGCCGCGGACCTCGGTGAGCGTGAGCGGGTCGGCGGGTTCGTCGATCTCCACCGGCAGGTCGAGGTATTCGAAGATGCGCTGGAAGAGCGCCAGCGAGGTCTGGACGTCCACGCCGGTGGACAGCAGGCTCACGGTGGGGCGGAACATGCCCTGCTGGAGGGTGACGAAGGCGATCAGGGTGCCGACCGAGACGATCGGTGCGCCGGCCGCGGAGGTCAGCCCGGCCGCCCAGTAGATCAGCGCGGGCATCGCGGCCATCACGATCTGGATGGTGTTCATCCGCCAGCGTCCGGCCATGCCGGCCCGGACCTCGAGGTCGGCGAGCTGGTCGGACTGCGCGGTGAACTCGCGGGCGAGCGAGTCGGAACGGCCCATGGTGCGGCCGAGCAGGATGCCGCTGACCGAGAGCGACTCCTGGACGGCCGAGCTCATCGCGGCCAGCTGCTTCTGGCGCTCGGTGGTGATCTTCTTGCGCTCCCGGCCGACCCGGCGGCTGATCCAGACGAACAGCGGGAGCAGGAGCAGGGAGACGACGGTGAGCCGCCAGTCGAGGGCGACCATGGCCACCACGGAGGCGACCACCGCCGTGAGGTTGGAGACCAGGCTGGTCGCGGTGGAGGTCACCGTGGACTGCATGCCGCCGATGTCGTTGGCGATCCGGGACTGCACCTCGCCGGTGCGGGTGCGGGTGAAGAAGGCCAGTGACTGCCGCTGCAGGTGCCCGTAGACGGCGGTGCGCAGGTCGTGCATGACGCGCTGGCCGACGGTGGTGGAGATCAGCGTCTGCAGGACGTTGAAGATGCTGTTCACCACGGCGGTGAGGATCATCCCGAGCACGAGCAGGCTGAGCAGCCCGGTGCGGCCCTGCGGGATGGCGGTGTCCAGGACGGCCCGCAGCAGGAACGGCGAGACGACCGAGACCACGGCGGAAGCCGCGACGAGGCCGCCGACGAGGGCGAGGCGGCCGCGGTAGGGGCGGAAGAGCGCGAGGATGCGCCGCCACGGGGCCGGCGGGCGGGGCTCGCCCTCGGCGCGGTCGGGCGGGGTCCAGTCGATCGTGGTGGGCCTCAAGGGCGGTCCTCCCCGGGTCGGACGGTCGGGCGGGCGGGCGCCATCAGCATAGCGAGGATGGCTCATAGTTAGGCAAGCTAATAGTGAGGTGAGCTCTATTCCCTCGCCGACCCGGCAGCCCCGCGGCAGCGGAGCCCGACCCGCCCGACCGCGAGCCTCAGTCCGTCCGGTACGTCCGCGCCGCCTTGGAGGAGAGGCCGCCGAGGCCGCCGGACGGCAGCAGTCGGGCGATCGCGACCGCGAGCTTGTAGCGCTTGCTCGGCACCGACAGGGACCGGCCGCGGGCCAGGTCCCGCATCGCCTCGTCCACCACCCGCTCGACGGAGAGCCACGACCAGGCCGGGATGTTGCCGGTGCCCATGCCCGCGCGCTCGTGGAACTCGGTCCGGGTGAAGCCCGGGCACAGCGCCATCATCCGCACGCCCGTACCGCCGAGGTCGCGCAGCACGCCCTGGGTGAAGCTGACCACCCAGGCCTTGCTCGCCCCGTACGTGCCGCGCGGCAGGAAGGCCGCCACCGAGGCCACGTTGACGATCGCGCCCCGCTGCCGCTCGCGCATGCCGGGCAGCGCGGCCGTGGTCAGCCGCAGGATCGCCTCGATGTGCACCTTCAGCATGTCCAGCTCGTCCTGCAGAGGGACGGTCCCGAAGGCGCCCTTGTTGCCGAAGCCCGCGTTGTTGATCAGGAGGTCGACCGGGCGGCCGGAGTCGGCGAGCCGGGCCTCGACGGCGGCGATGCCCTCGTCGCTCGCCAGGTCGGCGGTCAGCACCTCCGTCTCGACGCCGTACTTCGCGCGGAGGTCCGCGGCGGCGCGCTCCAGGCGGCCGGTGTCGCGCGCCACCAGGACGAGGGCGTAGCCGCTGCGGGCGAGCCGACGGGCGAACGCGGCTCCGATGCCGGCGGTCGCGCCGGTGATCAAGGCTGTGGTCATGCCCCCGACCGTACCGACTCGCCGCAGTCGAGCCCACACCGAGGGCAACGCCCCTGCTCAGCGGGCTGCGGATGCAAGCGATCGATCGTGCTCGTAGTGTCGGACAGGGGCATCGCCCGACCGGGTGATGAAATCCAGACGAGGAGGCACATCTGATGCTTACTCAGTTCCGTACCGAATCGACCGCGACGTCACTCACCGCGACGTCCGCCGAGGCCGAGACCCTAGCGAGCCTGATGGTGGAGGACGAGGCCGTCGTGTCCGACGCGCCCACGTACCTGCCGGAGGCCGCCGGCGCGGCCCTGCTGCTGGGGCTGCTGCTGCTCTCGCCGAAGGGCCCCAAGGAGAAGCCGACCCGGTAGCGGGTCCCCTCGGGCACCACGCCCGTGTCCGGCCTCTCGAAGGAGGACCACCTCACCATGCCGTTCGCCGAGACCCCACTCCGTGACGAGTACGCCGCGGCGGTCCAGCGAGTGGCGGGCCGCACCCTCGACGCCCTGCGGGACGGCGGGGGTACGGCCGCACTCACGGACCCCGGCACCGCCGCCCCGCGCCCACTGCTGGCCGCAGCGCGGGTGCTCGGCGGCGACCTGTTCGCCCCGCAGCTGCTCGTCGGCGCCGAACCCGACGCGGCCACCGCCGCACTCCTGGCCGAAGCACGCCGGACGCTTCCCGCGCCGGTGCCCGCCTCCGAGGACGCCGCGCTGGTGATCGGGTGGCAGGACTGGGCGGCCGCCCGGCTACTCGCCCGCACACCGCACGGGGACGGCGGGCAGCCGACCGCGCCACCGCTGCGGCCGTCCGGGCCCCTCTCCGGGCCGCAGGTCCTCGGCTGGCAGGCCTGGTCGGTGCGCATGGCGCAGCTGTCCGTCCTCACGCTGCCGGGGCTGGACGGCCCGGTCCACGACACCGCCCGGGCGAACACCCTGGACCTCGCCCGCGGCGCCGTCCGCGCCATGCTGCGGCGCGACCCGGCCACTGCGGTCCGGCTCACCCGCTGGCTGGCCCGAGCCCGCGCCGACGGCCGACCGGTACGACTGGAGGTCGAACCCCTCCTGGAGCGGATCCGCCTGGTCGGCGATCGGACCGCCCGCTCCGAACTCGAACTCGCCATCGCCCAGCGCCTGTTGAACGGGGCCACGAGATGACCGACACCCCACCGCTCGCCACCGCCCAACAGCTCGGATCCCGCGCGCTGGCCTGGCTGCACGCCGGATACCGGGCCGGCTACGGCAGGCTCCAGGACAACACGGTGATCGACCTCGCCGAACCGAACGACGTCTACAAACCGCTCTGCGAGGTGGCCCTCGCCTCCTCCCTGGTGCTGCGCGACGGCGTCACCGGCCCGCACGACGCCGCGCTGGCACGCGACCTCCTCGACACCGCCTGGGCCCAGCTGCGGGAGGGCGACCTGCTGTACGAGCGGCAACTGCGGCACGTCACCGTCGTCGACCCGCTGGAGACCTACGGCCACTTCGCCCGGGTCGGGTACCGCCACGGCGCCCTGGAGGAACTGCTCGGCTCGATCGGCCGGCTCCGGGCCGTGCACGCCATCGAGATCCCGGGCAACCGCAAGCTCGCCCTCGCCAACGCCCGGCGGATCGCCGGCCTCGAACCCCCACCCGACTGGTCCGCCCTGGCCGGGTCCACCTGGCTCGGCGCCCTGCCCGAGCCGTGGACCATCGCCTGGGTGATCGGCTACCACGTCACCCATACCGTCTTCCACCTCACCGACTGGGGGGCCCGGCCGGAGTGCCTGCCCGAACCGATGCGCGACTACCTGCGCGACTGGCTGCCGGTCTGGCTCGACATCTGGCTGGAGATCGAGCAGTGGGACCTCGCCGGCGAGCTGCTCATCGTCGACTCCTGCATCGGCGAACCGATCACCGGGTCCGCCGGCTGGGAGGCCCTGGCCGCGGCCCAGCAACCGGACGGGCTGATCCCCTGCGAGGGCGCGATGCCCGACTACGACGACCCGGAGGACGCCTTCCGCGACCACGGACACACCGCCGTGGTCGGGGTGGTGGCCGCCACCGTCGCACTGTCACGCGCGCTCGGTGGCACGCCGGTGGCCGCGTGAGCGAGCGCGACGGCACGGCACGGACGGCGGTGCGGGCCGACGTCCGGGCTGGTGGCCGTCCCGAGGGCCGAGTTGATGGCCGGGTTGAGGGCCGGGCCGAGGACCGGGTTGAGGGCCGGGTTGAGGGCCGGGTTGAGGGCCGGGCCGTTGGACAGGCCGATGGCCGGGCCGGCCTCCAGGCCGCCGTTCAGGACGCCGTTCGGGCCGCCGAGCCGTACGCCACCGCCGTCACCGTCGCCGTGGCCCGCGGGGACCGGGAGGAGATCCGGTGCTTCGGACGGCTCGGGCGCTCGCCGGACGCCCCCGTGTGCACACCGGACACGGTCTTCGAACTCGGCTCCGTCACCAAGACGTTCACCGCCCTGCTGCTGGCGACCATGGCCGCCGGCGGCGAACTCGCCCTGGACGACCCGGTGGAGGAACACCTGCCGCACTCCTGGCGCCCGGCGGCGGTCCGTTCGCCCGAGCCGATCCGGCTGCTGCACCTGGCCACCCACACCTCGGGCCTGCCCCGACTGCCGCCCGGGCTGCTCACGCGGGCCGTACGGACCTGGTGCAGCAACCCGTACGCCGCTTACGGGGACGACCAGTTGAGGGCCGGGCTGGCGCGAACGACGGTGCGTGCGGATCCCGGTAGCCGGTACCGGTACTCCAACTACGGCGTCGGACTGCTCGGCCGGGTGCTCGCCGAAACCGGCGGGCTGCCGTACGACGACCTGCTCGCCGAACGAATCTGCCGGCCGCTCGGACTGCGCTCGACCACGTGCCGCCCGGACGCGCCGGAGCCGGCCCTCGGACACCGGCACGGACGGGAGCTCCCGCCCTGGCACATCCCCGGGCTGCCGGGAGCGGGCGCGGTCCGGGCGAGCGGAGCCGACCTCCTGCGCTATCTCCGGGCCCATCTCAACCGCGGAGAAGGCGAGTTGGGCGCCGCTCTGCGGGACGTCCAGCAACCGAGGCTACGGCTCCCGCACACCGCCGACCGGCTCGGCCTGGTCTGGACGCGGCGCCGGTCCGGCGATCGGGAGCTCTGCTTCCACACCGGCGGGACCCGCGGGTTCACGGCCTTCGTCGGGTTCGCCCCGGACGGCGCGGCCGCGGTCGCCGCGCTGGCCAACACCGGGCCGGCGCTGGACGGGCGGTTCGTGCAGGCCGGGTACGAGGTGCTGCGGGCCGCCGCCCGGGCGGACTAAGCCGTGACCGCCACGGCACGGTCGGCG
Organism: Kitasatospora sp. NPDC053308; assembly: GCF_055585785.1. Classification (NCBI taxonomy): domain Bacteria; kingdom Bacillati; phylum Actinomycetota; class Actinomycetes; order Kitasatosporales; family Streptomycetaceae; genus Kitasatospora; species Kitasatospora sp. NPDC053308. The sequence goes on along the minus strand of NZ_JBVJJY010000003.1, from coordinate 410,512 downwards.
GCGATGCGCACGGCCAGGCCGGCGAGGACGGTGCCCATCACGTAGCGCTGGATCCGCAGCCAGACCGGGCGACGGTCGAGGAAGGCGGCGATGCCGCCCGCGCTCATCGCGATCAGGCCGTTGACGGTGATCGCGACGGCGATCTGGGTCAGGCCCAGCAGCAGGCTCTGCACGGCGACGTGGCCGCGCTCGGGCGCCACGAACTGGGGCAGCAACGAGATGTACATGATGGCGATCTTGGGGTTGAGCAGGCAGGTCAGGAAACCCATCGCGAACAGCCGGCGCGGCGGGTCCGGCGCCAGCCGCTGCGGGGCGAACACCGCGGTGCCGCCCGGCTTGACCGCCTTCCAGGCCAGCCAGAGCAGGTAGCCGGCACCGGCCAGCTTGATCGCGGTGTAGAGGGCGGGCACCACCGAGAACACCGCGGCCACCCCTGCCGTCACCGCGACCAGGTAGACCAGGAAACCGGCCCCCACCCCGAGCAGCGAGATCAGCCCGGCGCGACGGCCCTGGGCTATCGAGCGGGAGACCAGGTAGATCATGTTGGGCCCCGGGGACAGCACCATGCCCAGTGCCACGGCGGCGATTCCGAGCACGGCATGGCCGTCCACGGCGGAGGTCAGCGCTTCCACGTCGTTCATGGGAGGAGGCCAGGACGGGCGGTCGGGTCGGTGCAATGATGACTTTGCGCTCGGTGCAATGGGCGCCGGGACGGGTGGTGAGGACCCTGATGTGCGGACCGGGCCGTCAAGACGGGGTCGCGAAAACAGGCTTGTGAGTGCGCGGTTGTGAGGGCGGGCTCGCGAGGACGGGCTTGGGAGGACGGGCTTGGGCGGACGGGCTTGTGAGGACGGGGTGCCGATGGACGACTACCGCGTGATCGCCGACCACATCGCCGCCGAGATCGGGGACGGGCGGCTGCGGCCGGGCGAACAGCTGCCCACCCAGCGTGCGTTCGCCCGCGCTCGGGGGATCGCCGGCTCGACGGCGGCACGGGTCTACCGCGAACTCTCCCGGCGCGGGCTGACCGTCGGGGAGGTCGGGCGCGGCACCTTCGTCCGGGCCGGGCGCGGGACGGACGGCGGGCTGGTCGCACTCGCCGAGCCGGCCGCCGAGCCCGTGGACCTGGAACTCAACTACCCCACCGCCCCCGGGCAGGCCGGGCTGCTGGCCGGCGCGCTGGCACCGCTGCTGCGCGCGGACGCGCTCGACCACGCGCTGCGACCGATCGGCGCGGCCGGGACGGGCCCCGCGCGGCGCGCCTTCGCGGACCTGCTCTCGACCGACTCCTGGGAGGTGGGCGCGGCGGACCTGCTGTTCACCGGCAACGGGCGGCAGGCCATCACGGGAGCGCTCTGCGCGCTGGTGCCGCCCGGGCAGCGGCTGGGGGTCGAGGCGCTGACCTACCCGGTCGTCAAGGCGGCGGCGGAGCGGCTGGGCATCCGGCTGGTGCCGCTGGCCGTCGACGAGGACGGGCTGCTGCCGGACGCCGTCGCGGCCGCCCACCGGAAGGCGCCGCTGCGCGCCGTCTACGTGCAGCCGCGACTGCAGAACCCACTCGGCGTGAGCCTGTCGCCGGAACGGGCGGTGGGGCTCGCGGAGGAGCTGCGACGGCTCGACCTCCCGGTCGTCGAGGACGCCATCTGGTCCTTCCTGCGGCCCGGGTCGGCACCGCTGGCCGCACTCGCGCCGGAGCGCACCGTCCTGGTGGACAGCCTCTCCAAGCGGCTGGCCCCCGGCCTGACCACGGGGTTCGCGGTGGTCCCGGCCGGGCTGCGGGAGCAGGTGGCGGGCGCGCTGCGCGCCGGCGGGTGGACGCCGAGCGGCTTCGCCCTGGAGGCGGCGGTGCGCTGGATCGGGGACGGCACCCTGGCGGCGGTCGAGGCGGCGAAGCGGGCCGACGCGGCGGCCCGGCAGCTGCTGGCACGCGAGGCACTGGCGGGGCAGCGGCTGCGGGCCGACCCGGGCTCGTACTACCTGTGGTGGGAGCTGCCCGCGGCGTGGCGGGCGGAGACCTTCGTCGCGGCGGCGGCCCGCGCCGGGATCTCGGTCACGCCCGCGACGGCGTTCGCCGTCGATCCGCGGCGCTCGCCGAACGCCGTCCGGGTCGGGCTGGCCTCCCCGCCGCTGCCGGTGCTGGCACGGGCGCTGGCAACGCTGGGGCGGATCGCGGCGGAAGGGGCGGGAGTGGCGGACGGGTGACGGATGACAGCGAACAGATTTCAACATCTGTCAGCTGAAATCTGTTCGCTGTCATCTGTTCGCTGGTACCGGCTCCCTGGTATCTGTTCGCTGGTACCTGCTCGCTGTCATCCGTCGGCTGTCCCGTGGCCGCCGGCATCCGCCGGCGGCCGGCTGTCCAGCCGTCAGCTTTCCGACCCGCTGCGGCTCCCCCGGGCCGCCGTGTCCGCCGCGCCACCGGCGCCGACCGCGCGCAGACGGCTCGCGGCGGTGGCGGCGAGCTGGGGGGCGAGCCGGGCGACGTCGCGGGAGCCGACCACCGCGATCAGGCTCGGCAGCAGCCACCGGGCGGGCTGCATGCCGCGCAGCCAGGCCTGCGCGTAGACGTGCGCGGAGCGCCGCGCGATCCCCGCGACGATCCGGTCCACCGCCGGCTCCAGCGGGTACGTCTTGTTCGCCGGCCACGGCAGCCGGGCCCGCATCTGCTTCAGTACGGAGTCCTCGTCGGCGCCGCGGACCATGTCGGTGTCGGTCCAACTCAGGTACCCGACACCGATCTTCACCCCCTGGTGGGCGACCTCGGCACGGATCGAGTGCGCGAAGGCCTCCACCCCGGCCTTGCTGGCACAGTACGCGCTCATCAGCGGTGCGGGCGTCAGCGCGGCGAGCGAGGCGATCTGCAGCAGGTAGCCGCCGCTCTCGGTGAGGGCCGGCAGGAAGGCCCGCGCGGTGGCGACGCTGCCGAGCAGGTTCACCTCGATGACCCGGCTGAACGCCCGGTGGTCGCTGTCCATCAGCGGCCCACCGATGGCGATCCCGGCATTGGCGACGACGGTGTCGATTCGTCCGTAGTGCTCCTTGATCCGTCGGGCGGCGTCCTCCAGCGCCTCCAGGTCGGTGACGTCCACCTCCCAACTGGTGGCGTCCGGACCGCACTGGGTGGCGACGGCCTTCAGCTCCTCCGGTTCCAGCCCCAGCAGGGCGACCTTGGCACCGCGCCGGGCGAGCTTGCGGGCCAGCGAGGCGCCGACCCCGCGGGCGGCGCCGGTGACGACGACGACCTGCGCGGACAACGGCGGGATGGCGTTCATGCGACAGCGGTCCTCTCCTCGGTGGAGCCTGCGGCGGTGACAGCGGACGGCGCGGACTGCGACGGCGCGGACTGCGACGCCGCGGACTGGGACGGCGCGCCGACCAGGTGCTCGACGGCCATCCGGTGGATCTCGGCGGCGACCTCGGCCGGGCGCTCCAGCGGCGCCATGTGCCCGACGCCGGGCAGCAGCAACAGCCCCTGCGGGTCCTTGAGCGCGGCGACCATCCGGTGCGCGTGCACCGGCGGGGTCAGCCGGTCGTCGGTGCCGACCACCACGGACGTGGGTGCGGCGAGCCGGGCCAGCCCGGCGTGGACGTCCAGCCGGTCGAGCACCGCGGCCCAGTTGGCGCGGACGGACGTCGGGCAGGCGTGCACGATCCGGGCCGTCGCCTCCACCTGCCCGATGGGCGAACTCGGCCCCATCGTGGCGTACTTGAGCGCCACCCGGCTGACCGGCGAGACCGGTCCGAGCGGCAGTCGGGAGCGCAGCAGCTGCCGGTGCAGGAAGCGGCGCAGGCCCGGGGAGCGTACGGCGGAGGGCAGCACGGTGAGCTCGGCCACCAACTCGCGCGGGCCGGTGGAGATCAGGACGGCGGCAGCGGTGCGCTCGGCGACCTCGGGGCGGCCGGCGGCGGCCATGATGGTCATCCCGCCCATGCTGTGCCCGGCCAGGACGGCGCGCTCCCCCGCCGGGACGGTCCGGTCGAGCACGGCGGACAGGTCCTCGGCGAGCGCTCGGGTCGAGTAGCGGACCCGGCTCGGCGGGATCTCGCTGTGCCCGTGCCCGCGCTGGTCGTAGGCCACCACCCGGTAGCGGTCGGAGAGTTCGCGGATCACCGGCGCCCAGAAGACGGTCGAGCAGGTCCAGCCGTGCGCCAGTACCACGGTGGGCGCGCCGGGTTGGCCGTGCACCTCGACGTGCAGCCGGATGCCGTCGGCCGACCGGACGCTCAACTCCTCCACGGGCGTCGGTGGTTCGTACTCGGCTGGCAGGCGGACGGAGTTCACGCGGAGACCTCCTGGACGGGGCGGACGGCGGCCGGCGCGGTGCGCATGATCAGCTCGTACTCACCGAGGTCCACCTTGCGGGTGGCGCGGCGGAACGAGCTCGTGGAACCGGGCCACAGCACGGTGTTCTTGCCGTTGGGGTCGAGGTACCAGCTGCGGCAGCCGCCGGTGGTCCAGACCGTCCGGTCCATCCGGTGCTGCAGTTCCAGGTTCCACTGCCGCTGGGCGCGCGCGGTCGGCTGCATCGCGGCCGCGCCGATCGAGCCGAGCGTGGTCAACGCGTCGATCAGGTAGTTCAGTTGGGACTCGATCATCAGGATCATCGAGCTGTTCCCGAGGCCGGTGTTGGGCCCGATGACGAAGAAGAGGTTGGGAAACCCGCGCACCGTCGAACCGCGCAGCGCCTCCATCCCGCCCTTCCACTCCTCCGCCAGGCTCGTGCCGTCGATCCCGAACACCCGGGCACCGATGGGCATGTCGGTGACGTGGAAGCCGGTGCCGAAGACGATGGCGTCCACGTCGTGCTCGCTGCCGTCGGCCGCGACCAGCGTGGAACCGCGCACTTCCCGCAGGCCGGAGGCGACGACCTCGGTGTTGGCGGCGGCGAGCGCCGGGTAGTAGGTGTTGCTGAGCAGGATGCGCTTGCAGCCGATCCGGTAGTCCGGGGTGAGCTTGGCGCGCAGCGCCCGGTCCGGGACGCCCTGGGCGAGGTGGCGTTCGGCGAGCTGCTGGACCAGGCGCAGCAGCCCGGGCCGGCGGACGAAGGCGTCCACCTGGAGCTCGCGGAGGGCGAAGAGGGTGCCGCGCCGGACCTTGGCGGTGACCGGCAGGCGGCCGTGCAGCCACTTCTCCAGTTGGGTGATCTCGCGGTCGCGGCGCGGCAGGACCCAGGCCGGGGTGCGCTGGAACACGGTCAGCTTGCCGACCCGGGGCTGGATCGACGGGATGATCTGGGCCGCGGAGGCGCCGGTACCGACCACGGCGACGCGCTTGCCGGTCAGGTCGAAGTCGTGGTCCCAGCGGGAGGAGTGGAACACCTTGCCGGTGAAGCCGCTCAGGCCGGGGAGGTCGGGGATCTGCGGGTCGGCGAGCGGCCCGGCGGCGGAGACGACGGCGTCGGCGGTCCATTGGCCGGCCGAGGTGGTGATCCGCCAGCGGGTCTCGTCGCTCTCCCACCGCGCCTCCAGCACCTCGGCGTTGAAGCGCAGGTGCGGGCGGATCCCGAACACGGTGGCGACCTTCTCCAGGTAGGCGCGGATGTCCGGCTGGCCGGAGAAGCTGCGCGGCCATTCGGCGTTGGGCGCGAAGGAGAAGGAGTACAGGTGTGAGGGCACGTCGCAGGCGCACCCGGGGTAGCTGTTGTCCCGCCAGGTGCCGCCGACGGAGTCCGCGCGCTCCAGGACGACGAAGTCGGTGATCCCGGCGCGGCGCAGCCGGACCGCGGCGCCGAGGCCGCCGAAGCCGGAGCCGATCACCGCCACCCGGACGTGCGGGACGGCCTGGTGCGGCGCCGCGGGCGTCTCGGCGCCGGAGGTGCGGGACACGCCGGGCGCATCGGAGGTGCCGGATGTGCCGGACGCACCGGAAGTGCCGGACGCACCGGACACTCCGGAGCGGGGGCGCTTGCTGCTGGATGCCATGCGGCCTCCTCCTGAGGGTGGGCGGTGGTCGTCGCGCTCTCCGGGAGCCTTCCCCGGAACCCTGCCAATCGCGCCAGTAATCACTGGCGCGATTGGCAGGGTAGCCCTTGCTGACACCGGATGGAAGAAGCCCGACGGCCCGATTCCCGGATCGTCCCGTGATCCCCCGGGGAGCCCCGGGAGCACCCTGATCCGTTCCGGAGGCGTCCGGGTTCCCGGAACGCTCCCGGCCGACGGACCTATGCTGATCGCCGTGGACAAGGTCAGAGCTGCTGCGGGCGACAGAAAACGCGAGTACCGGGTGGAGGAACTGGCCGAAGCGGCCGGCATCACCACCCGCACCCTGCGGTTCTACCGCGAGCGCAAACTGCTCCAACCGCCCCGCAAGGAGGGCCGGATCGCCTGGTACGGCGAGGAGCACCTGGCCCGGCTGCGGATGATCGGCGAGCTGCTGGAGCGCGGCCACACCCTCGGCGGCATCGCCGAGCTGATCGGCGCCGGGGAGAGCGGACGGGACGTCGCGGACCTGATCGGGCTGGAGGCGGCCATCGTCGCTCCCTGGTCGGACGAGACGCCGGTACGCCTGGACTGGGAGGAACTGAAGGCGGCCTTCGGCGACCAGCTCACCGAGGAGAACACCGCCGAGGCGATCGCCCAGGACTACATCACCGTCGAGGAGGACGGGATCACCCACGTCAGCCGCCGCCTGATGGACGCCACCACCAACCTGGTGGCGGAGGGCGTGCCGCTGGCGGCCGTGCTGGACGCCAGCCGGCGCACCCGGGAACACGTGGACGCCATCGCCGAGATCTTCATCGAGCTGGTCACCGAGCACCTGCTCAGCGCGCTGTCCGTCGAGACCCCGCTCCCGCCCGGCGAGGCCGCCCGGCTCACCGAACGCATCCTGCGCGTGCGCCCGTTGGCCCGGACCGTCGCCGACGCCCAGTTCACCCTCGCCATGGACCGCCGGGTGCACGCGGAGTACGAGGAACTGCTGCGCCAGCGACGGGAGTACGGCTCCGAGGCGTAGCGGGCCGACCACGCGGGCAGGAATTCCCGCGCCCCGCCCGCACGTTGGAGGTGCCGTCGATGCCCACACCCGTCAGCCGCCGCGCCGTGCTCGGCCTCGCCGCCGGACTCGCGCCGGGGCTCGCCCTCGCCGCCTGCGGGACCGACTCGCCCGCCCCGGCGGGCGGTTCCCCCGGAAGCGGCGGGGACGGAGGCGGGACCGGCGGCGGCGCCCGGGTGGTCCGGCACGCGCGCGGCGAGAGCACCGTACCGGCACGGGCCGGGCGGGTGGTGGTGCTGGACACGGACGCGCTGGACTCGGTGGTCACCCTCGGCCTCGCGCCGGTCGGCGCGACCACCGTCAGCGCGGGCGCGCCCTTCCCGAGCTACCTCCCGGCCGAGCGGCTGAGCGGGACCAAGGCCGTCGGCACGATCGGCCAGCCCAACCTGGAGACGATCGCGGCACTGCGGCCGGACCTCATCCTCAGCAACCAGGTCCGCGACGACAAGCGGTACGGCGAGCTGTCCGCGATCGCGCCGACCGTGCTCTCCAAGACCACCGGACCGACCTGGAAGGAGAACGTCCGGCTGCACGCCGAGGCGCTGGGCCGCCAGGCCGAGGCCGAGGCGGCGGACGCGGCGTACCGGACGAAGCTCCGGGACCTGGTCACCGCGATCGGCGGGCCGGCCAAGGCCGCCGCCACCCGGGTCGAGATGGCCCGCTTCCTGGCGGGCGCGCCGACCAGGCTCTACCTCGACGACACCTTCGTCGGCTCGCTGTTCAAGGACCTCGGGCTCGGGCGGCCGGCCAACCAGGACAAGCCCGGTTTCTCGCTGGAGATCAGCCCCGAGCAGGTGGACCAGGCGGCGGCCGACGTCATCTTCTACTCGGTGTACGGCGACGCGGCCAAGTCCGACCAGGGCAAGATCACCGAAGGCTCGCTGTGGAAGAACCTGGACGCCGTCCGCAACGGGCGGGTGTTCCGGGTGGACGACAACGTGTGGATGCTCGGCATCGGGTACACCGGCGCCGGCCTGGTCCTGGACGAGATCCGCAAGGACCTGGCGGGGGTGAACGGGTGACAGATGACGGATGACAGCTTTCAGATGACAGATTTCAACATCTGTCATCTGAAAGCTGTCGGCTGTCATCTGTTCGCCGTCATCTGTCAGCTGTCATCCGTCAGCCGTCCTCCGGCCACTGTCCTCCGGCCGCTGGCACCCCGCCGCTGGCATCCGGCCGCAGGCGCCCGGTGAACGCGAGGAAGGCGACGAACGCGCCGAGGACGATCCAGCCGGGCCAGCCGGCGAGCCCCATGGTGAGCGGATCCAGCTCGGCGTCCGGGGCGGCGAACTCCTTGACCATCGACACGCTCATGCTGCTCGCGAAGGTGTGCGCCAGCACCGCCGGGACCACCGACCCCGACCGCAGCCGCAGCCAGGTGAAGACCGGCAGGACGAGCACACAGCTCACCACGAACGCGGGCACCGCCACGTACCAGGGCCGCCCCGGATACTGGCCGCCCATCAGCAGCGGCGGCAGGTGCCAGAGCGCGAAGGCCGCACCCGTGAGCAGGTAGGCCCGCACCAGGGCTCCCGCGCCGGCGCGTCCGCCGCCCAGCCGGACCAGGCGGGGGAACAGGAAGCCCTGCCACCCGAGTTCCTCCCCGAAGAAGAGCGGCAACGAGACCGCCATCCCGATCACGCCCCGTACCGCCCATGACCCGACCGCCCCCTCGTCCAGCGCGCGGAACCCGGCGAACGGGTAGCTGCCGGCCAGCGTGCCGAGCACCAGCACCGCGGCCGTCAGTCCGCCGAGCACACCGATCGGCAGCAGGCAGGCCCGGACCGCGCGGCCCCAGGGCCGAGGCCAGTGCAACGCGAGGGCGTCCCGCATGCCGCCGCCCCCACCGTGCCCGCCCCTGCCCCCGCGCCCGCCCCCGCGTTCCACGAAACGGACCACCACGAGAGCCGCCAGCCCCGGCGCGAACATCGCGGCGCCGATGCAGAGTTGTTCCAGGCCGCCGACCTCCTCCCGGGCGTCGGCCCGCCGGTAGCCGCCGGCGAGCAACGGCGTCATGGCCGCCCACATCCCGGCGTAGGCGAGGACCAGGTAGAGCAGCAGGCCGCGTCGGCGGTTCGAACGCGGCCTCGAACGCGGCGGAGACTGAGTCGGTAACGTCATGTCGGGGACGCTACGGATCCGAAGGATGCCCCGGTAAGCACGTCCCCTGCCGTTCCGGGGAGTTGCGGACCACCGGGCGAATGGTCGAGTTTTCCGGGTGTACCGCACCACACCGCACGTGCTAGCCCTGCCCGTCGCCGGTCGCGTCGGGCGCCGGAGCGGCGGCGGGGCGACGGTGGTCCGCACACCGTCGCCCCGCCGTTCGCGCACCCTTGCGACTACCCCCGGCTCAGTTGACGTTCACCGCCATCCAGGTGGCGGCGACCGCGTTGTACTCCGTGCTGCCCGATCCGTACAGGTCCGCCGCCGCGCTGAGGGTGGCCGCTCGGGCTCCCGCGTAGTCGGTGGTGGAGGTGAAGTACGTGGTCAGCGCCTTGTACCAGATCTGCGCCGCCTTGTCCCGGCCGATGCCCGCGAGCGACGAGTTGTCGTACGTCGGGCTGTTGTAGCTGAACCCGTTGACGGTCTTGGCGCCGCTGCCCTCGGCCAGCAGGTAGAAGAAGTGGTTGGCCACACCGGACGAGTAGTGCACGTCCAGGTTGCCCACGTCGGCCGACCAGTAGTCGGCGGAGCTGCCGTCCTTGCTCGGCTGGTCCATGTAGCGCAGCGGCGTGCCGTCGCCCTTGAGGTTGATCAGCTCGCCGATCTGGTAGTTCGGCGGGTTGGAGGGCAGATTGGCGTACCACTCGACCATCGTGCCCATGATGTCCGAGGTGGCCTCGTTGAGGCCGCCGGACTCGCCGGCGTAGTTGAGGTTGGCGGTCGCGGCCGTCACGCCGTGGGTCATCTCGTGGCCGGCCACGTCGATTTCGGTGAGTGGGGCGGCGTTGCCGCTGCCGTCGCCGTACGACATGCAGAAGCAGTCGTCGCTCCAGAACGCGTTGACGTAGTTGGATCCGTAGTGGACCCGGCTGAGGGCGCCGACGCCGTCGTTGCGGATGCCGTTGCGGCCGAAGGTGTTCTTGTAGAAGTCCCAGGTGGCGGCGGCGCCGAACTGGGCGTCCACGGCGGCGGATTCGCGGTTCGCGGCGGTGCCGTCGCCGAAGCTGTTGCTGGTGTTGGCGAACAGCGAGCCGTTGCCCGAGGTGCCGTTGCGCATGTCGGCGGTGGACTGGCCGCCCCGGCCGTCGTCCTTGAGCTGGTACTGGCTGCCGCTCTTCGCGGTGGTCAGCGGGACCTGGCCGACGAAGACGCCGTTGCCGGTGCCGGCGGCGGTCTGGACCTTCTCGTGGGTGGAGAGCACCTGACCGGTCGCGGCGTCGGTGATCAGGACCTGGCTGCTCGGGGTGCCGTCGGCGCGCGCGCCTTCGACGGTGGTGCGGTAGGCCAGGCGGGGATTGCCGTCGGTGGCCCAGACCACCAGTTCGGCCGTGCCGGTCCGGTGGACGTCGGTCAGCGGGGACTGGTCGGCGTCCAGGGTCACCCCGACGGTGGCCTTGACGGCGCCGGCGGCCTGGTCTGCGGCCCGGTCGGCGGGGACCTCCGGGGTGAGGCTCGGCAGGGCGATCCGCGCGGAGACGGCCTTGTTGACCGACTTCACGGCGCCGTCGGCCTTCTGGTGGACGACCAGGTCGCCGCCGATCACCGGCAGGCCGGCGTAGGTGCGCTCGAAGCGCAGGTGGCGGGTGCCGTCCCGGTCCACCACGGCGTCCTTGGCGACCAGTTGCTCCTTGTCGCCGAGGCCGAGCGCCGCGGCGAGCGGGCCGGCCTGGCCGCTCGCCACCGCGAGCACGGTGGCGTGCTGCAGGGCGGCCTGGTCCTGCGGCGAGGAGGCGGGGGCGGCCTGGGCGCCGGTGCTCGTCTGGATCACACCGGTCAGCAGGGCCGTGGCCGAGAGTACGGCGACGGCCGTGAGCTTTCGCTTCACGTACGAAGTCCTTCCGGGAAACCGCGCATGGACGCGGTCGCGCCTCGTCCCGGGGGCCGGGTCGGCACCTGGGGGGCGGAACGGGCGCTGACGTGCTGAATCCCGTGGAGTCGAGCGGCTCGCCACCGAGGGGTGGGGGTGGGGGCTACCGCTGGGGGATGAACAGAAGCATGACGACCCGACAGGGCAAATGACAGGTCCGCCTCAGGAGTTGGCCAGGTCTCGCCAGCAGGTGAAGGCCGTTCACAGAGTGGACGGATCAGGACGATTCACCCGCCGCCCGAGATCGCCGCCATCCGCAAGACGGCCGACCGCCTGCGGAGACGGCCGTTCGCCCACCGAACGCGGATTCCGCCCACCGGACGGGCCGGCCGGCGATCGACTTTTACAACTGTGTAGAAGATTCCACGTGACGCCCGGGCGTCCGGGTGGCGGGATCCCGCCACCGGGACGCCGCCCGACCCCTTGCCCGGCGGCGGAGCATCTGCTAGTTCTGCGGCGCCGTCCCGGGCATGCGCGGGCTACTGCAGCCACCACTCCTGGGCCGTGTTGCCAGGGGTGCAGGGGACCATGGTGACCTCGTTGCCCGGGCCGTTGCTGGTCATGCAGGCCGAGTTCATGTAGTCGGCCAGCGTGTACGAGCCGGGGGTGGAGCCGCTGCGGACGGTCCAACTGGTGAGGAAGCTGTACCCGGTGGTGGCCACGACCTTGTTGTCCATCGTCTGGACGAGCGCCGGTCCGCCGCTGTTGCAGGCGTTGAAGTGGATCCAGGCGCCCGGATCGGTGGACCGCACCCAGCCGTACTGCGACGCGCCGCCGAGGACGATCGGGTTCTCACCGGTCAGGCTGTCGTTGCGCATCCCGATCGCGCCGTTGTGCCGCACGTTGACGATGGTGGTCCAGCTGCTGCCGCCGCAGGACGCGGGCCGGCTCGGGCTCTGCGGGGCCGTCGTGGTGCCGCCGCCCGTGGTCTGGGCCGGGGGCTGCGGGTTCTGGTTGGCGGGCGGGGCGGGCGGGTTGCCGCCGGCCCCGCCGCCGGGCTGGTTCGCCTGACCGCCCGCCGCCCCGCCGTTGGTGGACGCACCGCCGCCGGCGCTCGCGCCCCCACCGCCCGGCCGGGCACCGCCCGCTGCTCCGCCGCCGGATCCGCCCGGGGCCGGCGCCGGGGCCGGGACGGGGGCCTGCTGCGGGTTCTGCGCGCCGGGAGCCGGCTGCTCGGCGCCCGGGGTGGCCGCCGGGGTCTCGGTGGCCGGCGGCGGAGTGCCGGGCGCCGTGGCGGCCGAGGCGGCCGGGCTGCCGCCGACGGGCGTCGCCGGCACGGTGACCACGACGGTCGGCTGCGCGGCCGGCGGAACGGCACCGTCGGAGCCGCCGGGACTGCGGTCCACCAGCAGGGCGGTGGCGGTCCCCATCGAGATGATGACGGGGATGATCACCGGCACCAGCAGGGTGCGCCGGGACCGGCGCTTGCCGGGCTCGGTCCGGGCTTCGGGCTGGACCTCCGCGACCCCGCCCAGCGACGGCGCCGGATCCGTACCGGCGCCGGCACCGGCCACCCCGGCCTGGGCCCCTGCCGCTGCGCCCACCGCGGCGCCCGCCCCCGCCCGCGCCGCCGGCTCGACCGGCCCGCCCCGGGCTCCCTCGGCGCCGCCCCCGGCCCGCTCGCCAGAGCCTCCGGCCGTGACCGGTCGCGCTCCCGCACCCGCCCCTGCCCCCGGCCGAAGCGCGATCGTCCGGCCAGCCGACTCCCCGGCCGCCCCGGCCGCCCCGGCCGCCCTGGCCGCCCCGCCGACCGCGCGGTCCTCGCCCCGGAGGCCGTCGATCGCCGAGCGCGCCGCCGCCGCCATCGCGGCGGCGTCCGCGTACCGCTCCTCGGGCTTCTTCGCCAGCGCCCTGGCGACCAGCACGCGCACGGCCGCCGGGAAGGTGTCCGGCAGTCGCGGCACCGGCTGGTTGACGTGCTTGAGCGCGATCTGCAGCGGCCCGTCGCCGGAGTACGGCGGCTCGCCGACCAGCAGTTCGTAGCAGACCACGCCCATCGAGTAGAGGTCGGTGGCCGGCCCGAGGGCCGCTCCCTCGGCCTGCTCCGGGGACATGTAGAGCGCGGTGCCGATGATCGCGAACGGGGCGGTGAGCTTGGTGCTGGCGATCGCCCGGGCGATCCCGAAGTCGGTGATGGCCACCCGGCCGTCGGTGCGCACCATCAGGTTGGACGGCTTGACGTCCCGGTGCACGATGTCCCGCTGGTGGGCGGCGTGCAGTCCGTCCAGCGCGGCGGCCACCAGCTCCAGGGCGCGCCGGACGGTCATCGGCCCGGTTTCGGCGAGCACCCGGTCCAACGGGCGGCCGTCGATCAGCTCCATGACGATGTAGGCGCAGCGCTCGCCGCTGTCAGCGCCGTCGGCGCCGCCACCGCTCTCGCCGTAGTCGTGGACGTGCACGACGCCCGGGTGGTCGATGGCCGCGACCAGCTGGGCCTCCCGGCGGAAGCGCTGGGCGGCGGTGCCGTCCTCGAACAGCTCGGAGCGCAGGATCTTGACCGCGACCTGCCGCGCCAGCACGGTGTCCTCGGCCCGCCAGACCGAGCCCATCGCGCCGCCGCCGATCCGCTCGACCAGCCTGTAGCGCCCGCCGAGCACGGTGCCCACCCCGCTCATGCCCCTGACCCCCAGTGTGTCGTGACCCTCCCCGACGGGTCATCGGCACACAGTGTGCCAGAGCGTGTCGTCTCCTCAGCCGCTCGGTACTGCGCAGGAATTGAGCACAACTGTCAGTTTTCCCGGAGGTATCGGGCGTGGTCGGACACCTCCAGGACAGCCGCGATCACGGCCCGGGGCCGGTCCGCGTGGACGGCGTGACCGGCGCCGCGCACCAGCATGTGCGTCCCCCGGACGGCCCGGGACGCGACCTGCGACTGCAGGGCCGTCCAGCGGGAGCGCATCGCCCGGGGCAGGCCCTCGGTCGCGCTCAGGACGGCCACCGGCACCGGGGGCAGGTGCGCGGCGGCGCGCTGACGCCGGATCTCCGGGACGACGACGGCCGTCAGCCGGTTCTCGGCGAGGACGGTCCACCGCTGGTGGGGGTGCGCGATCACGGCCGCCTCGGCCCGGGCGAGCGGATCCCCCGCCACGGGCGCCGAGCCCGCCAGTGCCGTCCGGAGCAGCCACAGCCGGTTCAGCGCCGCTTCGGCGACGCGGACGGACGACGGCTGGAACTCCTCGTGCGCCGGGTCCACCAGGACCAGCCCGGCGACCAGCTCCGGCCGCTGCCAGGCCAGCAGTTGGGCCAGCTGTCCGCCCCAGCTGTGGCCCACCAGGACGGCCGGTCCGGCGTCCAGGTGCCGCACCAGGGCGGCGAGGTCCGCGAGTTGGTCCTCCAGCGTCGGGGACACGACCCGGCCCGTGGCCGCGCGGCCGTCAGGGGCGCGGCCGTCAGGGGCGGGGGCGGCGTGAGCGGAGGAGGCACGGGCGTTGGCGGCGGGTGCGGAGGTGGCGTAAGCGGAGGAGGCACGGGCGCCGGCAGCGGGTGCGGAGGCGCGGTGCGGCTCGCTGGCACCGATCCCGGCCCGGTCGTAGGCCACCACCCGTCCGTGGCGGGAGAGTTCGGGCAGCACGGGGGTCCAGGTGAGCGAGGAGGTGCCGCTGCCCGCGATCAGGATCACCGGCACACCACCGCCCCGCCCCGCCTCCACCCAGCGCAAGGCCCGTCCGTCACGGTCGAGTTCGCCCGGCGACACCCCGCCGGGCGTGCATTCGGCGAATGCCCGCACGATCGCGTCCTGGACGCTCCGCAAGCCCCATTCGGTGTGTTCCTGTCCCCGATCGCCCGGCATGGTGTGCACGTACGGCCCCCTGGATCCGTCGTCCGGCCACCTTCTGCCGGGCGCCGCGTTCCCCCGAAGCCCCCGCGTGAAGCGGCCCAACTCCTCATCTGACCGACGACGTTGTACGTCGCGATGCTCCGGCGCCCGAAATCCGCCCGTCCGGTGGGTGAACCGGAGGACAACAGATCGGACGCGGATCGTGCCGGCACGCCGGACGGGCGAGGAGCGCCGCCGGATCGGGCCCGGACGGGGCCCGCCGGCCGCGCACCTGGCGCCCGCCGGCGCGTCAGGCCGGCAGAGCCCGCTGCAGCAGGCCGAGCAGGGCCTCCCAGTGCCGTTCGTCGGCGGCCGCGTCGTAGCGGACCGTGTCGGCCTGGGTGTAGCCGTGCAGGGCGCCGCCGTAGACCTCGGCCCGGAACCGGACGCCGGCGGCGGTGAGCGCCTCGGCGAGTCGGCCGATCTGCTCGGGCGGCAGCGACTCGTCCTGATCGGCGTGCCCGAAGTACAGCTCGGCGGTGATCCGTCCGGCGCTCAGGTGCGGGCTGTCCGGGCGGTCGGTGGCCAGGTTGCCGCCGTGGAAGCCGGCCGCGCAGGCGATCCGGTCGGGGTGGCTGGCGGCGGTGCGCAGCGCGAGCAGGGCGCCGCGGCAGTAGCCGGTGAGACCGACCGGGCCGTCCTGGACCAGCGGGGACTCGGCCAGCCAGCGCAGGTAGGCGTCCGCGTCGCGCTCGGTCACCTCCGGGGTGAGGGAGGCGAGCAGCGGGCCGAGCCGGTCGAAGAGCTCCTCGCCGTCCTCCGGGTCTATCAGCTCCGGCAGGTCGACCACCGGCGCGCGGCCGTGGCGGTAGTAGGCGTTGGGCACGAGCACGGTGTACCCGGCCGCGGCGAGCCGGTCAGCCGACCGCTTCAGGTGCGGCCGGAGCCCGAAGGCGTCCATGTAGAGGAGGACGCCCGGGTGGGCCCGGTCGTCATCGGGGTGGGCGAGGTAGGCGTCGGCGGTGCCGTCCGCCGTCTTGACGTCCACGAGGGTTCCGCGCACGGTCATGGTGGTGGTGCTCCTTCCGTCCGTGCGGCAGCCTAACCGCCTGGCGGACGCTCGGTCGTGACGACCACCATCCCGTCCGCTAGGGGAACGCCCGCACCGCGGCGCGGCGTTGAGCGGGCATGGGGTTGATCGTGGGTGTGGCGGCAGCGGTGGCGGCGGTGCTGGGACTGGCCGTCCTGGCCGTGTGGCAGATCCGGGACGAGGCGTCACCGCGTCCGCGGCAGCGCGGGCCCGGGGTCGGGCTGGGCGCCGGCGGACTGGAGGAACTGCACGCGCTGTTCAGTCCGGGCAAACGGATCCAGGTCGAGCAGAAGAAGGAGCAGCTCGCGCTGCGGGACGACGCGCAGGCCGGCTCGCCACCGCACTTCGGGGTGGACCTGGACCGGGGCGTGGCGGTGCTGCGCACCACGGCCGACGGGGACGTGCGCGACCGGGCGCCGCGTGACCGAGCTCCGCGCGACGGGACCCGCGGCGGCGCGACTCGCGGCGACGACTCGGCCGACGGGACCGCGAACGGGACGACTGGCGGAACGGTGGACGGGACGGCGGACGGGACGACCGGCGCAGCGACCGGCAAGAGGGCCGACGGCCCGGTCGACGGGACGACCGACGGGATGACCGACGGGACGGCCGACGGCGGCGGAACGGGACCGGTCGGTCAGGCCTCCCAGGTGCGCGAGCAGAGCACCAGCCGGTAGCCGTCCGGGTCGGCGACCGTCACGCCGTACTCGTCCCAGTACGGGTTGTGGGCCGTGACCCGGGTGCCGCCGGCCGCCTCCAGACGGGCGACCAGGGCGTCGTCCACCGGCGTGCCGAGGTAGACGACGAACAGGTCCTCCACCGTCGGGGTGGGCTCCAGCGGCCGCTCCGGGTCGTGCGTGAGCTCGAAGTGCCAGGCGCCGCCGGTCGGGCCGACCATCAGCAGGTCGTGCTTGCCGGAGACCCGCTCGGTACTGCGCCACAGCACGTCGAGGCCGAGGCCGGCGACGTAGAAGCGCTCGGCCGCCGCGAGGTCGCGCGAGGGGCGGGCGATCCGGACCCGCACGGTGGAATCGATCATGCCGTCAACCGTAGCCGACGCCACTGACGGCGAACGCCGGGGGCCGCGGTACCCGGTACGGCCCGTGGACGACCCGTGGACGGGCTGGAGGCGGCCCGTGGACGGCCCGTCAGAGCCGGCGCAGCCGCTCCTCGTCGGAGGTCCGCGGGCAGGTCAGACAGGCGGCGGCCGCCGGCGCGACCGCGTAGTAGAGGCAGCAGCCGAGCCGGGTGCGGGTGTGGTGGGCGCGCCCGTCGGGGGTGTGCAGGCGGCGGAAGTCGGCGGCGCCTGGCAGCGGTTGGGTCCCACCGGGCAGCACGGCCTCGGCCGCGGCGACGGCGGCGTCCTGCGCGGCGGTGGCACGCTCCGCGACGACGCCCCCCTCGACGACGGCGCCCTCGGCAAGGGCGCCCTCGGCAACGGCGGCGCGGGCGGAGGCGGCAGGGGCAGCCGGGGCGGTGGGGCCGACGCCGTCGGTGTGCCCCGCGGGGTCCGCCTCGTCGAGCATCCGGCCGAGGTACCAGATCGCGGAGGCGAGGTCGTCCGTGACCATGCCCCAGAGCGCGCGGTCGCGGCGACGGGTGGGACCGGCGAACGCCGCCAGCACCGGCTCGACGTGCGCGACCACCGCGGCCCGCAGTTCGGCGCGCAGCTCGTCGTCGCCGGGCAGCGTGACGTACCCGCGCGGGCGCAGCGCGAGCGCGCCGGTGGGCGCGTGCAGCCAGAGGTCGGCCGGATCGACGACGGGGACCCGGCGGGCCAGGTGCCAAGGACCGGCGACGATCAGGCAGGCCGACCAGACGTAGTGGTGGAGCAACCGGGAGGCGGTGACGTGCAGCCGCGGGGCGCGGCCGTGCTCGGCGGCGATGCGGGCCTCCTCGCCGGCCAGGACGGCGGCCAGCGCCCGCTCGTCGACGGCGAGTTCGGCTCCGGAGTACCAGCCGTCGGCGGCGGACGGGCGCGGTTCGGCGGTGTCGAGCAGGCGCAGGTCCAGCACCGGACACAGCTCCAGGAGGCGCCGGTAGTCCCCGGCCAGGGCGGAGGACTCCGCGACGGGCAGGGCTCCGCGAGGCGCGACGGACATGGGTGTTCCGTGAACCATCGACACTCCCGGGATCGATTCCGTATGATCGATTAAGGTGAGGCTCACCTTACAATGACTCATGCCGCCCGGCGACCACGCACGACCCCGATGGCACGACCCCGAGGATCGGCGCGCTCGGTCGACACGCTCGATCGCGCACCCGGCCGACAGGCCGGGTCAGCACGCCCGGCCGGCGCATCCGGTCGGCGCGCTGACACGCGCACCGACCCGCACGCCGACCCATCGGACCAAGCCGCCCGATCGACCCATTCGGACCATCCGGCCCAACCCGCTCAACCGGGCCAACCCGCCCAAGCTTGACGAACTTAGGTAAACCTAACCTAAGATCTCGACTCGTGTTGAGAACCGATCCGCCGGCCCCCACGGCCCCGGCGACGTCACGCCCCTCTGCGGTCCGGCGGCCCCTGCTGCTGATCGCCGGCGTGTGCGCGCTCGTGCTGTGCGCGGCCCTGAGCCTGGCCCTGGGCTCCCGACCCGTCCCGTTGTCGACCGTCGTCGACGCCCTCACCGGCGCCGCCCACGGCGCCGACGCCGACGTGGTGACAGGCCTTCGGGTGCCGCGCACGCTCATCGGGCTGGCCGTCGGAGCCGCGCTCGGCGTGGCGGGCGCCGTCGCCCAGGGTGTCACCCGCAATCCGCTGGCCTCCCCGATCACCCTCGGCATCAACGCGGGCGCCAGCCTCGCCGTGGTCGCCGCGATCTACGCACTGGGCCTCTCCCGCTCCGTCGAGTACGTCTGGTTCGCCTTCCTCGGCGCGGCCGTCGCCGCCGTCGCCGCGTACGCGATGTCGCGGCGCGGCGGTGACCTCGACCCGGTCCGGCTCGCGCTCGGCGGCACCGTGCTCACCGTGGTGCTCACGTCCTGGACCTCGGCGCTGATGCTGGCCAGCCACCGCACCCTGGACGAGGCCCGGTTCTGGCTGGCCGGCTCGATCGGCGGACGGCACCTGGACACCCTCACCCCCGTCCTGCCCTTCCTGGCGCTCGGCCTGATCGGTGCCCTCGCCATCTCACCCGCCCTCAACGCGCTGGCGCTCGGCGACGAGACCGCGCAGGCACTGGGCGTGCCGGTGGCCCGGATCCGGGTGGTCGGCGGACTCGCCGTCGTCCTGCTCGCGGGCGGCGCGGTGGCTGTCGCCGGACCGGTGGCGTTCATCGGACTGGCCGCGCCCCACCTGGTCCGCCCGCTGCTCGGCAACGACCACCGCTGGCTGCTGCCCGGCTGCCTGATCGCCGGGCCGCTGCTGCTGCTCACCGCCGACGTACTCGGTCGGCTGGTGGTCCGCCCGTCCGAGATCGAGGTCGGCATCGTGACCGCCTTCCTCGGCGCGCCGCTGCTCGCGGTGCTGGCCCGGAAGGTGGCGAAGTGAGCGCCCTCACCGTTCCTGCCCGGGCGCTCGCCCGCCGCCGGACCCGTACCGCCGTCTGGTCGCTGGTCGCCGCCGCCCTGCTGGTGCTGCTGACCGGGATCGCGCTCGGCACCGGGCAGGTCGGCATCCCCCTGTGGGACGCGCTGCGCGCGCTCGTCGGACAGGGCGAGCCCGGCAACGTCCTGGTGGTGCAGCAGTTCCGCGCGCCGCGCGTAGTCTCCGCGCTGATCGCGGGCGCCGGACTGGCGATGGCCGGCTCGATGCTGCAGCGACTGTTCCGCAACCCGCTGGCCGCCCCCGACACCATCGGCATCACCGGCGGCGCCTCCTTCGGCGCGGTCCTGATGCTCGCCACCGGCGCCTCGCAGCAGCTGGTCCCGCTGGCCGCGGTCGGCGGCGGACTGCTCGCGGCGCTGCTGCTCGGCGGCTTCGCCTGGCGTTCCAAGATGGCCGTCACCCGGCTGGTGCTGGTCGGCCTGGCGGTGCAGCAGGGCCTGGCCGCCGCGGTGAACCTGATGATCGTACGGTTCCCGGCCGAGCTGGCCTCCTCCGCGCTGCAGTGGACCACCGGCTCGCTCTACGGCCGCAACTGGACCGAGGTGTGGATCGGCGGCAGCGCCATCGCGATCACCGCCGTCGGCGTACTGCTCTGCCAGCGGCGGGTCGCCGTGCTCGACCTCGGCGACGACTCGGCGGGCGGCCTCGGCCTCACCCCGGCCCGCGACCGGCTCTGGCTGCTGCTGCTCACCATCACCCTCGCCTCGCTCGCCGCCGCCCTCACCGGACCGGTCGCCTTCGTCGCGCTCGCCGTCCCGCACCTGGTCCGGCTGCTCGCCGGGCCGCCCACCCTCGGCACCCTCGGCCTCACCGCGCTCACCGGCGCCGTGCTGCTGCTCTCCGCCGATCTCCTGGTGCTCCACGTGATCCCCGTCCACGGCCTGCCGGTCGGTGCCGTCACCGCCACCCTCGGCGCCCCCTGGCTCCTGGTGCTGATGATCCGCCAGGGCCGGCTTCCCCAGAGGAGCAGCTGATGACCTCCGTCCAGAGCTCTGTCGCCAGCCCGGCCGGGACGACGAACCGGCTGGCCGCCCACGGACTCGGCCTGCGCTACGGCGACCGGACCATCGTCGACGGGCTCGACCTCGAACTGCCCGGCAACGCCGTCACCGCGATCGTCGGGCCCAACGCCTGCGGCAAGTCGACGCTGCTGCGCGGGCTCGTCCGGCTGCTAGATCCGGCCGCCGGCACCGTCACCCTGGACGGCGCGGACATCCACCGGATGCCCGCCCGAGCCCTCGCCAAGCGGATGGGCCTGCTGCCGCAGCAGCCCGTCACGCCGGAGGCCGTCACCGTCGAGGCGCTGGTCAGGCTCGGGCGGTACCCGCACCAGCGGATGCTCAGCCCGTGGTCCAAGGCCGACCAAGCCGCCGTCGAGGAGGCGCTGGAGCGCACCGGCACCGCCGAACTGCGCGACCGGCAGGTCGACCGGCTCTCCGGCGGGCAGCGCCAGCGGGTCTGGATCGCGCTCGCCCTCGCCCAGGAGACCGACCTGCTGCTGCTCGACGAGCCGACCACCTTCCTGGACCTGCGCCACCAGCTCGACGTGCTCGACCTGGTCGCCGACCTGCACGCCGAGGCCGGGCGCACCGTCGTCATGGTGCTCCACGACCTCGGGCAGGCCGCCCGGTACGCCGACCACCTGGTGGTGCTCAAGGACGGACGGCTCGCGGCCGCCGGCCCGCCGTCGGAGGTGCTGACGGCGGAGCTGGTGGAGTCCGTCTTCCAGGTGCCGTGCCGGGTCGTGCCCGATCCGGAGACCGGCACGCCGCTGGTCGTGCCGCGGGCGCGGGCGCGGGTACGGGGCGCTGCCGCCGGTGCTCGTGCCACTGCCGCCGCGTCCGGACCGGCGTCCGCCGCCGTCTGAACCTCCCTTTCCCGTCCCCCTGTTCGACCCGATCCAAGGAACCCCTGATGAACCGCCGACTCCCCGTCGCCGTCCTCGCCGTCGCCCTCTCGACCACCCTGCTCGCCGCCTGCGGCAGCAACGGCGGCGGTGCCACGTCGGGCGGCGACTCCGCGTCCTCCGCCTCGGCAGGCACCGCCGCCGGGTTCCCCCGCAGCGTCAAGCACGCCGCCGGCACCGCCGAGCTCAAGAGCCGGCCGCAGCGCGTCGTCGTCCTGGACAGCGGTGAGCTGGACGACGTCACGCTGCTCGGCATCACCCCGGTCGGCGCCGTGTCCCCGCACATGAAGACCGAGGGCGGGTTCCCGAACTACCTCAAGGACAAGATCAAGGACACCAAGGACGTCGGCCCGATGAACGAGCCGAACCTGGAACTGATCGCCTCCCTCAAGCCCGACCTGATCCTCTCCTCCAAGGTCCGGCACGCCAAGGTCTACTCCCAGCTGAACGCGATCGCCCCGACCGTGCTGGCCGAGACCACCGGCTTCCCGTGGAAGGACAACCTGGCGCTGTACGCCCAGGCGCTCGGCAAGGAGGACGAGGCGAAGAAGGCGCTGGCCGACTACGAGGCCCGGGCGAAGAAGCTGGGCGAGGAGATCAAGGCCAAGTACAACGGCACCATGCCGACCGCGTCGGTGGTCCGCTTCGTGGCCGGCCCGACCCGCCTGTACGCCAAGTCCTCCTACAGCGGCGTGGTGCTCAAGGACGTCGGCCTGGCGCGCCCGGCCTCTCAGGACGTGGACCAGAACATCGTCGAGGTCAGCTCCGAGCAGATCAACCAGGCCGACGCCGACCTGGTCTTCGTCACCACCGCCGACGACCCGAGCAAGACCAAGGAGAGCGAGGTCCAGCAGACGCCGGTCTGGCAGGGCCTGAACGCCGTCAAGAACAACAAGGTGTTCAACGTCCCGGACGAGACCTGGATGTCCGGCATCGGCGTCCAGGCCGCCGACGCGATGCTCGTCGACATCGCCAAGGCCGCGGGCGTGGACGCGCCCAAGTAGTCGTCCCGCGCACACCGGCGAACGGACGACAGCCGACGGATGCCGACCGACGGCTGACGGATCCCAGCTGACCGATGACAGCTGACGGATTTCAGATGACAGCCGACAGATGACAGATAACAGATAACAGATTTCGAAAGTTGTCATCTGTCCGCCGTCCGCTGTCGTCCGTTCGCCCACCCTCCTCCGCACCCCTCAGAGGACCCCTCCCCATGCGGCTCTACCTGCTCGCCCTGAACCCCACCGACTCGGTCACCGCCGGTTTCCTGCCCGCGGCCGCCAGACTCGGACTCGACGTCACCGTCCTCACCGACCACGCCGAACCCCACCGACGGGCTTACACCGCGCTCCCCTTCACCGCGCCCGAGGTCCTGGAGTGCGACGTGCGCGACTTCCGCGCCGTCGTCAGCCTGATCTCCCGCCGTGCCCTGGCCGGCGCCGACCACGCGCCCGACGCGGTGTTCAGCAACAGCGACCACTTGCAGACCCAAACCGCCCTGGCCGCCGAGTACTTCGGCCTCCCGGCCAAGGACTGGCGGGCCGCCCTGCGCGCCAAGGACAAGGGCCAGCTGCGCCGCCACCTCGCGCTGACCGGCCAGGACACCGTCTGGTCTGCCGAGTTGGCCCCCGGCCAGGACCCGGCCGAGCTGGACCCGCCCTTCCCGTGCGTGGTCAAGCCCCGCGAGGGGGTGGCCAGCGAGGACGTCACCCTGGTCACCGACGCTGCCGAACTCGCCCAGCGCTGCAAGGAGATCCAGCACCGCAGGGCGGGCGCCACCCTGGTGGTGGAGGAGTTCCTGGACGGCGGGCTGCACACCCTGGAGACCCTCGGCGACGGTCGGCGACGCCACGTCCTCGGCGGGTTCCGCACCCGGCTCTCCCCGCCGCCGGACTTCATCGAGGAAGTGCTCACCTTCGTCCCCGCCCACCCGCAGCCGGTGGTCGACCAGGTGCTCGCCCAACTCGACGCGCTCGGCGTCGGATTCGGCGCCTGCCACACCGAGTTCGTCCTCCAGCCGGACGGCCGCGCCCGCATCATCGAGGTCAACTACCGCGCCATCGGGGACCAGTGCGACCTGATGCTCGCCGAGATCCTCGGCATACCCCTGTTCGAGCTGATCCTCGGCGTCCACCTGGGCCGCGAGCTGCCCGCCGACCTGGCCGAGCGCTGCGCCGCCACCCCCCGCCGGGCCCGCAACGAGGTGGTCTGCGCGGACCGCGCCGGTGTCCTCACCGCCGCCCCGGGCCCGTACGACGAGGAGCGCGACGGCGTCCGGCTCGCCTACCGCCCGCTGCGCCCGATCGGCGAACGCCACGAGCACTACCGCACCAACCGCGACTACCTGGGCGTCATCTGGGCCGTCGGCACCGACCAGGACGCGGTCGACGCCTCCGTCGCCCGCTTCCTCGCCGCCAACCGCTGGGAGATCACCCCGTGACCGCCGGAGACCGACCCGCATCCACCGAGGCCCGGCCCGACGGCACCACGGGCGTCGCCGCGCTCACCGCCGCCGAGCAGCTCACCCTGCGAGTGCTGTCCGCCCTGCTGCGCGAGGACGTCCTCGCTCTGCGCACCCTCGGCACCGTCGAGGACCGTCCGGACGGCCCCTGGCTGACCGTCGCCGGGCTGCGCCTGGCCCTGCCGGTGGCCCCGGAGGGCTTCCAGTGCGAGTACGCCGCCCGGCTGCCGCTGCTGGAACTGGACGGGCGGACCGTCACCGGCCCGGACACCGTCGTGGCCGCACTCGCCGAACTCGCCGAGGAGGAGGACCGGCCCGGCTGGGCGGCCTTCGCCGAGGAGTGCCGGCAGACCCTGGCCACCATGGAGCTGCACGAGCGCGCCCGCGCCGGGGTGCACGAGCGGCTGACCGACCGCTACGGCGCCGACCCGGCCGACTGGACCGGCCTCGCCGCCGCCCTCGGTCACGACACCCTGGCCGCCTACCTCGACCACCCGGTCTACCCGACCGCGCGCGGTCGGTCCGGACTCACCGAGCCCCAACTGCGCGCCTACGCACCCGAGTTCCACCCAGCCTTCAAACTGCGCTGGCTGGCCGTGCCGACCGACGCGCTGACCGTCCACGGCGAGCGGCCGCTGCCCGACTGGTGGCCCACCCCCGACCGGCTCGGCCTCGCCGACCAGTGCCCGGGCGACGGCTGGACAACCCTGCCGGTCCACCCGCTGACCGTCGGCGCCCCGCTGGACGAGGCCCTGGCGGCCACCGGCCTGGCCGGCCGCGCGGTGCTCGCCGAGCGTCCGTACCTGACGGTCGTGCCGACCCTCTCCATGCGCACCGTCGCCGTCGCCGACGACCCGGTCTGCCACCTCAAACTCCCGCTCGCCACCGCCACCCTGGGCCGTCTCAACCGCCGCACCATCAAGCCCGGCACGCTGCTCGACGGCGCCGCCGGCCAGCGGCTGATCGAGGCCGTGCTGGAACACGAGCCGCGGTTCGCCGGCCGGATCCTGCACGCCGACGAGCAGACCTGGGCGCACGCCGGACACGAACTGCTGGCCGTCCTGCTGCGCCGCTACCCGGCCGGGCTGGAGCAGGCGACGACCGTCCCGCTGGCCGCCCTGCTGGCCCCCGCCCCCGACGGCCGCCCGGTCATCGAGCACCTCGCCGACCGCTACCACGGCGGCGACGTCCTCGCCTGCTACGACGCCGTGCTGGAACTGCTGCTGGACTGGCAGGCCACGCTGTTCGGCTACGGCATCGCCCTGGAGTCGCACCAGCAGAACACCTCCCTGGTGCTCGACCGGGACGGCCTGCGGCTGCTGTACAAGGACGACGACGGCCCGCGCGTGCACACCGCCCGGATGGCCGCGGCCCTCGGCGAACTCGCCCCCGCCGCAGGCGACTTCGACGACCCGCGGATCTTCGGCGAGGACGACCGGGCGCTCATCGACCTGTTCGCCACCATCACCGGCCACCTGTGCACCGGCGCGTTGGCCTTCGGCCTCGCGGCCCAGGGCCGGGCCGAACTCTCCGACGCCCTCGCCCTGTTGCGCAAGAGGACGGCGGAGGCCGTGGAACGGCTCGGCCCGGTGGGCGAGCCGCTGCGGGCCGCGCTGCTGGACGCCGAGCGGCTGCCGGTCAAGGCCATGGTCACCGCCGGCACGCTGCTCAGCAAGCAGCGCTCGGGCGCGGCCGACATCAACAAGCACTACACCAGCGGGCCCAACTACCTGCGCGGCCACGCCCAGGAGTCCGGCCACGCCACCGGGCCCGGCCGCGCCCCCCAGCGCGGCGAAGCCCCGGAGCGCACCCCCGCCGACCGCACCAGCCCCGACGCCCTGCGCACCGACGGGACCGTCCGATGACCGTGGAGACCCTGCCGCAGCAGTCGCCGCCCTCGGCCGCGCGCTCCGACGGGCTCGGCCGCCGCCAGGTGCACGCCGTCGCGGCCTGCTACTTCGTCGCTTCCTTCGCCGCGCTCGGGCTGCCGCCGTACCTGACCGCGATCCTGCCCGGCCTCGGCGACCCGCAGGCCCGGTGGGCCGGCGTGCTGTACATCGTTCCGACGGTGTTCAGCGCGCTCGGCGCACCGCTGTGGGGCCGGCTGGCCGACCGCTTCGGCCGCAAGCGGCTGCTGCTGCGCGCCCAACTCGGGCTCACCGTCTCCTTCCTGCTGGCCGGAGCGGCGAACAGCCTGCCCGCCTTCACGCTCGCGCTGGTCCTCCAGGGCTTCCTCGGCGGCACCTTCGCCGCCACCAACGGCTACCTCGCGGCCGCGCTGGACGGCTCCCGGCTCTCCCGCGCGCTCACCCTGATGCAGGGCAGCGCCCGGGCCGCCCTGGTGGCCGCGCCGATCCTGGTCGGGGCGCTCTCCCCGTGGATCGATCCGCACCGCCAGTACCTGGTGATGGCCGTACTCCCCCTCGCCGCGGCGGTGTTCCTCTCGCTGCTGCCCGAACCGGCCAGCCCCGAGCCCCCCGCGACGGCCTCGGGCCGGGTGGCCGCGCCGACCGCCGGGGCCTCCCTCCTGACGCTCTACGTCTTCGAGTTCGCCTTCGTCTTCGCGACGGTGATCTCCTTCCCGTACCTCATCGCCCTCGCCGAGCAGCGTCTGCCCGGCGTGGACGGCACCACCACCGGTGTGCTCTTCGCCCTGCCGCACCTGTGCTACCTGGTGCTCGCGGCCCGCGTCCACACCCTGTTCGACTCCCGCCCGCACACCGGGATAGCCCTCGGCTTCGGCTTCGTCGCACTCGGCCTGGCCGGACACGCCGTCGCGTACTCGCTGCCCGTGTTCATCGCCGTCCGGCTGCTGCTCGGGGCCGGGCTCACGCTCGGACTCGTGTGCCTCGCCGTGCTCGCCGCCGGGGCCGCCAAGGGCCGCCCGCCCGGCCGGATGTTCGGCACCCTCGAACTCGTCTCCAAGGGTGGCGCCGTCGCCGCCGGCGCCGTCGCCGCGCTGGCCAACGGGCGATTCGGCGCCGCCGCCCCGGTGGTGGCCGGCACCGCCGCCGCCCTGCTGGCCGCCGTCGCGGCCACCGTCCTCACTCTCCCGTCCCTCCGCCAGCGCTGGAGTCGCCGATGACCGCCGAGCAGATGACCGCCGCCCAGCCCGCGACCGACGAGCACACGGCCGCCCGGCAACCGACCGCCCAGGGCACGACCGCCCAGCGCGCGACCACCCGGCAGCCGACCGCCCGGCGACCGACTGACGGGCGGACGGCCCGCACCACCGACACCCGTGAACCGATGGGTCGCGAACCGATGAACCACGAACTGCCCACCGCCGACGAGGCCGTGGCCCACACCCTGCTGAACTGCCTGCTGCGCGAGGTCTCCGCGCCGGAGCACCAGACCGCCGCCGACGACGGCCGTCTCCTGCTGCGCCTGCCCCGCCGCGGCGCCCTGCTGCGGGTCGCCCTGCGCCGCACCTCGCTGCTCGGCGCACACCGCTTCAGCGGACCGGTGGAGGTCGAACGGGACGGCGACTGGCACGAGTCGGGCTGGCAGGAGCTGGCCGAGTACGTCCAGGACGAGCTGGAGCTGCGCACCGGCACCGTCAACGAGGAGTTCCTCGACCAGGTGGCCTCCAGCCACGAGGGCGTCCGCCAGGGGCTGGAACACCGCCCGGGCCCCGGCATCGACCGCTACCTGGAGTCCGAGCAGGCCCTGCTGTTCGGCCACCGCTTCCACCCCGCCCCCAAGTCCCGTTCCGCCGCCCGCGGCGACTGGCGCCGGTACGCCCCGGAGTCCCGAGCGGCCTTCCCTCTGCGGCACTTCGCCGTCCGCACCGAGCTGCTGGCCGAGGAGTCGCTGGACGGCAGCGTCAGCGCCCTGCTGGACGGCCTCGGCGAGGTGCCGGACGGCTACCGGCTGCTGCCCGTCCACCCGTGGCAGTACGAACTCATCGGCGACCATCCGCTGTTGCGCGACGCCATGGCCCGGGGCGACGTCCTCGACCTCGGCCCGCGCGGCGAACGGTTCACCGCCACCGCCTCGGTGCGCACCCTGCACGGCGCCGACGCCTTCCTCAAGTTCAGCCTCAACGTCCGCATCACCAACTGCCTGCGCAAGAACGCCGCGTACGAGCTCACCGGCGCCGTCGCCCTCACCCGGCTGCTCGCCCCCGCCCTGGCCGACCTCGCCCGGCGCTTCCCCGACGCCGCGATGCTGCGCGAACCGGCCTTCCGCACCCTCGCCCTGCCCGGCGCCGACGGACGGCCTGACCGGGCCCTGTACGAGGGCTTCGGCCTGATCGTCCGCGAGGGCTTCGGCGAGGTTTTGCGCCCCGGCGTCACCCCGCTGCTCGCCGCCGCCGTCGCCGACGAGCACCCGACCAGCTCCGCCCACATCTCCCGGCTGTTGGAAGCCGGTTCGGACGGCGACCCGGGGAACGCGGCGCTCGACTGGTGGCGCGCCTACCTGAGGCTGCTCCTCCCGCCGGTGCTCGCCGCCTACTTCGACCACGGCGTGGTGCTGGAGCCGCACCTGCAGAACGTGCTCATCGGCGTGGACGCCGGCGGCCACCCCGTCCAGGTGCTCTTCCGCGACCTCGAAGGCACCAAGCTCGTCCCCGAGCACAACGAGTCCATCCTCGCCGCCCTCCCGCCCGAGGTGGCCGGGCCGATGACGTACGACGCCGAGCGCGGCTGGGACCGGGTGGTCTACTGCCTGCTGGTCAACCACGTCTCCGAACTCCTCGCCGCCCTCGCCGACCGCCACCCGGAGCTGGAGTGCGCGCTCTGGCAGGCCGTCCGGGACACCCTGGAGGAGTACGCGGCGGGCCACGGCTGCCCGCCCCGGCTGCGCGCCCTGCTCGCCGGAGTCCCGCTGCCCGCCAAGGCCAACCTGCTGACCCGCTGGGAGCGCAAGGCCGACCGCGAGGCCGGGTACGTCCGACTGCCCTCCCCGCTGGCCGGCTCCGTCCTCGCCGAGGCCGCCCGCATGCCCGTCCGCCTTCCCGCCGGGAGCACCGCCCGATGACCGACACCCACCACCGCGACCTCCGCCGCGACCGCCACCAGGGGCTCCACCAGGGCCTCGGGCACGCCACCGAGCGCGTCCGCGCCCACGTCGCCGCCCTCGCGCCGGACGAACTGCCCGTCTACGTCTACGACCTGGCCGCGCTGCGCGAGCACGCGGCGGCCGTCCGGGCCGCCCTGCCCGAGCGGGTCGAGCTGTACTACGCCGCCAAGGCCAACCCGGAGGCGCCGCTGCTCACCGCGCTGCGCGCCGCGGTCGACGGCTACGAGGTCTCCAGCGGCGGTGAGTTGGCGCACGTCCGGGCCGCCGTGCCGGACGCCCCGCTGGCCTTCGGCGGACCGGGCAAGACCCCGGCCGAGATCGCCGCCGCGGTGGAGGCCGGGGTGCACCGCTGGCACGTGGAGAGCGAGCAGGAGCTGCACCGGCTCGCCGCGGTGCTCGCGGACCGGCCGGGCACGGTCGTGGACGTGCTGCTGCGGGTCAACCTGGCGGTCACCACGGACGCCCTCGACGCGGTGCCGCTCGCGATGGGCGGACGGCCGACGCCCTTCGGCCTCGACCCGGACCAGGCCGGGGAGTGCGTCCGCGCGCTCACCGACGGCCCGCTGGGACGGCAGCTGCGCCTGCGCGGCGTGCACGCCCACCTGGCGAGTGGCCTCGCGGCGGAGGAGCAGCTGTCGGTCGCCGCGCAGATCGTCGCCTGGTCGGGCGCGCTCGCCGAGCGGCACGGCTTCCCGCTGGCCGAGGTCAACATCGGCGGCGGCATGGCCGTGGACTACGAGGACCCGTCGGCGCGCTTCGACTGGACGGCCTTCGGCGAGGGCCTGGCCAAGCTACTCGACGCCCACCCGGGCCTCATCCTGCGGATCGAGCCGGGCCGCGCGCTGACCGCCTACTGCGGCTGGTACGCGACCGAGGTGCTGGACGTGAAGCAGAGCCACGGCGAGGACTTCGCCGTGGTCCGCGGCGGCACCCACCACCTGCGCACCCCGGCGACCCGGGGCCACTCCCAGCCCTTCGAGGTGCTCCCGGTGGACGCCTGGCCGTACCCGTGGCCGCGCCCCGTCGTCACCACCGGCCGGGCCACCCTGGCCGGACAGCTCTGCACCCCGAAGGACGTCCTCGCCCGCGCGGCCGACGGCGCGAGCGGGCTGCGGGCCTCGGACCGTGTGCTGTTCGCCATGGCCGGCGCCTACGCCTGGAACATCTCGCACCACGAGTTCCTGATGCACCCCCGCCCGGGCTTCCACTACCTGTGACGGCCGACGAGTGACGGATGACAGCTGACAGGTAACAGATGACAGATGACAGATTTCGAAATCTGTCATCTGTCATCTGTTACCTGTCAGCTGTCCGCGGCCCTCCGGGGACCGTCCGCAGGCCACAGCCCGCTCCCCGCTGTCCGCACCCCCTTCCCCCGCAGCCCCTCGTGCGCACTCGTGGGAGAGTGGTACACAGCGAAGGGAGCGCAAACGTGCTGATGGACAAGGTGGCCGCGATACTCGCCGAGGCATCGGCCGAGGCGGTGGAGCCGCGTTTCCGGGCGCTGGCCGCCGGCGAGGTGATGGAGAAGGCGCCCGGCGAGGTCGTGACGGTCGCCGACCGCGAGGCCGAAGCCATCATCGCCCGCCGCCTGCACGAGCTGCTGCCCGTCCCCGTGGTCGGTGAGGAGGCCGTCGCCGCCGACCCCGCGCTGGCCCTGGCCCTCCACGACGAGCCCGCCGCCTGGCTGGTCGACCCGGTCGACGGGACGGCCAACTTCATCGCCGGCCGTCCCGAGTACGCCGTGATGTGCTCCCTGGTCCGCGGCGGCCGGACGGTCGCCGCCTGGATCTGGCAGCCCGCGACCGCCACCGCCTACCGCGCCGAACTGGGCTCCGGCGCCTGGCGCGACGACGAGCGGCTCACCCGCCCCCCGGCGCCGCAGGACCCGGCCGAGCTGCGCGGCTCGGTGAAGAGCCGCTTCCTGGACCCGGACCACCGCCGCCACCTGGAAGCCAACTGCTCGGCGTTCGGCGACGTCTCCCCCGGCCGGCACGCCGCCGGGATCGAGTACCCCGACGTCATCGAGGGCCGCTTCGACTTCCTGCTCTACTGGCGCACTCTCCCGTGGGACCACGCCCCCGGCTCCCTGCTGGTCACCGAGGCCGGTGGCGTGTCCGCGCGGCTGGACGGCACCCCCTACCGCCCCGAGGCCCCCGGCTGCGTGGACGGCCTCCTGGTCGCGGCCGACCCGGACACCTGGGAGCTGACCCGCAAGGTCCTCCTGGGCGCCTGACCCGGGCACGCCGCCCGGGGCTCCGTGCCGGGCAGAACCGGGGCGCCTCTCACCTCACCTCGCCTCACCACGTCGCCACGGCGTCACCACACCACCGGCAGCCGCTCCGGCATGCGCTTGATGAACCCCGGCCGCCACGCCAACTGCTCGACGGGCAGGGCGAGCCGGAGCTCCGGCAACCGCTCGACCAGCGCGGTGACGGCGATCTCGGCGTGCGTCCGGCCGAGCGCCGAGGCCGGGCAGAAGTGGCGGCCGGCCCCGAAGGCGAGGTGCGGGTTCTCCGGCCGGTCGAAGTCGATCCGCTCCGGGTGCGGGAAGACCGCGGGGTCGTAGTTGGCACCCTCGATCAGGACGAGCACCAACTCGCCCTCCCGCACCAGGGCATCACCCACCTGGACGTCCGCGAGCGCCAGCCGGGGCAGCGCGTCGCCGATCGACAGGTTGACCCGCAGCAGCTCGTCCACCGCGCGGCCGATCAGCGCGGGCTCCCGCCGCAGCCGCTCGGCGAGTTCGGGCTGCTCGCACAGGTAGACGATGGCGTTCAGCAGGAACGCCGAGGTGGAGACGGCGCCCGCGCCGAACAGCGACAGGGCGACGGTGGCGAGCAGGTCGTCGCTCACCCGGTCCGAGACGTCCGGGGAACGGCGAAGTGCGGCGAACCGCCCGAGCAGCCCGTCCACCGGCTCCGGATCGGCGTTGAGCTTCCCCAGCATGTAGCCGAGGTCCTTATACCAGTTGGGCGTCGATCCCGCGAAGGGCACCGGGCTGGTCAGGAAGGCCACGTCGATGCCGGACATCAGCCGTCGCCAGTCGTCGGCCGGGATGCCGAGCAGTCGGCAGTGGAGCGCGGCCGAGTAGGGCTCGGTGAAGCCGTCGCGCAGTTCACCCGGCGCGCCCTGCGCCTCCAGGTCGTCGATCAGCCGGTGGGCTTCGGCCTGCAGCCACCCGTCGAGTTCCTTGTCGGCGCGCGGGGTGAGCGTCTTCATGACGGCGTTGCGCAGCCCCGCGCTGTTGATGTTGCCCATGTTGTCGACCACCTCCGGCGGGATGGTCAGCGCGTACTGGCGCGGCACGCCGGGGTTGGCGGTGTCCTTGAGGCTGAACCGCTCGTCCTCCAGCACCTGCTTGGCGAGCCGGTAGTTGCTGACCAGCCAGGCCGGGTCCCCGGTCATGGTGCGGACCCGGGCGATCGGTTGCCGCTCGCGCAGCCGGTCGGCCTCCTCGGGGAGCACGTCGCCCCGCCGGGAGAACGGGAAGGTGAGTTCGGTCGTCAGCAGTTCCGTCATGGTGGGCTCCTTGCGTGAAATGGCGGGAAACGCGCGGATGGTGAGGGGAATCGGCTATGCGGCCCGTCCGGGACCGACCCCGACGGGCTCGGGTGCGGCGGGACCGACCCCGACGGGCTCGGAGACCGCGGCGCCGACGGCGCCCGACAGCGGCGGCAGGTCCGCCGGCACCGGCGGCAGCTCGGCCGCCGCCGGCGGCAGCCCGTCCGGCACCGAGGGCACGCCCGCCGGCCGCACCACCGCGTAGGCCTGGCCCGCCGCCGCCCGCGTCCCCTCCTCCCGCCCGAACAGCACGGGCGTGAGCGGCAGTTGCAGGTGGTAGCAGCTGACCGAGGACGCCACGCCGAGCAGCGCCGGGGTGTCCAGGAAGAACGGCAGCTCGGCGGTGATGTAGCGCAGTCCGGCGGCGAGTTGGGGCTCGTTCGGGGCCAGGCCCTCGCCCATCCGGGCGGCCAGGAAGCCGCGCGCCATGGCTTCCGCGGCGGCCCGGTACACCGGGTCGGTCCGCAGGCCGTCGACGGCCTGCCGGTGCAGTCGCCGGTAGGCGTCGTCGGCGGTGAAGTCGGAGAGGGCGTGCACCCCGACGGCGTCGCAGCGGCCGGATTCCTCGACGCCCCGCTCGATCCGGCGGGCGGTGGCCTTGACCTCCTTGGCGGCCCGCCGCTGCGCGTGCTCGGGGGTGTAGCCGAAGGTCTCGAACTGGGTCGCGACGTGGAGGTCGGCGTACACGACGTCGATGCGTCCGAAGAACTCGAGCCCCCACCCGACGAGTTCGGCGATCCTGCGGTGACTGAAATAGCTGTTGCCGGGGCTCACGCCGATCAGCAGGTGCTCGCCCCGCTGCCAGATCTCCCGGCACCGGCGGGAGTACGGGAGTGCCTCGTACCGGCCCGCCGGGGTGGTTATCGGCTCGTCGTCCGGAACGGTTTCGCGCATGCCTTGCCTCCGCTTCGCAGCATGGTCACAGGACGGTGTTCACAGGGGATTCACCGGGGTTCACAGAAATGCACGACGGGTAGGCGGAGTTCACCCGGATGTCCGGGGGTGATCACCGCGCCTGGGCGACATGTGCCTGATCAGGCGGCCTACCCCGGGGATGCCGTGTGCGCATGGTGGGGCTGCGGCCACATGAAGTTACCGCCGCGCTTCGGGATCTCCGCAAGCCCTGACCGGGGGTTGGCGGAATATGGTCACCGGGCGGCCGGAAACGGCCTGTACACCTTCACAACGCTATGTCCACGGACATCAACGGCGGTGCGGTCCGATATCTCCGGAGAGCCTCCCACACCAGTGTGCCTTCCTCCAACACCGGCCCGGAAAAAGGACTCCTGATATGGAGGCAGCAGAAAGGGCGCCACACGAACCGTGTGACGCCCTGACCGGAGTCCGGAAACACCGACCGAACACCGGAAACACGGGCCGCGCACCGCAAGCACCGGCCAGGCACAGCAAGCACCAGCTCGGCACCGCAGGCACCGGCCGGGCACCGGAAGCCCGGATCAGCGCACCGGGGACCGCGCCGGCCGGCCGCTATCCGGCGCGCTCGCCCGCCACCTTGCGGCCGGCCCGCACCACTTCCCGCAGCAGCGTGGACACCTCGCCCGCCGTCGCGTGCGGGTTCAGCAGCGTCAGCTTCAGCCGGACCCGCCCCGGGCCCCGCCCCGGGAGTTCGGTCCGTCCGACCACGGCCCGGCCGCCGCGCAGCAGCAGCCGTCGCAGCTGCCCGTTCGTCTCGTCCAGCGTGGCGCCGTCCGTCACCCCCGGCGGCCGGTAGCGGAAGAGGACGGTGGTCAGGACGGGGTCGGCGTGGAGTTCGAGGGAGGGTTCGGCGCGGACGGCGTCGGCGGCGGCGTGGGCGAGGTCGTGGCAGGTGTCGACGAGCCGGCCGAGGCCGTCGCGGCCGAGGGTGCGCAGGGTGACGGCGAGCTTGAAGGCGTCGGCGCGACGGGTGGTGCGCAGCGAGCGGCCGAGCAGGCTGGGGTAGCCGGCCTGCTCGTCGTCGACCGGGTTGAGGTACTCGGCGCGGCGGGCCAGGGAGACGTACGTTTCGGCCCGGCGGACCAGGAAGACCCCGGCGGCGGCGGGCTGCCAGCCGAGCTTGTGCCAGTCGAGGGCGACCGAGTCGGCGCGGGCGATGCCGTCGAGGAGCGGGGCGAGCCGGTCGGAGAGCAGCGCCCCGCCGCCGTACGCGGCGTCGACGTGCAGCCAGGCGCCGTAGCGGCGGGCGAGGTCGGCGGCGGCGTGCAGCGGGTCGACGGCGCCGGTGTCGGTGGTGCCGGCGGTGGCGACCACGGCGATCGGGGTCCGGCCCGCCCAGCCGGCCTCGGCGAACGCCTGTTCCAGGGCCTCCTCCCGCATCCGCTGGCCGCGGTCGACCGGGACGGGGACGACGGACCGTTCGCCGAGCCCGAGGAGGGCGGCGGCGCGCTGGACGGAGAAGTGCGCGGCTTCGGAGGCGATGATGCACGGGCGGACGCCCGCCGGGATTCCGTCGAGTTCCACGATGCCGTCGAGCTTCTGGTCGCGCGCGAGCATGAGCCCCATGATGTTGGACTCGGTGCCGCCTGAGGTGAGGACGCCGGCGGAGCGAGCCGGGTCGTAGCCGACCAGTTCGGCGATCTCGGCGAGCAGCGCGGTCTCCAGCGCCGTGGCGGCGGGGGCCTGGTCCCAGGAGTCCTGCGAGGGGTTGAGGGCGCTGACGGCGAGGTCCGCCGCTGCGGCGACGGCGAGCGGCGGGCAGTGCAGGTGGGCGGCGCAGGCCGGGTCGGCGGGGTCGGCGGCGCCGTAGGCGAGGAGTTCGGTGAGCCGGGCGAGCGCGTCCCGGCCGGCGGCGGTGGCCAGGGCGTCGTCGACCAGGGCGGTGATCTCGGCGGGGCTGCCGGCCGGCAGCGGCCCGGAGCGCATGGCGATGCCGGTGTCCAGGGCGTCCAGGACGGTGGCCAGCAGCGGCGCGAGCGCCCCGGGGCCGCCCGCGCCACCGGCCAGGGCGTCCGCCGCGACCTCGCCGCCCGGCAGCCCGATCGGCCCGGGCCCGTCCCCGCTCACCGCGCGCCCCTCCCCGCGCCGGCCTTGCCCGACGCGGCGCCCGAGGCGACACCGGCCCCGCCTCCCGGCCCCGCGCCCCGTCCCGCGCCCGGCCTGTCGGCCGAGGCCGACGCCGAGGCCGACGCCGAGGCCGAGGCCGACGCCGACGCCGACGCCGACGCCGACGCGATCGCCTCCGCCAGCCGCTCCAGCACGGCCGTCACCTGCTCGTCGGTGATGGTGAGCGGCGGCAACAGGCGCAGCACCGCGTCGTGGCGCCCGCCGAGTTCGACGATCAGTCCGCGCGCCAGGCAGGCCTCCCGGACCCGCACGGCGAGCGCCGGGTCCGCCGGGTGCGCCCCGCAGGCGTCGGGCTCGGCCGTCGGGTCGACCAGTTCGACGCCGAGCATCAGGCCCCGCCCGCGCACGTCGCCGATCACCGGCAGCTCGGCCGCGAGTGCCCGCAGCCGGGCCGCCATCCGCTCGCCGACGACGGCCGCCCGTTCGGCCAGCCCGTGCGCCGCGACGTACCGGAGCGTGGCGGCCCCGGCGGCCATGGCGAGGGTGTTGCCGCGGAAGGTGCCGGTGTGGGCGCCGGGCCGCCAGCCGTCGTAGTCCTCGCGGTAGACGACGACGGCGAGCGGCAGGCTGCCGCCGATGGCCTTGGAGAGCACCATGGCGTCCGGGACGATGCCGCTGTGCTCGACGGCCCACATCGCTCCGGTGCGGCCGACGCCGGTCTGCACCTCGTCGACGATCAGCGGGATGCCGCGTTCGGCGGTGATCCGGCGCATCTCGCGCAGCCAGCGGTCCGGCGCGGGGACGACGCCGCCTTCGCCCTGGACGGCCTCCAGGATCATCGCGGCGGGCGGCAGCACCCCGCCCGACGGGTCGTCCAGCAGCCGCTCGACGTACGTCGCGGCGAGGTCGGCGCCCGCCTCGCCGCCGACCCCGAACGGGCAGCGGTAGCCGTAGGGGTACGGCAGCCGGACGACTTCGCCGCCGCTCGGCAGCGGTTCCTTGACGGCGACGTTGCCGGTGAGCGCGAGGGCGCCGGCGGTCATGCCGTGGTAGGCGCCGGTGAAGGCGAGCGCGCCGGAGCGGCCGGTGGCGGTCTGGGTGAGCTTGAGCGCCGCCTCGACCGCGTCCGTCCCGGCCGGGCCGCAGAAGTGCACCCGGGCCCGGTCGGCGAACTCGGCGGGCAGGCTCTCGAACAGGGCGCTGGTGAAGTCGTCCTTCTCCGCGGTGGCGAGGTCGAGCAGGTGCAGCGGGGCACCGCTGTCCAGGGTGCCGCGGATGGCTTCCAGTACGACGGGGTGGTTGTGGCCGAGGGCGAGCGTGCCGGCACCGGAGAGGCAGTCCAGGTAGCGCCGTCCGTCGGCGCCCTCGACGGTCATGCCGTTGGCGCGGACGGGGACGATCGGGAAGGAGCGGGCGTACGTCCTGGCGGCGGACTCGCGGACGCGCTGGCGACGCAGGATGGCCTCGCCGGGGGCACCCGGGCCACCGGTGGCCGGGGCTCCGGAGGCGGCCTGGGCGGGTACGGCAGCGAGCGACACGACAAACCCCCAGAAGAAGTTAGGTAAGCCTAACTTTACTGCCCTTGACCTGGTGGAATCCCAGCGGGCCCCTCAGAACCACCCGAGCGGGTGAACCGTCCCCGGTTCTCCAACGAGCACCGCGCCGAGAGGTCACGCCCCGGACCGCCCACGGGCCGAGGCCGCCCACGTTCCGACAGCGGGTCGCGACGACCGGGAGCCGCTCACTCCGACCAGGAGCGGGTCGTGACACCCCTCGCCCCGGCCGGAAGCGGGTCGTGACACCCCTCGCCCCGACCGGGAGCGGGTCGTGACACCCCTCGCCCCGACCGGGAGCGGGTCGTGACACCCCTCGCCCCGACCGGGAGCGGGACTTGACGCCCCCGGAGCGCCCACGGGCCGAGGACCGCCGCGCCCCGGCGGGCGCCGGCCGTCAGCCC
This sequence comes from Kitasatospora sp. NPDC053308, assembly GCF_055585785.1. Classification (NCBI taxonomy): domain Bacteria; kingdom Bacillati; phylum Actinomycetota; class Actinomycetes; order Kitasatosporales; family Streptomycetaceae; genus Kitasatospora; species Kitasatospora sp. NPDC053308. The sequence goes on along the minus strand of NZ_JBVJJY010000003.1, from coordinate 373,172 downwards.
TTCGCCTTCCACCGGTAGCAGAGCTCCGGCCGGCCGACGTTCCCGTACTGCGGCTCCCGCACCGCCCGTCCGGTGTCCACCAGGTGCTCCAGGTAGCGCCGCGCGGTGATCCGCGAGACCCCGGCGGCGGCACCCGCGGCCGCCGCCGAAAGGCCGGTCGCGGCCTCCCGCAGCACCGAGGCGACGGTGTCCAGGGTGGGCGCGTACAGGCCCTTGGGCAGGGTGCTGCGCTCGGGGGTGCGGAGCAGCGCGAAGGCCTGGTCGACCTCGTCCTGACCGGTCGCCTCGCCGGTGCGCCCGAGGCTGTCGCGGTAGCGGGCGTAGCGTTCCAGGCGGTCGTGCAGGGCGGCGGCGCTGAACGGCTTCAGCAGGTACTGCACGACGCCCGCCGAGACCGCCTGCCGGACCATCGCCAGATCGCGGGCCGAGGTCACCGCGATCACGTCGGTGCTGTGGCCCGCGGCGCGCAGCGTGCGGCACAGCTGCAGCCCGTGGCCGTCCGGCAGGTAGAGGTCCAGCAGGGTGAGGTCGACGGGGGTTCCGGCGGCGCGGGCCCGGTCGAGGAAGCGCAGCGCGTCGGCGCAGCTGTGGACGGTGCCGGCGGCGTGGAAACCGGGTTCGCGCTCGACGTACAGGGTGTGCGCGGCGGCCGCCACCGGATCGTCCTCGACGACCAGGACCGAGATCGCCGCCGGGCCGGTCACGCGGACACCCCTTGCTGCTCACGGCCTGCCGCCTGCGGCCCGCCCGCCCCACCGGCCGCCGCGGCCGCTCGACCGACCGCTTCCCCCACCCCACCGGCGGCCGCGCCCGCCCGGCCGGCCAGCGGCAGCCGGACCGTCAGCACCGCTCCGCGGTCCCGCCCGACCTCGACGGTGCCGCCGTTGCGCCGGGCCGCCTGGGCGACCAGGGCCAGGCCGAGGCCGTGCCCGCGGCCGTCCTGCTTGGTGCTCCAGCCGCGCCGGAACACGTCCTCGACGGCCGCGGGGTCGATGCCGGCGCCGGTGTCGGCGACCCGCAGCAGCAGGCACGCGCCGTCACCGCCGCCGTCACCGCCACCGCCACCGCCACCGCCACCGCCGTCACCGTCGATCCGCGCGGTGACGGTGACCTCCGGCGGGGTGGCGCTCCGCGCGGCCCCCGCGATGGCCGCGTCCACGGCGTTGTCGATCAGGTTGCCGAGCACGGTGATCAGGTCCCGCGCGGGGAGCTCGGGCGGGAGCAGTCCGTCGTCGATCCGGCTGTCCTCGGTGAGGGTCAACTCCACTCCCCGCTCGGCGGCTTGGGCGGCCTTGCCGAGCAGAAGCGCGGCCAGCACCGGTTCGCTGACCGCCGCGACCACCCGGTCGGTGAGCTGCTGGGCGAGTTCGAGTTCGGCGGTAGCGAACTCCACCGCCTGTTCGTGGCGGCCGAGTTCGATCAGCGAGACGACCGCGTGCAGCCGGTTGGCGGCCTCGTGCGCCTGCGCGCCGAGCGCCTCGGTGAAGCCCCGGACGGAGTCCAACTCGCCGCTGAGTGACTGCAGTTCGGTGTGGTCCCGGAGGGTGACCACCCGGCCGAGGCCGGTGCCGATGGTGGAGGTGTTGAGCACCACGACCCGCTCGGCCGTCAGGTGCACCTCGTCCCGGGCCGGCTCCTCGCCCAGGACGGAGGCGACCAGCGCCCGGGGCAGTCCCAGTTCCGTCACCGGGCGGCCGTCCACGTCCCCGTCCAGTCCGAGCAGTTCGCGGGCGGCGTCGTTGCAGAGCACGACCCGGTGCGAACGGTCCAGCAGGACCAGCCCCTCGCGCACGGAGTGCAGCGTCGCCTGGTGGTACTCGTAGAGGTGGCTGAGCTCCTCCGGCCCCATGCCGTGGGTGTGCCGCCGCAGCCGGGAGTTGGCGAGGTAGGTGCCGGCGCCGCCGAGCGCGAGCGCGGCCACCGCCACCCCGACCAGGGCCATCAGCGGGCCGCTCAGCTGGGCGGAGATCGACTCGACCGTACGGCCCACGCTGACCAGCGCGACCAGCCGGTGCCCGTCGTCGTACACCGGCGTGACCACCCGGACGGACGGGCCGAGCGTGCCGGTGTACGTCTCGCTGCGGGTCTGCCCGGCGAGCGCCCAGTCGATGTGCCCGAGGTAGCGCTTGCCGATCTGCTCGGGCAGCGGGTGGGTCCATCGCACCCCGTCGGTGTCCATGACGGTGATGAAGGAGACCCCGGTGTCCAGGCGCACCTGCTCGACGTACGGCTGGAGCACCGCGGTCGGGTCCGGACCGGCGACGGCGGTCCGCACGGACGGCGAGTCGGCGACGGCGTGGGCGACGGCGGTGACCTGGCGGCGGGCCCCGTCCTCGTTCCGGTCGGCGGTGAAGAGGTACGCGAGCACCGCGCCGCCCGCGACCACCGCGGCGACGATGACCACCTGGACGACGAACAGCTGCCCGGCCAGACTGCGCACCAGACGACGGGACGGGCGGCCGGGCGGCCGACGGGACACGCGGCCGGACGGACGGCGGAACAGCGGGAGCCCACGGCGCGCGGAGGTGGGGGCGGTGCGCTCGGACATGCCAGCCAGTGTGCACCACGCTCCGCACGGCCGACCCCGGTGCGCCGAGCGTGAACTCTATGAACGCAAACGTGACCTCCGTCACTCCCCGACCCATAGTCGGATCGGCCCACCACCCGGGGCCGCCAGGACTGCAGGGCAAAGGAGCCGCAGATGTCGTTCGCTGGAGCCGCGACGGCGGGGGGACCCAGACGCAAGGACCGGACCCACTACCTCTACCTCGCCGTGATCGCCGCGGTGATCGCGGGCGTGGTGGTCGGGCTGGCCGCCCCCGGCTTCGCCGTGGAGCTCAAGCCGGTGGGCACCGGCTTCGTCAACCTGATCAAGATGATGATCAGCCCGGTGATCTTCTGCACCATCGTGCTGGGCATCGGCTCGGTGACCAAGGCCGCCAAGGTCGGCAAGGTCGGCGGCCTGGCCCTCGGCTACTTCCTCGTGATGTCGACCGTCGCGCTGGCCATCGGCCTGGTCGTCGGCAACCTCCTGGAGCCGGGCGGCGGCCTGCACCTGACGGCCGCGCTAGCCAAGGCCGGGCACGCGCAGGCGGCGGCCGGCGGCGCCCAGTCGACCACCGACTTCCTGCTCGGGATGATCCCCGACACCATGTTCTCGGCCCTCACCCAGGGCAAGGTGCTGCAGACCCTGCTGGTCGCCCTGCTCACCGGCTTCGCCCTGCAGGCGATGGGCCCGGCCGGTGCGCCGGTGCTGCGCGGCGTCGAGCACGTGCAGCGGCTGGTCTTCCGGGTCATGGCGATGATCATGTGGGTCGCGCCGATCGGCGCCTTCGGGGCCATGGCCGCCGTGGTGGGCGCCACGGGCACGGCCGCGCTGAAGAGCCTCGCGGTCATCATGATCGGCTTCTACCTGACCTGCGCGCTGTTCGTCGTCGTGGTGCTGGGCACCCTGCTGCGCCTGGTCGCCGGGATCAACGTGTTCGCGCTGCTGAAGTACCTCGGCCGCGAGTTCCTGCTGATCCTCTCGACCTCCTCCTCCGAGAGCGCGCTGCCCCGCCTGATCGCCAAGATGGAGCACCTCGGCGTCAGCCGCCCGGTCGTCGGCATCACCGTGCCGACCGGCTACAGCTTCAACCTCGACGGCACCGCCATCTACCTGACGATGGCGTCGATCTTCATCTCCGAGGCGATGGACAAGCCGATGTCGATCGGCGAGCAGCTCTCGCTGCTGGTGTTCATGGTGATCGCGAGCAAGGGCGCGGCCGGGGTCACCGGCGCCGGTCTGGCCACCCTCGCGGGCGGGCTGCAGTCGCACAAGCCCGCGCTGGTGGACGGGGTCGGCCTCATCGTCGGCATCGACCGCTTCATGTCGGAGGCCCGCGCGCTCACCAACTTCGCCGGCAACGCCGTCGCGACCGTCCTGATCGGGCGCTGGACCGGCGAGCTCGACGCCGAGCGCGCCCGCCGGGTGCTGGCCGGCGAGGCGCCCTTCGACGAACTGACGCTGGTCGACGGGCACGGGCAGGGAGCCGGCAGCCCGGCGACGGACGCCGCGCCCGAGGCCGCACCCGGGACTGCGCCCGGGACCGAGGCCGACGGCGTCCCCACCCAGGGCACCGCGCCCGCCGCCGCCTGAGCGACCGCGCGACCCCTCCCGCTCCCCCGGTTCGGCGCCACCCCCATCCCCCGGAAACGGCGCCGACCCGGGGGCCTTCCGTCTCCCGGGCCGAGCGGCTCCGGACCGCGCAGCACCCGGCGTGACCAGGCCCCGGCCCGAACAGCCTCCGTTCCGAACGGCCCCGGCCCTGGCCCCGAACAGCCTCGGTTCCGAACGGCCCCGTTCCGAACGGCCCCTGTTCCGAACAGCCCGCGGCCCGAACAGCCCGCGGCCCGAACGGCTCCCGAAGCCACCGCTGCCGTCGTCGCCCGTCAGGTCACAGTTCCTGCGAGCCGCTGACCGCCCAGGCCACCCCGCTCGCCGGGTCCTCCAGCGCGACGTGCAGGTGGTGCAGCCCGGCCGCCGGCTCCTGCCAGGTGAAGCAGCGCATCCTGGCCACCAACGCGTTCACCTCGCCAGGGTCCGGCCCGTTCGCCACCGCCATCGCGGCCAGCGCCCGCCACAGCCCCAGCCGCCCGTGCGCGCAGCCCTGCGCCCGGCCCACGGCGGCGGCCCGGACCAGCGCCGGATAGGCGAGCGCGAACGGCAGGTACCCGCCGACCACCCGCCGGCCGCGGGCCAGCAGCGCGGCCGCCAGCGGGGCCTGGCCGCGGACGCAGGCCACCTCCGCCCACGGCGCCAGCGCGCCGAGCTCGGCCCGCGCCCGAGCGACCCGCGGCCCCACCGGCCGACCGTCCGTCCGGCGCACCGGGGCCGGCAACTCCACCTCGCCGAGGCCCTCCCGACTGGCCGGCAGGGTCAGCAGCGCGCTCCGCGCACCGCCGCCGGGCAGGTACTCGCGCACCCGCACCGCCTCCTCCCAGCCCGCCGCCTCCCACGGCTCCAGGCGCAGCGGCACGCCCTCCGGGTCGGGCTCGGCCCCGTACGAGAGGTCCTCGCCGAGCAGCACCCGGGTGTGCGCGACCAGCCGGCGCACCGGGGCCGGGCCGAGCAGGGGAGCGAGCCGCAGCCAGGAGTGCCGGGTCGCCAGCACCTCCCAGAGCGGACCGGCGTCGTGGTCGGCCACCCCGGCGACCGTCCCCTCACCGCCGTCCCGGTCGAACAGCCGGACGGCCAGCTCGGGCGGCGCCGCGTAGGCGATCAGGTGGCCGAGCGGGGCGGTCAGGGCCGCCGCGGCCTCCTCGCCCGCCTCGGCCACGGCGGCCGCCCGACCCTGCCGGTAGGCGGCGAGCAGCTCGTGCCAACGGCCGTCCGCGGCCAGGGCGCGCAGGCGGCGGTCCTCGTACGTGATCACGATTTTCAGCGTACGGGCCGCAGCCGCGCAACAGCTGACTTGTCGTCAGTACGGTGCGTCGAGCCGCCGCTCACCGTGCTCGGGGGACCCCGGCTCGCGGCCCCCGACCACGCCCGTCAGCCACGCCCGTCGGTCGGGCCTGCCAGTCGGGCTCGTCATGCCCGTCAGCCACGTCCGTCGGCGCGGCCGTCAGCCACAGCCGCGCTCACGCTCCTGCTCGAGCACGGCGCGCAGTCGCCCGTGGGCGCGGCGGCGGGTGACGGCCAGGGTGCTGCGGTGCAGCCCGAGGAGTGCGGCCGCCTCGTCGACGGTGTAGCCGTCGAGGTCCACCAACGCCACCGCCCGAGCCTGCTTGGCGGTCAGGAAGGCCAGCAGGCGGGCCACCTCCCAGCGCGCCTGCAGCTCGGCCGTCCCGTCCGACCACGGCGCGGACACCGCACGGTCCCGCGCGGCCGTCTCGCCCGTCTCCGGCAGCTCGGGCATCGGGACCCTCCGGCGCTCCCGGCGCCACTGGTCGCGCAGCAGGTTGACCATCGTGGTGCACGCGTAGGCGTACGGCCGCGGATGGCCGAGGAAGCGCTCCGGCCGGCGGGCGATCCGCAGGTAGGCGTCGTGGACGACGTCCCCGGCGACGAGCGGACTGCCGGTGAGCACGACGGCCGCCTGCTGGAGCCTGGGCAGCAGCGCGGTGAACACCCGGTTGAAGTCGACCGCTTGACCGCCACCGCCGCAGCGCCCACCGCTGCCACCACCGCCGCCGTTCCCGCATCTCCCGCCGGCCCCGAATGGGCCGAAGCCCTTCTCCGGTCCGCCGTCCGCCCGCCGACCGCCGCAATCCACCATGCCGCTCTCCCCGGAAATCGGCACCCCTGACGCCTGCCAGGGCCAGACCACCGGCCCCGGCCCCGGCCGAGCTGCGTGTGACACGGGTCACATGATAGGACGCCACCTTCACCGTGCGCAGTCGATTAGACACAAATAGTCATCGCCCCTGCAGTGCCCGGGAGTTCACCTCCGGCGACGCGGAGTCCGCGAGCAGCCGGGCGGCGCGCACCCGGCCCGCGTGCTCGACCAGGTTGATCAGCACCTCCTTGCCCGACGACCGGCGGCGCGCGTCGCAGAGCAGCACCGGCGTTCCGGCGTCCAGGTCCAAGGCCCGGGCGACGTCCGCCGGGCCGAACTCCCTGCTCCCGGCGAAACGGTTCACTGCGACGACGAACGGGATGCGCCGGTGCTCGAAGAAGTCGACGGCCGGGAAGCAGTCGGTCAGACGGCGGGTGTCGGCGAGCACCACGGCCCCGAGCGCGCCCTGGGCCAACTCGTCCCAGAGAAACCAGAACCGGTCCTGGCCCGGCGTCCCGAACAGGTAGACCGCCAGGCCCTCGCGGATGGTGATCCGCCCGAAGTCCATCGCCACCGTGGTGGTGCCCTTGCGCTCCACGCCGCCGAGGTCGTCCACGCCGCGCCCGGCCTCGGTCAGCCGCTCCTCGGTGCGCAGCGGGCGGATCTCGCTGACCGCGCCGACCAGCGTCGTCTTGCCCACCCCGAAGCCGCCCGCCACCAGGATCTTGAGCGCGAGCACGGTGCCGTCGGGATCCTCCGCCGCCGAGGATCCGGGGGGACGGGACAGGTCGTCAGAGTGCGCGGAGTCCATGGATGACCTCCTGGAGGATGCGCTCGTCGGGGAGCAGGGCGGGCGGGACGGGGCGGCTGACCCGGATGAGCCCGGCCGCCAGCAGATCGCCGAGCAGCACCCGCACGACGCCCACCGGCAGGTCGAGGTCGGCGGCGAGTTCGGCCACGGACAGCGGCGTGCCCCGGCACAGCGCGAGGATCCGCTCCTGTTCGGGGCCGACCGGCGACTCGGGCACGTCGCGGGCGAACGCCGCCGGGCCGGACGGGGAGGACCGGGAGGACGGGCCGGACGAGGAGGGCGGGCCGGACGAGCAGGACGGGCCGGACGAGCAGGACTCGTCGCAGAAGACCACGGCGATCAGGTCGAGCTGCTGCTCACCGGCCCCGGTGCGGCCCCGGGTCATGGTGTACGGACGGACCAGCGGGCCGGCCTCGTCGTCGTACCAGCGGGCCCGGTGGGCGGCGGCGAGCGGGTTCCGTGAATGCGGGGTCCCGGCGTGCGGGTCGGGCACCGGGGTCACCAGCCGTCCACCGCGCGCGGCGCCGCGCCCAGGTGCTCCCCGACTCGGCGGACCAGTCGGGCCATCTCGTAGGCGATCAGCCCGAGGTCCGCCCGGGCGGTGGCGAACACGGCCAGGCAGGTGCCCTCCCCGGCCGCCGCGACCAGCAGGTACCCGCCCTCCAACTCGACCATGGTCTGCCGGACGTCACCGGCGCCGAAGTGCCGGCCGGCACCCTTCGCCAGGCTGTGGAAACCGGAGGCGACGGCCGCCAGGTGCTCGCCGTCCTCGCGCGGCAGACCGGCCGAGCTGCCCATGGCCAGGCCGTCGGCGGAGAGCACCACGGCGAAGCGGACCTCGGGGGCCCGCCGGACCAGCTCGTCCAGCAGCCAGTTCAGCTCTCCTGCGCGGTGGGTGGTGCCGATCACGGACGCTCTCCTTCGGGTCGGGGTGGGAATAGGGAACCGCGCGGACCCTGCGGCGGCGGGCGGTCGGCCGGGCCGGCGGCCCGCTCGACGGGCTGTTCGACCGGCCGGACGGCGGATCGGCTCTCGGGTCGGCCGTACCGTCCGTCCTCGGGACGCAGTCCGCGCGCCCACCCGCTCTGGAAGGCCGCCATCGCCGCGCGCGCCGCCTCGGGGCTTCGGCCGTCGCCGTCTCGGCTGCCGGACCCATGGCTCATGGCCGTGCGGCTCCCCGGGGCGCGGCGTGCGGCGCCGCGCCCGGCGGGGTCCGATCCGACCGGGGCCTCCCGCAGCTGCGGCGCGAGACTCGCCTGCCGGGTCCGCCGCGGCAACTCCGCTGTTTCCGGAGCGGGTTGACGACCTCCCGGCGCCTGCCCCGGATCGGACCCCGGACCCGGCGCGGGCCCCGGCCCGGCCTCGGGCTCGGGCTCGGGCTCGGGCTCGGGCTCGGGCTCGGGCCACGAGCGGTACGGCTGCGGCGACCCGGACTGCGGACGGGAGGCGGCACCCGGGCCCCCGTCCGCAGCCGGGTCCGCCACCCGGGCACCAGGGGCCCGGAAGGGGGTGCGGCGCGCCGGCCCGGGGTCGCTGCCCCGGACGCCGAACGGCAGCAACGCCCCACTCTCCGGCGACGGCCCACCCGCCGCCGGAAGTCCTGAATTCCCCGCATCCTGAGGTTGGCCCCCGCCCGCCGGTGGCCCACCGACCTCCACCGGGTCGACGTCCACCTCCGCTACCGGCCAGCGCGGTTGGCGCAACGCGACCGCCGGCCCGTCCGCCGCCCCCTGCTCCCGGCCGTGCCCCCACCCGTCAACCGGCCCGTCCACCGGTCCGTCAACCGGCCCGTCCACCGGTCCGTCCACCGGTCCGTCAACCGGTCCGTCCACCGGTCCGTCAACCGGCCCGTCCACCGGTCCGTCAACCGACCGGTCCGCCGGTCCGCCGCCGAGCAGCGCCGTGGGCAGCAGGACCACGGCGGTGGTGCCGCCGTACGCGGAGGTCACCAGCGAGACCTTGACGTCCTGTCGCCGGGCGAGCCGGCTGACCACGAACAGGCCGAGCCGGTCACTGTCGAAGAGGTCGGTCTGTTCGGCCGCCGCGATCCTGCGGTTGGCGGCGGCCAGCGCCTGCGTCCCCATGCCGAGGCCCCGGTCCTCGATCTCCAACGCGTAGCCGGTGCCGACCCGTTCGCCCCGGATGCGCACCCGGGTGTGCGGCGGGGAGAAGCCGGTGGCGTTCTCCACCAGTTCGGCGACCAGGTGGGTGAGGTCGGCGACGGCGTGCCCGGCGACGGCGACGCGCGGCAGCGGGTGCACCTCGACCCGGGCGTACTCCTCGACCTCGGAGACCGCCGCGCGCACCACGTCCACCAGCGGGACAGGTCGGCGCCAGGCCCGCCCGGGGGCGGCGCCGGAGAGGATGATCAGGCCCTCGGCGTGGCGCCGCATCCGGGTGGTGAGGTGGTCGAGCCGGAACAGGTCGGCCAGCTCGGACGGGTCCTCGGTGCGGCGCTCCATCGCGTCCAGCAGGGTGAGTTGGCGGTGCACCAGGACCTGGCTGCGGCGGGCGAGGTTGACGAACACCCCGGACACCCCCGACAGCACCTCGGCGCGCTCGACCGCCGCGGTGACGGCCGCCCGCTGGACGGCACCGAGCGCGCGGTGCACCTGGCCGATCTCGTCGCCGCGTCCGGTCTGCCGCGGCGCCTCGGTGTCGATGTCGACCTGCTCGCCCGCCCGCAACCTCCGCATCGTCGCGGGGAGTTTGCGACCGGCCAGCTCAAGTGCGGTGTTCCGCAGGCCGATCAGCTCGGTCACCAGCCCGCGCCCGATCTGTACCGAGATCAGCAGCGAGGCCAGCACACCGACCACGCCGAGCAGCACGGCCGCCCCAGCCGGGGTGAACAGACCTATGGCGTAAGGGTTCTGGCGTTCCGACGCGATCCGCCCGGCCTGGTCCTCGACGGTGCGCAGGCCGCTCTCGACGCTCCCCGCCACCATCGCCCACCGGTCCGCCGGCACCGCCACGGCGGCCGTCCGACCGTCCGCGGCCGCACGCACCCGCTCCTCGTACCCGACCAGCTCGCGGTGGTCCTGGCCGCCGGTCACCACGAGCAGCGCCTCCCGGTCCGCGGAGGGCAGGCCGACGCCGGAAGTCCGCTCGAACTCCCGCCGGGCGAAGGCCGTCCCGGTGAACTCGCGCAGCTGGTCGTCGCCGAGCGCGCCGGAGAGCTGGGCGGCGCGCAGCAGTGCGTCCTCCCGGGCCAGCAGCTCGCGGGAGCGGGCCAGCTCCAGCAGGGCGCGCGCGTCCGCGACGGCCGGGCGGCCTTGCGGCGGGGCGACGGCGCCGACCGCGGCGAGCGCCCGGTCCACCGCCTCACCGTACGCGGCGTACGCCTCGGGCCAGCCGACGCTGCGCGCCAGGACCCGGCCGCGCAGCTCGGGCAGGGCGGCGAGGGCGGCGCCGAGGGCGTCCAGGCGGGCGGCGGCGTCGGCGCCGAGTCCCTGGGCGTCGGCACGGTTGTAGCGCTGGTCGGGGTGGCGGGAGTCGGGGTACAGCGGGGTGACCGCGCGGTCGGTGGCCGCGACGGCCTCGCGCAGGGCGCTCTCCCGGGCGGCGGTGGGGGCGGCCGGCGGGGCGGCCAACAGCTGTCCGGCGGCGGTGCGTTCGGCCTGCAGGCCGGCCACCGCCGCGGCGAGCGGGGTGAGCGCGGTGCGCTGGGTGTCGTGCTGGCGCAGCAGGTCCCAGACACCCTGGGCGGTGGTGACGGTGGCGAACGCCCACAGGGCGATGACCGAGACGACCGGGACCATCAGCAGGGCGATGATCCTGGCGCGGACGGTCCGGGGGCGCAGCCCGTGCAGCCGCGGGCCGGGGCGCGGCGCCCGGGCGGGCGGCCCGGCGTGGGCAGCCCGGCGGGCACCGGGAGCGGTACCGCGGTCGTCTCGCATGGATGAGGAGCCTTTCGGGGCGCTGGGGGTCGGGCGTAAGGAGCTCAGGCGGCGCGGTCGCGGTGCTCCGCTCCAGGGCGCTCCGCGTCGTGGCGCTCGACGTTGGTCGAGCCGGGCTCGCGGGAACCGGGACCAAGGGGACCGGGACCAAGGGGACCGGGACCAAGGGGACCGGGACCAAGGGGATCCAGGCCGGGGCGGGCCACCCCGGCGGGGAACTCCAGCTCCTCGAGGGCCAGTTGGTCCGCCCGTCGGTGGGCGGCCCGCTCCTGGGCGGTCGGGGAGAGCGCGACGAAGGCCGAGGCGAGGAAGAGGAACGAGCCCAGGCCGACGGCGAGCGGGAAGACGAACTCCATCGGCCTGGCCCCGCCGAGCCCGGTCCGGGTCGGCTCCAGCCGGACGTGGACGGCGGCCATCCCGGTGTAGTGCATGCAGCTGACGGCCAGCCCCATGGCCAGCGCGGCGGCACCGGCCGCGTAGAGGTTGCGGATGGTGACGGCGGCCCAGAGCGCCGCGGTGGCGGCGCCGACCGCGACCAGCACGGACAGCGCGACCGCCCCGGCGTCGTAGCGCAGCCCGCCGTGCATCCGCACCGCCGCCATGCCCAGGTAGTGCATCGCGGCGACGCCGAGTCCGGTGGTGACACCGCCGCCCAGCAGCGAGAGGCCGCGGTGCCGGCCGTAGCAGACCACGGCCAGGCCGAGGCCGGTGACCAGCACGGCGACCGCCAGGCTGAGGACGGTCAGCGGGACGTCGTAGCGCAGCTCGGTGCCGTCGACGGTGAAGCCGAACATGGCGACGAAGTGCATGGTCCAGATGCCGGAGCCGATCGCCGCGGCGGCCGTCACCAGCCAGTTCCTCCGGACGGAGCCGGTCGCGGCCAGACCGCGCAGGGTGCAGCGCAGCCCGAGGGCGGCGCCGGCGCAGGCCATCAGATACGAGAGGGCGGGCGTCAGCCAACCGAGGCTGAGGTGGTTGAGGGTGCCCATGGGACCTCCGATCGGCCGGTCGGGCCCGGGGGCGGTACGCAGCGCGCCCGGGCTCCCCGGGCCGGGCGGACTCCATGCGGCCGACGAGGAGGTGCGGTCTCGTCATATGCCACCCGCATGTGCGCTTTCGGCCTGGGGTGCGTGGGACGCTATCGAGGGGCCGGAAACAGCCACCAGAAGATCTGAAAAGCTGCCCGTGGGTGGCGGGTGGTGTGTTCGAATGACCCGGTCGTGTGCCCGGGCGGCGGACAAGAGCCGGGGGCGTCGGCCGACGGCCGACGGGCAAGAGCCGGGGCCACGGGCGGCGGCCGCTGTGACAGCAGACAGCGAACAGATGACAGAGTTTGAAATCTGTCATCCGTTCGCTGAAATCTGTCGGCTGTGATCTGTTCGCCGAAACCCGTTCGCGGACGTCCGCCCGCTCACGTCCGCCCGCTCACGTCCGCCCGCTGCTGTCCGCCCGCCGTCAGACGCCCGCAGTGACCCGGATCCGCATCGGGCTCGCCGCCCGCAGCGTGATCCCCTGGGAGAGTGCCACTCGGCGGTCCACGGCCTCCACGTCGAAGTCCCGGAGCACCACGCCGAGGGTCAGCACCGACTCCAGCATCGAGAAGTGCTGCCCGATGCACGCCCGCGGCCCACCGCCGAACGGGAACCAGGCGTACCGGTGCCGGGCCTTCTCCTCCTCCGGCAGGAAGCGGTCGGGGTCGAAGCGCTCCGGATCCACCCAGTGGTCGGGGTGCCGGTGGGTGACCAGCGGGGCGACGACCACCTGCGCGCCCGCCGGGATGACGTACCCGTCGATGACGGTCTCCGCGACCGCCCGCCTGCCGGTCAGCGCCGCCGCCGGGTAGAGCCGCATCGCCTCCTTCAGCACCCGGGTGAGGTACGGCAGCGCCTCCAGGTCGGCCGCGGTCGGTGCCCGCCCCGCCAGGACGGTCCTCGCCTCCTCCCGGGCCAGCTTCCGCTGTTCCGGGTGCTTGCCCAGCAGGTGCAGCGCGAAGGCCAGCGAGGTGGCGGTGGTCTCATGCCCGGCAAGCAGGAACACCAGGACCTGGTCGCGCAGTTCGGACGGATCCAAGCGCTCGCCGTCCTCACCGCGGGCGCGTCCGAGCAGCGTGAGCAGGTCGTCCGCGTCCTCGTCGCCGCCCCCGCGCGCGGCGCGCTCCGCGATGATCCGGTCGCAGATCCCGTACAGCGCGCGCTGGGCCTCCAGGCCGCGCCGGTTGCCCGGAGTCGGCCAGCTTCGCGGGACCCGGACCGGGGCGAATCCGCGCTCCTTGACGTACTCGCCGAGCGCCGGGAAACTGCGCTGCACCACGGCGACGGCCTCCTCCACGTCGGCGCCGAAGAGGATTCGCGCGACCGTCCGCAGGGCGAACCGCGACATCTCGTCCGCCGCGTCCACCACGCCGTCCGGCGCCTTCCGCCAGCGTTCGGTGAGCGACTGCACCTCCTGCGCGATCGCGCCCGCGTAGCCGTCCACCCGGCGGCGGGTGAACAGCGGCTGGATCAGCCGGCGCTGGCGCTGGTAGTCGCCGTCCTGGCTGGTCAGCAACCCGTTGCCGACGCTGATCCGCAGCTCGTCGTAGAAGGCGTTCTCCTTGCGGAAGTTGGCGGCCTCGCCACCCAGCACCTGCTGGGCGCCCTCCGGGGAGAACACCGCGTAGAAGTCGGCCCGCAGCCCGGGCGGGCCGGCTTGGATCCGCACCACGTCCCCGTAGTCCCGCCGGGCCGCGAGGTAGGTGCGCAGCGGGCGGCGCGTGAGGTCGAACAGCGATCCGACCAGCGGATTGCCGGCCGGTCCGGGTATGACGGTTTCGGCGGTCATGGCGACTCCTTCTCCACGGGGATACCCGTTCCGACTCTACTGACGGTCAGTCAACACCGAAAGGAACGCCCGAGCCGCCGAACCTCCAGGCCGCCGAACCTCCAGGCCGCCAGGCCGCCGAACCTCCAGGCCTACTCGTACTCGGTGCCGCCCTTGCGGGTCAGGTAGGCGTCGCTGACCACCTTGGCGATCGCCCGGCCGCCGAGCACCGGACTCCAGCGCTCGGTGACCGGACGGACCACGACCCCTTCGCGCAGGTGGAGTTCGCGCCCCGACATGCTCTCCTTGCCCAGGGCGTGCCCCAGCACGACCTCCGCGTCGAACGGCCCGCGCCACAGCTCCGGCGCCAACGGCAGCTCGCCGTCGAGCAGTTCGGATGCGGACAGCCAGTTCAGCTGCCCGTCCACCACGGCCGACACGTCGAACGCCGCGTACCCGGGCCGGTCGGTGCGCGCCGAGGCGCCGTAGCTCAGGTCCTGCACGCCCTCGCCGAAGACCTCGCCGAAGATGCCGACCCGCTCGGCGCCGAGCCGCTCCGCCAGTCGGGCCGCCACCGCCGGGATGTCGTAGGCGCGCACCGCCCGCCAGTACAGGTTGCGCTCGTCCTCGACCAGCGCCAGCCCCTGCGCGCCCATCCCCTTCGACGAGACCTGCACCTCCCCCGTCCCGGCGGCGTAGGTGACCAGGCAGCAGCTGCCGTGCAGCTTCTCGGTCAGCACCACCGGCTCGCCGGGCTCGAAGACGTCCGGGTACCGCTTGAGGTTCTCGATGTCCACCCAGGGCAGCAGGTCGGGCGCGCTGATCACGTCTCCGCTCATCGAAGTCGGAACCGGAGGCTGCCACTTGACCACACCGAGCAGCTCGGCGAAGTCCTCGCCGGACTCGGCCGCGGCGACCAGGTCGGTGCCAGCGAGCGCGGCGGGCCGGCAGACGATGCCCTGGGACAGCTCGCCGCGCAGCCGCACCGCCTTCACCCGGTTCGCCTGGGCGCCGGCCAGCTTGCCGGTCAGTCCCAGCTCCGCGATCAACTCCTCCGGGAGCACGGACTGTTCGGGGATGTAGACGGCGTAGTCTCCGGTCCGGTACGCACCCCTCGCGACCACCGCCCGGTAGAGACCGACCTGGGCGAGCTCCAGAGCATCGGCGTTCGGGTGCTCCAGGATGGTCAGCTTCTCGGCGGTGACGCGCAGCGTGGACATGAGTACGGACTCCTCCCCTTGGTTCGACCGCGGCGGCGCACCCGCCGGCCCGGTCGCACGTACGGACGTCCGAATGCACGGACGGTGACCACTCTGACCGCTCGACCGCCCCGGCGCGACGCATTTTCCGCCCGCCTCCCCCGTCCACCCCTCGCACGGGTTTGAGCCATCCCACAGCAGGTCCGGCGCCCCCGCTGGTCCCCGCCTGTGCAAAGCGACAGAGGATTTATCGCTCGCATTTGCGGCACTATGATCGCCGTAATGGCCGCAGCTGCGGCCGTCGCCTCGCGCCCCTCCCGGCGCGCACCCCGGAGGGGAAGCACCGATGAGCATCCGTACCACCGGCACCACTCGCAGACTCGCCGTCGCCGCCGCAGCGGCCCTCGCTCTCAGCCTCGGGGTCACCGCCTGTGGCAGCGACGGCGGCACGTCCGGTTCCAGCGCTTCGACCGCCGCCACCGCCGCGAACCCCGCGGCGTCCTCCGCGTCCTCGGCGTCCGGAGGAAGCGGCACCGCGCCGAAGGCGAGCGGCACCATCACCGTCTTCGCCGCCGCCTCGCTCAAGGAGACCTTCACCGAACTCGGCAAGAAGTTCGAGGCCGCCAACCCGGGTAGCAAGATCACCTTCAACTTCGGCGGCAGCTCCGCCCTCGCGAGCAGCATCAACTCCGGCGCCCCGGCGGACGTGTTCGCCGCCGCCAGCCCGGCCACCATGAAGACCGTGACCGACGCGGGCGGCGCGAACGGCCAGCCGACGACCTTCGTCAAGAACACGCTGACCATCGCCGTCCCCAAGGGCAACCCCAAGCACATCGCGGGCCTCAAGGACCTCACCGCCTCCGGCGTGAAGGTGGCGCTGTGCGCGAAGGAGGTGCCCTGCGGCGCCGCCGCCCTGACCGCGCTCAAGGCCGCCGGGCTGGAACTCACCCCGGTCACCCTGGAGCAGGACGTCAAGGGCGCGCTCACCAAGGTCGAACTCGGTGAGGTGGACGCCTCGCTGGTGTACAAGACCGATGTGCAGGCCGATGCTGCGAAGATCGACGGCGTGACCTTCCCCGAGGCCGACAAGGCCGTGAACGACTACCCGATCGCCGCGCTCGCCAAGGCTCCGAACAAGGACGGCGCCGCCGCCTTCGTCGCCTACGTCCAGTCGCCCGAGGCCAAGCAGGTGCTGACCGCGGCGGGCTTCCAGGCGCCGTGAACCTCCGCACCACCGACCCCGGCGAAGACGGCACCGGCAACGGCGGCCCAGGCAACGGCGGCCCGCGCGAAGGCGGTCCGAGCGAAGGCAGCACCCGCGAAGGCGGCCCGGACACCGGCAGCACCCGCGAACACGGCACCGGCGGAGACACGGCCGGCGGACGGCGGTCCGGTCCGTGCCGCCGTCCGCGCCGGTCGCACCGGCACCGCGTCCCGGTCACCCTGCTGCTCCCGGCGCTGCTCGGGCTGGCGTTCCTGCTCCTCCCGCTGGTCGGACTGCTGGTCCGGGCGCCGTGGAGCGGCCTCGCCGAGCAGCTCACCAGCACCGCCGTCTGGGACGCCCTGCGTCTGTCGCTGATCAGCGCGACGGCGGCCACCGCCGTGTCGCTGGTCCTCGGGGTCCCGCTGGCCTGGCTGCTCGCCCGCACCGAGCTGCCGGGCCGGCGGGTGATCCGGGCGCTGGTCACCCTGCCGCTGGTGCTGCCGCCGGTGGTCGGCGGCGTGGCGCTGCTGCTGGCGCTCGGACGCCGCGGCATCGTCGGCTCCTGGCTGGACTCCGCGTTCGGCATCACGCTGCCGTTCACGACCGCCGGGGTCGTGATCGCCGAGGCCTTCGTGGCGATGCCGTTCCTGGTGATCAGCGTCGAGGGCGCGCTGCGCGGCGCCGACCCCCGCTACGAGGAGGCCGCCGCGACCCTGGGCGCCTCCCGGCTGACCGCCTTCCGGCGCGTCACGCTGCCCCTGATCGCCCCGGGGATCGCCGCCGGAGCCGTCCTGGCCTGGGCCCGGGCGCTCGGCGAGTTCGGCGCGACGATCACCTTCGCGGGCAACTTCCCCGGCCGCACCCAGACCATGCCGCTGGCCGTCTACCTGGCCATGGAGTCCGACCCGCAGGCGGCGATCGCACTGTCGCTGGTCCTGCTGGCGGTCTCTGTCGCCGTCCTGGTCGGCCTGCGGGACCGTTGGCTGTCGACGCCGTGACGCCGCCCGCCACCGCCTCCCCCGCACCCCGCACCCCGCACCCCCGTCAACGCGTGAACGTCCCGAACGCCCGAACACCCGGACGCCCGAACGCCCGAACGCCTGGAAGCCGACCCGATGAGCACCGAGACGGGCGCCGAGACGAGCGCCGAACGCCTCCCGAGCACCGCCCTCGACGCCCGACTGCGGGTCGAGCGCGCCGCGTTCACCCTCGACCTCGCCCTCACCGCCGCCCCCGGCGAGGTGGTCGCGCTGCTCGGCCCCAACGGCGCCGGCAAGTCCACCGCCCTGCGCGCCCTCGCCGGGCTGCTCCCGCTCACCGGCGGCCACCTGCGGCTGGACGGCCGCCTGGTGGAGGATCCGGCCGAGCGCGTGCACACCCCCGCCGAGGACCGCCCGGTCGGCGTGGTGTTCCAGGACTACCTGCTCTTCCCGCACCTCAGCGCGCTCGACAACATCGCCTTCGGCCCGCGCTGCCAGGGCCGCCCCAAGCGCGCCGCCCGGGCCGAGGCGGCTGCCTGGCTGGAGCGGATGGGCCTGGCCGACCACGCGTCGGTGCGCCCCGCCCGGCTCTCCGGCGGACAGGCGCAGCGGGTGGCCCTGGCCCGGGCGCTCGCCGTCCGCCCCCGGCTGCTCCTGCTGGACGAGCCGCTGGCCGCCCTGGACGCCCGCACCCGTCTCGACGTACGGGCCCGACTGCGCCGCCATCTGGCCGAGTTCGAGGCGGTGGCGGTGCTGGTGACCCACGACCCGCTGGACGCGATGGTGCTGGCCGACCGGCTGGTGGTGATCGAGGACGGGCGCGAGGTGCAGTCCGGCAGCCCGGCCGAGGTCGCCCGGCGGCCGCGCACCGACTACATCGCCCGGCTGGTCGGGCTGAACCTGTACCAGGGCCGGGCCGAGGGCACCCGCGTCACGCTCACGGACGGCACCGTCCTGGCCACCGCCGAGGAGGTGGACGGCCCGGCGTTCGTCGCCTTCCCGCCGTCCGCCGTGACCCTCTACCGGGAGCGGCCGCAGTCCAGCGCGCGCAACCTGTGGAGGGCCGAGGTCACCGGCCTGGACCTGCACGGCGACCGGGTCCGCGCCGACCTGGCCGGCGAGCTGCCGATGTCCGCCGACCTGACCCCCGCGGCCGTCGCGGAGCTGGGCCTGGCGCCGGGGGTCACGGTCTGGGCCTCGGTCAAGGCCACCCAGACCCACGCCTACCCGGCCTGATCCGACCGCGGATCGTCGGGCTCGCCCTACTCCGAGGGCTCGCCCTACTCCGAGGGCTCGACCTACTCCGAGGGCTCGACGAACCCCGACTCGTACGCGGCGATCACCGCCTGCGTGCGGTCCCGCGCGCCCAGCTTCGCCAGCACACTGCTGACGTGTGTCTTCACGGTCTGCACGCCGAGGAACAGCTGCTCGGCGATCTCGCCGTTGCTGAGGCCGCGCGCGACCAGCCGCAGCACCTCCGCCTCGCGCTCGGTCAGCGCCGCCCGCTCCATGGCGGCGCGGGCGGTCGGATTGCCGTGCCCGGCGGCCAGGCGGCGGATCGCGGCCGGGAACAGCAGGCTCTCGCCCGCCGCCACCAACCGGACGGCGTGCGCGATCTCGGCCGGCCGGGAGCGCTTGAGCAGGAAGCCGTCGGCGCCCGCGCGCAGCGCCTGGTAGACGTAGTCGTCGTTCTCGAACGTGGTCACGACCAGGATCCGCGGCGCCCGCTCCCCCGGTGCGCCGGGGCGCAGCAGCTCGCGGGTGGCCGCCAGTCCGTCCATCACCGGCATCCGGACGTCCATCAGCACCACGTCCGGGCGCAGCGTCCGGGCCATCGCCACCGCCTCCGCGCCGTCGGCGGCCTCGCCGACCACCCGCAGGTCCCCCTGCGCCTCCAGGACGGCCCGCAGCCCGAACCGGACCAGCTCCTCGTCGTCGGCGAGCAGGATGTCCGTCATCCCCGCACCACCCTCCCCGTGTTCCCCGTGTTCCGCCATGTGCCCCGTGCTCCCCGTGCTCCCGTAACGTCTCCCGCCGGACCCCGTCTCCGGCAAGATCATCGGTCACGCCCCCAAGCGTAGGGGCAGCCGGACGGCCAGCACCCACTCCCCGCTCCCGTCGGCCGCCGCCCCGGCCGTGGCCTCGCCGCCGAGCAGCGCGGCGCGCTCGCGGATGCCGCGCAGCCCCTTGCCGCCCTTGCGCCCACCGCCCGCCGGACGCGGCACGCCGCCGACGCCACCCGAACCGCCCGCGCCGCCGCCGGTCGTGCCGCGCGGCGCCCGGTTGGTGCAGCGCAGCTCCAACTGCCCCTCCCGGACGGCGATCCGGACGCTGAGCGGCTCCCCCGGCGCGTACTTGAGCGCGTTGGTGACGCCCTCCTGAACGATCCGGTAGGACTCGCGGGCGAGCACCCCGGGCAGCGTTCCGGTCGGCACGTCGATCCACGCCTCGACCGGACTGCCGGCCGCGCGGGCGGTGTCGAACAGCGCCGGCAGCTGCTCGATCCCGGGCTGTTCGGTGGCGGTGCCGTTCGCACCGGGCGGGGTCTCGCGCAGCAGGACGAGGGTGCGTTCGAGGTCGTCCATGGCCTGGCGCCCGGTCTCCTCGATGACCTCCAGCGCCTTGGCGACGAACACCGGGTCCCCGACCTCGCGCGCCGCGCCCGCCTGAAGGACCGTCACCGTCAGTGCGTGGCCGATGGAATCGTGCAGCTCGCGGGCCAGCCGGTTGCGCTCCAGCAGCCGTTCGGCCCGCAACTCGGCCTCCGCCAGCCGCTCCGCCGGAGACGGCCCCAACAGCCGGACCGCCATCGCGAGTTGGAGGCGACCCGCGAGCACCACCAGCCAGCCGTAGGCGAACAGCGCCACCGGCAGCAGCGGGAGGTAGCCCGGCCCCCGGGGCCCCGCCAGCAGATGACCGCCGGCGTTGACGCCGAACGCCGCGGCCATCCCGACGGCCGAGCCGAGCGCGACCCGGCCGATCAGCCAGAGGGCGGTGCGCCACCGGTCCGCCCAACCGCGGGAGGAGTCGGCGGCGATGTCCTGCTCGCGGTCGGGCACCAGCAGCAGCCGGGCCTGGATCCCCTCCGCCCGCCGCGCCGCCGGGATGAGCGCGACGAGCACCAGCAGGACGGAGTCCACGGCGACGCACTCCGCCACGATCCGGGTGAGCGTCAGCCCGACCGTCCCCGGATAGATGAGCAGGACGACACCCATGAAGACCCATCCGACCAAGAGGTGCAGGAGGCGCGCGTAGGTGACGCCGGCCAGCAGCGGCGCGAGGATCCTGGGCAGGGCGATCTTGGTCACCGCGCCATCCTCCCAGCCCAGCGGGAGTTCGCGGCTCCCGCCCGTGGTGCGACCGCGCTCCCTCCCGAGAGGGAGGCGGCGCCACTCCGCTGCGGGATCCGCCACCGGGGCCCACTCCGGTCGAATGGGACCACCGGCCGGAACCGCCGGCAGCAACGCAGCACCGAACAACCCCGGAGGGAGCGTGGCCGTGATCGAGATCCAGGGCCTGACCAAGGAGTACGACGGCCGACGTGTCGTCGATGACCTGTCCTTCGAGGTGCGCCCCGGCGTGGTGACCGGCTTCCTCGGCCCGAACGGCGCGGGCAAGAGCACCACCATGCGCCTGGTCCTCGGCCTGGACCGGCCCACCGCCGGACACGCCCTGATCGACGGCCGCCCGTACGCCGAACTGGCCGCGCCGCTGCGGCGGGTGGGCGCCCTGCTGGACGCCCAGGCCCTGCACGGCGGCCGTACGGCGCGCGGGCACCTGCGCTGGCTCGCGGCCAGCAACGGCCTGCCGGAGCGCAGGGTCGACGAGGTGCTCGCGCAGGTCGGCCTGACGGACGCGGCCGGGCAGCGGATCCGACGCTTCTCGCTCGGCATGCGCCAGCGCCTCGGAGTGGCGGCGGCGCTCCTCGGCGATCCGGCCGTCCTGCTACTGGACGAACCGGTGAACGGCCTCGACCCCGAGGGCATCCGCTGGATCCGCACCACGCTGCGCCAACTGGCCGCCGAGGGCAGGGCGGTGCTGGTCTCCTCCCACCTGATGAGCGAAATGGCGCTCACCGCCGACCACTTGGTGGTGATCGGACGCGGCCGGCTGCTGGCCGACGCCGCCACCGCCGACTTCATCGACCGGCACGGCCGCACCCGGATCCGGGTGCGCGCCGTGGACCCGGCCAAGCTGGACGCCCTGTTCACCGAGCCCGGCCACGGCCTCGACGCCACCCGGGTCGACGGCGGCGCCTGGGAGGTGAAGGGCGCCGAACCCGAGCGGATCGCCTCGCTCGCCGCCGCGCGCGGCGTGGTGCTGTACGAGATCGCGGTCCAACAGGACTCACTGGAGGAGGCGTTCATGCGGATGACCGCCGACAGCGTCGAGTACCGGGCGGAGGCGGCGGCATGAACCTCCCGGCCCCCAAGGTCCGTCCGGCCCTCCCTGTCCCCCCGGTCCTCCCGGCCCCTTCGGCCGCTGCGATCCTCCCGGTCCTCCGTGCCGAGCGGATCAAGTTCACCACCCTGCGCTCGCTCTGGATCACCCCGCTGCTCGCCGTGCTGCTCAGCGCCGGCCTCACCACGGCCGTGGGCGCCTGGCTCGGCGGCGCGGACCACAACATCGTCGACGATCCCGGCGTGGGCGTCTTCTACGGGCTCAACTTCGGCCACGTCGCACTGGCCTGCTTCGGCATCCTGCTGATCGGTCAGGAGTTCAACACCCGCATGATCGACATCTCGTTCACCGCCGTCCCCCGCCGCACCCGGCTGTACGGGGCGAAGCTCGCACTCGGAGCGCTGGTCGGCCTCGCCGTCGGGGTGGCCGGGACGGCGGGCGCCTTCGCGGGGTACGCGGCGACAGTCCCCGGGGCCTGGCACGGCCCCGCGTTCACCCGAGCCGCCGTCGCCGGGGTGCTGTACCCGCCGCTGCTGGTGGTGTTCTGCCTCGGACTGACCGCACTGCTGGGCAATCTCACCGCCGCCATGGGCCTGATCACCCCGACCGTCTTCCTGCTGTCACCGGCGCTCGGCGGCCTGCCCGGAGCCCGCGTCCTGGCCCAGTTCCTGCCCGACCGAGCCGGCCAGTACGCGCTGCACTACGTCGACGACCCGCACGTCGTCTACGGGCACTGGACCGGACTGCTGATCATGGCGCTCTGGGCCGCCGCGACCTCGTACGCCGGGCTGCGCGCCCTGCACGGCACGAAGTGAGCCCCCGGCACTCCCCCGAACGACAGGAGGACGGGCATGGGCCCGCGACCGAACGCCGACGCCCTGCGCGCCGAACGGATCAAGTTCACCACCCTGCCCTCACAGTGGGCGGCCCCGCTGGTCGCCCTGGCGCTGACCGTCGGCATCACCGCCGCCGTCAACGCCGCCTACGGCGTGAAGGACCACACGCCCGGCGAGGACCCGGCCGGCGGGATCTACTACGGCCTGCTGTTCGGCCACGTCGCCGTGGCCTGCTGCGGAATCCTGCTGATCGGGCAGGAGTTCAACACCCGCATGATCGGCGGCTCGCTCACCGCCGTCCCCCGCCGCGGCCGACTGTACGGCGCCAAGCTCGCGTTCGGCGCCGGGCTGGGCCTGCTGCTCGGGCTGGCCTCGACCGCCGGGTCGTTCCTGGTCGTCGACGCGACCGTGGGCGTGGACTTCTCCACCCCGGGCCTGTCCCTCAGCTTCCTGGCCGGCGTGCTGTACCACCCGATGCTGGTGCTGATCTGTCTCGGACTGACCACGCTGCTGGGCAACTTCAGCGCCGCCCTCGGGCTGGTCGCCCCGATGCTCTTCCTGGGCACGACCTTCCTGTCCGCCGTTCCCGGCGTCAGCGAGGTCTGCCAGTTCCTGCCCGACCGGGCCGGCCTCTACGCGATGCGCACCCAGCCCGAACCGGGCATCCACTACGGGCACGGGACCGGACTGCTGATCATGGCGCTCTGGACGGCCCTCTCGGTCTACGGCGGCCTACGGGCGCTGCGCCGGTTCGAGGCCTCCGGCACCTGACACGGAGACCACACGGAACGGGAAACAGGGACCAGGTAACAGCTGACAGTCGACAGATAACAGCTAACAGATGTTGAAATCTGTCAGCTGTTATCTGTCATCCGTCCGCTGTCGGTTGTCCCCGTCGTCTCACCGTCCGTCACCACCGTCAGGGCGCCGTCCGCCGCCCACCCGACGGCTCCCCTCACCGCAGCGCCGGGTGCTCCGCGATCACCGTGCAGCTGCCCGGGGCGATCTCGGTGAAGCCCGCGTCCTGGACCACCGGCAGCCCGCTGCCGACCAGCTCCTCCCACGCCTCGGGCGTCGCGGTCCGCACCGCCAGCGCGAAGCCGGACTCCACCCACTCCTTGCGCCGCGCCTCGTCCAGCCGCCACCAGGCGAGCTGCGCGGCGTGCCCGGTCTGGGCCATCGTCTTGCCCGCGCTCATCTCCAGCTCGGGGTTGAGCCACAGCACCGGCAGCCCCGGCTCGGGCTCACTGACCTCAGCGGTCTCCTCCAGGTCCGTCCCGGAGACCTGCAGCTTGGCGAGCTCCTTCGGCCAGCCGTCCAGCGGAACCGGCGGGAACACCCGCACCTCCGCCTCCCGCCCCTGCACGGTGACGCCCGGCAGTTCGCCCGCCCGACGCCACTCCCCGCCCCGGGCCCGCCGGACCACCTTGCGGATCCGGGCGTCCTCCCAGGCCGCGACCCGCTCCGCCCACTCGCCGTCCGGCCCGGTCACCCGGGGGTCGGCCAGCAGGGTGAGCACGGCCCTGGCCGAGGTCTCCAGCGCGTCCGTCCGCCCGGGCGGGGTCGCCCGCTCCATCCGAACGAGCAGCGGCAGCACGTACTGCGGTCGCGCGTCCCGGTCCCCGACGGCCGGAGAGTGGCCGGGATCGGCGTCGGGTGCACTGGACGAGGAAGCGGAAGCCGGGGCGTCGAACGGAGAAGTCACCCGTCCAGGATGCCAGCCCGCCCCCGACGCACTCCTCCCACCCCGTCCCGCCCCACTCGACCCTGGCGCGGCCCCTCCCGGGCCACTCCCGGCCCCGTCCGGCATGTCGGGCCGCCCCACGGCCCCGGTTCAGCGCAGCCGCTGCCGCAGCTCCTCCACGGCCGCCCGGATGCCCGCGCTGTAGGCGTCCCCCGGCAGGACGTCCAGGCTGCGCACGGCCCGTTCGAGCTGCTCGCGCGCGAGGTCGGGCTCGCCGAGCTTGAGGTGGTCCGAGGCCAGGTTCAGGTGCAACGAGGGGTAGAAGGCGCGCACCTGGAGGGCCGCCTCGTAGGTCTGGGCGCGCTCGGCGGTCAGCGAGTCGGCGGCGGCCAGGGCGCGCCGGTCCCACTCCAGCTCCGCTCGCGGGTCGTCCTGCAGATCGGCCAGATAGTGCGCCAGCACGCACCGGTGGAAGACGTCCTGCTCGCCCAGCTCCTCCCACAGCGCCTCGAAGCTGGCCCGAGCCTCGGCCGTCCGTCCGCGCTGCGCCGCCCGTACGCCGTCCAGCCCGAGCGCGATCCGGGCCAGCTCCGGCTCGTCGGCACCGGGCTGGGCCTCGTCGGCGTCGGCGGGACCGGTCGAGGACACCTCGGGCATACCAGGCACATCGGACATGCCCGCAGCCTAGCCGCCCCGCCCTGCCCCGGCCCACCCGCCGGACCGCCACCCCCCGCACCTCCGAACCCATGGCCTCTGCCCCCGGCCCCCGGCCCCCAGCGCCCGCAGCGGGCCCCCGGCCCGGGCCCGACGCCCGGTCAGCGCCGGTAGCCCCGCTGGGGGTCCCGCTCCTCCGCGTCCTCGTACGTCAGGAACCAGCCCTCCGGGTGCGTGGCCGCGAGCAGCATCTCCGTCCGCTGCTCGGCGGCGAGCTCCGGGTCGCCGTCGTCCGGCCCGTAGACGCCGAACAGCTCGTCGTGGCAGCCGTCCCAGTCGTAGTCGTAGAGGTCGGCCGGAAGGTCGCCCATCATGTCCGCCACCGATTCGGGCTGTGCGCCGAGCAGTGTCCGGGCGTCGACCAGTGCCATCCGCAGCGCGATCTCCTCGGCCAGGCAGCGCGGCAGCGGCCACTCGCCGAGCGCGAGGTCGTCGGCGAGGTCGTCGAAGGCCCGGGCCATCGTGCGGCGCCAGCCCCGGTGCAGCCGCCAGGTGCGCTGGGGCAGCCGGGCGAAGACCGTCCAGTCCGGGTCCTCGCCGTCGGAGACGGCCTCGTCCCCGTGCTCCTCGAGGTCGTCGTAGGCGGCGTCGGCCAGGCCGAGCAGTTGGGCGTGGAGCAGGCAGGCGGTGCGTGGGGTGAGGGTCCAGTCCGCGCCCGCGCCGCCGTCCTCCTCCTCGCTCTCCAGCGGGAACAGCTCGGCGAAGTCCGGGGTGAAGTCCTCGGTCACGCTGATCTCCAGCGTGCCGCCCATCGCCTCGACCCCGGGGATCGCGGCGACCAGCCGGTCCGGGTGGAGCAGCGCGCCGAGCGCCGCGTTGGCGTCCTCGGCGACCTCGCGCAGCAGTTCGCGGCGCTGGCCGGCCGGATCGATGCCGTCGAAGTCCAGCTCCTCGACGGCCCTGATCGCGGCCGCGCGCAGGGCCGGCCAGTCGGTGATCCGCAGGCCCAGCACCACCGTCGCCTCGATCTCCTGCGCACCGGAGTCCTCCGCCGCGCCCGGCCCCTGTGGATGATCGCTTCGCTCGCCCATGGGGCTACGGTACGGCTTTTCGGCCGCCCGATCACCGGTCGGGACCACCTTGCGGAAGCCTTCTCGGCCACCGCCCGGCCCCGCCTCGGTCACTCGGACGCACGACATGGGCAGGATGACCCCCATGGCTGACATCAACGAGTACGGCGGCGGGCAGAGCCCGAACGCCGACGTCCTGGTCGTGACCACCAACGACATCCCCGGCTACCGGGTCGACCACGTGATCGGCGAGGTCTTCGGGCTGACCGTCCGCAGCCGCCACATCGGCAGCCAGATCGGTGCCGGTCTGAAGTCGCTGATCGGCGGCGAGCTGCGAGGCCTGACGAAGACCCTGGTCGAGAGCCGCAACGAGGCGATGCAGCGACTGGTCGAGCAGACCAAGGCCCGTGGCGGCAACGCCGTCCTGATGATGCGCTTCGACGTGACGGAAGCGGCGGACGTCGGCACCGAGGTCTGCGCCTACGGCACGGCCGCGGTGATCTCCCCGCTCGCCTGACACCGCCGCGCCCCGCCGCCCCACTCCGCCTCCAAGGCCCCGAGCCGGGACCCGGGCCGGGGCCGAGGGCGGAACCGAGGGCGGGACCGGCGGGAACAGGCGCGGGGAACGGGCGTCGGGAACAGCCGACGGCTTCCCCGATGTTTCACCTTCGTGACTGTTTACGGTGCAACGAACGACGACAGCGCAACGGTCGACCGTGCGGGTACGGCGCAGCGCGTGGACGTCCTGGTGGTGGGCGCCGGGCAGGCCGGACTGTCCGCCGCCTACCACCTGCGCCGCCGCGGCTTCGCCCCGTACCGGGCGGGTGTCGACGGCGGCTTCGTCGTGCTCGACGCGAACGCCGGGCCCGGCGGCGCCTGGGCGCACCGCTCACCGTCCTTGCGGATGGCCACCGTGCACGGCTTCCACGACCTCCCGGACGCCGCACTCCCGCCGGCCGACCCCGAGGCCCTCGCGCGCGTGGTGGTGCCGGGGTACTTCGCGGCGTACGAGGCCCGGCACGCGCTCCCGGTCGTGCGCCCGGTGGTGGTGCGCGCCGTGCGCGCCGAGTCCGAGCGCCCCGATGCCCGGCTGCTGGTCGAGACCGATCGCGGCACCTGGTCCACCCGCGCGCTGATCAACGCCAGCGGTACCTGGACCCGCCCGTTCCTCCCGCACTACCCGGGCCACTACGCCGGCCGCCAGTTGCACTACGCCGAGTACCGCGGCCCCGGGGAGTTCGCGGGCAAGCGCGTCCTGGTGGTGGGCGGCGGCGCCTCGGCGATCCAGGTGCTGTCCGAGGTCGCGGCGGTCGGCGAGACGGTCTGGGTCACCCGCTCCGAGCCCGTCTTCCACGAGGGGCCGTTCACTCCCGAGTACGGGCGCGCGGTGGTCGCCAAGGTCGAGGAGCGGGTCCGGCAGGGCCTGCCGGTGCGCAGCGTGGTGAGCGTGACCGGCCTCGGCCCGTCCGTCGCCTACCGACGCGCCGAGGAGCTGGGCGCGCTGGACCGCCGGCCGATGTTCGACCGCCTCACCGAGCGCGGCGTCGCCTGGGGCGACGAGGAGCTGGCGGTGGACGCGATCGTCTGGGCCACCGGCTTCCGGCCCGAGGTCGGCCACCTCGCACCGCTCGGTCTGCGCTCCCCGGGCGGCGGCATCGCGCTGACCGGCACCCGCGCCACCGCCGATCCGCGCGTCCACCTGGTCGGCTATGGCCCGTCCGCCAGCACCATCGGCGCCAACCGGGCCGGGCGCGCGGCCGTCAACGACCTGGTCAGGCTGCTCGGCGACCCGGTCCTGCGGGACCTCCCGGCCGACCCGGCCAACCCGACCGACCCGGCCAACCCGGCCGACCTGGCCAACCCGACCAACCCGACCGACCCGGCCGACCCGGCGCAGGTTCCGACGCCGCGCCGGCCCGTCCCGACGGCCGTATGACGGCCGCCCGACGCGCCGGCCCGCTCAGCGGTCGTAGTCGACCGTCACCCGGTCGGTGACGGGGCGTGCCTGGCAGGTGAGCACGTAGCCGGCGGCCAGTTCCTTCTCCTCCAGGGCGAAGTTGCGGCGCATCTCCACCTCGCCCTCGGTGACCAGGGCCCGGCAGGTGCCGCAGACCCCGCCCTTGCAGGCGAACGGCAGGTCCGGCCGGGAGCGCTGGGCGCCGTCCAGGATGGATCGGTCGCGCGGGAGGCAGAGGGTGCTGCCGCGGCCGTCGAGGACGACGGTGACCTCGCTCTGCGGGCCGCCGTCCGTCCGGTCCGGGCCGTCCGTGCGGTCCCAGTCCTCGTCGCGCTCCGGGAGCGGCTCGTCCTCGGCGTGGAACAGCTCCTGGTGCACCCGCTCGGCCGGGACGCCCAGCTCGGCGAGCAGCTCCTTCGCCCCGGCGACCATGCCGAACGGGCCGCACAGCCACCAGTGCCCGACGCTCCCGACGTCCACCAGCGCCGCCAGCAGCGCCCGCACCCGCTCCGGGTCGAGCCGGCCGCTGAGCAGCTCGGCGTCCCTGGTCTCCCGGGACAGCACGTGGACCAGCTGGAAGCGGCCGAGGTAGCGGTCCTTCAGGTCGGCCAGCTCGTCCGCGAACATCACGGTGTCGCTGCGGCGGTTGCCGTAGAGCAGGGTGACGGTGGAGCGGCGGTCGGCGGCCAGCACGGAGCCGGCGATCGACAGCATCGGGGTGATGCCGGAGCCGGCCGCGAGCAGCACGTGGTCGGCGGGGACGCCGAGTTCGGGGCTGAAGAGACCCGACGGCGTCAGGACCTCCACCTCCTCGCCGGACCGGGCCTCGCGCACCAGCCAGCGCGAGAACAGCCCGCCCGGCACCTCCCGGACGGCGATCCGCAGCGGGCCGCCGGCCGGGGCACAGATCGAGTAGGAGCGGCGCTCGTCGGCGCCGTCCACCAGCTTGCGCAGCGTCAGGGTCTGCCCGGGGCGGAAGGCGTAGTCCTCCGCCAGCTCCTCCGGCACCGCGAAGGTCACCGCCACGGCGTCCTCGCAGAGCCGCTCCACCCGGTCGATCCGCAGCCGGTGGAAGGTGGGGCGGCGAGCGGGGCGGATGCCGGCCGCCTGGGTGTCGGCGAGGGCGGGCGAAACGGCGGCGGACATTCAGATCTCCTTGACGCGTTCGAAGGGCTCCCGGCAGGCGCGGCAACGCCAGAGCGCCTTGCAGGCGGTGGAGCCGAAGCGGGACAGCTCCTCCGTCTGCGCGCTGCCGCACAGCGGGCAGCACACCCGGCGGTCGACGGCACCGGTGGCCGTGGAAGCGCCGGCGGCCGTAGCGGGGGCGGTAGCCGTGGCGGTGGCGGTGGCCGTGGCGGGGTCGGTAGCCGTGGCGGGGGCGGCTCGGGTCGGACCGAGGGCCAGCGGGACCGGCCCGGCCGCCCGCACGGCCGAGGTCGGGCGCGGCGGGGCGATGCCCGCCTCGGCGAGCTTGCGGCGGCCCTCCGCCGTGATCAGGTCGGTGGACCACGGCGGGTCGAGCCGCAGCCGCACCCGGACGTCCGGGTATCCGGCCGCGCGCAGCCGGCGGTCGACGTCGGCGGCCATCTCGGCCACGGCGGGGCACCCCGAGTAGGTCGGGGTCAGCCAGGCGGTGACGACGCCGCTGCCGCCGTCCACCTCGACGTCCGCCAGGACGCCCAGGTCGGCCAGGGTCAGCATGGGCAGCTCCGGGTCCGGAACGCCCGCGGCGACCGCCCAGGCGAGGTCACGGGTCGTGCCGACGGCTTCCGTCCCCGCGTCGCCCGCAGACCCTACGGCGCCCGCAGGGCGCGCGGAGCCCGCCGTGCCCACGGCGCCCTCGCCGACCCGGCCGCCGGTCACCACGTCGCCCCGGGGTGCGCGCGGGCCACCACCTGCAACTCGGCGAGCAGCGGACCGAGGGCCTCGGTGTGCACGCCGTCCCGACCGCCCCGGCCGAGGACGGTGGCCAGCGGCGGAACGTCCGGCACGGCCAGCCCGGCCTCGGCGAGGACGGCGGCGAGCGAGCGCAGCACCGGCTCGCGCAGGGTAGCCGGGTCGACGCCCACCCGCAGCTCCACCGGGTGCGCGGTGAACAGCTCCTCCAGCAGCGGCCAGACCGCGTCGAGCCCGGCCTGCATCCGCTCGGCCGAGTACGGCGTGCCGTCTCCGAGGCGCAGCGTCCAGGCGGTGGCGTACTCGCGGTGGTACGCCAGCTCCTTGACGCCCCGGGTGGCGACCGCGGCCAGCACCGGGTCTGGGTGCGCGCTCAGCGCCTCGTACAGGGCGCCGCGCGCGGTGGCGAACAGCAGCAGCCGGGCGATCGAGTACGCGAAGTCGCCGTTCGGGGTCTCCACCATCCGGACGTTGCGGAACTCGTGCTCCTCGCGCCAGTACGCCAGGTCGTCCTCGGTGCGCCCGGAGCCGTCCGCCTGGCCGGCCCGGGTGAGCAGCAGGCGGGCCTGGCCGAGCAGGTCGAGGCCCAGGTTGGCGAGCGCGACCTCCTCCTCCAGCTCCGGTGCCCGGGTGCACCACTCGATCAGCCGCTGGGCGAGGACGAGGGCGTCGTCGCCGAGCATCTGGCAGTAGGCGGCGAGGTCCGCGCCGTCCGTCCCGGCGGGCAGGGCGGTGTCCACGCCGAGCAGCGGGTCGGCGAAGCCCGTGCCGTACGCCCAGCGGCCCTCGCCCTCGGGGCCGGGGGTGGCCTCGGCGAGGCTGAGGTAGACGTGGTCGTCCTCGGTGGTGGACGTGGTGTGGTCCTGCATGGTGGTTCCCCCGTCAGATGTGCGGGACATCCTCGGGGATGTCGTAGAAGGTCGGGTGGCGGTAGACCTTGTCGCCGCTGGGCTCGAAGAACGGGTCGCGCTCGTCCGGGGTGGAGGCGGTGATCGCGTCCGAGCGGACCACCCAGAGGCTGACGCCCTCGTTGCGGCGGGTGTAGAGGTCGCGGGCGGCGAGCAGGGCCATCCGTTCGTCGGCCGCGTGGAGCGAGCCCACGTGGACGTGGTTCAGGCCGCGCCGGGGGCGCACGAACACCTCGTACAGCGGCCAGCCGGCCTTGGACTCGGTCACTTTCCGTTCTCCTGTTCGGTGGCGGGCGGGGCGGACGGCCGGTCGGGCTGCCCCGCGGACTGCTCCGCGGCCTGGCCCGCGGTCTGCTCCGCGGCGCGCTTGGCGGCGTAGGCGACGGCCGCCTCGCGGACCCAGGCGCCGTCCTCGTGGGCGGCGCGGCGGCGGTCGATGCGCTGGGCGTTGCAGGGGCCCTGGCCGCGGATGACCCGGTTCAGCTCGGACCAGTCCGGCTCGCCGAAGTCCCAGCCGCCGCGCTCCTCGTTCCAGCGCAGCTCGGGGTCGGGGAGGGTGACGCCCAGGTGCTGGGCCTGCGGGACGGTCATGTCGACGAACCGTTGGCGCAGCTCGTCGTTGCTGTGCCGCTTGATCCGCCAGGCCATCGAGCGGGCGGAGTTCGGCGAGTCGGCGTCCGTGGGGCCGAACATCATCAGCGACGGCCACCACCAGCGGTCCACCGCGTCCTGGACCATCCGGCGCTGGCCCTCGGTGCCGCGCATCAGCGTCATCAGGAGCTCGTAGCCCTGGCGCTGGTGGAAGGACTCCTCCTTGCAGATCCGCACCATCGCGCGGGCGTACGGGCCGTAGCTGCAGCGGCAGAGCGGGACCTGGTTGCAGATCGCCGCGCCGTCCACCAGCCAGCCGATCACGCCGACGTCGGCGAAGGTGAGGGTCGGGTAGTTGAAGATCGAGGAGTACTTCTGGCGGCCGGAGATCAGCTTCTCGGTGAGCTCGGCGCGGTCGACGCCGAGGGTCTCGGCTGCGGCGTAGAGGTAGAGGCCGTGGCCGGCCTCGTCCTGGGCCTTGGCGAGCAGGATGGCCTTGCGGCGCAGCGAGGGGGCCCGGGTGAGCCAGTTGCCCTCCGGCTGCATGCCGATGATCTCGGAGTGGGCGTGCTGGGCGATCTGGCGGATCAGGGTCGCCCGGTAGGCGTCGGGCATCCAGTCCCTGGGCTCGATCCGCTGCTCGGCGGCGATGACCGCCTCGAAGCGCTCCTCCGGTGTCTGCGCGGGGACCTCCTCGGCCACCTCTGTTGTCACCACGGTCACCTCTCGCGTCCCGATCCTCGCGCACTCGCGCCCCAACCGACTGACCGTTCGGTCGGTACCATTCTGCGTGGCGGGGTGGAGGCATGGCAAGGCGCGGAACAGATAACAGCTGACAGATTTCGAAATCTGTCAGCTGTTATCTGTCATCTGTCATCTGTTAGCTGTTAGCTGTTAGCTGTTAGCTGTTAGCTGTTAGCCGACTGTCGGCCGACATCCGTCGGCTGGTAACCGTCGTCCGGACGTCCCGAGCACCGACCGGCGTCGCCCGTCACCCCTCCGCACGGTCGCGCAGTCGCGGCAGCGGCACGGCGAGGAGTGCCGCCAGCAGCGCGATCCGGGGAGCGATCTGGTCCAGCCGGATGTGTTCGTGCCGGGCGTGGGCACCGGCGCCCACCGCGCCGAAGCCGTCCAGCGTCGGCAGTCCGCGCGATCCCGGCAGGTTGGTGTCCCCCGCCCCACCCGCGGGCGCGCCGTCCAGCTGCTGCCCGAGCACCGCGGCCAGCGAACGCACGTGCCGCAGCAAGGGATTGCCCGTCCGCTCGGGCCAGGCCGGGCGGCTGGACAGCACCTCCGTCCGCACCCGCGCCCCCGGGCGCAGCGCGGTGAGCCGGGCGAGGTGGTCGAGCGTACGGCGCTGCGCCTCCGCGGTGGAGAACCGCAGACCGAGCTCGGCCTCGGCCCGGCCCGCGACCACGTTGGCACGCGAACCGCCGCTGATCCGACCGGCGTTGAGCTCCGTTCCGGGCTGGCCCGCGAGGCCGCGGACGAGCACGAGTTGATCCACCAGCTCGTCCACCGCCGACACCCCGTCGTGCGCGTCGTTGCCCGCGTGTGCCTCCCGCCCGGTCACGGTGAGCCGGACCCGGGTACTGCCGCGCCGCGCGGTCTTCAGCCGACCGTCGGGGTGCGGCGGTTCGAGCCCCAGCACCGCCGCGGCGCCGCGCAGTTGGCGCTCGACCAGGCGCCGCCCGTCCGGGCTGCCGACCTCCTCGTCGGAGACCACGACCAGGCGAACGGTCCGGTGCGGGCGCTCCCCCAGGTCTGCGAGCAGCGCCAACGAGCCCTCCAGGATGGCGAGTCCACCCTTCATGTCGACCACGCCGGGGCCGGTGAGCCGCCCGTCCTGCTCGGTGACCGGCCAGTCCGCCAGGGTGCCGACCGGCCAGACGGTGTCGTGGTGGCCGACGATCAGCAGGTGCGGCAGGGACTCGTCCCGCCCCTCCCACTCCAGGACGAGGTGGTCACCGGCCGGGCCGGGCTCGCGTCGGGCGGTGGCCCCGGTGGCACGGAACCCGGCGGCCAACTCCTCGGCGAGGGCGTCGAGTCGGGGCGCGTCCCCACTGGGCGACTCGATCCCGGCCAGGTCGGCACAGCGGCGTCTGACGGCGCCGGCGAGCGTACGGGCGCGGGTGCTGAGCGCCTGCGGCAGACCGGGCAGCGCCGCGGTGACCGCGCCGTTCACGGCAGCGGCAACGGTGGCGGCAACGGAGGCCGCGGGGCTGCCCGGTGTAGTGGTCGGTGAGGCGCCGGCGGTGCCGGCGCCGGTCGCCACGGCTGCGGTCGGGCCCGGGTCCGTCGTGACGGCGGTGGCCGGGACGCCCGGCGCGGTGGCGGCGGACGCGGTGGCGGCGGGCGCGGTGGCGGCTCGAGTTTCGCCGTCGGTCGCGGCCGGGACGGAGACCTCGTCCCGCTCGGCGATGTCCACGTCGGTGCCCGGCGCGGCCGACGGCCCGACGATCTGGGGACTCAACGCTCGCCTCCGCGGCCGCCGCCGGTATTCAGCGGCCGTACCGGCCGACCGCTCCCGCCGGGGTACCCGGCCCGACCGGAGCGCACCGTGCGGCCGGGATGATCGGCGGCCCGGTTGATCGGTCGGTCTGGCCCAAGTGCGGTGGAACGGCTGGGCGGCGTGCTTGGCATTGCGTCCTCCTCGCTCGATCCGGTGGCCCCGGTCCGCCCGGAGCCCCGTGGACGGCGGCCTCCTGGCGGCGGGCGCGAAGGCCGGACCGCCGCAGGGAAGCCGAGATGTGAGCCTAGAAGAACCGTTCGGTTTCCTGCGAGGTGGCCCTGCTCCCAGCGTGCCGGTACCGGGCCCGGCCACGGACACCCGCCGGAGAACGGCGACGGGCGCACGGCACGCGGGCCTGGATCGGCGCGCGGGCGCGGTCGCCGGATCGCGCCCATCTCCACCATGGACCCGCCGCCCGAGTTCGGCAGCGCAAACCGCCAAGGCACGGCATTTCCACGCCGGATGGGTGACAGCGGCTCAGCATGCGGTACGAACCGGGAGCACGCGGCGGCTCAGGGGAGCCCGGTCCGGCACCCGGCTTGATTCCGGGGAAACGTCCGGGGAACACCCGTGTGACCACCGGCCGGTGCGATGCCCCGACGAGCCCGCCGTGCGCCGCTCCCCAAGGTCGGGCCGGCACCGCGTGCACCGGGCCGGACGCGTCGCGACGCGGCGGGCCGCGGGTTCAGGCACCGTCCCCGACCAGCCCGGCATCGCGTGCCAACAGCGCGGCCTGGACCCGGTTGCCGACATCGAGCCCGGTCAGGATCCGACTGACGTGCGCCTTCACGGTGCTCTCACGCATCCCCAGCACGCCCGCGATCTCCGCGTTGGAGAGCCCGTCGGCGAGTTCGCGCAGCACGTCGGTCTCGCGCGGAGTGAGTCCGGCCACCCGGCCGCGGGCCGCGATCGAACGGGGCGCGCCCACGCGGTGGTAGCGGTCGATCAACCGCCGCGCGGCCGCCGGGTGCAACATCCCCTGCCCGCCCGCGACCACGTGCACGGCCCGGGCGATCTCCGCGGGCGGAGTGTCCTTCAGCAGGAAGCCGTCGGCCCCGGCGGCGAGTGCTTGGTACACGTACTCGTCCAGGTCGAAGGTGGTGAGCGCGATGACCCGCGGGGCGTCGGGCAGTTCGCGCAGCCGCCGGGTGGCGGCGATGCCGTCGAGCCGGGGCATCCGGATGTCCATCAGCGCGACGTCGATCCGCCGGCTCCCGGCGAGTTCGACGGCCTGGAGCCCGTCGGCGGCCTCGGCGACCACGGCGAGCGCCGGGTCCTGGGCGAGCAGGTCGACCAGGCCGAGGCGGACCAGCGCGTCGTCGTCGACCACCATCGTGCGGATCATGCCTCGTCCTTCGGCTGGTGCTCCGGCCTGCTCGGTGGCCTCGCCGGCTCGGGCGGTAGGGGCGGTAGGGGTGGTTCCGGTGGCCTCGGCGGCTGGGACGGGCTCAGGGGTTCGGACGGGCTCGGCGGCGGATACAGCGGCTCCGGTCGGTCCTCGCGGTCCTCGCGGTCCGAGCGGTCCTCGCGGTCCGAGCGGTCCGAGCCGTCAAAGCGGGCCGAGCGGTCCGGCCGGTCCGGGCGACTCAGCGGCTGCGGCGGCCGGCCCGGCGCGGGCAAGCGGGCGGAGAGCCGGAAGCCTCCGCTGCCGTCCGGGCCAGCGTCGAGGTGTCCGCCGAGTGCGCCGACCCGTTCGCCCAGCCCCACCAGGCCGTACCCGCCGCCTGCGAGCGGACCGTCCGGCGGCGCCTCGCCCGGGCCGTTGCGGACCTCGACGGTCGTCGCCGGAGCCCCGTAGCCGACCCGGACGGTGACGGGCGCGGCGGGCGCGTGCTTGCGGGCGTTGGTCAGTGCCTCCTGGACCAGGCGGTGCACGGCCAGCCGGTGGGTGGTCGGAACCGCCTCCGGATCCCCGGAGAGGGCCAGCTCGACCCGCTGCCCGGCCCCGGTGGCCTCGCCGACGAGGTCGGTGAGGTCACACAGGGCGGGCGCCGGAACGGACCCGCCGACGGGTATGGGTACGGATGCCGGTTCGGGCATCCGGGCGGGCCCGAGCACCGTCCGCGCGGACGGCCCGCACCTGGTGGCCGAGGGGGGCGACGGCGCCGACGAGGTCGACGGGGCCGGCACATCCGCCCGCAGCGCCCCCAGGACGTCCCGCAAGTCGTCGAGCGATCGGGCGGCGGTGGTGCGCAGCAGTTCGAGGCGGTGGGCGAGCCGGTCCGGGTCGGCGGCGACGGTACCGGCCCGGGCCTGGTCCCGGAGCACCCCGGCGTGCAGCACCAGCAGGCTGAGGCGGTGGGCGAGTACGTCGTGCATCTCCCGTGCGATCCGGGCGCGTTCGGCGGACCGCGCGTGCTCGGCACGCAACTCGCGCTCGCGGCGCAGCACGTCGACCTGTTCGCGCAGGGTGCGGATCAGCACCCGTCTGCCGTGCAGCCATAGGCCCACCGCCAGGGTGGCGGCTTGGACGAGGAGTTGGGAGCCGGTGGTGCCCGCCCAGCCGACCAGGGATTCCGGGCCCGTCACGTCGACCACCTCGACGGCGCCGCCGACCGCCGCGATGACGGCGCCGGCGGCCGTCGCCGGGCCGATGCGACCGAGGTAGGCGAGGTGGAAGACGCTGAACAGGCCGGGGAACGCCCGGTTGAACAGCCCGGCCGTGAGCACCGGTAGCACGGCGGAGGCGACCGGGTGGCGGCGGGCCAGGACCAGCGAGAGCGAGGCGAGCGCGGCCACGACCGTTCGCGGCACGCGCAGCGGACCGTCCGCGCGGAGCCACTGGACCAGGGCTTCCTCGGTCGCGAGGGCGAGCACGCCGACGAGCAAGGCGCTGTCCGTCCAAGGCCGGTGGCCCGGGCCGTACCAGCCGAGCAGGCTCCGGCCCATGGCGGTGCCTCCTCTCCTCGTCCGCTGCCGGTCATCCACGCAGTCACCCACGCAGTCATCCACGCAGTCACCCGCTCGGTCACCCGCTCGGGGCGTCGCCTCGGGCCGTCTCCTCGGGTCGTCCGCTCGGGCTCGATGCTAGGCGCGCCCGGGTCCGCGGCGCCTCCGTCTTCCGGCCAACCGCACCCTCGACTTCCGTCGGGGGTGCCCGTCGCTGACCGGCCGATTCGCCCCGCTCCCGCCCTCCCTAGCGTCGACCGCATGACCGACGAACAGCTCATCCGACGCCCCAAGTCCATTTCCGTTTCCCAAAGTTCGGTCCCTGGCAGCGATCGCCTGCTGTTCCTGGCCGAAGCGCTGCGCACCTTCCACGACACCGGCGCGATGGCGCCGAGCGGCCCGGACCTGGTGAACGCCCTCGTGGTGCCGGCCATGAGCCGCCCGGACCGCCCGATCTCGGTCCTGGAGGTCGGCGCCGGCACCGGCGTGGTGACCCGCCGGCTGGTGCACGTGCTGCGGCCGGGAGACCGCTTGCACGTCGTCGAGGCGAACCCGCGGTTCGCGGACCGACTGCGGCAGGACCCGGTCCTGGCCGCCCGCCACCCCGCGGTGGGGCTGCGGCTCTCGGCCTGCCGGGTCGAGGAGCTGCCGCGGGGGCGTCCGGCGACGGCCGGAGCGGACCCGGAGGAGCCCGGGGAGCGGTACGACGCGATCGTGTCCGGGCTGCCGTTCACCAACTTCCACCCGGCCCGGGTCCGCGAACTCCTCGACCTCTACCTGCGGCTGCTGGCACCCGGCGGCGAGCTGACCTACTTCGGGTACCTCGGGACCACGGCGGCGCGCACCCTGACCTCGGGGCCCCGCCGGGGCGCCCGCCACCGCGCGGTGGTGCGAGTGCTGCGGCAGTTCGAGGCGACGTACGGGCTGGGCCGGCGAACGGTGTGGCGCAATCTTCCGCCCGCCCGCGCCCACCTCCTCCGCGCCCCGGGCGGGCGGGCCGGTCCGAACAGATGACAGATGACAGACGACAGCGAACAGATTTTGAAATCTGTTCGCCGTCGTGCCATAGTGGCACCCGGGCCGCCCTGCGCCCGCCCGCCCCGGACCCCGGAGTGCCCCATGTCCTCGACCACCCGCCCCGCCCAGCATCGCCTCGGCGCCACCGGCCCCGTCACCTCCATGCTCGGCCTCGGCTGCATGGGCATGTCCGACATGTACGGCCCCGCCGACGAGGCCGAGAGCATCGCGACCATCCGCGCCGCCCTCGACGCGGGGATCACCCTCCTCGACACCGGCGACTTCTACGGCATGGGCCACAACGAACTGCTGATCCACGAGGCGCTGCGCGGTCGCGACCGCGAGAGCGTGCAGATCAGCGTGAAGTTCGGCGCCCAGCGCGGCCCGGACGGCCAGTGGCTCGGCTACGACGCGAGCCCGGCCGCGACCAAGACCGCTCTCGCCTACACCCTGCGCCGCCTGCGCACCGACCACGTCGACGTCTACCGCCCCGCCCGGCTCGACCCGAAGGTCCCGGTCGAGGAGACCATCGGCGCCATCGCCGACCTGGTGAAGGCCGGCTATGTCCGGCACATCGGCCTCTCCGAGGTCGGTGTCGACACCCTGCGCCGTGCCGCCGCCGTCCACCCGATCAGCGACCTGCAGATCGAGTACTCGCTGCTCTCCCGCTCGATCGAGGCCGCCATCCTCCCGGCCGCGCGCGAGCTCGGCGTCGGCATCACCGCGTACGGCGTGCTCTCGCGCGGTCTGCTCAGCGGCCACTGGAGCCGGGAGCGCGCGCTCGCCGGCACCGACTTCCGCGGCCACAGCCCGCGCTTCCAGGGCGAGAACCTGACCCACAATCTGGCACTGGTCGAGGCGCTGCGCGCGATCGCCGCCGCGAAGGGGGCTAGCGTCGCCCAGGTCGCGATCGCCTGGGTGGCCTCGCGCGGCCAGGACGTCGTGCCGCTGGTGGGTGCCCGTCGCCGGGAGCGCCTGACCGAGGCCCTGGGCGCCCTCGAGGTCACGCTGACCGAAGACGACCTCGCCGCCGTCGAGGCGGCCGTCCCGGCGGGCGCCGCCGCGGGCGACCGGTACGCTGCCGCCCAGATGGCCCACCTGGACAGCGAGCGCTGACCAGCCCCGGGCCGTCGGTACCTGTACCGCCCACGAGCCGCCGGCACCGGCCGGCACCCACCGGTACCGGCCGCCACCGACCAGTACCGCCCAGCACCGACCAGCACCGACCAGCACCGACCGACCGCACGACCCTAAGGACGGACCCCGTGACCACGGACACCGCACTCACCGCCGACCAGATCCTGATCGCGGCGGAGGACGTCCTCCGGCGGTTCGGCCCGGCCAAGGCCACCGTCGTCGACGTCGCCCGCATCCTCGGCGTCAGCCACAGCAGCGTCTACCGCCACTTCCCCAGCAAGGCCGCCCTGCGTGAGGCCGTCACCCAGCGCTGGCTCGACCAGGCGCACTTCGAGCTCGCGGCCATCTCCACCGAGAGCGGCCCGGCGGCCGACCGGCTGCGCGCCTGGCTGACGACGCTCTTCGCGGCCAAGCGGAAGAAGGCGCTCGACGACCCGGAGCTGTTCGCCACCTACATGGTGCTGGTCGACGAGAACAGCGGCACCGTCGAGGCCCACATCGACACCCTGGTCGACCAGATCGCGCAGATCGTCCAGGACGGCATGGACGGCAAGGAGTTCAAGCTCGCCCACATCCGCAACACCGCCCGGGCCGTGTTCGACGCCACCGCGCCGTTCCACGACCCGGCGTACGCGGCCACCTGGTCCGCGGCCGGTGCCGACGACCGCTTCGACGCCGTGTGGAAGCTCGTCCTCGGCGGCCTGAAGGCCAAGTGACGCGCGGCTCGCGGTCACCCGCGGAGCACGGACGACCGGGGCGCCGACGGCCGGAGGGAAATCCGGTCGCCGGCGCCCCGCCCGTCCGCCAGACTGGCCGCCCGCCGTCGATCTCACCCGGAGGATGACATGTGTGCGGCCGGTCCGGCCCTGGACAGCCTGCAGGGGCTCGCCCTCGGCGACGCCTTCGGCGACCGCTGGTTTCTCGGTCCCGGTGGACGAGGCGTCCGCGGCGCTGGCAGCCCGCCTGGTCCGCCGCGCGCCCTGGCACTGGACGGACGACACCGCGATGGCACTCGTGCTGGTGCGCCACCTGATCACCCACGGCGAGGTCCGACAGGACGCGCTGGCCGGGGAGTTCGCCGCCGAGTACGCGCGGCAGTACGGGCGCAAGTACGGCCCGTCGATGCACCGGGTGCTGCGCGGGATCGGGGCGGGCGGGGACTGGCGCGCCCTCACCTCGGGCCAGTTCGAGGGCCAGGGCTCGTACGGGAACGGGGCCGCCATGCGGGTCGCCCCACTGGGTGCCTGGTTCGCCGACGACCTGGCCCAGGTGGCCCGGCAGGCCGAACTGCAGGCGCTCACCACGCACTTCCACCCGGAGGCGGTGACCGGCGCGGTGGCGGTCGCCCTCGCGGCCGCGTTCGCCGTCCGGAGCCGGGGCGAAACCCCGCCCGGCCGCGCCGAGTTGCTGACCGAGATCGCCGGACGGTTGCCGGAGGGCGATGTCCGGTCCGGGCTGCGGCTCGCCGCCCGGCTGCCCGCGCACACCAGCGTCCGGCACGCCGCCCACGTGCTCGGCTCCGGGGCTTTGATCTCCGCCCCGGACACCGTCCCGTTCGCCCTCTGGTCCGCCGCCGGGCACCCGGACTCGCTGAGCGAAGCCGTCTGGCACACCCTGGAGGGCTGGGGCGACCTGGACACCACCTGCGCGATCGCCGCCGGTGTGGTCGCCGCCCGCACCGGGCTCGCCGACGTCCCGCCCGCCTGGCTCACCGCCCGCGAGGACCTGCCGGACTGGGTCGCCGAGGCGACGACGGCGGCTGCGGCTCAGCGCCGGACGACGCGGTACAGCACCCCGTAGAGGAACAGCAGCACCACCGCGCCCCCGATCGCCGACACCCAGGTCGTCAGGTCGAGGAAGCTCACCTTCACCGTCCTGTGCATCCAGTGCGAGACGATCCAGGTGCCCACGTAGGACCCGGCGATGCCGATCAGGGTGGTGCCGATCAGCCCGCGCTCACCACGCCCCGGCATCGCCATCCGGGCCAGGGTCCCCGACACCAGGCCCAGCACGATCCACGCCATCCAGCTCATCCGTCGCCCCTCGCGTCATCGGCGTGACGGCCCCGTCGAGACTCCGGGCCCGGACCGAAGGACGCGGGAGGGCGCCCTCTGGTTTCCGGCGCGCGGGACGACCGACGCGAACCGGCCACTCCCGGACGGCCCGACTCCGGGCGGCGCAGAGCGCCGGTGCGCTTCCGGTGCCGACACCGGAAGCGAAGCCGCCGCGACAGCCGGTCAGCGGCGCGAGTTGCCGAACAGCAGCCGGTAGACGATCAGCAGCACCAGGGCTCCGCCGACCGCCGACATCCAGGTCGCCCCGTCGAAGAAGTGCGCGTTGATCGAGCGGTGCATGAAGTGCGAGGCGATCCAGCCGCCGACGAAGGATCCGGCGATGCCGATCAGGGTGGTCACGATCAGGCCGCCCGGGTCCTTCCCCGGCAGCAGCAGCTTGGCCAGCGCTCCCGCGACCAGACCGAGCACGATCCACGCGACGATGCCCATCCGTCCATCCCTCCCGTCCCGGCGTGACGGCCCCGTCCCGCACGCTCTGCCCCGAAGGACGCGACCGCCCGCCCCGCGGTTCCGACGCTCGGGACCGGAGGTCCTGAACCGGCCACCGCCCTCCCGCTCCGGCCGCGCGTGGCGTCCTACCGGCCGGCCCGCCGCGCCGGAATACTGCGGCCATGCGCATCCTGATCGCCACCGCGGGATCCCGGGGCGACGTCGCCCCCTTCACCGGGCTCGGGGGCCGCCTGCGGGCGGCAGGCCACCAGGTGGCGGTCGCCACCCACGCCACCTTCGCCGAATCCGTACGGGCGGCCGGGCTGGAGTTCCGTCCGCTGCCCGTCGACCCGCGCGCCGAACTCGCCTCCGACCAGGGCCGACGGCTGCTGAAGGCCGGGAGCGGACCGGCGGTGGTCCTCCAACTCCTGCGACTCGGCCGGACGTTCATGCCGGCACTCGGGGACGGCATCGTCGAGGCCGTCGCGCTCGGCACCGACCTCCTGCTGACCACCAGCACCACCAGCGCGCTCGGTCAGGTCGCCGCCGAGGCCGCCGGCATTCCCACCGTCGGGCTGTTCCTCCAACCCCTGTCCCCTACAGGCGAGTTCGCGCCAGCCGTCACGGGCACCCGGTCACTCTCCCGGCCCGGCAACCTGCTCGCCGGGCACGCCGTCCAGGCCGCGACCGACCAGCTGTTCGCCCCGGCCGTCCGCGCGCTGCGCCACCGGCTCGCCCTGCCGCCGCTCCGCATCGCCCGGGCCCGGCGCGAGCACCCCGTCCTGCACGGCTTCTCGCCGACCGTCGTCCCGCGCCCGGCCGACTGGCACCCCCGGCTGGACGTGGCGGGCTACTGGTGGCCGGCCACCGAGCCGGACTGGCAACCCCCGGCCCGGCTCGTCGACTTCCTCACCGCCGGCCCGCCGCCGGTCTTCGTCGGCTTCGGCAGCCTGGTCGTCCCGGACCCCGAGCGGCTCACCGCGACCGTCCTCGCCGCCGCCCGTACCGCCGGGGTGCGGCTCCTGCTGCAGGCGGGGTGGAGCGGCCTGGCAGCCGGGGACTCGGACACCGTGCTGACCATCGGCGACACCCCGCACGACTGGCTGTTCCCCCGGACGGCCGCCGTGATCCACCACGCCGGTGCGGGCACCACGGCCGCCGCCCTGCGCTCCGGAACTCCCACCGTGCCGGTGCCCGCCCAACTGGACGCCCCGTTCTGGTCCGCCCGGCTCACCGCCCTCGGCGTCTCACCCGGCCCCGTCCCCCTGCGCGCCCTCACCCCGGCCCGCCTCGCCGCCGCCCTCCGCGAGGCCCTGGACGACCCCCGCTACCGCGCCCGCGCCCGCGCCGTGGCCGCGACCCTCGCCGCCGAGGACGGCGCCGCGAAGGTCCTGGCCGCCGTCGAGCGCGCCGAGGGAGGCGGGCGGGCGCCGACGACGAACGGCTGACGAATGACAGATGACAGATTTCGAAATCTGTCATCTGTCATCTGTTCGCCGTCATCTGTGCACTGCCGCCTGTCCGCTCAGCCCGCTCTCTGCCTGCTGCGCCCTGCCGTCCGGCGTCCGTCAGCGGCCGCCCGTCATCCGCCACCCATCGCCCGCTCCGCCCGTCGCCCCCTCCGCTGCCGCCCGCGCCCGAGGTTGAGGAGCACGTACAGGCCCGCCGCCGCCGTGAGGCCGACGGCCCAGCCGTAGTCGGCGAGCGGCTTGAGAACCGGGATGAGCCCGTCGGCCGGGAACGGCCCCTGCTTGACG
The DNA here is from genome assembly GCF_055585785.1 of Kitasatospora sp. NPDC053308. Lineage (NCBI taxonomy): Bacteria > Bacillati > Actinomycetota > Actinomycetes > Kitasatosporales > Streptomycetaceae > Kitasatospora > Kitasatospora sp. NPDC053308. The sequence continues at coordinate 330,213 of NZ_JBVJJY010000003.1, read as the reverse complement.
CCCCGCGCGTCGACGGTGGAGTACGAACCGCCCACCGCCAGCAGGCCGCCCACCAGCGCCGCCGTGACGGCCCGCCAGTTCCAGCCGCCCGTGTACCAGTACGCCCCGCCCGGCCGGTACAGCTCGGCGAGCTGCAGCCGGGTGCCGCGCAGCAGCCAGTAGTCCGCGATGAGGACTCCCGCGACCGTACCGAGCAGACCGCCGACCACGCCCAGCCACGTGTAGATGTAGACGTGCGGGTCGGAGATCAGCCGCCACGGGAGGATCGCGATCCCGACCACGCCCGTGACCAGCGCTCCGGTACGGAAGTCGACGAACCGGGGCAGCAGGTTGGCGAGGTCGTAGGCCGGCGAGACGACGTTCGCGGCGATGTTCACCGACAGCGTCGCGACCAGGACGGTCAGCAGCGCGAACAGGATGCCGACCGGGTTCTCCATCTTCGCGGCCAGCTGGATCGGATCCCACACCGGTGTGCCGTACACGGCCTGGGAGCCTGAGGTGACCAGGACGGACAGCAGCGCGAACAGCGTCATCGTGGTCGGCAGGCCGAGCGCCTGGCCGCGGATCTGGGCCCGCTGGCTGCCACCGAAGCGGGTGAAGTCCGGGATGTTGAGCGACAGGGTGGACCAGAACCCGATCATGCCCATCAGCGCCGGGAAGAAGACCTTCCAGAACCCGCCGCCCCACCCCAGAGTGGACGGCTGGTCGAGCAGCGGCCCGAACCCGCCCGCCTTGACGGTGATCCACACCAGCAGGGCGAGCGCGCCGACGATGACGAACGGCGCCGCCCAGTTCTCGAAACGCCGCAGCGCCTCCATGCCCCGCGCGATGATGGCCATCTCGACCAGCCAGAACACCAGGAAGGAGAGCCACTGCGTCCACGGGTAGCCCGCGAACTCCCCGGCGGTGCGCCAGGACTGGCCGAGCAGCTTGCCCGCCAGCAGGAAGATCCCCTCCCCGCCGATCCAGGTCTGGATGCCGAACCAGGCGCAGGCCACCGCCGCCCGGACGAGCGCGGGCAGGTTGGCGCCGCGCAGTCCGAACGAGGCCCGGGCGAACACCGGGAACGGGATGCCGTACTTGGTGCCGGCGTGCCCGGCGAGCAGCATCGGTATCAGCACGATCAGGTTGGCCAGGGCGATGGTCAGCACCGCCTGCTTCCAGTCCATGCCGAGCGCGACCAGGCCCGAAGCCAGCGTCCAGGAGGGGATGTTGTGGGCCATGCCGACCCACAGCGCGAGGAAGTTGTAGGTGGTCCAGGTGCGCCGCGCCACCGGGACCGGCCGCAGGTCGTCGCTGGTGAAGCCGTTGGGAGGCAACTCCCCGGAGGCCGGGTCGAGTTCGACCCGGCCGTCGGGGTGCTGCCACTGTCTGCCGTCGCCGGTCAGGGTGTCGGCCATGGGCAACTCCCGTCTGCTGCAACTGGGATCACATGGGGGTTACACGTGCGGGATGACGTCCGTCCCGTAGGCGTCGATGGTGGTCTCGATCGCGTCGTGCATCGCGTACACGGCGAACTGGTCGACGCCGAGGGAGCGGAGTTCCTCCAGTCGGGCGCGCTGCGCCTGCGGCGGACCGATCAGGCAGAAGCGGTCCACGATCTCGTCGGGGACGAAGGCGGTGTCCGGGTTCCCGGCCCGACCGTGGTGGCTGTAGTCGTAGCCCTGGCGGCCCTTGATGTAGTCGGTGAGCGCCTGCGGCACCAGGTCCGAGTGCTCGCCGTAGTGGCTGACCAGGTCGGCCACGTGGTTGCCGACCATGCCGCCGAACCAGCGGCACTGCTCCCGGGCGTGGTCGAGCGCGGCGGGCGAGTCGTCGGCGGTGACGTAGGCGGGGGCGGCGACGCAGATGGTCACGGAGTCCGGGTCCCGACCGGCCTCGACGGCGGCGGAGCGCACCGCCTTGACCATGAACTCGGTGAGGTACGGGTCGGCCAACTGCAGGATGAAACCGTCGGCTTGACGTCCGGTCAGGGCCAGCGCTTTGGGCCCGTACGCGCCCATCCAGACCGGCAGCTCCGCGCCCGGACCGACCCACGGCAGGTGCATCTCGGTGCCGTCCACCTCGACGGTGCGGCCTTCGGCCAACTCCTTGATGGCGTGCATGGCTTCGGAGAGCCTGGCGAGGGTGGCGGGGCGGCGTCCGGCGACCCGCATCGCGGAGTCCCCGCGGCCGATCCCGCAGACCGTGCGGTTGCCGTACATGTCGTTCAGCGTGGCGAACAGGGAAGCGGTGACCTCCCAGGTGCGGGTGGAGGGGTTGGTGACCATCGGGCCGACGGTCAGGCGCTCGGTCTCGGCGAGGATCCGGCTGTAGATGACGAAGGGTTCCTGCCACAGGACGCAGGAGTCGAAGGTCCAGCCGTGGCTGAATCCGGCCCGCTCGGCCCGGACCATCCGGTCGATGAGCAGGCGGGCGGGCGGGTCGGTCTGCAGGACGAGGCCGATGTCCATGACGGTCTCCAGGGATCCATCGATAAGGAGGGTGGGGCCGCCGCCCGCGCCCCGGCCGGACGGCGGCTCGGACGGCGGTTCGGACGGCGGTTCGGACGGCGGTTCGGACGGCGGTGAAGGCGGCAGCTCGGGCGGCGGTTCGGGCGGCGGCTCGGACGGCGAATCGGGCGACGCTTCGGGCGGTGGCTCGGGCGGCGGCAGGTGGATGAAGGGGCAGGAAGGAGGCCGAACGCGGTCAGACCAGGTACTGGCAGGTGTCGCGACGCAGGAAGGTGCCGTGGCCGGCCCGGCCGAGCCAGGTGCCGTCGTCCAGCACGACGGTGCCCCGGGACAGCACCGTCCTGGCCCGGCCGGTGAGTCGGCGGCCCTCGTACGCGGAGTAGTCCACGTTCATGTGGTGGGTCGCCGCGGACACGGTCTGCACCGCGGTGGGGTCGTAGACCACGAGGTCGGCGTCGGCGCCCGGGGCGATGGTGCCCTTGCGCGGGTGCAGGCCGAACATCCGGGCGGGCGTGGTGCAGGCGATCTCGACCCAGCGGCGCCGGCTGATGTGCCCGTCCACGACGGCCTGGTGCAGCAGGTCCATCCGGTTCTCCACGCCCGGCAGGCCGTTGGGGATCTTCGAGAAGTCGCCGCGCCCGAGTTCCTTCTGCCCGACGTAGCAGAACGGGCAGTGGTCGGTGGAGACCACCTGGAGGTCGTTGGTGCGCAGCCCGCGCCAGAGCGCCTCCTGGTGCTCGCGCGGCCGCAGCGGCGTGCTGCACACGTACTTGGCGCCCTCGAAGCCGTCGGCGCCCTCCTCGGCGAGGTTGTCGGTGGAGAGGAACAGGTACTGCGGGCAGGTCTCGCCGAAGACGTTGAGCCCGTCGTCGCGGGCCCGGGCGAGTTCGGCGAGGGCGGAGGCGGCGGAGACGTGCACCACGTAGAGCGGGCTGCCGGCGACCTGGGCGAGCTTGATCGCCCGGTGGGTGGCCTCGGCCTCCAGCAGTTCGCGGCGGACCTCGCCGTGGTACCGCGGGGCGGTCCTTCCGGCGGCGAGAGCCTGTTCGACCAGGACGTCGATGGCGATGCCGTTCTCGGCGTGCATCATGATCAGCCCGCCGTTGGCGGCGCCGCGCTGCATGGCGCGCAGGATGCGGCCGTCGTCGCTGTAGAAGACGCCGGGGTAGGCCATGAAGAGCTTGAAGGAGGTGGACTCGCCGGAGTCGACGAGGGCGTCCATCTCCTTCAGCACACCGTCGTTGACGTCGGAGACGATGGTGTGGAAGGCGTAGTCGACGGCGCAGTTGCCGTCGGCCTTGGCATGCCAGGCGTCCAGGCCCTCGCGCAGCGAGCCGCCGACCGGTTGCACGGCGAAGTCGACGATGGTGGTGGTGCCGCCCCAGGCGGCGGCCCGGGTGCCGGTCTCGAAGGTGTCGGAGGCCGCGGTGCCGCCGAACGGCAGCTCCATGTGGGTGTGGGCGTCGACGCCGCCCGGGATGACGTAGTGGCCGGTGGCGTCGATGACGGTGTCGGCGGTCCAGGCCCCGGCGGCCGAGCTGCCGGTGGCGGCGAGGGCGGCGACGCGCTCGCCCTCGATCAGGACGTCCGCGTGGATCTCCTCGGTGGCCGTGATGACGAGGCCGCCGCGGACGATCGTGCGCTGCTGGGGGTCACGGGTGGTCATCGCGCTGCTCCTCAGGCCTCGGCGAGCGGACCGTAGGCGTCGGGGCGGCGGTCGCGGTAGAACGCCCACTGCTGGCGGACCTGTTCGATCAGGCCGAGGTCGAGGTCGCGGACGACGAGTTCCTCCTCCTTGTCGGAGGCGACGTCCCCGACGAACTGTCCTCGCGGGTCCACGAAGTAGGACGTTCCGTAGAAGTCGTTGTCGCCGTACTCCTCGGTGCCGACGCGGTTGATGGCGGCGACGAAGTACTCGTTGGCGACGGCGGCGGCGGGCTGTTCGAGCTGCCAGAGGTAGGCGGACAGGCCGCGGCTGGTGGCGGAGGGGTTGTAGACGATCTGCGCGCCGGCCAGGCCCAGGGCGCGCCAGCCCTCGGGGAAGTGGCGGTCGTAGCAGATGTACACGCCGACCTTGCCGACGGCGGTGTCGAACACCGGCCAGCCCAGGTTGCCGGGCTTGAAGTAGTACTTCTCCCAGAAGCCCTTGACCTGCGGGATGTGGTGCTTGCGGTACTTGCCGAGGTAGCTGCCGTCGGCGTCGATCACGGCGGCGGTGTTGTAGTAGACGCCGGTCTGCTCCTCCTCGTACACCGGGACGACGATGACCATCCCGAGTTCGCGGGCGAGGTCCTGCATCCGGCGCACGGTCGGCCCGTCCGGGACGGCCTCGGCCCAGCGGTAGTGCTCGGGCTCCTGGACCTGACAGAAGTACGGGGAGTTGAAGACCTCCTGGAAGCCGATGATCTTCGCGCCCTGGGCGGCGGCCTCGCGGGCGTACCGCTCGTGGAGGGCGATCATGCTGTCCTGGTCGCCGGTCCAACGGGTCTGGACGAGCGCGGCACGGACGATCTGCGACATGGGTACCTCCGCAACTCCGCGGTCCGGCCGTGCGGTCGGGCCCGCGGTCCGATGGTTGACGGGGTGGGTCTCACCCGTGGGTCCGCTCGGGGATCCCCGGGGGTCTACGTGCGTAGAAAGCGATCTGAAGACGGTAGGCCGGGCCTTGGTGGCCTGACAATACGTCGGCGGTAACGCGTCTGGGGCGATCTTGTTACGCGGACACGCGGACGGCCGCGGGTGGGATGAAACGGTCATGTACCCCGGCAGTCCCCTCGTTACTCATCCGCCGGGAACCGGGTACTCGGGCTCCGCCGGGGGAGGCTCACGCGGCCGGGCGCCCGAGAGAGCGGGCGCCCCGAGCGGGCGGCGGCGGCCCGTGCCGGTCCCCGGCACGCTCGGGGCGGCTCGCGGCACGCTCGGGGCGGCTCGGGGCGGGGCTCGCGCCGGATCACGGCACGCCCGTGCCGGACCGACGCTCGCTCGCGGCAGGCTCGCGGCGGGCTCGGGGGCGCCTCGGGGACCGGTGGGGCCGGTGACCTGGCCGCCGGTGCGGCTTGACTTCGTCCGGTTCGCTCGGGAAGGATCCGGCGCATGGACTCCGGCACCACTCTGGTTTGCCGCCTGCACGTCGATCTGCGACGCCAGGCGAGTTCCATCTGTGCCTGTTGACCTCGCACCGCCCCGCCGGTCCCGCCCTGTGACGTCTGCCAGGGCCCGCGCCGCGCACCCGCATCCGCAGTTCTGACCTCCCCCGCCCCCACCCGGTGCACCCGTACGGGCCGGGCCGCTCCGTCGGTCCGCGTCCGGCTCCCGCCGGTGGCCGGGCGCACCCCGCCGACGTTCCCGCGCACCCGAGGACGCCCGATGAGCCCGCACACTCCCGACACCGCGACGACCACCCGCCCCGCGCCGCCCGCCCGGGCGCCGCTCACGCCCACCGCCCTGCGGACCGTCGTCCGCGAACTGGCCGAACAGCCCGAACGGTGGATCCACCACGTCCGCCTCTCCACCGAGGAGCGCTGGTACCGGCGCCTGGTGGCCGAGGACGACCACGAGGTGTGGCTGATCAGCTGGCTGCCCGGCCAGTCCACCGGCTTCCACGACCACGGCGGCTCGCGCGGCGCGTTCGCCGTGGCGCTCGGCGAGCTGGAGGAGCTCTCCCTCGGCGGCCCGGAGCAGGGCCTGCTGATCCGCCGGGTCCCGGCCGGCACTGCCCGGGCCTTCGGCCCCGAGTACGTGCACGACGTGCGCAACACCGCGTCCGGGCCCGCCGTCACCCTGCACGCCTACTCGCCGCCGCTGAGCTCGATGGCGCACTACGACCTGCGGGCCGGCGGGCTCGTCCGCACCTCCGAGGAAGGACCGGAACAATGGTGACCACGATCGACGACCTGGTGGAGCGGGCCCGTGAGGGCGTCCACCGCCCGCGCGCCCGGGAGGCGTACCAGGCCCAGCTGGACGGCGCGCTGCTGGTGGACATCCGCCCGGCGGCGCAGCGGGCGGCCGAGGGGGAGATCCCGGGCTCGCTGATCATCGAGCGCAACGTGCTGGAGTGGCGGCTGGACCCGACGGGCAGTCACCGGATTCCCGAGGCCTCGGGCTACGACGTGGAGGTGATCGTGGTCTGCTCGGAGGGCTACGCCTCCAGTCTGGCCGCCGCCTCGCTCCGCGAACTGGGGCTGCACCGGGCGACCGACCTGGACGGCGGCTTCGTCGGCTGGGCCGCGGCCGGCCTGCCGACCCGTCAGGGCGGCTGAGCAGGGCCGCTGCGCGGCGCCCCCAGGGGCGGCACGGCTGCCCCGCGGCACGCGTCCGGCGGGAAATCAGAGACAGGAGATGACGCAGGTCATAGTCTGATCAGAGTTTCCGCCGGTCCCGCCCTGGGCAGCCACGCGGGCGGAGGAACGCCCGGGCGGTCGGTACGACAAACGCCACCCGCACCGATCCGCACCACCGTTTGTCGACAAACCGTCATCCACCGAACGACCGACCGACCCAGGCGCCGCCTTCCCGGGGCGCCCTGACGAGGAAACACCCCGTGATCAGATTCGAGGGCGCCGGAAAGCGCCACCCCGACGGCACCGTGGCCGTCGAGGGCTTGGACCTTGAGGTCCCGACCGGCCGGATAACCGTCCTGGTCGGACCGTCCGGCTGCGGCAAGACCACCCTGCTGCGCATGGTCAACCGGATGGTCGAGCCCACCTCGGGCCGGGTGCTGCTGGACGGCACCGACGTCGCGAAGCTGGAGCCCGCCAAGCTGCGCCGCGGCATCGGGTACGTGATCCAGCAGGCCGGCCTGTTCCCGCACCGCAAGGTGATCGACAACATCGCCACCGTGCCCCGGCTGCTCGGCTGGGACCGCGCCAGGGCCCGCGCCCGGGCCGCCGAACTGCTCGAACTGGTCGGGCTCGCCCCCGAGACCGCCAAGCGGTACCCGTTCCAGCTGTCCGGCGGCCAGCAGCAGCGGGTCGGCGTGGCCCGCGCCCTGGCCGCCGACCCGCCGGTGCTGCTGATGGACGAGCCGTTCAGCGCCGTCGACCCGGTGGTGCGCGCCGGGCTGCAGGAGGAACTGCTGCGACTGCAGTCCGAACTGCACAAGACGGTGCTGTTCGTCACGCACGACATCGAGGAGGCCGTCCGGCTCGGCGATCAGGTGGTGGTGCTGCGCGAGCACGGCCGGATCGCCCAGCTGGCCGACCCGCACACCCTGCTCACCACCCCCGCCGACGAGGGCGTGGCCGCCTTCCTCGGCCGCGACCGCGGCCTGCGCGGCCTCGGCCTGCGCCCGGCGCGCGACATCGCGCTGCGCCCGGTGGGCGACGGCCTCAGGTACGGCGGCTGGGAGTTGGCCCTGGACGACGAGCGCCGGCCGATCGGCTGGATCGACCGCGACGCCGTCACCGCCGAGCTGCACCCGGCCGTCGGCTTCCGCCCGGACACCGACACGCTGCGCACCGCGCTGGACGCCGCCGTCCTCTCCGCCGCCGGAGTCGCGGTGGCGCTGGACGCCGAGGGCCGGGCCACCGGAACCGCGAGCCGCGAGGCCGTCCTCGCCGCGCTCCGGCCGGGGGCCGACGGGCCCGTCCTGATCGGCAGGCCCGCCGCCGTGGGCGCCGCCGGAGACCCGGCGGGCTCGGGCGACCGGGCGGGCGCGGGCGAGCCGGCCGGCGCGGGCAAGCCGGCGGGCTCGGGTGACCGGGCGGGCTCGCGCGACCGGGCTGCGACTGCCACCGCCGACGCCGGCGACGACCCCCGTGACGAGATCGCCGTCGACGGTTCGGACGGAGCTCCCGGTGGACGATGAACCGATCGTCCGCTGGTACTGGATCGGCGACCACCTCGGCTACCTCGGCCACCTGCTCGCCGACCACGCCGTGATCGCGCTCGTCCCGGTCCTGATCGGGCTGCTGCTGGCGATCCCGCTCGGTCTGGCCTGCGCCCGCTTCCCCCGGCTCTACCAGCCGCTGTCCGCCGTCTTCAACATCGTCTACGCGCTGCCCTCGCTGGCCGTGTTCGTGGTGCTGATCCCGTACACCGGGCTCGCCACCCAGGCGACCGTGATGATCCCGCTCACCTTCTACGCCCTCGCCGTCCTGCTGCCGACCACCGTGGACGGCCTGCGCGCCGTCCCGGAGGCCGTCCGGCAGGCCGCCACCGCGATGGGGTACGGGCCGTGGCACCGGCTGACCTCGGTCGAGCTGCCCGCCGCCGTCCCGTACCTGATCGCCGGGCTGCGCGTCGCGGCGGTGTCCAGCATCTCGCTGGCCAGCGTCGGGGCACTGGTCGGACGCGGCGGGCTCGGCTACCTGTTCATCGACGGCTTCCAGCGGACCTTCCCGACCCCGATCGTGGCCGGCATCGCCCTGATCGCCGTCCTCGCGCTGGCCGTCGACCTGGTCCTGGTGGGCGCCCGTCGGGTGCTCGCGCCCTGGGCCGTCCGGGAGAAGGGGGCGGGCTCGTGAACTGGCTGACCTGGCTCGGCGACTTCTTCAGCGCCGCGGACCACCGCAGCGGTCCGGACGCGATCGTGCACCGGATCTCCGAGCACCTGCTGCTCTCCGGTGAGGCGCTGCTGTACGCGGCGCTGCTGGCCGTCCCGCTCGGGCTGCTGATCGGCTACACCGGGCGCGGCGTCACCGTGGTGACCGCGTTCGCCGGGGCCGCGCGTGCCCTGCCCACCCTCGGCCTGGTGACGCTGGCGGTGCTGCTCGCCGGGGTCGGCGACACCGCCGTCCTGATCCCGCTGGTCGCGCTCGCCGCGCCGCCGCTGCTGGTGGCCGCCGTCGAGGGGGTGCGCGGCACCGACCCGGACGTCCGGGACGCCGCGCGCGGCATCGGCCTGACCCACCCCCAGGTGCTCCTGCAGGTCTGCCTGCCCTCGGCCGCACCGACCCTGCTGGCGGGCTTCCGCACCGCCACCGTGCAGGTGATCGCGACCGCCACGGTGGCCGCGTACGTCGGGCTCGGCGGGCTCGGCCGCTACGTCATCGACGGGCTGGCGACCCGCAAGTACGCCGTGACGGTCGGCGGGGCGCTGCTGGTGGTGCTGCTGGCGGTCGCCGCCCAACTCTTCTTCGCCCTGCTCGCCCGGTTCGCGCTCTCGCCCGGGGTGCGCGCCCAGCAGCGGGCCCGCTGAACCTCCTCTCCCCTCCTCTCCGGAAGGACACGTATCACCATGTCGACAATCAAGCGAGGCCGGCGCGCCCTCGTCCTCGGCACGCTCGCCGCACTCGCCCTCGGCGCCACCGCCTGCGGCTCCTCCGGCGGCGATCCGCTCGCCGGGGGCACGAGCTCCCCGGCCTCATCGGGCGCAGCGGGCGGTACCGGCGGCGCGGGCGGCTCCGGCGGCGGTTCCGGGTCGACGGTCGTCGTCGGCTCGGCGAACTTCCCGGAGAACGTCCTGCTCGGCTCGATCTACTCGCAGGCCCTCAAGGCCAAGGGCGTCAAGGTCGAGGAGAAGTTCAACATCGGCAGCCGCGAGGTGCTCTACGGGCAGCTGCAGAGCGGCAACCTGACCGTGCTGCCCGAGTACAACGGCGCGCTGCTCGCCTACCTGGATGCCAAGGCCACCGCCGTCAGCACCCAGGACGTGAACGCGGCGCTCGCCAAGACGCTGCCCTCCGCGCTCGGAATCCTCGACTCCTCCCCCGCCGAGGACAAGGACTCGCTCAGCGTCACCCAGGAGACCGCCGACAAGTACAACCTCAAGAGCATCTCCGACCTGAGTGCCAAGGCCGGCGAGTTCACCATCGGCGGCCCGCCGGAGTTCAAGTCCCGCCGCGAGCAGCAGTTCAAGGACGTCTACGGGCTGACCTTCAAGGAGTGGAAGCCCACCGCCGACACCACCGCCAACGCGCTCAAGGACGGCGGCATCCAGGTCGGCAACGTGTTCACCACCGACCCGAAGATCGTCCAGTACAAGCTCGTCCCGCTGGCCGACCCGAACAACGTCTTCGGCGCCCAGAACGTCACCCCGCTGGTCAACAAGGCGGGCGTGAACGCCACCGCGACGGCCGCGCTCAACGCGGTGTCGGCCAAGCTCGACACGGCGGGGCTGACGGCCCTGATGAAGCGCGTCGCGGTGGACAAGGAGGACCCGTCGACGGTGGCCAAGGACTGGCTGAAGGCCAACGGCCTCGGCTGACGGCCCCTCGCGTGGTGGACGCCTGCGTCACCGGCACCGTCCCGCCCGGCGAACACTACGGCGGCCCGGGGAACACCTCCCCGGGCCGCCGTCCGTCCTCCCGGGGCCCGCCCTGGGCCGCCGCGCACTCTTCTCCCGAGCCCCGCGGGTCGGCAGGCGGTCGCCCGGTCGCCCGGCCCTCGCCGTGGGCTGCCGACCGCTGGCCCGGGCCCGCCATGGGGGGCGGTCCGCCCGCCCGGGGCCCACCGTGGGGCGCGGTCCGCCCACCCGAGGAGCCTTCCCTTCCGCGCCGCGAACATGACACTCTGGGCGCCATGCGCACTCGTCTCCTCGCCGCCACCCTCACGGCACTCGCCGCGGTGAGCCTCGCTGCCTGCTCCAGCTCGGGATCCGGCTCGGGCAAGGCCACCTCCGCGGCCGGCTCCCCCACCGCGACCGCCGCCTCGACCGCCGCACCCTCCGACGCCGCCCCGGCGCCGACGGCCCCCGCGCCCGGAACCGCCGCGCCGACTTCCGCCCCGGCGGCCGACGGCGCCACCGGCACGCCCGCGCCCGACGCCGGCACCCCGGGAGCCCCCGCACCGGCCAAGCCCGCTCCGCCCGCGGACGCCGGACTGCCCGCCAAGCCGGGCGCCGACCTCACCACCAAGCTGGTCGCCGCGCTGGACGCGATCGACCCGGCGATCGTCGGCGGCAAGCCCGACCAGGCCGTGGACCGGGCGCGCAACCAGTGCCAGTCGATGTACCAGTTCCCCAAGGACAAGGAGAAGCTGGTCGAGCTGGCCAACCAGCGCTTCACCTCGCCCGACCATCCGCAGGGCTTCGGGGCGGACACCGCCGCCAAGATCAACGACGCGCTGCGCGCCACGCTCTGCCCGTCGCCCCGCTGATTCAGCTTTCCGATCCCGCCCCGCCGATCCCGTTTCGCCGATCCCGTTTCGCCGATCCCGTCTCCCGAGCGCGCGCCGACGAGCGCGCCTCGCGGCGCGGCCTCCGCGAGACCCCGAACCGCCCGGTGTCCTGAGCGCCGGGCCGCCGTGGCCGCGCACCCGTCCGAAGGGTGTGCGGCCACGGTCTTTCGACGTCGCTTCCGGCACCCCGCCCGTGCGCCGACGAACCACCAGCTCCCTTGACAGAGAAGTGGTCTAGTCCAAACATAAGCATGTCGATCCGACCGGGATGCACTGTGGGGGTGTGACCACCGGCGGCTGAGGCACCCCCCTGCCCTGTTCCGCTCCGCCCCCGCCCCCGTCCCGTACGGCCGCGTGCTCGCAGTGCCGCTCGCGTCCGCACGGGCCGCCGGGCTTCCGCACGCCAGCACACCGGCACAACCCGCACATCCCGTACGCCCCGCACGCCCGCACGTCGGCACTCCCCCACGCTCCGCCGTGCCGGCCCCGGGTGTCCGGCTCCCCAACATCCTGCCCCACCAGACCTGTTGGAGAATCCATGCGTCTTCGCAGAGCGATCCAGGCCGTGCTGACGGCCTGTGCCACGCTGGCCGCCTCGGCCGGCCTCGTCGCCACCGGGACGACCACCGCCCAGGCCGCCACCCCGCTCCCCAGCCGGGTGTTCGCCCCCTACTTCGAGGCCTGGACCGGCCAGAGCCCGGCCCAGCTGGCCGCCCAGTCCGGCGCCAAGCACCTGACCATGGCGTTCCTGCAGACCGCCACGAAGGGCTCCTGCACGCCGTACTGGAACGGCGACTCCTCGCTGCCGGTCTCCTCCGCGACCTTCGGCGCCGACATCGCCACCATCCGCGCCAACGGCGGGGACGTGATCCCCTCCTTCGGCGGCTACACGGCCGACAACACCGGCACCGAGCTGGCCGACAGCTGCACCGACGTCAACCAGATCGCGGCGGCCTTCGAGAACGTCATCACGACCTACGACATCAGCCGGATCGACCTCGACATCGAGGACAACTCGCTGACCAACACCGCCGGCATCGACCGCCGCAACAAGGCGATCAAGCTCGTGCAGGACTGGGCCGCCACCAAGGGCCGGAGCATCCAGTTCTCCTACACCCTGCCGACCACCACCGGCGGGCTGGCCGACAACGGCCTCTCGGTGCTGCGGAACGCGATCAGCAACAACGCCCGGATCGACGTCGTCAACATGATGACCTTCGACTACTACGACAACGCCACCCACGACATGGCGGCCGACACCCAGACCTCCGCGCAGGGCCTCTACAACCAGCTCGCCAGGCTCTACCCGTCCAAGACCCCCGCCCAGCTGTGGGGTTCGATCGGGATCACCGAGATGATCGGCGTCGACGACTTCGGCCCGGCGGAGACCTTCACCCTGGCCAACGCCGCCACCGTGTACAACTGGGCGGTGTCCAAGGGCATCAACACGCTGTCCTTCTGGGCACTCCAGCGGGACAACGGCGGCTGCCCCGGCACCAAGGGTGACGACAACTGCTCCGGGATCAGCCAGAACACCTGGGACTTCTCCCACGTCTTCGCACCGTTCACCAGCGGCTCGACGGTGAGCAACGACTTCTCGCTGGCCGTCAACCCGAACTCCGGTACGGTCAAGCCCGGTTCGTCCACCTCGGCGACGATCGCGACGGCCGTCACGGCGGGCGCGGCGCAGAGCGTCAACCTGACCGTCAGCGGCGCCCCGGCCGGCGTCACCGCCACCGCTGCCCCCGGCAGCGTCACCGCCGGCACCGACGCCACGCTCACCATCAGCACCACCTCGTCGGTGGCGCCCGGGAGTTACCCGATCACCGTCACCGGCACGTCGGCCTCCGGCAGCCACACCACGAGCTACACGCTGACCGTCACCGGCACCACGCCGCCGACCGGCCTGGTCAACGGCGACCTGGAGACCGGCAGCCTGGCTCCGTGGACCTGCCAGAGCGGCGGCGCCGTGGTCTCCACCCCCGCCCACTCCGGCACCCACGCCCTGCAGGCGGCGGCCACCGCGAGCCAGACCGGCGAGTGCGCGCAGACCGTCACGCTGAAGCCCAACACCGGCTACACGCTGACCGGTTGGGTGCAGGGCAACTACGCCTACGTCGGCGTCAGCGGCGGTGCCACCGCGAGCACCTGGACCAGCTCGGGCTCCTGGACCAAGCTGACCGTCCCGTTCACCACCGGCGCCTCCGGCACCGTCACCGTCTACCTGCACGGCTGGTACGCCCAGGGCAACGTGTTCGGGGACGACTTCTCGATCGCGTAGCGGGCGACGGGAGCGGGTGACAGATCACCGATGACGGGTGACAGCTGACAGATGATGAAATCTGTCAGCTGTCATCTGTCATCTGTCGTCTGTTAGCTGTCGTCTGTCAGCTGTCATCTGTCATCTGTCAGCCGTCCTCTGTCCGCCGTCAGCTGTCAGCTGTCAGGCGCCGCCGTCCGCATCCGGCCCGGCCGGCACAGCGTCAGGTACGCCGCCGACGAGAGCACACCGCAGGCCAGGACCACCACCGCCAGCAGCACGGCGGACGGCCGGCCCCCGAGGCTGCTCAGTGGGGCGACCACTGCTCCGACCAGGAAGTTCCCCGTCCCGAGCAGCGCCGACGCCGTCCCCGCCACCTGGGGTTCGACCAGACCGAGCGCCTGCGCGGCGGTGTTCGGCAGGACGACCCCCAGACTGCCCATCATCACGAACAGCGGCGGGCAGAACCCGCCCAGCCCGAAGTCCCACACCGACGTCAGCAGCACCAGCGCCACCCCGGCGGCGACCGCCGCCGCGAGCCCGCCCAGCATCAGCGCGCGCGGAGTGAAGCGCGGCGCCAGCACCCGCCCGTTCAGCTGCGTCATCACCACGATCGCCAGCGAGTTCACCCCGAACAGCAGGCTGTAGGTCTGCGGCGAGACCTGGTACACGTGCTGCAGCACCGTCGAGGACCCGCTGATGTAGCCGAACAGCGCCCCGAAGGCGAGCGAGCTGGTCAGCGCGAGTCCGAGGAACGGCAGGTCGCGCAGCAGTCGCCCCATCGTGCGCAGCGTCGCGGCCACCCCGCCGCCCTCCCGCGCCTCCGACGGCAGGGTCTCGCGTAGGGCGCCGACCGCCGCGAGGGTGAGCAGCAGGCCGAGCGCGGTGAGCGCACCGAAGGTGCCGCGCCAGGAGGTGAAGCGCATCAGCTGGGCGCCGATGATCGGGGCGAGGATCGGCGCCAGCCCGGATATCAGCGCGATCGAGGCGAGGAAGCGCAGCAGCGAGACGCCCTGGAAGCGGTCGCGGGCGACGGCGCGCCCGATCACCAGCCCGGCGGAGCCCGCCGCGCCCTGGACGAAGCGGGCGGCGATCAGCACCGGCAGGGTCGGCGCGAGCACGCACACCACGCTGGACAGGGTGTAGACGACGAGTCCGACGAGCAGCGGTGGGCGGCGTCCGAAGCGGTCGCTGAGCGGTCCGAAGACCAGTTGTCCGGCCGCGACCCCGACCATCGAGAAGGTCAGGGTGAGCTGGACGGCCGCCGGTTCGGCGGCGAGGTCGTCGGCGATCGCGGGCAGGCCGGGGAGGTAGAGGTCGGTGGTGAGCGGCCCGAGGGCGGTGAGACCGCCCAGGACGGCGATCGTGGCCCAGCCGGTGGCGGACCGGCCGGCGGCCTGCGCGGTGGTGGCGGGTGCGGTGGTGGCGGGAGCGGGCGACGTGTCGTCGGCGGGGCCGACGGTCGGGCCGGGCATGGCTCTCCTCACGGACGGGGGTGGCGCGGGGCTCGTTCGCGTCCCGTCCTATCGCAGCCCCGGCCGGTTGCGACAGCAGGGGGGCGCAGTCGAGTGCGTTCGCCGCCCACACGCCTCTCCGGCTCGTCGCCACGCACGACCGGCACGACGGCGGCCCGCCCGCACCTTCCGGTGCCGGGCGGGCCGCATCGTCCCACCGGTCCATCGGTCCGTCAGCCCATCGAGCGTGAGGGCGTCCGGCGTCAGGACGTCCGGGTGTCAGGACGTCCGGGTGTCAGGGTGTCCGGGTGTCAGGGTGTCCGGCCGGGACGCTCAGTGCTTGGTGATGTGCGCGGCGCGCTGCGCCGCCTGGACCGCTGCGCCGTCCTGCCACGCGTAGAGCTGGTTGCCGGTCAGGGCCACGTTGTAGTGCCCGCAGGTGGCGCTGGCCTTGGCCACGACGCCCTCCGGGAACCAGCCGGCCTTGAGCGACGCCGGCGCCGGGTGGGCGGCCTTACCCGGCAGCCCGCTGGTGCAGCCGGCGGGCAGCCGCCCCTCGGGGAGGGTGGCGCGCAGCAGGCGGTCGTCGCCGGTGGTGGACATCAGGTACTTCACGCCGGAGGCGTTGTCGGGCAGCCAGGCCGGCATCGAGTGGCGGTCGGCCTTGGCCTGGGTGCCGGTGTCGTAGGAGGCCTGCTCCTGGTGACGCCCGTCGTACCAGTCGGACACGCGGGGGCCGATGGCCACGGTCGCGACGGCCACGGCCATGCCGGTGCCCGCGACTCCCAGCGCGACCTTGCTCACGATGCCCTTCATGCCCGTTCGTCCTCTCCGTGTTCGTGGCCGTGCCCCCGGCCGGTGTCCGTGCGCTGAGTCCGTTGCCCCGCGTTCGCCGTCGGCCGTTCCCGTCCCCGCCGCCGGCCCGGGCGACGCGTTCCGCCGTCCGGTGTACATATCGTGGCCCGCGCCGTCCCGGCGGAGCGTCACCACCAAGTCGCGATCTTGCCTCCGACCCACGGGGTACGGTCTCCACCTTCAGGCGTATGTCCTACGGCAGGGGCGCCGGGCTCCGCGGGACCCGGTCCGTGCCGGTCCGGCGCTCAGGTTGGCACGCTCCGGTCGAGTACCGCCCGAACCCCGATCGAGCCTCGCTCAAGCCCGGCGTCACCGCAGCCCGGCCTGCTGCACCCGGGGCACCCTCGGCTCCGGCCACGCGACGTCCAGGTCTTCCGCGGCCTGGAACGCCTGCGGCGACGCCCGACGGCGTCAGACGGCGCCCGACGGCGTCAGACCGTCGCGGGCACCGGCCGGGCGACCGGGAAGGGCCGGCCGTCGAGGGTCCAGTGCGGGTCGATCGGGCGCAGCAGCGAGGCGTACACCTGGGCGGCGACGTCCGGGTGGCGGATCTCGCCGAGCGGCGGTCCGGCGGGGATGTCGTGCCCGGCGCAGGCGACCCAGGCCGTCCGCTCCTCGACCGTCCGGCCGCCGTGGCCGCCGGCGTCGACGTGGCCGTGGTCGGTGACGACGATGACGGTCCACTGCTCTTCGGCGTACGACGGCCGGCCGCGGACGGCGTCCAGGAGGCGGCCGAGGCGTTCGTCGGCGGTGCGCATCGAGGCGCGGTACTCGTCGCCGCAACCCAGGAAGTGGGCGGTCTCGTCGACCGCGCCGAGGTAGACGAAGGAGGCCTCGGGATCGGCGGTGCCGAGGACGTGGACGGCCTCCCGGGTGACCTCCTCGTCCACGGCCTCCCAGGCCTCGGGGGTGTCCTCGGCCGGGGCGACGTAGGAGAGCCGCCCGGGCGCGCGGAAGAGCGGGCCGCCGGACTCGTTGATCATCAGCGGGTCCCAGCCGGCCGCGACGAAGGTGCGCCGGCGGTCGCTCCGGTTGAGGCGGGTGGCGAAGTCGGGGAACACGTCGAGCCGGTTGCCGCCCAGGTGGTTGCCCCAGACGCCGTGCTTGGCGGCCTCGACACCGGTCACGATGGTCGCCCAGCAGGGGCCGGACATGGTGGGCGTGCCCTCCGCCACGGTGACCGGTACCAGGAACCCGGCCTCGGCGACCTCCCGCAGGCGCGGCATCGGCACCTGCTCCAGGTAGTCGTGCCGGACGCCGTCGATCCCGACGACGAGCACGCGGGGGCGGGGCCACTGGACAGCGGACATGGCGGGGTTCCTTTCGGTCGTGCGCACCGTCGGCCGCGCCCGCCCGGGGCGCCGCCGACCGCGCCATGCTCCACCGACCGCCGTACCGAACGGCGTCACGCAGCCGAACGGCGGGTGTCCGCGAGGTGTCGGGCGACCTCCGCGCCGCTGGTCGGCGAGCCACCCGGACGGGGCGGGCGTGCTGGTCAGCGGGGCACCCGGACGGGGCGGGCGTGCTGGTCAGCGGGCCGAGGGCAGCGCTCGCGGGACCGTCACGGCCGGGGCCGGAACTCGTGGACGACCTCGATGCGCCCCACGATGTGCCGGTTGAACTCCTCCAGCTCTTCGGCGGGCACCCAGAGCTCCAGGATCGTCCGGCCGCCGGCCTGCCGTACGGGATAGCGGGCGAGGAACTCGGTCTCGACCTCGAAGCGGGTGACGTAGCCGACGCCGGAGGCGGGCACGTTCCAGTCACGGGCGATCTTGATCGCGTAGTCCTCGTCGAGGACCGGGTAGAAGATCGGCTGGTCGGGCAGCCGGGGCGGCCAGGCACGCCGGTCGGCGGCCTCGACCAGCGCCAGCTCCTCGGGCCCGGTGGGGCGCCAGAGGGTGGTGGTCGGGGGCGTCCTGGGATGCGTGCTGGTCATGGACGGGCACGGTAGCCGGGCACGGTCGCGCCCGGCCACCGCTTTTCCCCTGGTCACGAGGGGCGGGCGGCCCGTCAGCGGTAGGCGGACTCGCCGGTGATGGCCTCGCCGAGGACCAGGGTGTGGATCTCGCTGGTGCCCTCGTAGGTGAGCACCGACTCCAGGTTGTTGGCGTGCCGCAGCACCGGGTACTCGGTGGTGATGCCGTTGGCCCCGAGGACGGTGCGGGCGCTGCGGGCGATGTCCAGCGCGGTGCGCACGTTGTTGAGCTTGCCGAAGCTGATGTGCGGCGGGCGGGCGGCGCCCTCCTCCTTGAGACGGCCGATCCGCAGCGCCACCAGGTAGGCCTTCTCGACCTCCAGCATCATCTCGACCAGCTTCTGCTGGGTCAGCTGGAAGCCGGCGATCGGGCGGTCGAACTGGATCCGGCTCCTGGCGTAGTCCAGGGCGGAGGTGTAGCAGTCACGGGCGGCGCCGACGGTGCCCCAGAGGATGCCGTAGCGGGCCTCGTTGAGGGAGGAGAGCGGGCCGCGCAGGCCGACCACCCCGGGGAGCACGGCGTCGGCGGGCAGGACCACGTCGTCGAAGGCGAGCTCGCTGGTGACGGAGGCGCGCAGGGAGAGCTTGCCGTGCACGTCGGTGGCGGTCAGGCCGCGGGTGCCGCGCTCGACCAGGAAGCCGCGCACGCCCTCCTCGGTCTGCGCCCAGACGACGGCGACGTCGGCGATGCTGCCGTTGGTGATCCACATCTTGCTGCCGGACAGCACCCAGTCGCCGTCCGCGCCGCCCTTGCGGACCGCGCGGGTGCGCATGTTGGCCGGGTCCGAGCCGAAGTCCGGTTCGGTGAGGCCGAAGCAGCCGATCAGCTCGCCCGCGGCCATCCCGGGCAGCCAGCGCTGCTTCTGCTCCTCGGAGCCGAAGGCGTGGATCGAGCGCATGGCGAGCGAGCCCTGGACGGAGACGAAGCTGCGCAGCCCGGAGTCGGCCGCCTCCAGCTCCATGCAGGCCACGCCGTACGCGACCGCGTCGGCGCCCGCGCAGCCGTAGCCGTCGAGGTGCATGCCGAGGACACCGAGGGCGCCGAGTTCGGGGGCGAGTTCGCGGGCCGGGAAGACCCCGCGCTCGAACCACTCGCCGATGTGCGGGCGGATCCGTTCCTCGGTGAACCGGCGGACGGTGTCGCGGATCAGCCGCTCCTCGTCGGAGAGGAGGTCGCCGACGGCGAGCAGGTCGGACGGGTCGATCCGGTTCGGCTTCGTCATCGAAGCTCCTTGCAGTCTCGGCAGGGCACCGGTCTCGGCGGGTCGGCGGAGCACCGGCGCGTGTTCGGAGTACCGGCGAGTATTCCGCACCCGCCCCGGCCGTGGGTGGGCGCGAACGCGTGAGGAAAGCGACAGCGCGGGCTGACGGCATCTCAGCGGCCGCCCGCCCCGACCCGTAGGGGGGTGGCGCTCAGGCCACCCCGCACAGCCGGAGCACTGCCGTCGTGACCGCGCCCGCGACGACCACCACCGGGAACGGCGCGCGCCGCACCGCCAGCACCCCCGCCACCAGCACACCCGCCGGACGGGCCCACCCGGCGAAGCCGTGCCCCTGGGTCAGCGCACCGGTCGCCACCAGGGCGACCAGCAGCACCGCCGCCGCGACGGCCAGCAGGTGCCGCAGGCGCTCCGAGAGGGCCAGTCGGCCACCCAGCAGCGGCCCGGCGAGCCGGAAGGCGTACGTGCCGAGCGCCAGCAACAGCACCGCGTACAGCGGCATCATCGGACCGCCTCCTTCTCCTCGACCAGCGCCGGATCCTCCGCCGCCCGGGCCCCGGACTCCGTGGGCTGCGCAGACCCTCCGAGCCCCGCAGACCCCGCGGACACCGCGGACTCCCGGGGGCCCGCAGACCCATCGGGCCCCGCAGGCCCCACAGACCCATCGGGCCCCGCAGACCCCACAGACCCCTCGGGCCCCGCAGACCCCTCGGGCCCCGCCGTCGGCCGGCCCCCGAACAGCAGCCCGACCAGGGCCAGCAGCACCGGCAGGCCGGCCGGGACGAACGGCGTCGCCGCGACCGCCACCGCCGCGCCCACCAGCGCCGCGGTACGGGTGCGCCGGTCGGTGAGCGAGGGCAGGACGAGGGCGAGCAGGACGGCGGGGAAGGCGGCGTCCAGGCCCAGCGCGTCGGTGTCCCCGATCAGGCCGCCCGCGACGGAGCCGAGCAGCACCGCGACGTTCCACACCACGAACAGGGCGGTCCCGCAGAGCCAGAACGCGGCCCGGCGCCGTCGCGGCTCGCTCTGCTGCAGGGCGAAGGCGGCGGACTCGTCGGTGATCAGCTGGGCGCCGACCATCCAGCGCCACCGGGGGCCGTCGAGGACGTCGGCCACGGTGAAACCGAAGGGCAGTAGCCGGGCGTTGAGCACCAGTCCGGTGGCGACCGCCGCGAGCGCTCCGCCGCCGGAGAGCACCACGCCGACCGCCGCGAACTGCGAGCCGCCCGCGAACACGAGGACGGAGAGTGCGATCGGCACCCAGAGGGGCAGACCGCCGGAGACGCTGATCGCGCCGAAGGAGGCGCCGACGAGGGCGTCGGCCAGGCATACCAGAGCGATGTCACGCAGGGTGACGCGCTCCAGTGTTCGGATGAGCGAACGCATGTCCATCAGAATGAACCCGCCGTTACGGGTTCGTCAAGGCGAACAAGGGGACCGGCAGACCGAACGCCAGCCCACCGGACACCTCCGCGGGCCCGGGCGTCCGTGGCAGCATGAGCGGCACCGGCCGCCGCACCGGAAACCCGGAGCCGGACGCCCCCGGGAGCCGGACACCACCCGGGACCGGGCGGCAGCGGCCCACGGAGGGCGAAGGAGTCAGAGGAGAGCGTGAGTGGCGAGCATGAGTGACCACACCACCCCGGCCGCGGTCGCCGGCGGTTCCGGGACCGAGCTGATCGGCCAGATCGCCGCCTCGATCCGCCGCGAGCGCGAGCGCAGCGGGCTCTCGATGACCGAGCTGGCCCGCCGCGCGGGCATCGCCAAGTCGACGCTCTCCCAGCTGGAGTCGGGTGCGGGCAACCCCAGCGTGGAGACGCTCTGGGCCCTCGGGGTCGCGCTGAACGTGCCGTTCAGCCGACTGGTCGACCCGCCGCGCCCCGCGGTCAAGGTGATCCGGGCCGGCGAGGGCCCGGTGACCCACTCCGAGCGCGCCGACTACGCCGCCACCGTGCTCTCCTCCTGCCCGCCCAACGCCCGCCGGGACATCTACCGGATCGAGGCGCAGCCCGGCGAGACCAGGGCCTCCGACCCGCACATGCCCGGCACCGTCGAGCACGTGATGATCGGTGCCGGGCGCGCCCTGGTCGGACCGGCGGAGGCGCCGGTCGAACTCGGCCCGGGGGATTACGTGAGCTACCCGGGCGACTCCCCGCACGTGTTCCGCGCCCTGGCCCCGGACACCCTGGCGGTGATCGTGATGGAACACATCTGACCGAGCCTTCCGATGCCACCTCAGATGTGAAGTCTCACTTCAACAGCCTGTCCAGGAAGGGGTTCCCGAACACCCGGTGCGGGTCGTGGCGGTCCAGGACGGCGACCGCCTCGTCCCAGCCGGGGCCGCCGCCGGCCCGCAGGCCGTCCGGGATGACCCGGTCGATCAGGTCCGGGTCGGACCAGGCGGCGTCGGCGGTGTAGGCCCAGCCCTTGGACCACTCGACCCGCAGGCCCGCCCGGGTGCCGTCGAAGGTGCGCAGCAGCCACTGCTCCAGGTCCCGGGCGAAGCGCTCCAGGCCGGGCGTGCCGGGGAAGGCGAGGACGTCGAGCCAGACCGCCGTGTCCCACTCGGGGCGGTCGGCGCGCGGGCGCAGCGCGGACAGCAGCGGGGGGCGGGCACCAGGGACGCCGCAGTACGCCGGGTCGTCCAGGCCGGTGACCCGGATCTCCACCGCGCCGTTCACCGGGTACTCGCCGCGGGCCTGGTACGCGGCCAGCAACTCCTGGTAGTACGCGGCGAATTCGCTGACCACCCACTGCAGGTCGGCCCGTCGGGTGAGGATCGCGTAGCCGTTGGCGGTGACCCGCAGGGTGGTGGGGCGGACGTACTGCAGCAGGGCGCGCGAGCGTCCCCAGAGGTCGGAGTGCAGGCCGCCGGCGAGCAGGTGGGTGAGCACCTCGCCGCTGAGCAGGCCGCGCAGCAGCCCGCCGGAGAGGAGGACGTCGGTGAGGTCGCCGGTGAGCCCCACCTTCGCGACCAGGTACTGGAGCCGACCGAACAGCGGGGCAGACGCCCAGGCGCCGGAGACGATGTCACCGGCCAGCCGGGCCACGGGCTCCGGGACGTTGTCCGAGAAGGGGTAGTTGTACGGCTGGTCGACGGTGAGGGAGGCGAGCGGCTTGGTCGGGGCGACGCTCCAGGTCTTGAGCCAGGGGCGGTCGGTGTAGGCGAACCAGATCGCCTCGGCCCGGCCGTCGCGCTCGACGAACTCGGCGAAGGTCCGGGGGCCGTCCCCACCGGACCCGCCACCCAGCAGGCCGCCCAGCACTCCCCCGAGCAACCCGCCGCCGCTCCCGCCGCTCCCGCCGACCGGGCCACCGCCGGACGCCGCCCCCGGGCGGGCGAAGAGCTCGGCCGCGGGGATGTCGAGTCGGCTGACGCAGCGCAGCGGCCGGTCGGCGCCGGCCCGCAGCACGACCTCGGTGAGGAAGGCGCGGCCCAGGTGCACCAGGAAGGCGGCGCTGTCGGCCTCGGAGCGGTCGAAGGTCCGCAGCGTGTAACGGCCGGTGGCCGGGTCGAGGACGACGGCGGTGAGCCGGACCACCTGGTTGCTCACGGAGCCGTAACCGTGCCCCTCCGGCCGCACCTCGCCGGCGGCGGGGACGGCGGTGCCGTGGCCGCCGATGGCGAGCACCCCGCCGACGGTGATCTCGCCGGGCGCCGGACAGGCGGTCAGGCCGAGGCCGCGGTCGGCCAGGTGGGCGAGCAGGGCCTCCATGGTGGCGCCGGTCTGCACCCGGACGGTGGTGGACGAATCCGCGCTGATCGCCGTCAGGTGGCGGCTGGTGTCCACGAGCAGGACGCGGGCGCTCTCCGGGGTCCGGTCGGCGACGGTGAGCGGCGCCCAGGTGTGACGGTAGCCGCAGGCGCGCAGGCGCCAGCCGTTGGCGTGCGCCCAGTCGGCGAGGGCCGGCACCTCGTCCGGGGTGCGCGGCGCGCAGGTCCACAGCTGGTCGGTGCGGATCTCGCCGGACCAGTTCTGGAAGACCCGCTGGTAGAGCTCGGTGCCGTCGGGCAGTGCGGGCGGTGCGGGCGTGGCCGCCTCGGCGCTGTCCGGTCCGACGGTGCCGCGCAGGATCCAGGCGGCGCCGCCGAGTGCGGCGGAGGCGCCCAGCAACTGCCGCCGGGTGAGACCGCTCCCGCCGGTGCCGCCGATACTGCCGGTACTGCCCGTGCTACTCGGGCTGCTCGGGCTGCTCCCGGCGGTGTCCGTCGTCCCCGTGCCGTGTCGTCCCCTGGTCATCCGTCCGCCCCTCGCGCTGGTCCCCCCGGGCCCGGCTGCGGCCGTCCGGGTCGGCCGGTGTCCGCCCGGCCCGGGGAGGAGCGTACGAAGTGCCGCACGGAGGTTTGGGGCGGACCCGTCGTTGACTCACTCCTTCGAGTGAGCGCGGCGCCGGCAACGGTTGGGGGCGCTCGGCGCAGGGCAAGTGGAGCGGCCTCCTCCGGAGGACCGGACGGGCTCTCCCCGGAGGGAACCGGACTGCCGCCCCCGGGGCCGGGAGGCCCGGCCGGATAGCCGGGGCTCGGGCCGGATAGCCGGGGGCCGGGCCGGAAATACCCGGGGCCCGCTCGCGGCTGTGGTGATCGGAGATCCGCTCCGGGCCGGACCGGCCCGTACAGGAGGTGCAGCGCGCGATGGGTGACGAGCAGGCGAAGCCGCAGGAGTCGCAGGAGTACCGGGTCGAGCACGACTCGATGGGCGAGGTCCGGGTGCCGGCCGACGCGAAGTGGCAGGCGCAGACGCAGCGGGCGGTGGAGAACTTCCCGGTGTCCGGGCAGCGGCTGGAGCGGGCGCACATCGCCGCGCTGGCCCGGATCAAGGCCGCCGCGGCCCGGGTGAACGCCCGCCTCGGGGTCCTGAACGGGGAGACGGCGGAGGCGATCGTCGCGGCCGCCGAGGAGGTCGCGCAGGGGCACTGGGACGACCAGTTCCCGGTGGACGTGTTCCAGACCGGTTCGGGCACCTCGTCCAACATGAACACCAACGAGGTGATCGCGACCCTGGCCGGGGAGCGGCTCGGCCGTCCCGTCCACCCCAACGACCACGTCAACGCGAGCCAGTCGTCCAACGACGTCTTCCCGTCCTCGATCCACATCGCCGCCACCGCCGCCGTGACGCACGACCTGGTCCCGGCACTGGAGCACCTGGCGGAGGCGTTGGAGCGCAAGGCCGCCGAGTTCGCCGAGGTGGTGAAGTCGGGCCGTACGCACCTGATGGACGCCACCCCGGTCACCCTCGGCCAGGAGTTCGGCGGCTACGCGGCGCAGGTGCGGCACGGCCGGGAGCGGCTGCTGGCCACGCTCCCCCGGGTCGCCGAACTCCCGCTCGGCGGAACGGCGGTGGGCACCGGCATCAACACTCCTCCGGGCTTCCCGGAGGCGGTCATCGCGGAGGTGGCCCGCGCCACCGACCTGCCGCTGACCGAGGCCAGGAACCACTTCGAGGCGCAGGGCGCGCGGGACGCCCTGGTCGAGCTGAGCGGCCAACTACGGACGGTGGCGGTCGGGTTCACGAAGATCGCGAACGACCTGCGGTGGATGGGCTCCGGCCCGCGCACCGGACTCGGCGAGATCAACCTGCCGGACCTGCAGCCGGGTTCGTCGATCATGCCGGGCAAGGTGAACCCGGTGCTGCCCGAGGTGGTGCTCATGGTCGCCGCCCAGGTGGTCGGCAACGACGCGACGGTGACGCTGGCCGGCGCGAGCGGCAACTTCGAGCTGAACGTGATGCTCCCGGTGATCGCCCGCAACGTGCTGGAGTCGGTGCGGCTGCTCGCCACCAGCGCCCGGCTGCTCGCGGACCGGACGGTGGACGGCATCACCGCCAACGTCGAACGGGCCAGGGAGTACGCCGAGTCCTCGCCCTCGGTGGTGACCCCGCTCAACCGGTACATCGGGTACGAGGAGGCGGCGAAGGTCGCCAAGCAGTCGCTGGCCGAGCGCAAGACGATCCGTCAGGTGGTGCTGGAGCGGGGCTACGTCGAGCGGGGCGAGCTCACCGAGGAGCAGCTGGACGAGGCGTTGGACGTGCTGCGGATGACGCACCCGTAACGCCGCGGGGCCGTGGCCGGGGCCGGGGCGTGCGCCGCGGCGGCTCCGAGACCCGGGGGTCCGGAGCGTGCGCCGGGGCGGCTCGGGTGGGGGCGGGGGCCGGGGCGTGCGCCGGGGCGCGGTGGGCGGTTGTGCCCGCCGCGCCCCGACGGGGCTGCGGGGAAGATCAGCCCCGGGCGCGGCCGGCCCGGCCGCGCCGCATTGCCGCTCCGTTCGAGGTCATGGTGGCCATCGAGATCGCCGCGAGTCCGAGCAGGAACATCACGGCACCGGTGATGAGGCAGGTGACGATGTTCTTGCCGTGCGCGACGGAACCGGAGACCACCCACGGGGAGATGATCGTCCATACACCGAGCGCGGTGGCCGCCCAGGCCCTCGCGTGGGTGCGTTCGTAGGCCGTGCCGTAGCCGGCCATCAGCACCGTGTAGGCCAGCCCGACGATCAGGCAGGTCACGGTGAGGGTGCTGAACGCGGTGAAGCCGACGATCCACGGCGATGCCGCCAGGAAGAGGCCGGCCAGTACGGCCAGGGCTTCCACACCCTGGGCGCGCGGGGTCGAGGTGACCCGCTCGTAGTGTTCCCGTAGTTCGACGATGTCCGGATGGTGCTCCATGCCCGTCGGGATATGGGTTGCCACCGATACCACCTCCTGTGGTCCGGAACCTGGGGGACGCACAGCCCGTGAACGCGCGCGCCCCGTACCCATTCTGTCCCTTCTCTAACGTTTTGCACCCTATTGGGCGTAATGATCGATAACCATCCGATCACGCCGGTGACCTGCGTCTCACCGCCGCGGTGCGCCATTGCCTATGCAACTCGTTGCATAGCAGGATGCGGGTCATGGCACTGGAGCACGCGATCCTCGTCTCGCTGCTGGAGCAGCCCGGCTCCGGCTACGAGCTGGCCCGGCGTTTCGACCGCTCGATCGGCCGCTTCTGGACCGCCACCCACCAGCAGATCTACCGGGTGCTGCGGCGCATGGAGGCGGACGGCTGGGTCGCCGCGGAGGAGGTCGCCCAGGACGGGCGCCCGGACAAGAAGGTCTACTCGGCCGCAGCCGCCGGTCGGGCCGAGCTGGCCACCTGGCTGCGCAAGCCGGTCGCACCGGAGACCGTCCGGCACGAACTCGCGGTCAAGATCCGGGCCGCCGCCTTCGACGACCCGGCCGCGCTGATCTCCGAGGTCGAACGCCACCGCGAGGCCCACGCCGCCCTGCTCGCCCGCTACCTGCACGGCGAGCAGCGGGACTTCCCCGACCTCGAAGCCCTCGACACCCGGCAGGAGCTGCAGCACGTGGTGCTGCGCGGCGGCATCGAGTTCGAGCGGATGACCCTCGACTGGCTCGACGACGTGCTGGCCACCCTGCGCCGACTCGCCGCCGACCGGCCGTCCAGACCCGGCGCCGACCGGCCGTCCTGACGCGTCGGCGTCGCCTGCCGTGTCGGGCGTCGTCCTGCCGTGCAGGCGTCGCTCTGACACGCCGGTGCCGTCCTCGCGCCCCGGTGCCGTCCTTGACGCGCCGGTGCCGTCCCGAACCACGGGCGCCCGGCCGTCCTGACGCGCCGGCGCCCCGCCCCGCCACCCGCTTCCCACACCCTCGACCTCGGGAGTCCCCGATGCTCTTCAATCCGCGCACCTACGACCCCGCCCAGTTCGACGAGCCGACCCGCCGGCTGCTGCGCGCGACCGTGGACTGGTTCGAGTCCCGCGGCAAGAAGGCGCTGATCGACACCTACATCGACCGCAGCTGGTACGCCGACTTCCTCGAATTCGCCGCGAAGGAGGGCCTGTTCGCGGAGTTCCTGACCCCGTCCGCGGCCGACCCGGACAAGCGCTGGGACACCGCGCGGATCGCCGAGCTGAACGAGATCCTCGGCTTCTACGGCCTCGGCTACTGGTACACCTGGCAGGTCACCATCCTGGGCCTCGGCCCGGTCTGGCAGAGCGAGAACGAGGCCGTCCGGGCCCGCGCCGCCCGGCTCCTGGCGGAGGGCCACGTCATGGCCTTCGGCCTCTCCGAGCGCACCCACGGCGCCGACATCTACTCCACCGACATGATCCTCACCCCGGACGGCGAGGGCGGCTTCACCGCGACCGGCTCCAAGTACTACATCGGCAACGGCAACGTGGCCGGCCTGGTCTCGGTCTTCGGCCGACGCTCGGACGTCGAGGGCCCCGAGGGCTACGTCTTCTTCGCCGCCGACAGCCGCCACGAGGCGTACCACCTGGTCAAGAACGTGGTGAACGCCCAGATGTACGTCAGCGAGTTCCGCCTGGAGGACTACCCGGTGCGCGCCGAGGACGTGCTGCACACCGGCCAGGCCGCCTTCGACGCCGCCCTGAACACCGTCAACGTCGGCAAGTTCAACCTCTGCACCGCGTCCATCGGCATCTGCGAGCACGCGATGTACGAGGCCCTCACGCACGCCCACAACCGGGTGCTGTACGGCAAGCGGGTCACCGACTTCCCGCACGTCAAGCGGGAGCTGACCGACGCGTACGTCCGCCTGGTCGCGATGAAGCTGTTCAGCGCCCGGGCCGTGGACTACTTCCGCACCGCCTCCCCCGAGGACCGCCGGTACCTGCTGTTCAACCCGATGACCAAGATGAAGGTCACCACCGAGGGCGAGAAGGTCATCGACCTGATGTGGGACGTCATCGCGGCCAAGGGCTTCGAGGCGGACACCTACTTCGACAAGGCCGCCAAGGACATCCGCGGCCTGCCGAAGCTGGAGGGCACCGTCCACGTCAACCTGGCGCTGATCCTCAAGTTCATGGGCAACTACCTGTTCGCCCCGGCCGAGTACGCCCCGGTGCCGTCCCGTCTGGACGCCGCCGACGACGCCTTCCTGTTCCGCCAGGGCCCGGCCCGCGGCCTCGGCGCGATCCGCTTCCACGACTGGCGCACCGCCTACGACCGCCAGGCGCAGCTGCCCAACGTCGCGCGCTTCCGCGAGCAGGCCGACGGCTTCTGCGAGCTGCTGCTCAGCCACGCGCCCAGCAAGGAGCAGCAGGCGGACCTGGACTTCCTGCTGGAGATCGGTCAGCTGTTCGCGCTGATCGTCTACGGCCAGCTGGTGCTGGAGCAGGCCGAGCTGACCGGTCTGGACGCCTCCGACGAGGGCCGTGAGGTCCTGGACCAGGTCTTCGACGCCCTGGTCCGCGACTTCTCCGCGCACGCCACCGAACTGCACGGCAAGGCCTCCACCACCGAGGAGCAGGCCGCCTGGGCACTGGCCAACGTGCGGCGTCCGGTGTCGGACGCGGCGCGGGCCGCGCGGGTGTGGGAGCGGGTCGAGGCGCTCGCGGGCGCGTACGAGATGCAGCCGTAGGCGCGAGCCGTGCGGAATGTCATCCGGGGGTCGCGATCCGGAAGGGGCGTGACCCGGGGGGGTGTGATCCGGGGGTCGCGATCCGGAAGGGGCGTGACCCGGGGGGGGGTGTGATCCGGGGGGCATGACCCAGGGGATGTGACCCGGGGATGTGCTCCGGGGAGTGACCGAGCGGGTCCCGGGGGTGCCGGTCGGCGGACCGGCGCCCCCGGTCGCGGGTTCCCGCGTTTGGAGGCGGACGGCCCGGGGCGTCCGCCTCAGCCCTGCCGCAGCCAGTCCGGCCGCGCCGCCCCGCCCCGGCCGCCCCGGCCGCCCCGGCCGTCGCTTCAGCCGTCGCCGAGGCCCATGTCGCGGGCTCGGGCGACCGCTTCGGCGCGGGTGGCGACGTGCAGCTTCTCGAAGATGTGCGTGATGTGGTTGCGGACGGTCTTCTCCGCCACCACCAGCTCGCGGGCGATCCGCCGGTTGTCCAGCCCGCGCGCGACCAGGTCCAGCACCTCGGCCTCCCGGGCGGTGAGGTCCGGGAACAGCTGCCCCGCCTCGCGCATCCGGGCCCCGGCCAGCAGGGCGGTGATCCGTCCGGCCACCTCACCGCCGAAGACCGCGCCGCCCGCCGCGACCGTCCGCACCGCGTGCAGCACCTCCTCCCGGCCCGCGCCCTTGACCAGGTAGCCGCGGGCGCCGGCCTGGAGCGCGGCGAGCAGGTTGCCGTCGTCGTCCGACATGGTCAGCATCAGCACGGGCGGCGACGCCTCCTGGGTGGACAGCTGACGGACGGCCTCCAGCCCGGAGCCGTCGGGCAGCGAAAGGTCCATGATCACCACGCTCGGACGGTGCCGGGCGACCGTCTCCGGGATGTCGGCGAGCCGCTCGGCCTCGGCGACCACCAGGACGCCCTCGGCGCTCTCCAGCGCCGCCTTGAGGCCCTCCCGGAAGAGCGGGTGATCATCGACGATCAGTACACGGACGGGCGCTGTTCCGCCCGGGCCCGAGGGGGCGACCGACTGTTCTTCATCCACCCGGTCGACACTACCAGCGCCTCATCGGCTACTTTCCGTGACATGCTCGGAAGTCGTCGCGCGGCGGGCGCGGCAGCACGGAGCGGGTGACCGGTCCCGCACCGGGGCCATCGTCGCGGACGGGATCCGAGACCGCTGCCTCAGGCGCCCGGGACACCGGGCCGCCGAAACTGGAACCTGGTCCGTCCACACCGCCGGGGGTCCGCACCACCGGAGTCCGCCCCACCGGCCCAGCCCGTCTGCGAGGTGGTGGCATGACCCCGGCGACCCCCGGCCGGCGTCGCACGCCGGCCCAACGGCAGCTCACCGCCGCGGCGGTCGTCACGGCGGTCTGCATCGTCTCCGCGACGCTGTGGATCTGCTACGTGCTCGTCCACCTCGGCGATCCCGGCGTGGCACTGCCGCGCGACGAGCTCGCCATCCTGGTCTACGCGCTGCCGACCGCGGGCGCGGGCATGCTGCTGCACGCCCACCGCCCGGGCTCGCCGCTCGGCTGGGTGATGCTCGTCTACGCGCTGACCGACATCGTGGAGTTCACGGCGGCCGCGCCGGTCTGGGTCGAGGTCACCGATCCGGGCATCGTCGGCGCCGTGGCCGCGCTCGACGCGCTCTGCCGGTCGGTCAACGTCACGATCTTCTACGTGCTCCCGCTCTGGCTGCCCTACGGGCGGCTGACCACGCGGCGCTGGTGGTGGTACATCGCCGCCGTCGCGCTGTTCGTGGTCCCGGAGATGTCCCAGCGGCTCGCCCTGCCGAAGGCGTTCGGACGGCCCAACCCCCTCGCCGGGAACCCGCCGGCCCACTACTTCGGCGTCGCCGCCGACGCGCTGGGCGGGCACGACCTGCTGGTCAGCGAACTCCTGGTGGGGATCGTGACCGTCGTCCTGCTCACCCGCCTGCTGCGCCCGCGCCCGGGGCTCGACGGTCAGGGCGAGGCCCGTCGGCACCGGCTGCGGGTCGCGGGGATGCTCGGCGCGTACCTGCTCTGGGCCGGGATGCAGGACATGTACTCGCGGACCTGGACCGAGCACTACTGGCTCAGCTACTCGCTGTTCGCCGCCGCCGGGCTGGTGTGGGCGGTCGCGGTGGCCGTCCTGGTCATCCGGGACCACGGCTGGCGGCTCGACCGGGCGGCCCGCAGCGTACTGATAGGGCTGCTGCTGGGCACCGGGGTCACCGGGGTGTTCGTGGTGGCCGCCGCCGTCCTGTCCACCTGGCTGCTACCGGGACACGGCGGCGCCGCCCTGCTGCTGATCGCCCTGGTGTACGCGCTCGGTACCGCCCTGCCGCGGGCGGCGCGGCGCGCCGTCGCCCTGGTGGACCGGCTGTACTACGGCCGGCGCGCGCAGCCCTACCAGGTGCTGCGGACGCTCGCGGGGCGGGTGCGTCAGGTGGTCGACCCGGAGCGGCTGCCCGAGGCGCTGTGCGCGACCGTCGCCGAGGAACTGCGGCTGCCCGGCGTCACCCTCGCCGTCACCACCCGGGCCGGCCGGCGCACGCTGGCCACCGCCGGACTCCTGGACGGCCGCAGCCAGGACTTCGCCCTGGTCCACAACGGACTGCCGATCGGTGAGCTGACCGTCGGGCTGCGCGCGGGCGAGGAGCGGCTGGACGCGAGCGACGTCGACATCCTGCGCTCGCTCGCGGACCAGGCTTCGCCGGCCGTCGCCTCGCTGCGGCTCCAGGAGGACCTGCGGGCCGGCCGGGAACAGATCGTCTCCGCGCGGGAGGAGGAGCGGCGGTGGCTGCGGCGGGACATCCACGACGGGCTCGGACCGGCGCTCGCCGGGCTGCGGCTGCGGGTGGACAACGCGGCCGCGACGGCGCGGGGGCCGCTCGCGGACACCCTGCGCGGGGTGTCGGACGGCCTGGGGATGACGATCAAGGAAGTCCGCCGGATCACCGACCGGCTCGGGCCCGCGTCGCTCGGCGAGTTCGGGCTGACGCGGGCGATCCGGCAGCTGGTGGACACCTTCAGCGGGACGGAGCTGGCCGTGACCGCGGAGCTGGCGCCGGAACCACTGCCGGAGCTGCCGGCGGCGGTCGAGGTCGCGGCGTACCGGATCACGGCGGAGGCGCTCAACAACGTGCTGCGGCACGCCCGGGCTCGGACGGCGAGGGTGACGCTGCGGGTGGACGAGGCGGCGCTGACGCTGGCCATCCGGGACGACGGGGTGGGGTACCGGCCGGACATCGGCGCGCCGGCGGACGACACCCCCCGGGTGGACGGCAGCGGGGTCGGGCTGCAGTCGATGGCGGACCGGGCGGCGGAGATCGGCGGGCACTGCTCCATCCGGGCGCTGCCGTCGGACGGGGGCACCCAGGTGCTCGCGGTGCTGCCGCGTACGGCGGCCGCGAGGCGATGAGGAGCGATGAGGAGCGATGAGGAGCGATGAGGAGCGATGAGGAGCGATGAGGAGCGATGAGGAGCGATGACAGTGGACAGCGAACAGATGACAGATTTCGAAATCTGTCATCTGTTCGCTGTCATCTGTTATCTGTTACCTGTCACTTGTCAGCCGTGGTCGCCACCGTCAGGAAACGGGGTCGGGCGGCTTGGTGCAGCTGCCGGGCTGGCAACCGATGCCTCCGCCGCCGTCCGGCGTCGGGGGCGGGGTCGGGGTCGGGCCGGGCGAGAGCGCCTTGCGGTCGGCCGAGGACGGGGTGAGGGCCGAACAGGCATGACGCGCGGCGCTGATCGCGGCCATCACGCCGGCCACGGCGCCCGCCAGCACGCCTGCCGTACAGATCGCGGCGCTGATCGGTTTGGTGGTCATGCGGTGGTCTCCTGGTTCTTCCTACGGACCGATCACTCGATCGGACACGTTCAACTCTGCGGACGGACACGCCCCGAGCGCATGGGCCTGGTGTCCCATTCCGGTCCCGGTTCGGCGCCGGGAGCCCCGATGCGCCCCAGCACGGCGGTGGCCGGCTTGCGCGAACCGGCCCGGAGGCCGTACCGCTCCTGGGCCCGGACGTAGACCAAGTCACCGGGGAGCAGCGGAACTTCGCCGTACTCCCCGAGGAAGGAGCCGACCCCGGAGAGGAGCAGCAGGAAGGCCTCGGCGGCCCGGTCCCGGTACGGACCGCAGAGGCCGCCGGGGTTGAGGTCCACGGTGCCCACGTCGATCTGCCGCCGCTCGCGGACGGCCTCGGGGCCGGACCGCTGGGCCGGGATGTCGCCCCGGTGCGGGGTCGCGCGGATGGTGAGCACGGTGGTCGGGGCGCCGCGGACGGCGGTGAAGCGGTGGCTGGTGCCGGGGCGGTGGCGCAGCGCCTCTCCGGGGGCGAGGATCCGGCCGGCCGCGGACAGCCGACCGGAGAGCACCACGGTCACCGACTCGACTGATTCGTAGGGGAGTTGGTCGACGCGGACACCGGGCGGCAGGCTCTCGACGGTCAGCGCGGCGCGGACGGACGGCCGCTGCTCCGGGTCGATCAGCCGCCGGAAGACGGGCGCGGTGCGCGGGACGGCCGCGGGTACGACGATCACGTGGAGTCTCCTGGGACGGAGGGGAAAGGAGGGAGGGAGTCAGGGCCGGTCGCGGCGGGCGGCGCGGCGCCGGGCCAGGGCGGCCCGGGTGCCGGCGCTGCGCCGGGGCACGGCGAGGGTGAGGCAGAGCAGCTCGACGCCGAGCGGACCGGCTTCGAGGTGCAGCGCGCGGCCCCTGTGGGCCAGCAGCAGATCGCCTTCCGAAGCCAAGTGGTCTGGTTCGTCGGACAGTTGACCGACGACGGCGGCGCCGCGCAGGACGTGCAGGACGGTCTCGGTGTCGGGTCGGCCGGCCAGCACGTGGTGGGCGCCGGGGCTGAGCCGCAGGTGGTCGAAGGCCTCGCAGGCACTGGCGAGCATCGGGCGCCGGGCCAGCGAGCGGATCCGTACGCGTTCGCCGTTCGGTCCGAGGACGACCATGGCGGCGCCGGTGCCGGTGGTGACGATCATGCGGGTTCATCTCCGCTCAAGGGGTGGGGCGGCCCGCCGGGACGGTCAGGACGGCGTGGAAGTACTCCAGGCCTGCGGTCCCGGCGGTGAGGACGGTCCGGGTGCCGAGCGGGAGGACGATGGCGGTGCCCTCGACAAGGGGGATACCGGCGTCGTGCGGCTCGGGGTCCGGTTCGGGGTCCCGTCCGGGGTCCCGTCCGGGCTCGTGCGGCCCGGCGTCGTGGCCGGCCTGCGGGGCGTCCCGCCGTACGGCCTCGTCGGGCGCTTCGGCGAGGCCGGAGCCGGCGGTGACGTAGAGCGCGTGCTCGACGGCGTCGGCGGCCACCTCGGTGCTGCGACCCGGTTCGAGCCGCTGCAGCCCGACGCCGCGCAGTGGTCCCGCGAGCAGTCGACCGGGGTCGACGGCGCCGTGCCGGCGGAGGTCGGTGATGACGGTTCCGGGCATGGCGGGGGGCTCCTTCCGGTCTCCGGCGGGCCCTGCGGCCCGCCTCTGGGCTTCACCCTCCGGCGCCCGCTGTCCCGACCGCACGGGGGTTCCGTCCCATCCGGCTCCCGTCCCGCTCCCGGGCCGATCCGGCCGGGATCCCGGTTCGCGCCCGGCCTGGTCCCGGGCCGACCGGCCGCTCCTCACCCCTTCCTGCCCCTCCCGTCGCCGTCCCGGGCCCGCGGCCGGGCCGCCGCCGGGCCGCTCCCGCCCGGCGGACCGCCTCCGCGCGGAACGCCTCCGCCCGGAACGTCCCGCGCGAACCGACGTACGGTGGAACCGGAGGCCGTGTCATGCACGTCACCGGAACCCGTTTCACCCGCTTCGCCGACCGCACCGACGCGGGCCGGCGACTCGCCGCGCGCCTGGGCCACCTGGGCGGGACCGACGCCGTTGTCGTGGCACTGCCCAGGGGCGGGGTGCCGGTGGCCGCCGAGGTGGCCCAGGCGCTCGGCGCTCCACTGGACATCTGTGTGATCCGCAAGCTCGGCGTGCCCTACCAGCCGGAGCTGGGCATGGGGGCGATCGGTGAGGACGGCGTCCGGGTGCTGAACGAGCAGGTCATCCGGCTCGGCTCGGTCACCGACGGCCAACTCGCCGAGGTGGAGCGGCGCGAGCGCGCCGAACTGGAGCGCCGGGCCCGCCGCTACCGGGGCGACCGTCCGCCGGCGGACGTGCGCGGACGCACGGTGGTCGTGGTGGACGACGGCATCGCCACCGGCTCCACCGCTAGGGCGGCCTGCCGGATCCTCCGGGAGCGCGGCGCCGCCCGGGTGGTGCTGGCCGTGCCGGTGGCGCCCCGGGACTGGACCGACCGCCTGGAGGAGGTCGCCGACGAGCTGGTCTGCGTCGAGACGCCGTCGCCGTTCTTCGCGATCGGCGAGTTCTACGCCGACTTCTCCCAGACCGAGGACGCGGAGGTGCTGCGGCTGCTCGCCGAGGCCCGGCAGCGGGAGGGGGCAGGCGCCGACCCGGCCGCCACCGCCGACCCGCCCGCCACCGCCTGGGTCGACCGCGAGCTGGCGCTGCCGGTCGCCGGGGTCCGCCTCGCGGGCCGGCTGACCGTACCGCCCGGGGCGCGCGGCGTGGTGGTGTTCGCGCACGGCAGCGGCAGCGGTCGGCACAGCCCGCGCAACCGGTACGTCGCGGAGTACCTGAACCGGGCCGGGCTGGCCACCCTGCTGTTCGACCTGCTCACCGAGGCCGAGGAGTCGGAGCGGCGGAACGTGTTCGACGTCGGGCTGCTGGGCTCCCGGCTGACCGCCGTCGCCGAGCGGCTAGGCGCGGGCCGGGAAGGCACGGGCACGGAAGGCACGGACCGGGAAGGCACGGGCACGGAAGGCGCCGACCGGGAAGGCACGGGCACGGAAGGCGCCGACCGGGTGGGCCCGGCCGCCCAGGAAGCGGAGGACGAGCCCGTGCCCGAGACCCGCGCGCTGCCGCTCGGCCTGTTCGGCGCCAGCACCGGCGCGGCCGCGGCGTTGCACACCGCCGCCGGGCTGGGCCCGGCGGTGCGCGCCGTGGTCTCACGCGGCGGCCGCCCGGACCTCGCCGGGCCCGACGTCCTGGCCCGGGTGAGCGCCCCGACCCTCCTCGTGGTCGGCTCGCTGGACACCACCGTGCTCGACCTCAACCGGCGGGCCGCCGGCCGGCTGCGCTGCGACAGTGAATTGGCGGTGGTGCCTGGCGCGACCCACCTCTTCGAGGAGCCCGGCACCCTCGACCGGGTCGCCGAGCTGGCCCGGGACTGGTTCCTGCGCCACCTCCCCGAGCCCGGATCAGCGGAACCGGAGCGGTGAGACGTCCTCGAGGACGATTGCGCAGACTTCGTGCATCACCCCCGATCGGCAGCACATTGTGTGCAGCGAAAGCCGGGAAATCCTGGCCAGCTTGTACAGATTGAGCAGTGAAAGACCGACCTGTTGCCCAACCACCCCGACAGGAGCAAGCTCTCCGCAACCGCACCGCCCAC
This sequence comes from Kitasatospora sp. NPDC053308, assembly GCF_055585785.1. NCBI lineage: Bacteria > Bacillati > Actinomycetota > Actinomycetes > Kitasatosporales > Streptomycetaceae > Kitasatospora > Kitasatospora sp. NPDC053308. The sequence goes on along the minus strand of NZ_JBVJJY010000003.1, from coordinate 294,140 downwards.
CCATCCGCGGTGCGGCCGCGATCCAGCGGAAGCCTCAGAGCCGAGGCCCGAAGTGGAGGAACGACCGATGACCACGCAGTCCCACGCCCTTGAGCTGACCCCCGAGGAGCGCGAGGCCGGTCTTGACGCCGACCAGCTGCGCCGCCTCGTCGGCCTCGTCGAGCACGACCCGGCGGCCGACCCCTTCCCGGTCACCGCCCAGGACGCCGTCGTCTTCGTGGTGGGCAACGCCACCCAGACGGCCCAGTTCTACCAGGTCGTGTTCGGCATGGAGCTGGTCGCCTACTCCGGCCCGGAGACCGGCCGCCGCGACCGCAAGGCCTACGTGCTCCGCTCCGGCTCCTGCCGCTTCGTGATCAAGGGCGGCGTCCAGCCCGACAGCCCGCTGCTGGACCACCACCGCCGCCACGGCGACGGCGTGGTCGACCTCGCCCTGGAGGTCCCGGACGTCGACAAGTGCATCGAGCACGCCCGCGCGTCCGGCGCCACCGTCCTGGAGGAGCCGAACGACGTCTCGGACGAGAACGGCACCGTGCGCCGCGCCGCCATCGCGACCTACGGCGAGACCCGCCACACCCTGATCGACCGCTCCCGCTACCACGGCCCCTACCTGCCGGGCTACGTCGTCGCGGAGAGCAAGGTGAAGCACCCGGAGGGCTCCCCCAAGCGCCTCTTCCAGGCCCTTGACCACGCCGTCGGCAACGTCGAGCTGGGCCGGATGGACGAGTGGGTGTCGTTCTACAACCGCGTCATGGGCTTCGTGAACATGGCCGAGTTCGTCGGCGACGACATCGCCACCGAGTACTCCGCGCTGATGTCCAAGGTCGTCGCCAGCGGCAACCACCGGGTGAAGTTCCCGCTCAACGAGCCGGCCATCGCCAAGAAGAAGTCCCAGATCGACGAGTACCTGGAGTTCTACACCGGCCCCGGCTGCCAGCACATGGCGCTCGCCACCAACGACATCCTCACCACCGTGGACGTCCTGCGGGCGCGCGGCGTGGAGTTCCTCAACACCCCGGACGCCTACTACGACGACCCGGAGCTGCGCGAGCGGATCGGCAAGGTCCGGGTGCCGATCGAGGAGCTGAAGAAGCGCGGCATCCTGGTCGACCGCGACGAGGACGGCTACCTGCTGCAGATCTTCACCAAGCCGATCGGCGACCGTCCGACCGTCTTCTACGAGTTCATCGAGCGCCACGGTTCGCTCGGCTTCGGCAAGGGCAACTTCAAGGCGCTCTTCGAGTCCATCGAGCGCGAGCAGGAGCGACGCGGCAACCTGTGAGCGTCCTGAGCTGAGCTTCGGAGCTCTGACGGACACTGGCGGACGGGCTCGGACGGGTCGTCCCTGGCGGACAATCTCTGACCGGAGGCGTCCCTGGCGGACGGTCCCTGACGGACGGTCCCCGACGGACGGTCCCTGACGGACGGTCCCTGACGGACGGTCCCTGACGGACGGTCTCTGGCGAACGGTCGAGGAGGACCACGGAGATGGCGTACTACCGGCAGCTGGGCAGCATCCCGCCCAAGCGGCACACCCAGCACCGCACCCCCGAAGGCGGTTTGTACTACGAGGAGTTGATGGGCGAGGAGGGGTTCTCCTCGGACTCCTCGCTGCTCTACCACCGGGGCATCCCCTCGGCGGTGGTCAACGCGGTGCCCTGGGAGCTGCCGGACCAGTCCACGGTGCCCAACCACCCGCTCCTCCCGCGTCACCTCAAGCTGCACGAACTGTTCGCGGACCAGGAGTGGAAGTCCGCGGACGTCGTCGGCAGCCGTCGGCTGGTCCTCGGCAACGGCGACGTGCGGATCTCGTACGTCGCCGCCGGGGCCCCCAGCGAGCTGTACCGCAACGGGCTCGGCGACGAGTGCGTGTATGTGGAGTCCGGCGTCGGCACGGTCGAGACGGTCTTCGGGTCGATCGAGGTCGGCCAGGGCGACTACGTGCTCATCCCGCGCGCCACCACCCACCGGTGGGTGCCGACCGGCGACGAGCCGTTGCGCGCGTACTGCATCGAGGCGAACAGCCACATCACCCCGGTCAAGCGCTACCTGTCCAAGTACGGGCAGCTGCTGGAGCACGCGCCGTACTGCGAGCGGGACTTCCGCGGCCCGGTCGGCCCGCTGGTCGTGGACGCCCCCGGGGACGTCGACGTGCTGGTCAAGCACCGCGGCCCGCAGGGGATCGCGGGCACCCGCTACACCGTGCCGCACCACCCCTTCGACGTGGTCGGCTGGGACGGCTGCCTGTACCCGTACGCCTTCAACATCCGGGACTTCGAGCCGATCACCGGCCGGATCCACCAGCCGCCGCCGGCCCACCAGGTGTTCGAGGGCAACAACTTCGTCATCTGCAACTTCGTCCCGCGCAAGGTGGACTACCACCCGCTGTCGATCCCGGTGCCGTACTACCACGCCAACGTGGACAGCGACGAGGTCATGTTCTACTGCGGCGGCGACTACGCGGCGCGCAAGGGCTCCGGCATCGGCCAGGGCTCGATCTCGCTGCACCCCGGCGGGCACACCCACGGGCCGCAGCCGGGCGCGTACGAGCGCAGCATCGGCGCGGAGTTCTTCGACGAACTAGCCGTCATGGTGGACACTTTCCGGCCGCTGGAGCTGGGCGAGGGCGGCCGGGCGAGCGAGGACTCCGGCTACGCCTGGACCTGGGCCGGCCGGGGGCCCGGGCGATGAGCGGACTGCCTGCGGGGGGCTCCGTTCCCGGACCCGTTCCCGGGCTCGCTCCCGGGCTCGCTCCCGAGTCCGTCTCCGAGCCCGCCTCCGAGTTCGTCCCCGAGCTGTTCCGCGGGCTCTTCGACGACGCGGCGGTGTTCCCCCCGGGGAACCTGCCCGTCGCCGAGGCGGTGCCCGCGCACCGCGCCCACCGCGCGGCCTGGTACGCGGAGGCGGTCGGCCCGCTGCTCTGCGGGGCGGGGCGGCTGGGCGAGTTGGCCGCCACCACCGCGACCGAGGCCGGGAGCGCGCCGCTCAGGGTCGGGCTGGTGCTGCCGGGGGGCAGTGCCGAGCTCGCTCCGGCGCTCGCCGCCGCCGCGCCGTTCGAGGTGGTCGGCGTCGAGCTGGCCACCCGGGACGCCGCCGAGGCTGTCGCCGAGTTGGACCGGCTGCTGCCGCCGCACGTCCCTGCCGCCGTCGAGCTACCGCGCGAACTCCTGCGCGGGGACGGACTGGACGCCGTCCTGGACGTGTTGGTGGACAGCCCCTACCGAGCGAAGTTCCGCACCGGCGGGGTGGTCGCCGAGGCGTTCCCCGACGAGGCGGAGCTGGCCGCCTTCCTCACCGGCTGCGCGCAGCGCGGGCTGCCGTACAAGTGCACGGCCGGACTCCACAACGCCGTCCGGCACACCGACCCGCAGACCGGCTTCGAGCACCACGGCTTCCTGAACGTGCTGCTGGCCGCGCAGGAGACCGACCGGGCCGCCGCCGCGGCGGTGCTCGCGGAGCGCGACGGCGAGGCCTTGGCCAAGGCGGTGCGCGCACTGACGGATCGTCAGGTTACGGTGATCCGCAACTCGTTCACCGCGTTCGGCACCTGCAGCATCGCCGAACCCCTGGGCGACCTGGCCGCACTCGGCCTGCTGCCGTCGCCCGCTCCACAGCCCCAGGAGGACCGTTGACCACCCCCCGAAGCTGGCTCGCCAGCGCCCAGGACTCGCCGTTCGGCGTGCACAACCTGCCGTACGGCGTCTTCACCGCCGCCGACCAGCCCGGGCGGCGCCGGATCGGCGTGCGCGTCGGGGACTTCGTGCTGGACGCCGGGGCGGCCGCCCGCGCGGCCGGCGCGCCCTCCGTCCTGCTGGACGCGGACTCGCTCAACCCGCTGATGGCGGCCGGGCGGCCGGTCTGGAGCAGCGTCCGGGCGGACCTGACCACCTGGCTCACGGACGAGTCCTTCCGCGAGGCCCTGTCTCCGGCACTGCTCCCGGCGGCCGAGATCGAGCTGCACCTGCCGTTCGAGGTCGCCGACTACGTCGACTTCTACGCCTCCGAGCACCACGCCACCAACCTGGGCCGGATCTTCCGCCCGGGCTCGGAACCGCTGACGCCCAACTGGAAGCACCTGCCGATCGGTTACCACGGCCGGGCGGGCACCGTCGTGGTGTCCGGTACGCCGGTGGTGCGGCCGCAGGGGCAGCGCAAGGCGCCCGCCGACCCGGCGCCGGGCTTCGGGGCCTCGCGCCGACTGGACATCGAGGCCGAGGTCGGCTTCGTCGTCGGTACGCCGTCCGAGCTGGGCAAGCCCGTCCCGCTGGCGGAGTTCCGGGAGCACGTGTTCGGCGTCTGCCTGGTCAACGACTGGTCCGCGCGCGACATCCAGGCCTGGGAGTACGTGCCGCTCGGCCCGTTCCTCGGCAAGTCCTTCGCCACCTCGGTCTCGCCGTGGATCGTCCCGCTGGACGCGCTGGAGCACGCCCGGGTCGCCCCGCCGGTCCGCGACGTCGAGCCGCTGCCGTACCTGGACGACCGGGGCGGCGAGCCGTGGGGCCTGGACCTGGCGATGGAGGTGCGGTTGAACGGGCACCCGGTCTCCCGCCCGCCGTTCGCCACCATGTACTGGACGGCGCAGCAGCAGCTGACCCACATGACCGTCAACGGTGCCTCGCTGCGCACCGGCGACCTGTTCGCCTCGGGGACGGTCAGCGGGCCGGAGCCGGAGACCCGGGGCGCGCTGATCGAGCTGACCTGGAACGGCGAGGAGCCGCTGAAGCTCCCGGACGGGACGACCCGGACGTTCCTGGAGGACGGCGACGAGGTCACCATCACCGCCACCGCGCCCGGCCCGGACGGGACCGTGGTCGGGTTCGGCGAGGTGACCGGGCGGGTGCGCGGCTGACGGGCGACGGGCGACGGCTGACATATGACGGCTGACGACTAACAGATGACAGCTGACAGATTTCATCATCTGTCAGCTGTCATCCGTTGCAGCCTCCCCGGTACGGTGGACCGCGGAACTCCACATCACCGAGGGGACGGGAGCGGGCCCGATGAGCGCAGAGGCGACAGGGGCGACAGCGGCTGCAGAGGCGGCGGAGGTCCGCGCGCATCTGGACGGCGGGGTCGGACGGATCGAGCTGAACCGTCCGCGGGCGCTCAACTCGCTCACCCACGGCATGATCACCACCCTGCGCGCGACGCTGGACGACTGGGCCGCCGACGACCGCGTCCGAGCCGTCGTGCTGACCGGCGCGGGCGAGCGCGGCCTCTGCGCCGGCGCCGACATCCGCGCGATGCACGACGACGCCAAGGCGGGGGGAGCCGGCACCCGGGCCTTCTTCCGCGACGAGTACCGGCTGAACGCGCTGATCGGCCGCTATCCGAAGCCGTACGTCGCGGTGATGGACGGCATCACCATGGGCGGCGGCGTCGGCCTCTCCGCCCACGGCGCCGTCCGGATCGTCACCGAGCGCTCCACCGTCGCGATGCCCGAGACCCGGATCGGGCTCGTCCCGGACGTCGGCGGCAGCCGCCTGCTCGCCCGCGCCCCGGGCGAGTTGGGCACCCACCTCGGGCTCACCTCGGCCGCGATGGGCCCCGGGGACGCGCTGCTGTGCGGATTCGCGGACCACTACGTGCCCTCGGCCCGGGTCCCGGAGCTGCTGGACGCCCTCGCCCGCGGCACCGCGGCCGCCGCCTCCGCCGAGGAGGCCGCGGCCGTCGTCGCCTCCGTGGTCGCCGCGCACGCCGAGCCCGCGCCGCCCGCGGCCCTGGCCGGGCAGCGGGCCTGGATCGACGCCTGCTACGCGGCCGACACCGTCGAGGAGATCGTGGAGCGGCTGGTGAACTCCGGTGTCCCCGAGGCGAAGGAGGCCGCCGAGCAGGTCCTCGGGAACTCCCCCACCGCCGTCAAGGCCACCCTGGCCGCGCTGCGCCGGGCCCGTACGCTTCCCTCGCTGGAAGCCGCGCTCGACCAGGAGTACCGCGTCTCCTGCGCCGCGCTGGACGGCCACGACCTGGTCGAGGGCATCCGCGCCCAGGTGATCGACAAGGACCGCAATCCGCGCTGGGAGCCCGGCACGCTCGCCGGGGTGACGGAGACGGATGTCGCCCGCTTCCTGGCCCCGCGCGAGGGCGATGAGCTGGGCCTGGCCTGACCGCGTCCTCTCGACTCGTGACCGGCGTCTCGCATGCCAAGACTGGCGCGGGACCGGGCGCGTCGTAGATCGTTGGGTGGTCAGGCGCGCCCGCGCGGCGCCGAGCAGCGGACATGGGAGTCAACGGCGATGACCGAGACCTACGAGACGATCCTGGTCGAGCGCAAGGGCCGGGTGGGACTGATCACGCTCAACCGGCCGAAGGCGCTGAACGCGCTGAACACCCAGCTGATGAACGAGGTGGTCGCGGCGGCCACCGCCTTCGACCGGGACCCGGAGATCGGCTGTCTGGTGATCACCGGTTCGGAGAAGGCCTTCGCGGCCGGTGCCGACATCAAGGAGATGCAGGGCAACGTCTTCCCCGACGTCTACCTGGACGACTGGCTGGGCCCGTGGGACCGGCTCGCCGCGCTGCGCAAGCCGGTGGTGGCGGCTGTGGCCGGGTTCGCGCTGGGCGGCGGCTGCGAGCTGGCGATGATGTGCGACATCCTGCTGGCCGCGGACACCGCGAAGTTCGGGCAGCCGGAGATCAAGCTCGGGGTCATCCCCGGCATCGGCGGCTCGCAGCGGCTGACCCGGGCGGTCGGCAAGGCCAAGGCCATGGAACTCTGCCTGACCGGCCGGATGATGGGCGCCGAGGAGGCGGAGCGGGCGGGCCTCGTCTCCCGCATCGTCCCCGCCGACCAGCTGATGGCCGAGGCCCTGGCCACCGCGGAGACCGTCGCGGCGATGTCCACCCCGGCGGCGATCATGCTCAAGGAGAGCGTCAACCGCTCCTTCGAGACCACGCTGGCCGAAGGCGTCCGCTTCGAGCGGCGCCTCTTCCACGCCGCCTTCGCCACGGCGGACCAGAAGGAGGGCATGGCGGCCTTCGCCGAGAAGCGCCCGCCGTCCTTCAGCAACCGGTGACGGACGACAGCTGACGGCTGACCGGCCGGCGGACGACCGGTCGGCGGCTGACGGCTGACCGGCCGGCGGACGACCGGTCGGCGGCTGACGGCTGACCGGCCGGCGGATGACAGCTGACGGATTTCAGATGACAGATTTCAGATGTTGAAATCTGTCATCTGTCGGCTGTCATCTGTTCGCTGTCACTCCGCCACTGCCGCGCCCGCCTCCGGTTCTGCGTCCGGCTCTGCATCCGGCTCTGCATCCGGTTGGGCGTCGACCACGTCGGACGCACCGGTGCCGGCGCCCGCCGTCTCCTCCAGCGCCACCGTGTTCAGCCGGGCGAGCCCGCTGCGGGTCGCGGCGACCACGATCCGGTCGCCCGGGGCGAGCCGGCGGGTGCGGTCGGGCAGACCCCACTGCAGGTGTGCGTCACGGGCGAACCGCACGGCGATCACCCGGACGCCGCCCGGGTCCTCCAGGTCGTGCCGGTCGAGGCCGATCAGCCCGCTGCCGTCCTCCGCGGACAGCTCCGCGATCAGCAGCACGTGCCGGAACACCGAGAGCGTCCCGCGCACCTCGCGCCCCATCAGCGCCGCCGCGAAGGCGGGTGCGGCCAGGTAGGACACCGACCGCGAGGCCGCGTTGTCCAGTGTCCGGTAGAAGTGCCCGGCGAAGTCGTCGTCGAACAAGCGGACCACCACCCGGACTTCGGGATTTCCGTGGCGCGCCTCCAGCGCCGCCTCCAGGTTGGTGGCGTCGTCCCCGCTGACCGCGACCAGCGCCCGGCTGTGCTTCAGCCGAGCACGGCGCAGCTGCTCCTCGAAGGGGCCGTCGCCGATCACGACCGGGATCCCGAGCGCCCGGACGGCGGCCACGCCGCGCGCCTGCGGATCCCGTTCCATGCAGACCACGGGCACGCCCATCTCGTGTAGTTGGGTGGCGACCCGGGTACCGACGTTGCCGAGTCCGACCACGATCACGTGGTCCCGGGTGCCCGCACCGGGGCTGCGGGGCTGTCCCCGGCGCCCGGAGCCGAGCACCTCGACCGCGATGGCGGTGGCGACCGGCGCGAAGGTGATCCCGCAGATGGTGATCACCACCTGCGCGACCCGCTGCCAGATCCCGCCGGTGCCCGTCCCGGCGGCGATGTCGGAGAGCTGGTCGGGCTGCGCGGCGCCGGCCAGGTCCAGCAGCGAGATGTAGACCGTCCAGCCGAAGTCCCGGTTGAGGTACCAGAGCACGCCGAAGGACATCAGCACCGCGGCGAGGGCGGTGAGCAGCACCAGCCGCATCCGGGCGCTGGTGAAGAAGCGCATGGTGTCGAGCACGCGCCACCGCAGGCGCCGCCGCCAGCTGATCGGCTCCCGGGGCTCGATCCGCAGCACCTGGAGCGCGGCGGTGCCGCCGGGCCCGTCGGCGGTCTCGGGCTCCTCGGGCACGGTTTCGGAGGCGGCATCAGGGTCGGGCTCGGGTGCGGGTCCGGAGTCCGCCGCGGCGGCCGCCGAGGCGGCGGGGGCGGTGGGGGACGCTTCGCGCCGTACGCTGCCCGGGCGGATCGGCCCGTCGTCGCCGAACTCGCGCGCGAGCCGGACGAATTCGGCTGAGTCGCCCTCCTGCTCGGGGAGCAGCCGGATCCTGCCGAGGTCCTGCCGGTGGATCTGGTCGGCGACGATGCAGACCCGGTCGGCGGTGATGGCGTCGTCGAACGCGATGTGCAGGTAACGGCCGTCGATCTCCACCGAGTTTGGTCGTCCGAGGGCGGCGGCCGCGAAGGCCGGGGCGGCGGTGGCGGACCCGGAGAGCGCGGCCCCGTTCCTGAGCAGCCGTTCGATGTTCTCGCCGAGCCGCTGGTTGAACATCCGGAACACGATGCGGATGTCCGGGTTGTGGTTCTGGGCGCTGAGCGCGGCGTGGATGTTCTCCTGGTCGCTGCCCTCGACCAGCGCGAGGCCGCGGGCGGTGCCGATGGACACCGCCCGCAGGGCCTCGTCGGTGATGCTGGCGTACTCCACGACCGCGGCGACGCCGTCGAGTTGCTCGATCTGCGGCGCGTGGTCACGGGTCCGGTCGGCGACCAGGACGACGACCGGGACCTCGTAGTGCTCGACGAGTTCCAGGACCAGTCGGTGCGCCAGCGCATTGCCTCCGCAGACGATGTAGTGCTGGCTGATCGCCTCGACCGGAGGGGTCCCCCACCCTTCAGAAGTCATACCGCCGGATGGTATCGACCGCGAGTGTCCGGAGGATGTCGTTCCGGCGACCGCGACGGGTCCCTCGAACGGCGGTGTCCGGCGCGCGGACCGGCGGCGGCGCGGAGAGGCTGGGGTTCGCTCCCTGCCCACAGCTTCCGTCCCAGCCCGAGGAGTTCGCCACCGTGGTTTCTCCGATCATCACCCCCGACGGGTCCCCGGTCCAGGGCCCGCTCGGCGCCCTCGCCAAGGCCGCCTGGCAGGTCCTGCTGGTCGCCGGGCTCGTTTCCCTCGCGCTCGGGATCGTGGTCTTCGCCTGGCCCGAGCAGACGCTGCTGGTGGTGGGCGTGCTGTTCGGCCTCTACCTGCTGGCGGTCGGCATCATGCAGCTGGTCGCCGCGTTCGGCACCCACGCCACGACCGCGCTGCGCGTGCTGGCCTTCATCAGCGGCGCGATCTGCGTCCTGCTGGGGCTGCTCTGCTTCCGCAGCGGGACGCGGTCATTGCTGCTGCTCGCGCTCTGGATCGGGATCGGATGGCTGTTCCGCGGCATCACCCAGCTCGTCGCCGCGATCTCCGACCCGCTGATGCCGGCCCGTGGCTGGCAGGCCTTCGCGGGCGTGGCCAACACGCTGGCCGGCGTGCTCCTGTTGGTCTGGCCGGTCGAGACGATCTCCGCGCTCACCGTCCTGGCCGGCTGCTGGCTGGTGATCCTGGGCCTGGTCGAGATCATGACGGCGATCCAGGTGCGCAGCCGGGCCAAGACGATCCCCTCGGGGGTCTGAGCGGCGCACCGCCCGAGCGGGCGGACCGCCGGATCGACCCGCCCGCTGCTCACCGGGCGCCGCTCACCGCGCACAGCTCGGACCGGCCGGGCGCCGCAGTCAGGTCCCGCGGTCAGGGCCCGCGGTCAAGGTCGCGGCGTCAGGGCCTCGACGTCAGGGCCGCGGGGCGTAGCCGAGCCGGAACGTGGCCGCCTCCAGCCGCTCCGGATCGAGCCGGACCTCGGTCAGCCGCTCGGCCAGCGCGAACGCGGCCTCGGTGTGCAGCTCGTGCCGCTCCCCGTCGAGTCGGAAGCCGCAGGCGGTCATCAGCTCGGTGATGGCCGGGGCGTCGGCGTCCGTGCCGTGCCGCTGGTCGGCGAAGAGGGGTTCGAAGCCGAGCCGGCAGCCGTTCCGCTCCCACCAGGTGAAGGCGTCCTCCGCCATGGCGCCCCGGTAGTTCGAGACCAGCCGGGTGCCGTCCGCCAGGCCGGGGATGATCTCGGGCAGGCTGCCGAGGTAGCCGTACGGCTCCACCGCCAGCGCCCAGCCGTCCAGTTCGGTGACGGCGACGAGTAGCCGGTCCTCGTCCTCGCCGAGCAGGGCCTCGGCCTCCTCGTCCTCCCCGTCGTCGAAGGCCTCCCAGGCCTCGACCACGGCGTCCAGGCCGGTGGCCGAGCGGCCGGGCAGGGCGTCGAAGCGGCGCAGCAGTTCGTCGGCGGATATCCCCTGGACGCGGGTGAGGCAGTGGGCCTCGCCCAAAACGGGATAGCGCTGCTCGAACCAGGTGTAGTCGGTGGCGTGTACGGCGGTCATGCCCCTGATGCTGTCAGACGGCTCCGACACCGCGCCGCCGGGATCTCGGCCGGACGCCGGTTCAGCGCCAGACCGGCGCGTCCGTGCCCCAGCGCCCGGGCGGCCGCGACCAGTCGGCGGGCGCGCCCTCGTAGCCGATCGGCGGCAGGGCGTGGCGCAGCCGCCCGTGTGCGGAGTCGGTCTCCACGAGCCAGCGCGCGGGGTCGTAGGGCTCGACCGGTGCGGCGGTTTCCGGAGCGGCGGTCTCCGGTGTGGCGGTTTCCGGTGTGGCGGTTTCCGGTGCGGCGGTCTCCGGTGCGGCGGTGTCCCGGTCGATGCCGTGCATCAGCCAGGCGGCGGTGCCGGCGAGGGAGAAGCGCAGGTGGCGGCCGCCGGGGCGGCCGGTGCGCTGTTCGGTGAGGGCGCGCAGGACGGCGGCGGCCATGAGGTAGCCGGTGCCGTGGTCGAGGGCCTGGGCGGGCAGGACGCCGGGGCGGCCGTCGGGGGCGGCCTCGTGGGCGGCGATGCCGACGCCCGCCTGGACCAGGCTGTCGAAGCCGCGCCGCGCGGCCCAGGGGCCGGTCCAGCCCCAGGCGCAGAGCTGGACGACGATCAGGTCGGGCCGGCGGGCGAACAGGTCCGCCGGGGCGAGGCCGTGGGCGTCGAGGGCGCCGGGGCGGTAGCCGGTGATGACGACGTCGGCGGTGGCGAGCAGTTCCTCGAAGGCGGCGCGGTCGGCGGCCTCGGCGAGGTCGAGGCGGGTGGAGCGCTTGCCGAAGCCGGTGTCGGCGTGGGCGTCCTCGGCCTCCGGCAGCCGGGGCGAGTCGATCCGCAGGACGTCCGCGCCGAGCAGGGCGAGGGTGCGGGTGGCGACCGGTCCGGCGATGACCCGGGTGAGGTCGAGGACCCGGACCCCGGCGGCCGGCCGGTCCACCGGCGCCTCGCCCCATGGGCGGGCCGGTCCCGCGTCGGCGCCACCGACCGCCAGGTGTTCCACCAGGGGGTGTGCGGCCGTGCTCACCGGCGCGACGGCCACGGCGAGCGCCCCCGCCGCGTACGCGCGCTCCTGGATCTGCTCGGCCGGCAGGGTGCCGAGCACCTCGGCGAGCTGCTCGGGTCCGGCGTCCGCGGCGAGACCGAGGGCGGCCAGCAGCCGGGTGCGGTGGTGCGGGTAGTTGGCGTGGGTGCGGACCCAGCCGTCGGCGGTGCGCCAGAACCCGGAGTGCGGGGCGAAGCTGACGGGTGTCCGACCGTCGATCGTCAGATGCCGCTCGCTGAGGAAGGCGGTGGCGACCGCCCCCTGGTCCACCCGTACGGCGGGGACCGGGCCACCGCTGCGGAGCGCGGCCAGCTCGGCGGCGGCCAGCGAGCAGACCGCCACGGTGGCCCGGGCCAGCCGCCGGACCGGCAGTCCGGAGGGCAGGACGTCGTCCGGGCCGTGGAAGCTCACCCGAGCCGGCAGGTCGGCCGGCCCGCCGAGCGCCGCCCAGGCGTCGGCGGTGGGGCGGTCGGCGGACTCCCCGCTGACGGGACCGGCGGGACCGGCCGTTCCGGTGGGTCCGGGGGCTGCGGCGGGCAGCGGACGATCAGTCATGCCCGGCATTGTGCTCCCCTTCCCGCCCCCTCGCTGTGACGCCGGCCACCACCGTCGGCGGCTGGTGCGGCTGCGGCTGCCGCTGCTGTCGCGGCGGCGGGCATCGGCGGCTCAGGACGTGAAGCGCAGGGAACGGACCCGGTGGTCGAAGCTGGACGGGACGAGCTCCGGCTCGCCAACCGACCGCGTCTCGGGCAGACGGGTGAACAGCTCCCGGAACAGCGCCGTCATCTCCTGTCGGGCCAGGTGCGCACCGAGGCAGTAGTGCGGACCGCCGCCGCCGTAGCCGAGGTGGGGGTTGGGCGTGCGGGTGATGTCGAAGGCCTCCGGGTCAGGGAAGACCGCCTCGTCGCGGTTGGCCGAGCCGTAGAACAGCGCGACCTTCTCCCCCGCCCGCAGCAGCGGGCCGCCGGGGCCGCCGAGCTCGTGGTCCACGGCGACGGTCCGGTGGAACTGGATGATCGGCGTGGCGTGCCGGACCATCTCGTCCACCGCACCGCCGATCCTCCCGTCCAGGTCGGCGAGGAGCAGCGCGCGCTGCTCGGGGTTGACGGTCAGCAGGTGCAGGCCGTGGGCGAGCGCGTTGCGGGTGGTCTCGACCCCGGCGACCAGCAGCAGGGTGAAGAAGGCGCCGAGCTCGCGGCCGGTGAGCCGACGGCCGTCCACGTCGGCCGTGACGAGCGCGGAGATCAGGTCCTCGGCCGGCCGACGGCGCCGCTCCCGGCCGATCCCGGCCACGATGAGCTGCATCCGGGCGAGCGCGCGCAGCCCGCGGCCGGGGGACCGGAGCCGGTGGCGCAGCGTCCGGGCCACCCCGATGTCCGCGGAGGTCCGGTCGACCAGGTCCAGGATCTCGCGGCGGGGCCGCTCGGGGATGCCCATCATCGTGCAGATCACCTGGAACGGGAGTTCGGCGGCGACGGCGCTCACGAAGTCCTCCGGCCGCTCCCGTTCCACCCGGTCGACCAGGGCGACGCTGATCCGCCGGACGTCCTCCTCGACCCGGCCGAGCAGCCGAGGGGTGAACGCCCGCGAGACGATCCGGCGCAGCTGGGCGTGGCGGGGGTCGTCCAGGTTGACCATCGAGTCGCCGAACAGCAGCCGGACCCAGCGGGCCGGGGCGGGCGTGGTGACGCCCGGGCCGCTGAGGAAGACGGCGGGGGTGCGGCTGGCCTCGACCACGTCGGCATGGCGGACCAGGGCGTGGAAGCCCTTGCCGGCGGCGCGGTCGCCGAAGAACACCGGCTCGGGGCGGCGGCGCAGCTCGGCGAAGGCGGCGGCACGGGCGGGGGCGGGCAGCTGCCAGAAGCGCGGGTCGGCGAGGTCGGGAATCCCGCCGGCGGAGGTGGGCGCTCCGGTGGGGGCGCCGGGGCCGGAGGTGGACGCTCCGGTGGGCGCGGCCATGTCGGCAACGGACTCCGTGGCTTCCGTCGGGGTCTCCATGGCCGGCCTCCCTGCTCCTGGACGACACCGCTCCGATACGCACGGAACGTGTCTACGTGTGGACATTTAGTGAGCAGGGGGTGAGCGCTTGTCAAACCGCGCTGATGGTCGTACGAACAGACTGACAGCGCCGACGCCTCCGACGAGCGCCTGGTCCGCCCTCCCGAGCAACCGGCCAAGAGCCGAGCAGTCGAGCAGTCGAGCAGTCGAGCAGCCGAGCAGCCGAGCAGCCGAGCAGCCGAGCAGCCGAGCATGGTCTCACGGGCCGAAATCGGCCAGAGCCGGAGGGTGCGGTACGAGCGGGGCGGGGCGGGTGCGACGATGAGTGCCATCGTGATGACCGACCGGATCCGCCTGCTGCGCGCCGCGGTCTTCGCCGCGCTCTGCGTGGCGATGGCCGCCACCGCGCACGTCGTCATGGCCGGATCCGGGGTCTCGCCGACGACGCTGGCCGGCACGTTCGGGGCGGTCCTCGGGCTGACCTGGCTGCTCGCCGGGAAGCAACGCGGGCTCGGCGCGATCACTCTCTGGATGATCGTGGCGCAGACCGCCCTGCACCAGCTGTTCGAGCAGGCCGGGGCGCACGGCCGCGGGGGCGGCGGTCTCGGCCGACTCGCCACCACGGACTGGACCGCCCTGCTGCTCTGCAACCCCGACCGCATGCCCGGCGGGCTCTCGCCGGTGGAGCTGGCGCGGACGGCCGGCATCGACCCGGACCTCCCCCCGGCCACCGGCGGCCTGCGCCCGATGGCGGGAATGCACCACACCACCACCGGGGCCGGGGCGCCCGCCGACGGCATGGCCATGGACATGAACCTGCCCGGGATGACGGGGATGCCCGGGCCGTCACACCCGATGCCGGGCGGGGCGCCCGGCGGAACAGCAGTCGGCATGACGCACGACATGGCGCACGGCACGGCCGGCGGCATGACGGGGGGTCTGCCGGACGGCATGGCCCACACGATGTCGGCGGGCATGGCCACCGCCCACGTGCTGGCCGCGGTGGCCTGCGCGCTGCTCCTCTGGCGTGGTGACGCCGCTCTGGTCCGGCTCTTCGACCTGCTGGGCGCGCTCGGCACCGTGGTCGCGGGGGCCCTGCTGCTCCCGCTGCTGGCCCTGTTCGCGCGCCCCTTCGGCTACCGGGCCCCGGCAGCACCGCGACCCGCCGCCGACCGGCCCCGACCGCCCCGGACGGTGCTGCTCACCCATGCCCTGGTCCGGCGCGGACCGCCCGCGTTCGCCCTCGCCCGCTGACGCGCCCGCCGCCCCCCTCCCCCGGCCGACTCCGGCCACCGGAATCCCCGCGACGGGCAGGTCGCCCTGCCGTACGGACGCGCCTTCGGCCGCCGTTCCGTCAGGGCCCGGGCGCGCGTCCGGCACCGCGCCCCCGGCTTCCCGGGGAGGCGCGGCGTGCCGCGCGCGCCCACGGTCGCCGACGGCGCCGCCCCGAGCGGTGCCGTCCCCCGCCTTACCCTCGGGACCCTTCCATGTCTGACCACGACGGCGCACCGGCTTCCGCCGGCGCCCTCGCCCTACCGCTCGCCGGCCTGCGGGCCCTGCCCGGACGGCCGGGATTCCTCTGTCGAGCCGGTCTTCTCCGCCCGGGACTCCTCCGCCCGGGACCCATCCGACCCGGACGGCTCCGACCCGGACGGCTCCGACCCGGCGGCTTCCAGTCCGGCCAACAGCCGGGCCGACCACGCGGACGACGGGCCGTCGGCGGCGGCCGTCCGGACGTGGCCGCGCAGGCGTTCCGCCCGGTCCAGCCAGTCCCGGCAACCGGCGCAGCGCGCGATGTGCCTGTCCAGCCGGGAGTCCGGCAGACCGCTCGGTTCGCCGTCGAGCCGTGCGGACAAGGCGGTACGGAACTGCGCGCATCTCATATGACCATCGTCCCGCACGCCCACCGCGCCGGGACCGACCGGGTCAGCACCGACCGGGTCGGCGGTCGCCGTGGATGACGAGCAGCTCACCGCCCTCGCGCTGAGCGCCCGCTCCGGCCGGGCATCGGACGTCGAGGCCTTCGTCCGCGCGACCCAGCGGGACGTCTGGCGCTTCGTCGCCCACCTGACCGACGTCCAGTCCGCCGACGACCTCGCCCAGGAGACCTTCCTGCGCGCCCTGCGCGGCCTGCCCGCGTTCGCCGGGCGCTCCTCGGCCCGCACCTGGCTGCTGTCGATCGCCCGGCGCACGGTGATCGACCGGTACCGGATGGCCGCCGCCCGGCCGCGCTGCGCGGCGCTGCCCGATTGGCAGGAGGCGGCGGAGCGGCAGAGCGGCGCGCCGGAGGCCGGGTTCGAGGACGGAATCGCGCTCGGCGACCTGCTCGACCGGGTGCCCGCCCAGCGACGGGAGGCCTTCGTGCTGACCCAGGTGGTCGGGTTGAGCTACGCCGAGGCCGCCGAGGTCGCCGGCTGCCCCGTCGGCACCGTCCGCTCCCGGGTCGCCCGCGCCAGGGAGGAACTGATAGCGCGCCTGCGGGCGGCGGAGGCCGGGGAGCTCGCCGCCGCCTGCTGAGCGACGGAGACGGGCGAACAGCTGGCAGCCGACGGACGACGGATGACAACCGACCGGTAACAGATGACAGATAACAGATTTCGAAATCTGTTATCTGTCATCTGTCGCCTGTCATCCGCCGTCCGTTCTGCCACCGCCGGCCACGGCGTCGCCGAAAAAATCACCCAAGTGTTCGGAACCGGAGCCCTCGCGCCCCCGACTGCTGTACCGGACCTCGCCGCCGAGGCGGCGTCCGGTACGGCAGCACGGGAACGGAGGGACTCCATGGCAGCGCAACCGCCCACGGCCACAGCTGAACTGACGGATCGTCAGCAGGAATCGGTCGATCGCTGGAGCCTGGTCGTGGCCGCGGGCCTGCTCTCCTTCGTCGCGATGCTCGACATGAACGTGGTCAACCTCGCGCTCACCGACATCTCGGCCGGTCTGCACGTCTCCCCCGGCGTCGCCCAGTGGGCCGTGCTCGGCTACCAACTCCCGCTCGTCGCCCTGCTCCTGCCCGCCGGGCGGTGGCTGGACCAGGTCGGCACGCGGTCCGCGCTGCTGCTCGCCGTCGGCTGCTTCGCCGGGTGCAGCGTGCTGGCGTCCGCGGCCCCGTGGGCGGGTTGGCTGATCGCCGCCCGGCTGGTGCAGGGCGCGTTCGGGGCGGTGCTCTTCGTCCTGATGCCGGTGCTCGCCGCGACCTCCGTGCGGGCGGAGCTGCGCGGGCGGGCGATGAGCGTGCCGGCGACGCTCGGCCCACTCGGCGCCGTGACCGGCCCGGTCGTCGGCGGTCTGCTGCTGGACCACCTCGGCTGGCGGGCGATCTTCCTGGTGAAGCTGCCGGTCTGCCTGGCCGCCGTGCTGATCGTGCGCCGGCACGCCCCGCGCCGCGGCGGGCTGCGGCTGCCCGACCGGGGGTCGCTCGGCGACGCCGGACTGATCGGCGGCGCCGTCGCCTCCACCCTGCTCGGGCTCACTCTGGCGCCCGAGGCGCCGCAGTGGCTGCTGCTCGTCCTGCCCGCCGTCCCCCTGGTGCTGCTGTGGCTGCGACGGCCCGGCGGCCGACCGGTGGCCGAGGTGCTGCGGGCCGCCGGAACCGCCGGGGTCAACGCCTCGGTGCTGGCACTCGCCGCCGGCTTCGCGGCCTGCCACTACCTGCTCGCCCAGCACCTGCGCGGCCCGCGGGGCGAGAGCGCCACCACCACCGCGCTGACCATGCTGGCGTTCCCGCTCGGCATGGTGCTGGCCGGGCGGGTCGGCGGGCGGCTGGCCGACCGCTGGGGCGCCCGCCCCACCGCGCTCACCGGCGCCGGCGTCACCACCCTCGGCCTGGCCCTGCTCGTCCCGCTGGACACCGGCTGGTCCGCCCTCGACATCGCCGCCCGGCTCGCCCTCGCCGGTGCCGGGATGGGCCTCAACGGCGGGCCCACCCAGGCCCTGGTGATGACCGCCTCCCCGCCCGGCAAGCTGGCCACCGCCGGGTCCGCCGTCCAACTCGCCCGCAGCCTCGGGTTCGCGCTCGGCCCGGCCCTCGCCACCGCCGCCTCCCTCGCCGGCCCGGGCAGCACCGCCGGGACCCGTGCCGGGATCGCCCTGGCCGCCCTGGCCGCGGCGACCGCGGTCGCGCTGCTCGCCCTGCACCGCCGCCCCGCGCCCTGAGGGCCCCCGGCCCCACCCGTCACCCGCCACCCATCACTCGTCACCCGTCCCGAAGCTCCCGGATCCGCTCCCACCGAAGGACCGTCCCAGATGACCGACACCATCCCCGGCGCAACCCCCGACACGACAACCGACACGACAGCTGACACGACAGCCGACGCGACAGCCGGCTTGACGGCCGGTCCCGACGGCACGCCGCGCTGTCCCCACGGCCATGACCGCCTCCCCTCCCCCGTCCCGCTGTACGGTCCGGCGTACAAGGCCGACCCGTACCCCCTGTACCGCCGGATGCGGGAGGCGGGGCCGGTGCACCGGGTGGAGTTCCCCAGCGGCATCCACGCCTGGCTGGTCACCGGCTACCGGGCCGCCCACGCGGCCCTCAACGACCCTCGCCTCGGCAAGAACCACGCCCTGGGCAACGACGATTGGCGCCGGTTGGCCTCGATCATGCCCGAACCGCAGCACTCCCAGCTCCAGGTGCACCTGCTGCACCAGGACCCGCCGAAGCACACCTCGATGCGCCGGCTCGTCCTGGACGCCTTCGCCCCGCGCCGGGTGGAGTCCCTGCGCCCCCGGCTGCGGGAGCTGGCCGACGCACTGGTGGACGGCCTGCCCGAGACCGGCGGCGCCGACCTGGTGGCCGGGTTCGCGGCCCACTACCCGTTCCGGGTGCTCGCCGAAGTCATCGGCCTGCCCGCCGAGTTGGCGGACCGCTTCGACCGCGACTGGGGCAAGGTGGTGCAGCCCGTCGGCCCGCAGGACCCGGGCCGCCCGGCGTACGAGGCGCGGCTGCGCGCTCTGCAGACGTACATCGCCGAGGTCGTCGCCCGGAAGCGCGCCGACTGCCGCGAGCCCGGCTGGGTGGAGTCCGAGGACCTGCTCGGCCGGCTCGTCGCCGCCCACGACGCGGGCGAGTTGAGCCGCGAGGAGCTCGACTCCATGGTGTTCCAACTGCTGGTCGCCGGGCAGGAGCCGGTCACCAACCAGATCACCACCATGCTGATCACCCTGCTGCGCCACCCCGAGCAGCTCGAGCGCCTGCACGACGGCGTCGACGAGCCCGGCCGGCTCGCCCGCGCGGTGGAGGAACTACTCCGCCACGACGCCGCGTTCGAGCTCACCACCTGGCGGTTCTTCGCCGAGGACAGCGACCTGTTCGGCACCGCCGTCCCGGCCGGCGACTCGGTGATCGTCTCGCTCTGCGCCGCCAACCGCGACGACGAGCAGTTCCCGGAGGCCGACCGACTCGACCTCGACCGTTCTCCCAACGCCCATCTCGCCTTCGGCCACGGCATCCACTACTGCCCCGGCGCCGCCCTGGCCCGGGCCGAACTCCAAGTCGCCCTCGGCACCTTGCTCACCCGCCTGCCCGGCCTGCGCCCGGCCGAGGCCCCCGGGGACGGCCTGGCGGACCTCGCGTGGATCCCCGCCGTCCTGGCCCGCGGGGTCAACCGGCTGCCCGTCGCCTACGACCGGCGCCGCTGACCGCACCGGCACCAGCCCACCGAGGCGCCATCCCGCGGTCGGCGCCCTCGGAACGCCGAGGCTGCGCACGCCGCTTCGCACCCCGCTCCGGACCCGCTCCGCCCGCCCGAAACCCGTACCGCCCCGCCATCCGTGGAGGACCGACCATGCCGCCCGGCGGCACCGCCACCGCCCCGCACCCCGAGACCAGCACCAGCACCAGCACGCCCCGCACCAGCACAGCGAGCACCAGCGCACCGAGCACCGTCACCGGCAGCACCGACCACGCCGAGCGGCTGGCCGCCCGCATCCTGGGACTGCTGCTGCCGCACCGACGCGCCTGCGACCCGGAGCTCGACGCCCGGCCGGAGCACTTCCCGCTCCAGCTAGCCCAGTTGACGGAGTTCATCGCCGCCGACGAGCCGATCGTGTTCACCCTGCCCGGATTCCCGTGCAAGTCGCCGAACCCCGCGAAGGTGCTCGGCCACCTGCCGGACGAGGGCGAGCGGCTGTCGCTGACCTTCCTCGACCGGCTCTGCGCCGAGATAGGCCGCCACCACGCGCCCGGCGCCCGGATCCTGATCTGCTCGGACGGGCACATCTTCGGCGACCTGATCGACGTCCCGGACGAGCACATCGACGCGTACTCCGACGAGTTGACCGCGATGATCGCCCGCGAACGCCTCGGCCACCTCGCCACCTTCGACCTCCGGGCCGTCCTCGGCGACCTCCCGTACGACGAGAAGCGCGCGCGGGTGCACGAGCGGTACGCCCCCACCGTCGAGGAGCTGCGCGAACAGGTCCTGACCGAGGAGGAGACCCTGCGGCTCTACCGCGGCATCACCCGCTTCCTCACCGAGGACGCCGTCGACTTCCCCGGCACCCGCTCGGCGCTGCAGCGGGAGTGCCGGCGCCGCGCCTACGGGGTGATCCAGCGCAGCCGCGCCTGGGGCGAGTTGATCGCCGAACAGCACCCCAGGGCCGTCCGGCTCTCCATCCACCCGCAGCCGGCGGGTGCGGCGAAGTTCGGCATCCGGCTGCTGGCGGCGGCCGACGTCTGGACCACGCCGTGGCACTCCTCGGTGCTCCACCGGAGAGACGGGAGCTGGGAGTTGCTGCGCAGCGAGGAGGCCGCGAAGCTCGGCCGGCCGGTGCTGCGCGACGGTCGGCCGAGCCACTACGAGGCCTGCTGAGGAACCTTCCGGGGGCGACGGAAGGGGCGGACTACCGCGCCGCCGCCGCGGCCACCGCACCGGCGACCGGGGTGCGGTGGTCGAAGGCGATCAACGGGTCGCCGGTGAGCGGGTGTTCGACCACCGCCGCCCGCACGCCGAAGACCTCCGCCAGCAGCTCGGCGGTCAGCACCTCGCGCGGCGCCCCGGAGGCGACCAGGGCGCCCCGGTGCAGGACGTGCAGCCGGTCGCAGACCGAGGCGGCCGCGTTGAGGTCGTGCAGCGCGACCAGGGTGGTGCGGCGCTGCTCACGCAGCAGGGCGAGCAGCTCCACCTGGTGCCGGACGTCCAGGTGGTTGGTCGGCTCGTCCAGCACCAGGACGTCGGGCTGCTGCGCGAGCGCGCGGGCCAGCAGCACCCGTTGCCGTTCGCCGCCGGAGAGTTCGGCGAACCGGCGGTCGGCGGACGCGGCCATGCCCACCCGGGCCAGCGCCTCGGCGGTGATCCGGTGGTCCTCGGCGTCGTCGGCGGAGAAGGCCCGCTTGTACGGGGTGCGGCCCATCGCGACCACCTCGCGGACGCTCAACTCGAAGTCACCGCCGCGCTCCTGGGGCAGTGCCCCGACGTGCCGGGCGGACTGCGCGGGCTTCAGCTCGGCCAGGTCCCGCCCGGCCAGCAGCACCCGTCCGGCGCTCGGCCGCAGGTGCCGGTAGACGGTGCGCAGCAGGCTGGACTTGCCGCTCCCGTTGGGCCCGACCAGTCCGGCGATCTCCCCCTCCTCGGCGACCAGGTGGACTCCGGCGACGACCGTCCGGCCGGCCAGGGTGACGCTCAGGTCCTCGACGGCGATCCTCACGTGCGCTCCAGTCGTCGGTCCAGCAGGTAGAGCAGGGTGGGGGCGCCGAGGACGGCGGTGACCACGCCGATCGGCAGCTCCTGGCCGTCGAGGGCGGTGCGGGCCACGGTGTCGACGACGACCAGCAGCAGCGCCCCGGTGAGTGCGGACAGGGGCAGCAGGCGCCGGTGGTCGCCGCCGAGGAGCAGCCGGCAGACGTGCGGCACCATGAGCCCGACGAAGCCGATCGCACCGGAGACGGCGACCAGGACGCCGGTGAGCACACTGGTGACGACGAAGACCTCGCGGCGCAGCCGGGTGACGTCCACGCCGAGCCCGGCCGCCGTCTCGTCGCCCATCAGCATCGCGTTGAGCCCCCGGGCGCGGGCCTGCAGCAGGGCCAGGCCGAGCGATACCGCGGCTGCGGGCACGGCGAGTTGGGCCCAGACGGCGCCGCCGAGGCTGCCCATGAGCCAGAACAGCACGCCCCTGGTCTGCTGCTCGTCGCGGGTCTGCAGGACGAGGTAGCTGGTGAGGCCGCCGAGGAACTGGGCGATGCCGATGCCCGCGAGCACCAGTCGCAGCGGAGAGAAGCCGCCGCCGCGTCGGGCCATCAGCCAGACCAGGGAGAACGCGGCGAGCGCGCCGGCGAACGCCGCCAGGGAGACGGTGAGGCCGAGCGCGCTGCCGAAGGAGAGCTGGAGCCCGAGGGCGCTGCCGAGGACGATCGTGGCGACGGCCCCGAGTGAGGCACCGGAGGAGATGCCGAGCAGGTACGGGTCGGCGAGCGGATTGCGGACCAGGGCCTGGACGGCGGTGCCGACCAGGCCGAGTCCGGCTCCCACCACGGCCGCCAACAGGGCCCGTGGAACGCGCAGTTGCCAGACGATGAGGTCGCGGGTGCCGGGTTCGGCGGGCCGCCCGGTGAGGCGGCGGGCGACCACCGACCAGACCTCGCCGGGTGGGAGGTCCACCGAGCCGAGCGAGACGGCCGCGGTCAGTGCGAGCACCAGGGCGACGGCGAGGGCGGCGGCCAGCGGCCCGGCCCGCAGCGTGCGGGCCGGGCGGCGGGTGTCGAGGGCCCGGGCGTGAACGGCCTCGGGGCCGGCGGCGGGATCACCGGCGGCGGGGCCGGCCTCGGAGCCGGCGGCGGCGGGATCAGCGGCGGCAGGATCAGCGGCGGCGGGGCCGGCGGCGTCGGCTTGGTCCCCCTCGGTGCGAGCGGCCGAAGTCACGGTCTACTGGCCGTTCTTGACGAGATCGGGGTGGACGGTCGCGGCGATCTGCCGGACGGCGTCGGCGTTGCGCACGCCCGCGATCGTGGTCACCTCGGAGCCGAGCCGGACGAAGTGGCCCTCCTGGACGGCCTTCAGGCCCTGGGTCGCGGGGAAGCCCTTCAGGAAGGCCTCGGCCTCGTCGAAGGCCTTGCGGGTGGCTTCCTCGCTGCCCCGGTTGCGGACGGCGAGCTGGATCCAGTCCGGGTTCTTGGCGACGACGTCCTCCCAGGAGCCGGGCTTGAAGTCGGCGTCGCAGTCGGCGAACACGTTGCGCGCCCCGGCCTGGGCGATCACCGCGTTGGCGACCTGCCGGCCGCAGACCGCCACCGGCTGCTTGGTGCCGGCGTCGAAGTCGAAGACGAAGTAGCTCGGCCGCTGACCCTCCGGGAGGGACGAGAGCGCCGTGCGGACCTCCCCGACCTGCTTCTCCATCCCGGCCACCAGCTCCTCCGCGCGGGCCGCGGTGCCGGTGACGGCGCCCAGCCGGCGGATGTCGTCCTCGACGCCCGCGAAGTCGGTGCGCGGCGCCTTGGCGGCCTTCGGGGTCCCGGCGCAGGCGGTGGAGAGCAGGAAGACGTGCTGGATTCCGGCCGCCGCGTACTCCTGCTCGCTCGGCCCGGTCGCGCCCCCGCCCATCATCGGCATCGCACTGAAGGTGTCGACGTAGAGGTCGGCGCCGGAGCCGAGCAGCTTCTCCTTGGGGATGGCCTTCTCCCCCAACACCGGGATCCTGCCGCCCTGTTCGGCGAGGTCGGCCGGCAGGGTGCCCTTGCCGGGCGGGAAGCCGGTGCCGATCACCCGGTCCCCGGCACCGAGGCGGAGCAGTAGTTCCAGGCTCGACGCGTTGCTGGTGACGATCTTCGTCGGCGCCTTGGTGATCACGGTCTCGGTGCCCGCGCAGTCGGCGACCTTGACCGGGTAGGCGCCGGCCGGGGCGGCCTGGGCGGTGACGGCGGCGCCCTGTCCACCCCCGCCACCGCTTCCGCAGGCCGTGGCGAACAGGGCGACGGCGGCCGCGATTCCGCAGACAACGCGTGGGCGCATGACAACTCTCCTGGTCGTGGTCCGTGCTCGGGCCCGTGCTGCGGACCCGGACCAGGTAGTCGGACGGCCGGGTCGGCCGGTTCCCGGGAATCACGGCGGCCTTCCGGACATAGGCTGGCCGGATGGCCGACCCCACCGCCCCGCGCGACGACCTCGACCTCCCCGTCCCGCGCGACGACCTCGACCCCACCGCCCCGCGCGACGACCTCGACCCCACCGCCCCGCGCGACGACCTCGGCCTCCCCGTCCCGCTCGGACCGCGCCCGCCCCGCCGGGTGGTCTCGCTGGTGCCCTCGCTGACCGAGGCGGTCGCCGCCACCGCCCCCGGCCTGCTGGTCGGCGCCACCGACTGGTGCAGCCACCCCGCCGACCTGGCCGTTCCCCGGATCGGCGGCACCAAGAACCCGGACGTCCCCCGCGTCCTCGCGCTCGAACCCGACCTGGTGATCGCCAACGACGAGGAGAACCGGCGCCCCGACCTGGACGCGCTGCGGGCGGCCGGCGTCCCGGTCTGGGTCACCGACATCCGCACCCTGGGCGACGCCTTCCGCTCGCTGGACCGGCTGCTGACCGTCGCCTGCCGACTGCCGCGCCCCGCCTGGCTGGACGAGGCCGCGACGGCCTGGGCACCGGTCGGGCCCGACGGGTCGGACACGGCCGTGGGCCCGGCGGAGGGCCCGGCGGAGGGCACGGCGGACCGGGATCCCGACGGCCCCCGCACGATCGTGCCGATCTGGCGCCGCCCCTGGATGGTCCTCGGCCGCGACACCTTCGCCGGGGACCTGCTGCGACGCCTGGGCCTGCGACTGGTGCACGCCGACCACCCCGAGCGCTACCCCGCCGTCCCGCTGCCCGTCAACCTGGTCAAGGCGATCGCCTGGCAGGAGAGCGGCTGGCAGTCCGGCATCCTCGCCTGCGACGGCGGCATCGGCACCATGCAGGTCATGCCGAACACCATCGGCTGGATGAACGGCAAGTACGGCACCACCTCGGACGCCGCCACCCTCGCCGGGAACGTCCAGCTCGGCACCCAGCTGCTCGACTGGCTCGTCGCCTACTACGGCGACTCCTCCTTCGGCGGCACGTACGACCTCTCCCCCGACCCGGCCACCGGCAAGACGCACCTGCTCGACCTGGTCATCGCCGCGTACAACGCGGGCGCGGGCAACGTGCACTACAACGCCGTCACCGACCCGACCACCGGCGAGGTCGTCGGCAGCCTGGTCATCCCCAACCCCGGGTACGTCGCCAACGTGAAGGCCCTGATGGCCGGCCAGCCCTGGAACAAGGCCGGCTGACCCGAGCCCGGAACACGACGGGCCCGGAAAACGAAGGGGCCCGGGACGCGATCCTGCGTCCCGGGCCCGTTCGGTCCGGCGGGCGGGTCCCCGGTCAGCCGCGCGCGGCGGTGACGGCGGCGCCCAGCGCCTCCTTGATCCGGGGGCCGAGACGGGCGAAGCCCAGCTCCTTCATGGCCGCCCGCAGCAGCTCCTCCTCGCTCCGCTCGACCCCGTCGCCGTCCACCCACCGCACGACGGCGAGCAGCTCGTCGGCCGAGTAGGCGGTCACCGGACGACCGGGCGTGAAGTCCGGCTTCGCGGGACGGCCGGAGGCGTCGTCCGCGGCCACCGGCTCAGCGGCGGGCGCCTCGGCGACCTCGGCCTCAGCGGCGGGCTCGACCGCGGCCTCAAGCCCGGCAGGGGGCTGTTCCACGACGGCCCCGGGCTCGACCGCGGACTCCTCCACCGCGGACTCCTCCACCGCTACGGCGACCACCTCGGCCTCGGCAGCCGGCTCCTCGACGACGGCCTCAGCCACCGGCTCGACGGTCTCGGCGGTCTCGGCGGTCTCGGCGGCAGGCTCCTCGACCGCAGCCTCGGCCACCGGCTCGACGGCCGTCTCCTCGGCGACGGGCTCGGCCACGGGCTCGACACCAGCGGACTCCTCGACGACCGGGGCCTCCGCCACGACCGCCTCATCGGCCGCCTCGGCGACCTCGACCTCGGCCGCGGGCTCGACGACCTCGGCCACCGGCTCCTCGGACGCCTCCGCCTCGGCAGTGGGCTCCTCGACCTCGACGCCCCGGTCGGTCTCCTCCGCCACGGCCTCGTCCGCCTCCGCGGCCTCGGCCAGGGCGGCGGTCGCGGCGGCGACCAGGTCGTCGGCGGCCGGGGAGGGAGCCGGGAGGGAGACCACGTCGACCGGGGCCTCCTCCTCCGTCAGCTCCTCCAGCGCGGCCGGCTCGACCTCGGCAGTCGCGGTGTCGGTGTCCGTGTCGGTGTCGGCGTCCGCCGCCGGGGCCGACTCCAGCTCGATCTCAGGCTCCGCCTCCGCCTCGGCCTCAGCTTCGGTCTCCGCCTCGGCCTCGACCTCGGGCGCGGCGGCCTCCTCGACCGCCACCTCGGTGTCGGCGACGACCTCGACCGCGGCGGCCTCCTCGATCGGAGCGGTCACCGAGACCGGGACCTGCTCCACGAGACCGTCCCGCTGTCCGCCCGCCAGCGCCTGACGCGCCGCGGCCTCGGCGTCCGTCGCCTCGGCGTCCGACAGCTCGGTCTCCGACTCCGCGACGTCCGATCCCGCGACGTCCGATCCCGAAGCGTCCGACGCCGCGACGTCCGAGGCCGGAACGCCGGACGCCTCGGTCGCCGTCTGCTCGACGACGGCCGGCTCCGCCAGCCCGTCCCGCTGCCCGCCCGCCAGCGCCTGACGGGCCGCGTACGCGGCCTCGGCGGCGCGGCGGTCGGCCTTGGCGGCGGTGAGTTCGGCGAGCAGTTCGCCGAGGCCGGCCTCCTCCAGGGCGGCGCGCAGGGTGCGGATGGTGGGGAGGCGGTAGAGGGTGCCCTCGTCGGCGGCGAACCGCTCGACCAGGTCGACCAGGTCGCCGAAGGCCAGGCCGTCGAGGTCGTGGTCGGGCAGCAGCCGGGCGAGGTCGCGCAGGCCGGTGGTGATGGCCTCGAAGGCCTGGGCGGTGCGGTCGACCAGGGCGCCGTCGGAGGGCGCGACCGGGAGGGTGCCGGCCGGGGCGAGGGCGGCCCAGGCGCGGCGCTCGATCTCGGCGGAGGCGAGGGCCGCGTGCAGGTCCTCGCGGCGGACCCGGCGGTCGGTGGCGAGGGCGGTGGCCTGCTTGCGCAGCGAGCGGCCGCGCAGCCAGGAGAGCTTGACGCCGTTCTCGCGGCGCCAGGCGCTGTCGGCGGTGGCGGCGGCGAGGGCGCCGAGGTCGGCGTCGTACGCGGCGGGGACGAGGGTGGCGGAGGTGCGGTGCACCCGCTGGAGCAGCTCGACCAGCAGCGCGGTCTTGGCGACGGTGTCCGGCTCGTCCAGCTTGACCTCGGCGGCCAGCGCGGTGACGGCCTCCCAGGTCTGCTGCAGGTCGCGGCCGCGCAGTTCGGCGAGCGCGGTGGAGGCGGCGCGGGCGTCCTCCGGGGTGGCGACGGTGTCGACGGCCGCGTACCAGGCGTGGGTGTCGGCGGTGAGCGTGAAGGCCCCGAGGTCGGCGTAGCGGCCGAGGTCCTCGCGGAGGTCGGGCTCCGCGGCGGCGTCCTGGGGGTCCTTGACGTCTGCGGCGTCGGCGGCGTCGGCGACGTCCGCCGGGTCGGCTGCGTCGGCGTTGCGCGAGTGAAGCACTGTCATGTGAGGTCCGGTTCTGGGCGACGGCGGCGGGGCTGACGACGAGGGGGCGGCGGACCGGGTGCGCGGGGGTGCCCCGGGGGCGGGGCGAGGGGGCGCGCGGTCGGGCTGCCGGTTGTGGAGGCCCAGAATACGGGTGCCCGTTCGAGCCTTGCACGCACCCACCGCCCCGACGGGCCGGTGTCGTATGCCGTACCGCCCGCCTGGCCGCTACTCGGGGGACCCTCCCGGGTGGTCCGGCGCTGGTCCGGACGGGTGCTCCGTGCGCCGACCGGTGGACGGGCCGGGGCGGCGGACGGGCCGTCGGGGCCGTTCCAGCGGGACCTCGCGGACGCCTCGGCGCGGTCGGCCGAGGGGTGGTCGGTACCCGGCCCGGCCGAGGGCGGCCAGGTCGACCGGCGCGAGGTACTCGCTCAGCGCGGTGCGGTGCCACCACGCGCCGGTTTCCCGCAGTTCGCGCCAACCGGTGAACCGGTAGAGGTAGAGGGTCGCCCGGACGTGGGTCGGCGGGGCGTCCGGGAAGGGGTTGTGGCGCAGCAGGCGCAGCGTGGCCGGGTCGCCGGCCAGCAGCCGGGCGACGAAGGGCAGGAACCAGGGGCCGGCGTAGCCGGGGGAGATGCCGGCGAACCACATCAGCCAGTCGAGCCGCAGGTGGTAGGGGGCGTACTGGCGCGGCAGGCGGCGCACGTCGCCCGGTTTGCCCTTGAAGCCGTACTCGCGCCAGACCGTCCGCGGGGTGAGGGCGGCTTCGTCGGTGCCCTCGACCACGACCTCCTGGCGGAGGCGGTTGACGCTGCCGAAGGCGCCGTAGGTGTTGACGAGGTGGAGCCGGTTGAAGGAGCGGTTCATGACCTGGCCCCGGGAGACCATGTTCCGCACCGGCCAGTAGCTGAGGACGGCGACGGACGCGGTCAGCGCGATCACCAGTGCTTCGTACCAGACCGGGCTGCCGGGGTAGCGGCGGGCGTGGACGGGCAGGCCGAGGCGGGCGGGTTCGACGGCGGCGACGGCGAGGGTGACGGTGAGCCAGTTGAGCCAGGCGAAGTTGCCGGAGGCGATCAGCCACAGCTGGGTGGCGATGACGGCGCAGGCGGCGTAGCTCGCGACGGGCTGTGGCAGGAGCAGGCCGACCGGTACGACGAGTTGGACGACGTGGTTGGCGGCGACCTCGACCCGGTGCAGCGGGTCGGGCAGGTGGTGGAAGAACCAGCTGAGCGGCCCCGGCATCGGCTGGGTCTCGTGGTGGTAGCGCAGGCAGGTCAGGTCGCGCCAGCAGCTGTCGCCGCGCAGTTTGATCAGTCCGGCGCCGAACTCGACCCGGAAGACCAGCCAGCGCATCAGCCACAGCACGAGGGTGGGCGGGGCGGTGTCGGCGTTGCCCAGGAAGGCGGCGAGGAAGCCGGCTTCGAGCAGCAGGGACTCCCAGCCGAAGGAGTACCAGGTCTGCCCGACGTTGACGACGGAGAGGTAGAGGACCCAGAGCACCGCCCAGAGCGGGACGGAGGCCCAGAGCGGGACGGCGTCGCCGAGCCCGGCCGTCACGGCGGCGGCGAGGGCGGCCCCGCTCCAGGCGACGACGGCGAAGAAGCGGTCGCTGTAGTGGAGGTGGAACAGGCTGGGCGAGCGGCGGAACGGGACGCGGGCGGTGAAGCGGGGCACCGGCAGCATGCCGTCCGTGCCGATGAGGGCGCGGAACTGCGCGGCGGCGTTGAGGAATCCGATCAGGTAGAGCGCGGCGAGCAGGCGTTGGACGATCAGCCGGCTCGGCCAGTAGTCGGGGGCGGCGAACCAGTCCATGCGGCCCATGCCTACCACCGCCGCCCGGCGGACGGGTCCGGCCGGGGCGCGGGCGGGGGACGGTTCACCCGCTCGGACCGGCCGGACCGCGCGACGCCGCACGGCCGGGGTGCCCGCCCGGGCCCGGCCCCGGACGGCGCGATGGCGGGGAGCCCCTCCTCGGGGGCGAGGGGCTCCCCGCCACGGTGGCGGGCAGGACGGGCGCCGCGGTGGGCACCGGTCGTGCGGACGGCGCGGGTGCCGCAGGTGCCGCGGGTCGGACGAGCAATGCGGGTAATACGGGCGAACCAGCCGGTACGGACGGACGGCAGGACGGGCGGACGGGCGGACGGGCGGACGGACGGGAGGAGGCGCAGCCGCGCGGGACGACGGGCGGGCGGGCGGGCGGCAGTTCAGCTCGGCAGGACGAGTCCGGTCCCACCCGGGACGCCGGGGCGGCCGGTCGGGGTCGCGGCGCCGTTCTGCTGCAGCCGGTCGACCAGCAGCGCGGCCAGCGTGCCGAGCTCCTCCTCCGTGCGGGACTGGGCGGTGACGTCCATGCCCACCGTGAGGACGCCGTTGACCTGGCCGGTGCGCGCGGCGCGCATCGGGGTGCAGGTGAAGCTGAAGATCTGCTGGATCCGCTGGGCCTCGGGGCGGTTCGACTGCACCCGGACGTCGTTCAGCACGGTGGCGCGGCCGGTGTGGTACGCCTCCGCGACGGCCTGCTGGAGGCCGGCCGCTCCGAGCTGCGGGTAGGCCTGCCCGATCGAGCCGTACGCCACCGGGGCGCCGAAGGTGTCGGCGTGCTGGGCGTTGGCGTAGCGGATCTCCTGGCCGGGACCGTCGGTGAGCATGATGGGGAACGGGGAGCCGTCGAAGGCGGCGAACATCTCCTGCTGCTGGGCGAGCAGGTTGTCGCGCAGGCGGATCTCGGAGAGCAGCGCCTCGGCGAGGTGCTGGATGTCGCGCAGCCGCTCGCGGCCCCACTGCCGGGGTTCCCGGTCGAGGACGCAGACGGTGCCGATGACGGTCTTGGTGTCGTCGACGAGCGGGGCGCCGAGGTAGGCCCGGACGCCCAGTTCGTCGACGACCGGGTTTCCGGCGAACCGGGGGTAGGCGAGGATGTCGTCCAGCGCGAGGGGCGAGCGCTGGGCGACCACGTGCGGGCAGAAGCCGTGGCTGAGGGGCATCTGCCGGGTGGGGAGGTCGAAGGCGATGCCCCGGTCCGCCCAGGAGGCCCCCTCTTCGGCCGCGATCTCGGGCGAGCTTGGCGGAATGTAGAGCCCCCGGAACATCTGGCGCTCGTCGTTGATGAAGTTGACCATCGCGATGGGAGCGCGGGTGATGCTGGCTGCCAGGTGCGCGAAGCGGTCGAAGGCCTCGTCCGCGGACGGTTCGTTGAGACCCAGGCTGCGCAGCCTGCGAGTCCGCTCGGACTCCCCGGCGGCACCCGGGAACTGGCCTTGAGTGCTCATCACATCAGTCATGGCGCACATGTAATCAGACATTCGGGCTCTTCGGTGCTACCGGTACCGGCCACCCAGCTTGCTGATGGCCAGTCAAAGCCGCATGTGAGCGGCCGTTCACCGGCCGCAACGAAGGGGAAGATCATTTCCCCGCCCGCGCCGGACTCAAACACACCAGCGAGAAGGCCGACTCGAATCCCGCCAATCCAAGATCGACTCTGCCCGGAGGGGCACCCCCATACGACAATGAGCCCTGCCGAAGACACGGACGGTATTCGCCCCCTCTCGGGGCGGAGCCGCTCCAGGGTCCGCAGCACCGATTGCACGGGGGCGATCGGCCCGCCCCATCCCCACAGCTCCACCGGGTTCCACCGGTTCCACTGGGGCGGCCGCGGCATCGACGGCGCGAACGGAGGGCACGACACCCGCTGCAACGAGAGGACCGACCATGGCGATGGACTACTTCACCGACGAACGGCACGAGAGCCTCCGGGCGGAAGTGCGTGAGTTCGCGGAGAAGGAGGTTCGGCCGCAGGTGGCCAGAATGGAGGCCGACCGGGAAGTCGAGTTCGAGCTCTCGCGGGAGATCGCGCGGCGGGGCTGGATCGGTGTGACCATCCCCAGGGAGTTCGGCGGTCTGGGCCTCGGCCACCTCGCCAAGACCATCATCGTGGAGGAACTGGCCCGGGTCAGCGGCGCGATGGGCGCCGTGGCGCAGGCCTCCCAGCTCGGTGTCGCCAAGGTCATCCACTTCGGCTCGGACGTCCAGCGGCGCAAGTGGCTGCCGAAGTTCGCCTCCGGCGCGTCCCTGCCGACCATCGCGGTCACCGAGCCGGAGTCGGGCGGCCACGTGCTGGGCATGACCGGCTCGGCCCGCCGCGAGGGCAACGAGTACGTGCTGAACGGCCGCAAGTGGTTCGTCGGCAACTCCCACATCGGCGACGTGCACGGCGTGGTCCTGCGCACCGGCCAGGGCAGCGGCGGGCTCTCCGCCTTCCTGGTCGAGAGCGACCGCCCCGGCTTCCGCACCGGCGACCTCGGCAGCCAGGGCGGCCTGCACGGCTTCAGCTTCGGCGAACTCGTCTTCGAGGACTGCCGCATCCCGGTCGGCAACCGGCTGGGCGCCGAGGGGCAGGGCCTGGACGTCGCCTACTCCTCCTCCACCCTGTACGGCCGCCTCAACCTGGGCGCCGTCGCGCTCGGCATCCACGTGGCGATCGTCGAGGAGGTCGTGCGGTACGCGGAGGAGCGGGTGCTGTACGGCCGGCCGCTCAACCAGCTGAACAGCGTCGCGCTCAAGCTGGGCGAGCTGCAGTCCCGGCTGATGACCGCCAAACTGGCCGCGTACCACGCCTCGCACCTGCTCGACAACGGCAAGGCCTGCGACGCCGAGCTGATGAACGCCAAGCTCATCAACACCGAGTACGCGCTGGACTCGGCCCGCAGCGCGATGGAGATCCTCGCCGCCCGCGGCACCCAGGAGGAGTTCAACATCATGCGCTACCTGCGCGACGCCACCCACGTCTACGCCCCGGCCGGCACCTCGGACGTCCAGCGGCTGCGGCTCGGCCAGGTCGCCTCCGGCACCTACGGCAAGCAGTGGTCGGCCGAGCTGTCCGACCTGGCGAGCTGGGCGTGGACCGAGCTGAAGGAGCTGGAGGCTGCGGAGGAGCGGGTCCAGCGGGGCGGACGGGTGGTCCCGATCCCGCTGGCCAGCTGACCCGCCCCCGGTCGGGCGGGAGGACGGCGGACGTTCGCCGCAGGATCGTTTGACCTGTTCCTGACGACTCTCCGGGGGCCCGACTCGCCCCCGGAGAGTCGTCCGGCCCTCCCCGCAAACATGCTCCGAGCTGCTGCGATCCGTCGGCGAACAGATCCGCGCGACGGATCCGCCGACGCCGCCCTCCGCTTACATATCGTCAGTTGATGTTGCGATAAGGCCACCTGGGACTGATAGGTTTCCTGCCGTCGGCGGCCGTGGCCGCATTCGGCCCGGACGGTGACACTGCGTCACCTCGCCCGGCGACCCCGGCCTCGGCGCCCTGAACCCGCCCGGGCCACCCGGGCCGTACGGGCCGACCCACCGTTCGGACCCGAGCCCCGGCCCGCAACTCGGCCCTGCACCAAGGAATCAGATGCCAGGCATATCGGCCCCCCGCACGGGCCACCGCGCCGGCCGGTCCGGCTCCCTCCGCAGCTCCCTCCTCGCCCTCGTCCTGGTCCCCAGCCTCGGCCTCGCCGCCGCCTGGGGCTACGCCGCCTACCTGCTGCGCGACGCCGGGAACCGCACCGCGGTGCTGGCCGGCAGTGCCGCCGTCGCCGTGGTCCTGCTGTTCAGCCTGATCCGCGGCGTCCGGGCCGCCCGGACGCTGTCCGGCCGGCTGTCCGGACTGCGCGCCGACACCCTCGCCCTCGCCCAGCAGGAGATCCCCGAGGTGGTCGGGCGGCTGCGCGCCGGGGAGCCCGTGCCCACCCCGCCCGCCTGGGCGCCCTCCCGCCGGATCGGCGACGAGGTCCAGCAGACCGCCGACGGCCTCGCCGCCGTCCGCCAGGCCGCCGTCGCCGCCATCGTCCACCAGGCCCAGGGCCGCGAGGGGACGAAGAAGGTCTTCCTCAACATCGCCCGCCGCACCCAGATCCTGATCCACCGCCAGATCAGCATGCTGGACGCGCTGGAGCGCGAGCACGAGGAACCCGAGCTGCTGCGCGAACTGTTCGCGGTCGACCACCTGGCCACCCGGATGCGGCGCAACGCCGAGAACCTGGTCATCCTCGGCGGCGCGCTGCCCGCCCGCCGCTGGCGCAACGCCGTACCCGTCGTCAACGTGCTGCGCAGCGCCGTCTCCGAGACCGAGAACTACGCCCGCGTCGTCGTCCAGGGCGTGCCCAGGGCCTCGCTCAGCGGACAGGCCGTCGCCGACGTCATCCACCTGACCGCCGAGCTGATCGAGAACGGCACCACCTTCTCCCCGCCGTACACCCAGGTGCAGGTCTCCGCGCAGGAAGTGCCCAAGGGCCTGGCGGTCGAGGTCGAGGACCGCGGCCTCGGCATGACCGAGGACGAGTACGAGCGCCTCAACGCGTACCTGGCCAACCCGCCCGAGCTGGACGTCTCCGCGCTCGGCGACGACCTGCGCCTCGGCCTGTTCGTGGTCGCGCGGCTGGCCGCCCGGCACGACATCCAGGTCACCCTGCGGCCGTCGCCGTACGGCGGCACCCGGGCCGTGGTGCTGGTGCCCTCGGTGCTGCTGGAGCAGCCCGAGCAGCCGGCCGCGGTGCCCGGGCTGCCCTCCGGCGCGCGGGTCACCCGCACCCCGGTGGCGGAGGCCCGGCCGAGCGCGGACGGGAGCGTCCGGGGCCCCGGGGGCGTCGGGGACCTCGGGGACGTCGACGAGGAGCTCTCGGGCACGCTGGCCGGGGTGCTCGGCGGGCTGCTGGGCAACGGGCCCGCGGGGCCTGCCGCTTCGGAGGCTCCACCGGTCGTCGGCGGTGCCGCCGGGATCGGCGGTGCGGCGGGCATCGGTGCGCCGGGTGCGGGTGACGGCGTCGTGCGGAGCGCGGGTGACGGCGGCGTGAGCGCCGACGCGCTGCTCGGTCCGGGGTCCGGAGGCGGTCCGGCGGAGGGAGCGGGCGGTACGGCGGACGGTGGTCCGGCGCTGCCCCCCAACGGCGGCCTGCCCGTCGGCGCCGAGATCCCCGGGCTGCCCGGGGCCGTGGTCGTCCCCCGGCCCGCCATGCCGCGCCCTTACGAACTCCCGGTCGCCGTCCCGGCGGACGCCGTGCCGGACACCGGAGCGGGCGCCGTGCCGGACACCGGAGCGGGCGCCGTGCCGGACACCGGAGCGGGCGCCGTGCCGGAGGGGGTGCCGGGCGCCCGGCCGAGCGGTGTGCCGGACGCGCTGCCGGGCGGCGTGCCCTCCCCGTTCGACGGGGTCCCCGCCGACCGCTCCGCGCCCACCCACGAACGCCCGCGGGAGGACCGGGTGGAGCACGGCCCGGACGGCGAACTGCGCACCCCGCGGGTCCTGCCGCAGCGGGTCCGCAACGCCAGCCTCGCCGAGCAGCTCCGCGAGGCCAACGCGCCCGGCGCGATGCTGCCGCCGTCCGTCGGCCGCTCCGCCCCCGTCGCCCCGACCGTGCCGTCCGTCCCGGCCGCCCCCCGGTACGGCGGTGCCGACGCCGCCGCCGAGGACCCCTCGCCGCAGCGCTCCCGCGCCACCATGGCCGCCATCCAGCGCGGCACCCGGACCGCCCGCGCGGCCGACACCGAACCGGGCGACCCGGCCTCGCCCGCGCCCGCCGCCCCGCACACCCCGGCCGCACCTTCCGCCGCTCAGGACGCCAAGGAACAGCAGTGATGACGCAGCACACCGAAACCCAGCGCGACCTCAACTGGCTGCTGGACCAGCTGGTCGCGCGGGTCCCCGAGACCCGGCACGCCATCGTCCTCTCGGAGGACGGCCTGCTGGTCGGCACGTCCCAGGGCCTGGACCGGGCCGACGCCGAGCACCTGTCCGCCGTCGCCTCCGGCCTGCAGAGCCTGGCCCGCGGCGCCGGTCACCGCTTCAACGGCGGGCGGGTCCGGCAGACCGTGGTCGAGATGGACCAGCTGTTCCTGTTCGTCACCACCGCCGGTCAGGGCGCCCGGCTCGCCGTCCTCACCAGCGAGCAGGTGGACGCCGGGCTGATGGCCTACGAGATCAACATGCTGGTCAAACAGGTCGGCCAGTACCTCACCGCGGCGCCGCGCAGCGACGCCGGCCAGGCCGGCGCGGGCGGCGGTGCGTGACCACCGCCGACGCCGACGAGGGCTGGTTCTACGACAAGGACGCCGGCCACCTGGTCCGCCCTTACGCGATCACCAACGGGCGCACCGGCCCGGTCCGTGACGGGTTCGCGCTGATCACCCTGGTGGTCACCGCCGACCCGCGCACCGACACCACCCGGTTGGCGCCCGAACCGGCCGCGATCATCGACCTGTGCCGCGAACGCCCGCTGGCCGTGGCCGAGATCGCGGCCACCCTCGACCTGCCCGTCAGCGTGGTCAAGGTGCTGCTGGACGACCTCGCCGAGGCCCGGCTGATCCTCACCCGCGCCCCGGTCCAGCTCGCCGAGGCGCCGGACATCTCGCTGATCCAGGCCGTGATCGAGGGCGTCAGACGGCTCTGACGGGCGTCCGCCGGACGTCGGACGGTCCTCGGGCGGACGTCCGGCGCACGGGCGTTCCGTGCTCCCGTCCCCGTCGGCGCTGCTCTCGGCGACCGACGGGGCGTCCCTCCGCCGGCGGCCGCGGCCGCACCGGTCGGGGCCCACCGTTCTCCCAGCACACTTCCAGGAGACCCGAATTGACGACCCAGAGCCTGGTGCCGGGCGCGGTCAAGATCCTCGTCGCCGGTGGCTTCGGCGTCGGGAAGACCACCATGGTCGGTTCCGTCAGCGAGATCGAACCGCTGCAGACCGAGGAACGGATGACCCGCGCCAGCATCGGGGTCGACAGCCTCGACGGCGTCCAGGACAAGTCCACCACCACGGTGGCCATGGACTTCGGGCGGATCACCGTCCACGAGGACCTGGTGCTCTACCTCTTCGGTACGCCCGGGCAGTTCCGGTTCTGGTTCATGTGGGACGACCTCGCGCTCGGCGCCCTCGGGGCGATCATCCTCGCCGACACCCGTCGGCTCGAATCCAGCTTCGCCGCCGTGGACTTCTTCGAGCAGCGGGGCATCCCGTTCGCGATCGGCGTCAACTGCTTCCACGGCCGCCGCGAGGCCACCCCCGAGGAGGTCCGCCGCGCCCTCGACCTCGGGCCGGAGGTCCCGGTCGTGCTGTGCGACGTCCGGGAGCGGGCGTCCAGCAAGGAACTGCTGCTCGCCCTGCTCGACCACGTGCACCGCACCGCCCTGGCCGCCGGGCGGCGCTGAGGGCGCCGGACGGGGGGCGGGCGGACGGGCGGACCGGCGGACGGGCGGGCGGACCGGCGGGCGGACCGGCGGCCCGCCGGAAGCCGCTGGGGGCGTGGAAGGCCGCTCGGGAGCTTCGCGGGCCTCGGCAGCCGCAGGAGCCGCAGGAGGCACACGAGCCCCGGGAGCCTCGGGAGCCTCGGGAGCCGAGGCGGCTTCGGCTGCCGGTTCAGGCGTGCGCCGGGTCGAGTTCGGCGAGCGAGGTGACCAGCGGCGCCAGCTCCGGGACCTCGGTGGCCCGGGCCAGGACCTCCTCCAGCGCGGCGTCGTGCACCGGACGGGCGGCCGCCAGCAGGTCGCGGCCCTGGGGCGTCAGCTCCGTGTAGATGCCGCGCCGGTCGTCCGCGCAGAGGTAGCGGCTCAGCAGGGCACGGTCCTCCAGACGGCTGACCAGCCGGGTGGTCGCGCTGCTGCTCAGCGCCGCCGCGCGGGCCAGCTGCTGCATCCGCATGTGCCAGCCGTCCTGGCGCGAGAGCGCCTCCAGCACCGTGTACTCGACCACCGACAGCTTGCACTCGGCCTGCAGCGCCTTCTCCAACGCGGCGTCGATCATTCCGTGCAGCGCGGCGAGCGTGCGCCAGCCGCGGGCCCGGATCTCGGCCGCGTCGTCCCGGATCCCCATGACGCGCCGTCCTTTCCGCTGCGCTGCGGCACCGCGGGCGCTTCCGCGCTGCCGCTCCGCCGTACCGGCTGGTGAGTGCCTCCCTTCCCGTCAGTATGCCAGTCCGCGCGGATTACCGGTCCGTGCAACCAGTTCGTCCCGGGGTTCACCCCTCCCCTTCCCAGGCCGCCGAGCACAGCGCCGTCGCCAGTTCCTCGGTGTACCAGGCGGCCGCCAACCAGGCGGTGGCGAAGGCGTCGTGGTCGTCCGCGACGATCCGGCCGAAGACGTCGCGCCGCTGGTTCGCCGCGGCGGCCCGCAAGCCGTCCAGGAGCTCGGCGGCGGTGGACAGCCCGGCGGCGCGCAGCAGGCCCCGGTCGGCCGCCGCCGTGGCCCGGCTCGGGGCGAGCGCGTGCCGGCCGGTGGTGACCGTCTGCTCCACCCGACGGCCGAGCACATGGACCGGCGGGCCGGCGGGCGCGGGCGGCCCCGGCTGCCCCCCGGCCGGCAACGCGCCGCCCCCCGCCGGGGCCACGAGGTCGGTGGTCCGCAGGTCGGCCGTCTGAAGGTGTTCGAGGCCGAGGTTGACCCGGCCCGCGAGGTCGGCGGGGAGCGCGAGCGGGTCCGGGGCCTTTGGGGGCGCGCCGATCGCGAGCAGCCGCAGCACCGGACGGTCGGCGCGCTCCAGTCGGCCGATCACCCGCAGCCGCAGCCCTGGGGCGGTGGCGAGCAGCGCGAGGTTCGCGCGGAAGGGCAGCCCGGGGTGTTCGATCGCCGGCCGCAGGGCGAGCACCGGGCCGTCCTCCGCCCACTGTGCCGACAACTGCGGCGCCCCGCCCGGCCCGCCGGGGGCGGCGCCGAGCAGCGTCACGTCCAGGAACAGCAGATCGCTCCCGGCCGGTCGGCTCTCGTACGGCTGGTCCAGCGCCGCCAGCGCCCGCTCCACCTGCACGGCCGCCGGGACCGACCACAGCCGGGCCGCCGGCTCCGCCGTCCACGCCGCGCCCGCCGCCCGGACCGCCCGGACGGCCGCGCCCGCGCCCAGCCGCCCGGAGGCCGACCTGGTGGCGCCCTGGACGGCCAGCCCGGCGCGGCTGAACTCGCGGTGGCTGAGTGCCGCGTCACCCAGGCGGAGCGTCCGGTTGCCCGCCCCGACCGCCTGCGGGGCGGCCGCCGCCGCGTCCTGGTGCGGCATGACCTCGGCGATCGTGCTGAGGCGCCCGGTGGCGTCCACCGCCCAGCTGACGACGCCCGCGTGGGTCGCCGTCAGCACCGGCTCGGCGAACAGCCCGTAGAGGCGCAGGCCGCCCTCCTCCCGGTAGCTCTGCCGCGCGGTGCCGCGCAGCTCGGCGACCGGCCCGGTACCGGCCGTCAGCGCGGTGGTGAGGCCGAGCAGCTCCCGCAGTCCGGCCACCAGGTCCGCCAACCGGTGGTCGGGCGCGCCGGACCGGGCCGCGCGGACCCTGGTCGCCACCGCGACGCCCGCCGCGGCCGGGCGGTGCAGGCCCGCGAGCCGGGCCCGGTGGGCGGCCCGCAGCAGCTCCGCCTGGGCCACCGCGCCCGCGCCGCCCACCCCGGCGGCGAGGACGGCGGCCGCGGCCCGGTGGAGGTGCCGGGCGGCGGCCAGCTCGACGGCGGTGAGGGGCGCCTGCGGAGTGGCCGGTCCCGCGGGGGCGGCCGACCCGGCGGGGCCGGTCGGTGACGGCGTGTCGGTCGGCCCCGTGGCCGTTGCCGCTGAACCCGGTTCGGCCGTCGCGATCGGATCGGTCAGCGCGGTCGGACCGGGCGTCGCGGTCGGATCGGTCAGCGCGGTCGGTTCGGCCGGATCGGTCAGCTCGGCGATCGGGCAGAGGGTGACGGCTGCGGCCCGGTGCACGCAGGCCGGGGCCAGCAGGCAGCCGCAGCGGACGTCCGCCTGGCCGGCGACCACCCCACCCGGGGCGTGCAGGACGAGCGTCGTCTCCTCGTCCACCTCCACCCGCCACTCGTCGCCGTCGCGGACCACCGGACGGTCCGCCAGCTTCGCCGCCGCGCCGTCCAACCGCTTCTGCAGCCGGGCGCTCAGCCCGGCCACCACCTCGGCGACCACCTCCGGCCGCACCGCGGGCCAGTCGTTCGTCCGCCCCGTCACGCTCATCGCACCTTCTCCCCCACCCAGCGGGCCAGTTCCAGCGGGCTCAACGCCGCCACGGGCATGCCGGCCGCGACCAACTGGCCCGCGACCGCCTTCGAGTAGCGGGCCGTCCCGGTGTCGTCCAGCGCCGCGCAGCCGAGCACGTGCACGCCGGAGTCCACCAGTGCCCTGGTCTGGGCCAGCAGCCCGGAGACCGGCCCGCCCTCCTCGAAGTCGCTGACCACCGCGACCAGCGTGCGGGACGGCACCGTCACCAGCTCCCGCGCGTAGCGCAGACCGCGCGCGATGCTGGTGCCGCCGCCGATCCGTACCTCCAGCAGCAGGCTCAGCGGGTCCTCCACGCGCTCGGTGAGGTCCACGACCTCGGTGGAGAACGCCACGAAGTGGGTGGTCAGCGAGGGCACCCCGGCGAGGATCGAGGCCGTCAGCGCGGCCCAGACCGTGGAGGCCTCCATCGATCCGGAGACGTCCACCACCAGGATCAGCCGCCAGTCGTTGGCCTGCCGCGCCCTCGTCCGGAACACCGGGCGCTCGGGCACGATCAGTGTGCCGCCCTCCGGCGTGGGACGGGCGGTTGCCAGGTTCGCCCGGATGGTCCGGTCCAGGTCCAGACCGCCGCCCGGCCGGCGGGACGGCCGCGGCACGGCGATCCCGGTCAGCGCCGGGCGCAGCCTGGTCGCCAGCTCCCGGGACAGCTCGTC
This sequence comes from Kitasatospora sp. NPDC053308, assembly GCF_055585785.1. Taxonomy (NCBI): domain Bacteria; kingdom Bacillati; phylum Actinomycetota; class Actinomycetes; order Kitasatosporales; family Streptomycetaceae; genus Kitasatospora; species Kitasatospora sp. NPDC053308. The sequence goes on along the minus strand of NZ_JBVJJY010000003.1, from coordinate 254,142 downwards.
CACCAGGCGCCGCACCAGCGGGCGCAGCCGCGCCACCCGGGCCTCGGGCAGGCCGCCCGCGTGCTCCAGGACGGTGCGCAGCAGGTCGACCGAGGGGCGGACGGCGGAAGGGTCGATCGCCTCCAGGACGTCGTCGCGGCCCCGCGCGACCGCGGCGGCCAGCACCTCCTCCCGCAGGCCCGGGCCGAACAGCGCCTCCAGCTCCTCCGCCCACTCCCGCACCCCGGGGTAGGGGGCCTCGCGGCCGCCCCGGTCGCCCCGGCTCTCCAGGCCGGGGCCGGAGCCCTCGCCGCGGCCGGTGCCGTACAACTCGTCCAGGGCGGTGGCCAGTCGGGAGCTGCGGCCGCTCAGGCCGCCGCTGCCGGGCCGGCCGAGGAGCAGCCGCCAGCGCTCGGCGGGGGAGAGGGCGTGCCGGGACTCGCCGGTCCGTACGGGAGCGGGCTGCGGCGCGGGCGCCACCGTCGGCTCCGGCGTGCTGGGAGGGGCCTCCGCCGGGAGCAGGCCCCGGCGGGCCAGCGCGGCGCGGGCCGCGAGGTCCGCGCGCACCCAGCGTGCGACCACGGCGGGGGCGGTCTCCTCGGGCAACGCGGTGAGCCGGGCGCCCAGTTGCTCCTCGACCAGGGCCAGCAACCGGTCGCGGGCGGCGGGGCTGAGCGTGTCGAAGCCGCCGCGCAAGGCGGGCAGCCGGTCCAGGAAGGCGCTGTCGGACAGCGAGGTGACCCGCTCCAGCACCGGTTCGAGCGCCTCCGGCGCGGAGTCGAACAGCCCCTCCGCGGCCGTCAACAGGCCCACCAGCGCCCGGCCGAGCGCGTGCCTCGCCTGCGGCCCGGTGGCCCCGTCCACCCAGGACGCGGCCCGACCGCCCAACGCGCCGGCCGGCTCCTGCCCGAGCAGCACCCGCACGGCTCCGGCCGCTCCCCGTACCAACGGGCTGCCCTGCTCGGCGAGTTCGGCCAGCACGTAGGCCAGCCGCACCCCGCCCAGTCGGTCCGCCCGCCGCACCAACTCCACCAGCGCCCGGGCGTCCTGCGGATCGTCCGACCCGCCCAGCCCCTCCAACTGCCGCACCGCGGCGACCGTCAGCACCTCCCCCGCCTCGGCCAACGGCCCACCGGGAACGGCGGATCGGGAGGAGGTGGGGGTGGAAGAGGGGGTGGGGGCGGAAGAGGGGGTGGCGGAGGAGGGCGCGGCGGCAGAGCCCTCGGCACCGGCACCGGCGGAGGGCGCGGCGGTGGAGGAGAGCGCGGCGGTGGGGGCGGCACCGGAGGGGGGCCCGACGGCGGAGCCCTCGGCACCGGTACCGGAGGAGGAGGCGGCTGCGGAGGTGAGGGCGGCGGAGGTGGGCGCCGGTGCGGCGGCGACGCCGTCGGCGGTGCCGGGCGGCCCTTCCTCGGCCGGGGTGTGGCCCGGGAAGTGGCCTGCGGTGAGGCGGTCGAGGAGGGCGATGGCGTCCAGGAGTTCGGGGAGGGTGGCGGTGGTGGGGAGGACGGTGGTGAGTTGGGTGAGGCGGGTCTCGGTGAGCGCGGGGAGCGCGCAGGAGGCGGCGGCGGTGAGGCCGTCGATGATCTCGCGCGGGGTGGGGTCGGCGGTGAGACGGGCCCGCAGGGCGCCTTCGGCGGCCTGGGCCGGGGTGACGCCGCGGGTGCCGGCGACGGTGAGCATGGCGGCGGTGGCGGGCGTCCAGTGGAGCTGCCAGCGGGTGCCGAGGGTTTCGGTGCCGCCCGCGCCGGTGGTGGCGACGGGGTCGGCGTAGGGGACGTCGCAGGCGGTGAGGCGGTGGAGGAGGATCTCGCGGCGGCGGTCGAGCGGGCTGCGCAGCGGGTCGAGGCGCAGGTCGCGCGGGCCGGGGTCGGCGGGGCCGGGGAGGCCGAGGTCGGCGAGGAGGCCCTCGACGGCGGGGGCGAGTCCGCTGCGCGGGGCGGCGGGGGTCGGGCGGCCGGTACGGGTGCCGACCAGGACCTGTTCGAGGGCGCGGGCGACGGCCCGGCCGCGGCCGAGGGGTTCGCCCTGGGCGAGGACGGTCTGGACCGCCTCGACGAGCTCCCCGCGGCCGGGGGCGGCGTGGCCGCGCAGCCGGGCGAGGTCGCCGGCCAGGCGGACGATCTCGCGGGCGTCGGCCGGGCCGCTCGGGTGGTCCTGGGTGCGCAGGGCGGCGCAGATCCGGACGGCGGTGGCGGTGAGCGCCTCGGCGAGCCGCTCGGGGTCGCCGGCGGCGTCGAGGACGGTGTGCTGCCACTCCGGGTCGCGGATGCCGGCCGGGTAGCCGGAGCGGGCGTCGAGCAGCGGGTAGGTGTACGGGATCAGGGACAGGACGTGCCCGGGGTCGCCGGGCCGGGGCGGTTCCTCGGTGGCGATCGGCCCGTCCAGCAGGGCGGGGGCGTGGAAGGCGCCGATGACGGCGGCGATCCGGCGCCCGCCGGCCGCGGCGGCCCGGATGCGGGCGCGCATCCAGGCCTCGCGGCGCAGGTCGTACGGGTCGACTCCGGGGCCGGTCTCGGCGTCGCGGCGCAGGGCCCAGCCGACGAGCAGGGCGGCGCGCCGCACGGCTTCCGGAGTGGAACCCGGGGCGGCGGTCTCGACCAGCCGGTCCCACAGGTCCTCGTCGGAGTCGCGGCCGGTGAGGCGGTGGCGCAGGGCGTCGGCGAGGCCGGGGGCGTTCGGGTCGCCGACGGACGACTCCCGGGGGCCGCCGGGGTGCCGGCCCTGCGCGAGGGAGCGGGCGGTGCGCTGGGCGAGCGGGAGGTCGCAGGCGACGGCCTCCACGCCGTTGCGGCGGGCCCACCGCAGGGCGGCGAACTCCGGGGAGAAGTCGGCGAACGGGTAGAAGGCGGGCCCGCCCGCCTCCTCGGGCCCGGCGGGGGCGGCGGCGAGGGCGACCGGGGCTTCGGTCGCCTCGTCCGCGAGCCAGCCGAGCCAAGGCTGGAACTCGGCGGGCAGTTCGACCAGCACCGCCTCGGGCCGGGCCGCGTCGAGCAGCGCGGGGACGACCGCGCTGAGGGACGGCGCGTGGTGGCGCACGCCGATCAGGTAGGGGCCGGGGCGGCCGGCGCCCGAGGCGGCCAGGCGGTCGGCCTCGGTCCGGACCGTCCGGTCCGCGTCGTCCGGGACGCGGGTCTCCGCGCTGCTCATCGGCTCAGGCCTCCAGTGCCGAGCGGAGGTCCCACAGGGTGCGCCAGGTCGCGGCGCCCTGTTCGGCGCGGCGGCGGACCGGGCCGTCCCAGTAGCCGAGCAGCCGGGCCGCGTCGGCCGGGTCGTCCTTGCGGACCACGCCGAGGAGTTGGCCGGGGAGGCGGCCGAGCAGGTCGCCGCCGTCGGGCAGGTAGGCGGCGGTGACGCCGAGGGCGGTGGCGACGGAGACCGCCTCGGCGGTACTCATCACGGTGGACGGGCGTTCGACGTCCCAGCCCTCGGTGGAGCGGCCGCTGCGCAGGTCGCGGAAGGCGGTGACCAGGGCCTCCAGGACGGCGTCGTCGACCGCGTAGGCCGCGCCGGCCCGGGCGACGGCGACGGTGGACTGGCGGCGGACCAGCTCGACCTCGGCGGCGAGGCTGCCGATCGGGCCGACCGTCTCGAAGTTGAACCGCCGCTTGAGGGCCGCGGACATCTCGCTGACGCCCTTGTCCCGCAGGTTGGCGGTGGCGATCAGGGTGAAGCCGGCCGCGGCGTGCAGCTGCCCGTCCGGGCTGCCGGCCAACTCGGGGACGGCGATGCGCCGTTCGGAGAGCAGCGAGACCAGGGCGTCCTGCACCTCGGGCAGGCAGCGGGTCACCTCCTCGACCCGGGCGACCGCGCCGGTGGTCATCGCGGTGAGCACCGGGGAGGGGACGAGGGCCTCGCGGCTGGGGCCCTTGGCGAGCAGCAGGGCGTAGTTCCAGCCGTACTTGAGCTGGTCCTCGGTGGTGCCGGCGGTGCCCTGGACGGTGAGCGCGCTGGTGCCGCAGACGGCGGCGGCGAGCAGTTCGGAGAGCATCGACTTGGCGGTGCCGGGCTCGCCGACGAGCAGCAGGCCGCGCTCCCCGGCGAGGGTGACGACGCAGCGCTCGACCAGCGCGCGCTCGCCGACGAACTTGGGCTCGATGGCCAGGCTCCTGCGCCCGGCCTTGAGCTTCTCGCCGCCGCTGCCCATCACGAAGGTGACCACGGCGCGCGGGGTGAGGCGCCAGCCGGGCGGGCGCGGTCCGCTGTCATGCGCGGCCAGGAACTCCAGTTCGGCCGCGTACTTCTCCTCGGGCGGGACGATCTGCCGCTCTGCAGTCTTGGGGGCGGTGGTCCCGGGGGCGGTGGTGGTGCTCATCGGCGGGCCTTCCTGCGCTTGCTGGTCTGGAGCTCTTCGTAACCGGGGGTGTCGCCGTCGAGGGTGCGCTGCCAGGCCCGGGCGAACAGCTCGGGGACGGGCAGCTGCGCCAGCACCGGCCGGTGGGTGGGCAGTTCGTACAGGGCGGCCTTCCAGGTCTCGGCCGGCAGGGCCGGGGCCTTGGCCTCCTGCCAGCCGCCGGGCAGGAAGAGTCCGCGGCCGGCCCGGGACCGCTTGGCCTCCAGCACCAGGTCGGTGGCGGCGAGTTCGGCGCGGGCCCGCTTGAGCCGGGCGGGCTTCCAGCCCGTCCAGCGGGCGACGTTGCGGTCGGTGGGGTCGGGCAGGGCGAGCAGTTGGAGGTAGAGCGCGGCCGCGTCCTCGCCGAGGCCGTGGGTGCGGGACACCTCGGCGACCAGCTCGGGGACGGACAGCTGCGGGTTCTGCAGCCAGACGGTGCCCGCGCCGGTGTCGCTGCTGCCGCTCCCCTCCGTCGCCCCGGGCGCCACCGGGACCGACGCCGTGACCGTCACCGCGGCGGCGGAGGCGGCCAGGCGCTCCGGCTCGCCGCGCAGCACGGACGCGATGGCGGCCCGCTCGGGACCGAACCAGTAGGTGTTGGCCAGCCCGCCGATCAGGTCGAGCAGCGGGTCGTCCGGGCCGGTGAGGGCGGCCGGCCGCAGCCAGACCCGCTCGTACGCCTCGTGGCTCGGGGTCAGGACCAGGGCGGGGCCGCAGCGCACCACGCCGTCCGGGTCGGCGCCGCCCTCGGCGGGCAGGCCGAAGTGGGTGCGCAGCACGGGGGCCAGCGGGGTGTTCTTGGTGGTGCCGAGGAGGTCGTAGTCGAGCAGCAGCTCCGGGTCGGCGAGCCGCTCGCGCAGTGCGGTGGCGGCCCGGGGCAGCAGCGCGCGCAGCGGGCTGTCCGCGGGCAGGTGGTAGGCGAGCCAGCGGATGGCGTCGACGGCCTGGGAGAGCGCGCCCGAGTCGGGCAGGGCGGTGACGTCGTCGGCGACCAACCGGGGGGTGCCCTGGGTGTCCTGCCGGATCCGAAAGGCGGTGGTGCGGCTGAGCCACGGGGTGTGGGCCGAGTTGAGCACCGCCTCGATGGCGCCGATGGTGACGCCCTGGACGGTGGTGTGGGCCTCGTCGGGCAGGGTGACGAGCCGTCCGAAGCGTCGGATCCAGGCCTCGGCGCCGGCGGCGAGGTCGGGGCCCTCGGTCCACAGCGTCTTGGGATCGGCGGTGAGCAGGGCGCTCCAGACCTCGGCGACACCGTCGTGGTCGTGTCCGCGCAGCCAGTTCTGGGCGGCCTGGACCTGGGCGGGCTTGAGGCCGTACTCGGCGGGCAGCTCGGTGGCGCCCCAGTCGAGGAGGCCGGAGGGCGGGCTGAGCAGCAGGGTGGCGCGGGCGGTGCCGATGCCGGTGAGTTCGGAGAAGGCGGCGGCCCGGGACGGGTCCCACGGGACGGGCCGGCGGATCGCGACGACCCGGCAGAGCTTGGCGACCCAGGCGGCGGTGACCCGCTCCTCGGTGTCGCGCTCCTCGACGGTGGTGAAGTGCGCGACGGGGCCGAACCGCCCGCTCGGGTCGTGGTCGACGGCGAGCCAGTGCACCGTGCCGTCGTCGAACTGGCGCCGGTGGCCGAGGATGACGACGGTGCGGTCGCCGTGGCGCAGCACCTCGCCCTGGCGGTGGTCGGCGGGGCCGTCGCCCCGGGCGTTCCTGGCGCTCTCGACGGACTCGGCGAGGACGATCTCGCGCAGGGTGGCGCCGCGGTCGGCGAGCGGGCCCTTGGTGAGCTCGGTGAGGAGGAGCGTCAGCGTGGAGCGGGAGGCCGACCGGGTGAGCGGGGCGGCCACGGCGTGCGCCAGCACGTCGACCCGGCCGAGCAGGTGCAGCCAGCCGTGGTAGGCGTCGCCGCCCCGCAGGGTGACGCTCGCCGGGGAGCTCCAGCCCTCGCCGGTCGGGGCGGGCGGGGCGGCCAGGACGGCGGTGACGGCGCGCAGGTTGTTCAGCACCCAGCAGCGGTCGGAGCTGCCCCAGGTGTTGCCGAAGCCGCGGATACCGGGCAGCACCGTGCGGACGGCGTCGCGCAGTTGGTCGTCCCGGCCGTGGTCGGGACGCCATTCGGCGGCCTCCGCCTTGCCGGGGCGCTCGGCCTCCGGCTGCGGGACGAACCGGGCGACCCGGTCCAGCAGGTCGGCGGCGGCGCGGGCGAGCCCGGCGACGCCGGCGAGCAGCAGCGGGTGGGTGATCCCGGGCAGGGCGGTGCCGACCGCCTCGACGGGCAGGGTGTCGCGGGCCTCGCCGCGCTGGGCGAGCGGGCGCCGGACGCCCTGGACCGTCAGCCAGCGCTGCTCGTCCTCCGGGACGGGTTCGGCGTCGACGGGCCAGGCGAGGTCGATCAGGCGGGCGGCGTGCTCGGCCGTCACGCCGCGCAGCACGCGCGATCCGGCTTCGTCGCGGGGCCGCAGGGAGTGCCAGTGGTCGTACGGCGGGACGAGCGCGGTGCCGGCCGCGGAGAGCTCGCCGGACCGGCAGGGGCGCAGGTCGGTGGTGCGGTCGGCGCGGTCGGCGAGGTCGGGCAGGTTGAGCGCGAGGTCCTCGCCGCCCGAGCGGCTGACCACCGGGGCCGCGCCGCCGGGCAGGGCGAGCCGGCCCACGGGGAGGGTGTCGGGCTCGCGGCGTCCGTTCAGCGGCAGGACGATGCGCTGCCCCCCGGCCGTGAAGGTGGTGACGGCGCGGCCGGGGTCGGTGCGGAGCCAGTGGCCGAGCACGGTGCCGTCGGTGCCGAGCGGGGTCTGCTCCAGGCCGGGCTGCAGCGGCAGCAGCCGGGTGGTGCCCGTGGCGAGGCGGCCGGCCTCGGCGGTGGCGGCGATCACGGGCGGCTCGGCGGCTCGGCCCACGGTGCCGGTGGCCGGGTCGAGTTCGCGCAGGACGGGGCCGTCCGGCCCGTGGCGCAGCGTCCAGTAGCCGGTGCCGTCGCCGAGGACCGGGTGCTGGTGCGGCATCCGGGTGTCGCCGGCGTGCAGCGGACGCTCGCCGGTGGTGCGGCCGCCACCGGGCAGCGGGAGGGAGGGCTCGTCCGGGAACCGGTCGCCGTAGTGGTAGCCGGCGATGGCGCGGCCCTCGAGTTCGAAGGTCTCGCCGGGTCGGCCGGACCAGTACGCCGTCTGCTTGTTGCCCTCGTACCAGGCGACGAGGAGTTCGCCGTCGACCAGGCGCAGCCGGGGCCGGTTCCAGCTCTCCGGGAGCTTGGGCACGCGCAGGGTGTGCTCCAGCAGGATGCCCTGCGGGCCGACCACGACGGCGCGGTCGAGGCGGGACAGGATCAGGTGCGGCCAGGCGTCCTCGACGATCAGGCCGCTCAGGCCCCGGGCGCGCAGGCCGGGGGCGGTCACCGGGAGGGCGTCGGCGGCGGGCGGGTCGGCGAGCTTGTCGAGCGCCTCCTCCAGGGCGGGCCAGCCGAGTTCGTCCAGGATGCCGGCGCCGAGGGCGCGGGCGAGCAGGCCGGTGACGTCGAGCGCGGCGATCCGCTCGGCGGCGGCCGGGGCGACCGTGCGGATGGCGGTGCGGTGCTGGGCCAGCGAGCGGACCAGTTCGGCGGCGCCGGCCAGGCCGCGGGCGGCGCCGACCTCCTGGGCGCGGGCCTCGGCCCACTCCGCGAACAGCTCGTTCAGCAGGGGCAGGACGGCTGCGCGGTTCTTCACGGCCGTCTCCCAGGCGGCCGGGGTGGCCTGGCGCAGCAGCGGCCGGTAGCGGGCGTCGGCGGCCACGGAGGCGAGGGCGGGGCTGTCGGGGCCGCACTGCCCGATCCAGTCGCGCAGGTCGAAGCCGGCGCCGGCCGGCGGGTCGGCCACCGGCACACCCGCGGTGAGCAGGAGGTCCAGCAGGTCGATCCGGGTGTGGCTGGCGCGGATGCCGGTGAAGAGGTCCACCGGGACGGCGTCGGCGCGCAGCCGTTCGACCATCCGGCCGGCCAGGGCGAGGGTGGCCGGGCAGCTCGGCCGGGTGCGCCAGCCGCGGCCGAGGTGGTGGCACCAGCGCTGGAGCCAGGCGGCGGCGGGTTCGGCGTCCTCGGCGCGGGGGCCGGTGAGCAGGGTGTCGGCGCCGGTCTCGGCGAGCACCGCCAGCCAGGCGGCGTCCTGCTGGGCGGAGTCGGAGCCGGCGGAGGCCGGGTCGGGCAGCAGCTCCAGCAGGCGGTGCCGGACGCCCGCGTCCCGCTTGCCGAGTTCGACCAGCGCGCCGTGCCAGGACTTCCAGAACGCGGCGGGCGCCCGGTTGACCGCCGGGGAGTCCAACAGCTCGGCGAGCAGGGCGTGTTCGTGTTCGGTGCGGTCCAGCCCGGCGGCCCTGATCAGCGCACGGGCGTCCTCGGCGACCCCGGCGTACGGGGCCATGCCGGCCGCGGAGCGCTCGGTGCACAGCTGGCGGAACCGCTGCCAGGCGGTCAGCGGGTCAAGCCGCTGGGCGAGCTCCTTGACGTACTGGCGCAGGGACTTGACGGTGAGCGCTCCGGCCAGGGCGAACTCCAGGAAGACGGCGCGCAGCCGCTCCTCGTCCACCGTCAGTCCGTACGTGCGCTCGGCCTCGCGGGCCTTGCCGAACCAGGCGGCGGCGTAGGTCTGGTTGCCGTGGCCGAGGAAGATCCGGCCGACCTCCTCGCAGAAGGTGGGCAGGAAGTGCGGGACGGCGCGGCCGAGGCGGGCGGCGAGCGCGTCGAAGCCGTCCTTGGCGGCGCCCGGCTTGGAGGTGGCCTGCCGGGCGAGCCGCTCCATCTCCTTCACCAGGGCGAGCGCGTGGTGGCCGTTGGCCGGGTCGTGGACCAGCGCCCAGGCGGGGAAGCCGAGCGCCTCCTGGCGGACCTGGCCGACCTCGACGGGCTCCTGCTCGGGCGCCAGGCCGAGGAAGTCGAGGGCGAGGTCCTCGGCCCGGCCGAGCGCGCCGGGAACCAGCCGGACGATCCGGCGGCCGTCGAGCGCGGGGTGGCTGTAGCCGCGGGCGGTGAGCACGTCGGCGGCGCTGTCCGGGCGGCCGGCGCCGGGCACGGTGCCGAGCGGCAGCACGGCGCCGGCGTCGAGCAGGGCCTCGGGCGTGGCGGTGGCGGTCGTGGCGGTGCTGCTGCTGGTGGTGGTGTTCGAGCCGGTGGCGGTCATGCGGCGTCCTCCCCTTCGTGCGTGCGGCCGGCGTACAGGGCGGCGGCCATCCGCATGCCCTCGGACCAGGCGACCGGTCCGACCTCGGTGAGCGGCAGCGCCCGGCCGTCGGGCCCCGCCCAGCTGAGCGCGCCGGTCTCGCACGCGTCGTACTCGTAGTAGTCGCCGACCCAGACCCGGGCCTCGACGGTGCGCCCGCCCTCGGTGACCGGCAGGACGGCGGAGCCGCCGCGGACCCGGCAGCCGAGCCGGTTGCAGCGCCCGACCAGCTCGCGCAGCTCGCGGTAGCGGCCGCCGGCGTAGGTGGTGACCTCGGTGCCGCCGGGCAGCTCGGCCGGCCGGTGCCAGACCTCGCGGTAGAGCTGCTGGAGGCGCTGGGAGACGCCGAGTTCGACGGCGAACTCGCGCAGCTCGTCGAGGTCCTCCAGGAGGACCGGGTGGGGTATCAGGACCTCGCCGTCGGTGAGCCGGACGGTGTCGCCCTCGAGGTCGACCAGGCCGAGACCGCGCTCGGCGTCCGCCCCGCGCAGGAAGCCCGCCACCGAACCGTCCGGGGCGGTGACCACCAGGTCGCGCAGCACCGCCTGCCAGGCCTCGTCCGGCCAGACGGCGGTGATCACCGCGGCGGGCACCGGCAGCGAGCGGACCATCCAGCGCTCGACGTCGTCCTGGCAGCCGCGCTCGTGCGCGGCCAGCCACTCGGCGAGCTGCTTGAGCTGGACGACCACCGGGTCGTCACCGAGCTTCGACGGAACGGACTTGAGCGCGCGGCCCGCCGCGTTGCGGCACACCACCCTGCCCTCCCCGTCGAGCGCGACGCGGTACCCACCCGCGCCCGTCTCCACCCATGCCACGGCCGTACTCCTCCCACCGGGGAACCACCCGGGAACCACCTCCCGCCGGCCTGCTGACCAGCGATGCGAGGAACGTAGCGAGGCCCTCTGACAACGAGGAGGCCGGGGGGCGGTGGACGGGGTCCCACGGACCCCAAACCCCTCGAACAGGTGAACCAAGCCGGTCGGGGTGCGAATCGGGAGCGGGGTGCGGATCGGGAGCCGGGTGCGGATCGGGAGCGGATGCGGATCGGGAGCCGGGTGCGGGTCGAACGGGGCCGGACCGGGGCGAGGCCGGCCGGGGCCGGGCCGATCATTCCGAGCCGGGCCGAGTCAGCGTGCGCGGTCATCGCGCCGGCGGGCCCGGGAGGGTGGGCCGGAGGACGCCGTCGTCGCCCGGACGCGGATCACCGCGGCCGTCCGGGGTACCGGTGGCGAGCGGCGGCGTGCCGTCCGGGTCGGCGACGTGTCGGGCCCGTCCCGGCCGTCCGTGCCGAACTCGCGGGCCCTCAGCCGGGATTCGGCAGGACACCGCACCCCACCCGACGGACCCGCCGCCCCGCCGTCACACCACCGGCGCCCGGGGCACGATGAGCGGGGCACCGTCGCCCGGCGCCGTCAGGACGTGGCTGTCGATGTCGTACAGGGCCCGCACCAGCGACGCGTCCACCACCTCGCGCGGCGGCCCGCAGGCCACCACCGCGCCGTCCCGCAGGGCGACCAGCAGGTCCGCGTAGCGGGCGGCCGCCGCCAGGTCGTGCAGCACCATGACCACCGTCCGCCCGCCCGCCGCGACCTGGCGGACCAGCTCCAGCACCTCCACCGCGTGCCCGAGGTCGAGCGCGCTGGTCGGCTCGTCCAGCAGGACGACGGGGGTGTCCTGGGCCAGCACCATGGCGAGCCAGCAGCGCTGGCGCTGGCCGCCGGAGAGCCGGTCCAGCCGGCGGTCGGCGAGTTCCTCGACGCCGGTGGCGCGCAGCGCCTCGGCGGTCAGCCGCTCGTCCTGCGGCGACCACTGCCGGAACAGGCCCTGGTGCGGGTGGCGGCCGTAGCGGACGAGTCCGGTGACGGTGACCGCCTCGGGCGCCTGCGGGCTCTGCGGCAGCAGGGCGATCCGGTGCGCGGCCCGGCGCGGGCGCAGCCGCCACACGTCCTCGCCGCCGACCAGCACCCGCCCGCCGTCCGGCCGGTGCAGTCGGGCGACGGCCCGCAGCAGGGTGGACTTGCCGCAGCCGTTCGGCCCGACCACCGCCACCACCTGCCCGGCCGGGACGGTGAGGTCGATCCCGCCGAGCACCGGGCGCCCCGGGCCGTAGCCGGCGGTGAGCCCCTCGATCGTCAACTCCATGGCCGCTCCCCGGATCCGGCGCCCGCTCAGTGGCCGCCGAGGGCCTTGCCGAGGTCGCCGATGACGACGTCGGCCGCGAGCGGGCCGCCCCGGGTGGACCAGACGGAGCCGTCCACGGTGACGACGTGGTCGTTCTTCACCGCGTTCAGTCCCCGGTAGGCGGGCTTGGACTGGACGTCCTTGAGCGCGGACCTGCCGTCGTCGGTGAGGGTGGACAGGAACAGCCAGTCGCCGTCGATCTCGGAGAGCTTCTCCAGGCTGAGCGCCGGACTGTGGGCGTTGCCGTCCTTGTCCTGGGCGGCCGGGCGGGTGAGGCCCATGTCGAGGGCGACGCCGCTCGCGAACTGCTTCTTCTCCATCCAGCTGGGGCCGGTGGGGTTCCAGCGGACGATGGAGACGGCGGCGCCCTTGTTCCCGGTGAGCTCGCCGCCGGCCTTGGCGGCCTTGGCCTCGTACTCGCCGATCACCTTGTCGGCGGTGTCGAGCTTGTTGACGGCGTTGCCGATGCCCCGGAAGGCGAGCTTCCAGTCGTCGGTGGGCGCCATGGTGACCAGCGTCGCCGGGGTGATCTCGCGCAGCTGCTTGAGCACCTGCTCGTCCTGCATGTCACCGGCCAGGATCAGGTCGGGCTTGGCGGCGATGACCTTGTCCATCACCGGCTGCAGCAGGTTGCCGACCACCGGCACGCCCTGGACCTTGTCCTTCAGGTACGCGGGCGGCTCGTTGAGGCCCTGTCCGTTGGTGATGCCGGCCGGCTTCACGCCGAGGGCGAGCACCGCGTCGAGGTCCTCCTGGGTGAGGGTGACGATCCGCTTGGGCTCGGCCGGGACCTCGACGGCCTTGCCGGTGGCGTCCTTGACGGTCCGCTTGCCGCCGACGCCGCCGCCGGCCCCGCCGTTGCCGGCCCCGCCGCCGGCCACCGCGCCTCCCGACGGGGAGGAGGCGGACGAGGAGGAGCCGGAGGAGCCGGAGGACCCGCAGCCGGCGAGCAGCAGGGCGGCCGCCCCGGTGACGGCGAGCGCCTGGGCCGCGCGGCGGCGGGCGGGGCGGTGCGGGCGGCGGGCGAACGGCATGGGTGCCTCCGGGCAACGGTGGTACGGGAGTTGAGCGACGTCCGGGCAGCGCGGCGGAGCGGGAGTGCCGCGCGGTGCGCTGTGGGGTTCCCCACGGGACGGCTCGATGATTAGGTTAGCCTTACCTTATGACACTGTCGCAAGCGGGCGTCCACGAAGCGTCCCCCGCCCCCGCGCCGGACGCCCCGCCACCGGAGCGGGAGCCGCGCCGGTCCGCGCCCCGGCGGCCCACCTGGCCGCTCGCCCTCGGAGCCGTGGCCCTGCTGCTCGCGCCGACCGCGCTCTCGCTGTCCGTCGGCGCCGGCGAGGTCGGCCCCGCCCGGGTGCTGGACTACCTGCTGAACCGCGACGGCGCCCGCGCCGACGGCCGACTCGCCCTGGTCGTCGGCGACCTGCGACTCCCCCGCACCCTCACCGCCCTGCTGGTCGGATCCGCGCTCGGCGTCGCCGGGGCCCAACTGCAGGCCGTCACCCGCAACCCGCTCGCCGAGACCGGCCTGCTCGGCGTCAACGCCGGCGCCTCCCTGGGCGTCGTCCTCGGCGTCGCCCTCCTCGGCGTGCAGACCTCGTACGGGTACCTCGCCTTCGCCTTCGGCGGCGCGGTGCTCGCCAGCACCCTGGTCCTGCTGATCGCGGGCAGCCGGGGCGGCGGGTCGCCGATGCGCCTGGTGCTCGGCGGCTCCGCCGTCGGCGCGACCTTCGGCGGCCTCACCGGCGTGCTGACCGTCAACTCTCCGGAGGCCTACGACCGTTACCGGGTCTGGGTGCTCGGCTCGCTGTCCGGCGTGGAGGGCTGGGCCGCCCTGGGCCGGCTCGCCCCCGTACTCGGGGCCGGCTTCCTGCTCGCCCTGCTCACCACCCGGCCGCTCACCGCCCTCGCCCTCGGCGACGACCTCGCCCGCGGCCTCGGCCACCGGCCCGGCGCCACCCGGGCCGCCGTCGCCCTCGCCGTCACCCTGCTGACCGCCTCGGCCGTCGCGCTGGCCGGACCGGTCTCCTTCCTCGGCCTGCTCGCCGGCTACCTCGCCCGAGCCGTCGCCGGGCCCCGGGTCGGACGACTCACCCTGCTCGCCGGGCTGTTCGGCGCCGCCGTGCTGACCGGCGCCGACGTCCTGGCCAGGGTGGTCGCCCGACCCTTCGAGGCGCCGGTGTCGGTGATCGTCACCCTGGTCGGCGCCCCCGCGCTGATCGCGATCGTCCGCTCCCGGCGTTCCGCCGCGCTCGCCCTGACCGAGCCCGCCGAGGCCTCCGTCCCGCCCGCACGGCGCGCCGAACCAGCCGCCCCGAAGCCCGAGGTGGCGCTGCGGTGCGGCGCCTGGTCGCTGCTGCTGCCCCGGCGGGCGCTGATCGCCGCCCTCGGCCTCGCCGCCGCGCTGCTCGCCGCCGTCGTGGTCTCCGCGTACGCCGGGCAGGGCGAACTCGGCCTCGGCCGCACCTTCCGGGCCGTGTTCGGCTACGGCGAGCGCCTCGACGTGCTGCTGGTGCGGAAGTTCCGGCTCGGCCGGATCGTCGCCGGGCTCGCCGCCGGAGCCGCGCTCGGCCTGGCCGGCTGCCTCACCCAGACCCTCGCCCGCAACCGGCTCGCCACCCCCGAACTGCTCGGCGTCAACGACGGCGCGACCGCCGCCGTGCTGATCTCCGCCACCGTCTCCGGCACCTTCGGCGCCTGGTGGGCCGGGCCGCTCGGCGCGCTCGCCGCCGTACTGGCCGTCACCCTCGCCTCCGGCGGGCTCGGCGCCCGCGGCCACCGGGTGCTGGTCGTCGGCCTGGCGATGTCCGCGCTCGCCTCCGCGGTCGTCCAGGTCGCGCTGGCCCGCCGCTCGCTCAACGCGGCGGGTTCGCTGTACGTCTGGACCTCCGGCAGCCTCAACGGACGGGACCACGCCGTCGCCACACCCGTCCTGGTCGGGCTGGCCGTGCTGGTGCCGCTCGCCCTGGGCGTCGCCCGGCGCCTGGCGGTGCTGCGCTTCGACGACGACGTCGCCTCCGCCCTCGGCGTCAGCCCCGGTCGGGTCCGGCTCGCCTGCCTGCTGCTCGCGGTCGCGCTCGCCGGACTGGCGGTCGGCGTCTGCGGGCCGGTCGGCTTCGTGGCGCTGGCCGCGCCGGTGATCGCCGGACGGCTGGCCGGGCCGGCCCGCGTGCCGGTCCTCGGCTCGGCCCTGGCCGGCGCCCTGCTCGTCGTCCTCGCGGACACCCTCGGACGGGTGCTGATCGGCGGGGTGGAGATCCCCGTCGGCATCGTCACCACCGTCCTCGGCGGCCCCTTCCTGCTCTGGGTACTGCTCGGCCGCAAGGGCAGCACCCCGTAAGCCCCTTGGAGTCATCGCTGTGGAGAACCCCGTGGAAACCGCTCCCGTCGTCGCGCCGGATCCCGACGACCCCGCCTACCGCCTGGTCACCCTCACCCACCGCGGCGAGGAGTGCGACGGCGTCCTCGCCCTGCTGCACACCGTGACGGACAAGGACCGCCACTCCGGCGACCTGACGCCGCACCTGATGGTGCGCCGGCCCGACGGCGCGTGGTCGATCACCTACCGGCTGCGCGCCGACCACCGGGCCTCGTACCAGCTCTACCCGTTCCGCGGGCAGGCCCCCGGCACCGGCCGCCCCGACTGGGTGCGCGTCCTCGACCACGCCCGCCCCGACCCGTACGACACCGAACCCCGGCTGCCCGCCCGCGACGGCCGGCACCCCGCCTCCGTGCTCAGCCTCCCCGAGGCGCCCGCGCAGCCGTACGTCCGGCGGCGGCAGCACGTGCCGCGCGGCCGGACGGTGCCGCACACCGTCGCCGGGCGGCGGGTGGACGTCCACCTCCCGGCGGGGCACGGGGACGGCTCCGGCCCGTACCCGGTCGCGGTGCTGCTCGACGGCGAGATGTGGGGCGAGGTGCTGTCCGTCGGCGACACCCTCGACAACCTCACCGCCGACGGCGCGATCCCGCCCACCGTGGCGCTGCTCGTCCACACCATGGGCCCCGGACGGCCCGACGACCTCAGCTGCAACCCGGCCTTCGTCGACCTCCTCGCCGACCGGCTCCTCCCCTGGGCCGCACGGGAGTTCGACGCGACCACCGACCCGGCCGGCACCGTCCTCGCGGGCCAGAGCGCGGGCGGACTCACCGCCGCCTACGCCGCCTACCGGCGCCCCGAACGCTTCGGCAACGCGCTCTGCCAGTCCGGCTCCTTCTGGTGGCCGGACGAGACCGAGTTCGACGAGGGCAGCGAATGGCTGACCCGCCGGTTCGCCACCGGCAAGCGGCGCCCGGCCCGCTTCTACGTCGAGGTCGGACTGCAGGAGTGGATGCTGCTCACCCAGAACCGGCACCTGCGGGACGTCCTGCGGGCGCGCGGCTACGACCTCGCCTACCGCGAGTTCAACGGCGGCCACGACTACGCCTGCTGGCGCGGCGGCCTGGCCGACGGACTCGCCCACCTGCTCGGAACGCCGGCCTCGACGGCCGCACCCGCCGGGGCGGGGTAGCGCGGACCGGCCCGCCCCGCCGGCCACCGAGGCCCGCCCGGCGAAGGCGGGCCCGGCTCAGTCCCGGTAGGGCACCAGCCGGGCCAGGTCCAGCTCGAAGCCGAACGGCTCGGGGATGCGGATGGTCTCGCCGAACTCCCGTTCCGTCCGGGTGTGGTAGCGGTCGCGGTTCGGCTCGGAGAACAGCGTCACGGTCTTCTGCCGCGGATCCACGACCAGGTAGAGCGGGAAGCCCATCCGCGGGTAGTCGCGGACCTTTCCGGTCCAGTCGTTGTCGGGATCGGAGGGCGAGACGATCTCGACCGCGATCAACGCCAGTTCGGCGGGAATCTCCCGACCCAGCTCGATCACGTCGTCGGGCAGGTACGTGAGGTCGGGATTCCGGACGGAACCGACCTCCGGCGAGGAGAGGTCGCTGTTCCCGGTCGGGAAGTAGCCGGCCGGGCAGTGCGCCTCGAACTGGCGCTGGACGAGCGCAAGGTTGAGCTGGTGATCGGCCCCGGCCGCGCCTGCAGGACGATCAGCTCGCCCGCCAGCTCGGCCTTGAAGCCGTCCGGGAGGCGGCGCCGCGCCTCATCGAGCAGGCGGAAGCGCTCAGGGTTCATGCGGACTCCTCCGGTGCTCCGACCACCGTACGGCAGCCTGGGCAGCGGAGGAGGGATCCGCAAGGTGGTCAGTCCTCCGGGGGCGGGGCCGGGGGGCTGGTGGGGAGGCGGGCGGCGAGGAGGGTGGCGGCGGCGACCAGGGCGGCGGTGAGGAGGAGGGCGAGGCAGTAGGGGGTGGTGCCGGAGTCGGTGGGGAGGGCGGCGACGAGGGCGGCGGTGGCGGCGATGCCGAGGGCGCCGCCGAGGGTGCGCAGGATGGTGAACAGGCCCATCGCACGGCCCATCGCGGGTGGGGGGAGGTCGGCGAAGCCGGCGATCTGGACGGTGAGGACGGCGGTGCCCAGGATGAGGCCGACGCCGAACATCAGGGCCCGGACCAGCCACGGGTTCTCCGCGCAGCCGAGTGCGGCGAGGACCGCGGCGGCGAGCAGCAGGCCTGGCAGGGCGAGGCGGCGGGGTCCGAGACGGGGCAGCAGGCGGTCCACCACCTGGGAGGCGGCCATCAGGCCGATCGCCTCCGGGAAGACGCTCAGTCCGGCGTCGAGGGCCGAGGCGCCGAGCGCGGCCTGGTGGAGCAGCGGCAGGGCGAACAGCGCGCCCATCAGTCCGGCCGAGGTGAGCAGGGCCGCCCAGCTCGCCGCCCCGAAGGTCCGGTCGGCGAGCAGCCGTAGGTCCACCAGCGGTTCGTCGGAGCGGAGTTGGTGCCGGACGGCGGCGCCCAGCAGGCTCAGGCCGGCGACACCGGCGATCGCCACTCCCGGGGACGACCAGCCGTGCGCCGGGCCGAAGCCGAGGGCGTAGGTCAGCAGGCCGAGTCCGGGGGTGGCGAGCAGGAAGCCGGTGGTGTCGAAGCGGCCGGCCGGGGGTTCCTCCGCGCCGCCGCCCAGGCGGAGCAGACCGAGCGTGACGGCGGCCACCCCGATCGGCACGTTCACCAGGAACAGCCAGTGCCAGGAGAGGTGTTCGGTGAGGAACCCGCCGAGCGGCGGCCCGAGGGCGGGCATCAGGGCGGTCGGGACGATCAGGATCCGGCCCAGGCCGGCCCGCTCGTGCGGGGCGAACGCCCGGAACAGCAGGGTCATCCCGACCGGGGTGAGCAGTCCGCCCGCCACGCCTTGGACGGCGCGGGCGAGCGCCAGCGGGCCGAGGCCGGGTGCGGCGGCGCACAGCGCGGAGGCGAGGGTGAAGGCGCTCAGCGCGCCGAGGAACACCCGCTTGACGCCGTACCGGTCGCCCAGCCAGCCCGCCACCGGCAGGCCGAGGGCGAGGCCGACCAGGAAGGCGGTCTCCACCGCGTTGGCCGCCGAGACCGGCCGGCCGAAGTCCTCGGCGATGCTGAACAGCGCGGGGTTGACGATGGTCGAGTCCAGGCCGTTCATGCACATCGCGGCCGTGTAGACCGCCACCACGGCGGCGCGCCCCCCGAGCGGGGGGCGCGCCGGAGCCTGGACGTCGGGGACCGCAGCGACAGACCCCTGGGCACCGGCGGACCGGGCGTCGGGGACCTGGGCGCCGGGAGCTTGGGCGTCGTGAGCCCGGGCGTCGGGAACCCGGGCGTCGGGAACCCGGGCGCCGGGAGCTTGAGCGTCCTCGGCCTCGGGAGGGGTCACAGGGCGGTCCAGTGCGTGCTGATCCACTCCAGCGCCGCCGCCCGTCCGCAGGGGCCGTGGGCGACGTCCCAGCCGGCCGGGACGGCGGCGAAGGCGGGCCACAGGGAGTGCTGCCCCTCGGGGTTGACGAGGGCGAGGAAGTCGCCGTCGGCGTCGAAGGGGTTGGCGGGGGCGTCACTCATCGGTGGTCCTCTCCATCGTCGGTCGTCGTCAGGTGGTCGGCGATCACGCGCGCGATGTGCGCGATCGGGGCGGGCAGGGTCATGTCCTTGTGGGAGCAGGCCACGTCGGTCGCGGCGATCCGCCCGGACACGTACGGGGTCCACAGCGCGGGCACCAGGGTGTCGTCGACGGTCTCGACCGTGGCGCGGAAGAACAGCACGTCGCCCTCGAAACGGCGGTGGTCGTAGCCGCGCACCAGGTGGTTGGTGTGGAGGTAGATCCGGTTGAGCGCGGCCACCGTGGCGTCGTCGAGTCCGGCGAGCGGGCTGCCCTCGCGGCGCAACAGCTCGGTGACGGCTTCGAGTTCGAGCGGCCGGCCGGCGAGGTCGGCCGGCCCGAGGCCGCCCATGGTGAGCAGCGCCTCCAGGGCCTCGGCCTGGTCGGGGACGGGCAGGCCGCGGAAGCCCTCGGCCGGGTAGGCGTCCAGGATGGCGAGCAACTCGACCGCCTGGCCGAGCTCCTGGAGCCGGACCGCGACCGCGTGGGCGATGATTCCGCCGGTGGACCAGCCGAGCAGCCGGTAGGGCCCCTCGGGCTGGACCTCGCGCAACCGGTCGACGTAGTGCGCGGCCAGCTCCTCCAGGGTGCGGGGCAGCGGCTCGGCGGCGGTGGCCGCCCCGACGCCCTGGGCCTGCAGGCCGTAGATCGGCACGCCCCCGGGCAGGTGGCGGATCAGCCCGGTGTAGCACCAGCTGAGGCCGCCGGCCGGGTGGACGGCGAACAGCGGGCGCTGCCGTCCGGGGGCCGCGGGCCGCAACGGGAGCAGCACGTCCAGGGCGTCGGTGTCCTCCGCTCCGGCCGCGAGCGCGGCGTCGAGGGCGGCCACGGTGGGCGCCTGGAAGAGCGTGCCGATGCCGACCTCCCGTCCGAGCACCTCGCGGATCCGCCCGGCGAGGCGCACGACCAGCAGCGAGTGCCCACCGAGGGCGAAGAAGTCGTCCTCCACACCGACCTCGGCCACGCCCAGGACCTCGCCGAACAGAGCGCAGAGCTGCTGCTCGCGCGGGGTGCGCGGCGGGCGCCCGGCGGCGCGGGCCGGCGCCTCGGGGGCGGGCAGGGCCCGGCGGTCCAGCTTGCCGTTGGCGGTCAGCGGCAGGCGGTCGAGCAGGACGACGGCGGACGGCACCATGTGGACGGGCAGTTCGGCCGCGGCGTGGGCGCGCAGCTCCTCGGGCGTGAGGCTCCCGGGGTGCCGACCGGCGCCGCCTTCGGCGCCGTTGTCGCCGTCGTCGTCGTTGTCGCCGTCGTTGTCGTTGTCGTGGTCGTGGTCGTTGTCGGCAGCAGCAGCAGCAGCGGCAGCGGCAGGGGCAGGGGCAGGGGCAGGGGCAGCAGCCACCGCGTAGCCGACCAGTCGCTTGTCGCCGGGCGCGTCCTCGCGGACGATCACCGCCGCGTCGGCGACGCCCGGGTGGGCCGCCAACACGGCCTCGATCTCGCCGAGTTCGATCCGGAAGCCGCGCAGCTTGACCTGCTGGTCGGCGCGGCCGACGTACTCCAGGACGCCGTCCGCGCGGCGCCGGGCGAGGTCGCCGGAGCGGTACATCCGGGTGCCGCGTTCACCGAACAGTCCGGCGTACGGGTCGGCGACGAAGCGGGTCGCGGTGAGGCCGGGCCGGCCGAGGTAGCCGCGGGCGAGGCCCGCCCCGGCCACGTACATCTCGCCGGTGACGCCGGGCGGGACGGGCTGCAGGTGCTGGTCGAGCACGTAGACCCGCAGGTCGGGGATGGTGACGCCGATGGTGCTGCTGCTCCCTGCGGCGGCGCTCGCCCGGTCGAGGGCGACGTACGAGACGTGCACGGTGGTCTCGGTGATGCCGTACATGTTGACCAGGGTCGGCGCGTCCTCGGCGTGCCGGGAGTACCAGTCGTCCAACCGGCCGAGTTCGAGCGCCTCGCCGCCGAACACCACGTAGCGCAGGGCGAGTTCGCGTCCGGGGCGGTCCCGGTCGGCGGCGCTGAGCTGGTAGAACGCGGACGGCGTCTGGTTGAGCACGGAGACGCGCTCGCGGGCGAGCAGGTCGAGGAAGGCGGCCGGGTCGCGGCTGACCAGATGCGGGACGACCACCAGCCGGCCGCCGTGCAGCAGGGC
Source organism: Kitasatospora sp. NPDC053308 (assembly GCF_055585785.1). Classification (NCBI taxonomy): domain Bacteria; kingdom Bacillati; phylum Actinomycetota; class Actinomycetes; order Kitasatosporales; family Streptomycetaceae; genus Kitasatospora; species Kitasatospora sp. NPDC053308. The sequence goes on along the minus strand of NZ_JBVJJY010000003.1, from coordinate 233,435 downwards.
GCCCCACAGCTCCCAGACGGAGAAGTCGAAGGCGTAGGAGTGGAAGAGCGTCCAGACGTCGTCGGCGCCGAAGCCGAACCAGTGGTCGGTGGCGGTGAACAGCCGGACCACGTTCCGGTGGGTGACGGGCACGCCCTTGGGGCGGCCGGTGGAGCCGGAGGTGTAGATGACGTACGCGGTGTCCTCGGCCCGCAGCGGGCGGGTGCGCTCGTGCGGGGCGAGCGGGACGGCCGGGTACCGTTCGGCCTCCGGTCCGTCGACGAGGATCCGGGGCACCTCGTGGGCGGGCAGCCGGGCCGCGGTGGCGCGGTCGGTGAGCACGGCGGCCGGGGCGGCGTCGGCCAGCATGTAGGCGAGGCGGTCCGCCGGGTAGTCGGGATCGAGCGGCAGGTAGGCGGCGCCGGACTCGGTCACCGCCAGCAGGGCGACCACGAGGTCGAGCGAGCGGGGCAGGGCGAGGGCGACGATCGTGCCGGGGCCGATGCCGCCGGCGACCAGCAGCCGGGCCAAGCGGTCGGCTCGGGCCGCGAGTTCGGTGTAGTCGAGCTGCTCGTCCTGGTAACTGACGGCGACGGCGGCCGGGTTGGCCGCGGCAGCGGCCCGGAACAGCTCGGACAGGGTGGCGGACTCGGCGTCGGCCGTGGCGGACGGGCCGGGCGCCGGGGTCCCGGTGTTCCAGGTGACCAGGGCCCGGCGCCGCTCCTCCTCGCCGATCAGCGGGAGCCGCCCGATCGGGGTGTCGGGGGCGGTGGCGGCGGCGGTGAGCAGCCGGGCCAGGCGTTCGGCGAGCGCCGCGACGGTGGCGGCGTCGAAGAGGTCGGTGCGGTACTCCAGGAAGCCGCCGATGCCGCCGCCGGGCAGCTCGCCCGCGTTGAGGGTGAGGTCGAACTTGGCGGTCCCGGTGGGGACGGCGGTGACCTCGGCGGTGAGGCCGCCGCCCAGTGCGAGGGGCTCGTCCGGGCGGCTCTGCCAGGCGAGCATCACCTGGAACAACGGGTGCCGGGCGAGGGAGCGATCCGGGTTGAGCTCCTCGACCAGGCGGTCGAAGGGCAGGTCGGCGTGCTCGTGGGCGCCGAGGACGGCGGCGCGCACCCGGGCCAGCAGCTCGCGGAAGGTCGGCTCGCCCGCGGGGGCGTCCCCGGCGGAGCGGGCCGACGTGTCGATGCGCAGGACCACCGAGTTGACGAAGTAGCCCACCAGCGCGGCGGTTTCCTCGTCCTCGCGCCCGGCCACCGGCGTGCCGACGGGGATGTCGGTACCGCACCCGTGCCGGGTGAGCAGCGCGGCGAGGCCGGACAGGACGGCCATGAAGACGGTGCCGCCGGCGGCCCCGGCGAGTGCGGCGAGGGCGCGGTGGGCGGTGGCGTCGAGGGCGAAGGGCACGGTGGCGCCCCGGTGGCCGGCGACGGCCGGGCGGGGGCGGTCGGTGGGCAGCTCCAGCCGGTCGGGCAGTCCGGCGAGCGCGGTGCGCCAGTACTGCGTCTGCCGGACGGCGAGCGGGGTGGGTGCGTCGGCGGTGCCGAGGCGCCGGTGCTGCCGGGCCGCGTGGTCGGCGAACTGGTAGGGGAGTGCGGGGAGTTCGGGCACGCGGCCGGCGATCCGGGCGGTGTAGGCGGCGGCCAGGTCGCGGACCAGGGGGGTGGTGGAGGCCCCGTCGCCGGCGATGTGGTGCAGCAGCAGGAGCAGGGTGTGCCGGTGCGGGCCGGTGGAGAACAGCGTGGCCCGCAGCGGCGGTTCGACGGTCAGCTCGAAGGCGTGGCGGACGGCCTCGGTCGCCTCTCCCGAACCCTGGTGGAGTTCGATCGGCCCTGCGGGCAGGATCCGCTGGTACGGCGTGCCGTCCGACTCCTCCCCGTAGACGGTGCGCAGGACCTCGTGGCGGGCGACGAGGTCGCCGAGGGCGAGGGCGAGGGCGTGCCGGTCGAGCGGGCCGGTGAGGGTGAGGGCGAGCGGGATGTTGTAGGTGGGGGTGGGGCCTTCGAGGCGGTGCAGGAACCAGAGGCCGCGCTGGGCGGGCGAGAGCGGCATCCGCTCGGCGCGCGGAACGGGCGCGAGGGCGGTGGCGGGAGGGGCGGGGGTGCCGGTCTCGTCGGCGCCGGTGCCGGTGCCGGCGCACTGCGTGCCGACGAGGAGCCCGTCGCGCAACCCGTCGAGCGGGGCCTCGCGCAGCTCGTCGAACGGGGCGTCGCGCAGCCCGTCGAGCAGACGGGCGAGGCCGGCCGGCGTCGGGTGGCGGAACACGTCGGCGAACCCGACCGGGGCGGCGAAGGTCTGGCGCAGCCGGGCGGCCAGCCGGCCGGCGAGCAGCGAGTGACCGCCGAGGTCGAAGAAGGAGGCGTCCCGGCCGGGGGCCCGCGGCAGGCCGAGGACGTCGGCGAACAGCCCGCAGACCAGCTCCTCCCGGGGCGTGGCCGCGGCGGCCCCCTCGGCGGTGGCGGCCGGCTCGGGCAGGGCGCGGTGGTCGAGCTTGTCGTGGGCCGTGCGGGGAAGGGCGTCCAGCAGCAGCACGGCCGCCGGGACCATGTGCGCGGGCAGCCGCGCGGCGAGCGCCTCGCGCAGCCCGGCCGGGTCCGGAGTGCCGCCGGGCGCGGGGACGGCGTAACCGAGCAGGCGGGTGCCCTGCGGACCGGGGCGGGCGATCACCACGGCCTGGGCGACGCCGGGCAGTTCGGCCAGCACGGCGGCGGTCTCGCCGGGTTCGACCCGGAAGCCGCGGATCTTCACCTGGTCGTCGACGCGGCCGAGGAACTCCAGGGTGCCTCCCCCGGCCTCCGCCCGGGGGCACCCCGACGGGCGGCGGCGGGCGAGGTCGCCGGTGCGGTACATCCGGCTGCCGGGCGGCCCGAAGGGGTCGGCGACGAAGCGTTCGGCGGTGAGGTCGGGGCGGCCGAGGTAGCCGCGGGCCAAACAGGCGCCGGCGACGTACAGTTCGCCGGTCACGCCGTCGGGCACGGGGCGCAGCGAGCCGTCCAGGACGTAGGCGCGGGAGCCGCGCACCACCCGGCCGGCCGGGGCACCGTCCGGGCCCGGGGTCCAGGCGTAGGCGTCGACCGTGGTCTCGGTCGGGCCGTAGAGGTCGACGGGGTGCAGGCCGGGGACGGCGGTCAGGCGCTGCCAGAGGGCGGGCGGGGTGGCCTCGCCGCCGACCACGAGGACGGACGGGCGGTGCCGGCCTTCGTCCAGGATCCCCTCGGCGATGAGGACGTCGAGGTAGGAGGGGGTGAGGTCGAGGTAGTCGATGCGCTCGCGGTCGAGGTGGGCGGCCAGCGCGGCCGGGTCGCGGTAGGTGGCGTCGTCCAGCAGGTGCAGCTCATGGCCGTGGACCATCCAGAGCACCGGGTCCCAGGAGGCGTCGAAGGCGAACGAGGCGCTGTGGGCGACGCGCAGGCGCTCGCGGCCGGTGCGCCGCACGGCGGGGGCGATGTGGTCCTCGGCGAGGCCGGCGTGCAGGTTGGCCAGCGAGGCGTGGGTGACCACGACGCCCTTGGGGCGGCCGGTGGAGCCGGAGGTGTGCAACACGTAGGCGGGGTGGTGGAGTTGCGGTGCGGGCGGGGCGGTCGGCGACTCAGCTTCGGCCGGGTCCTCCCGTGCGGCCGGGTCCTCCCGTGCGGCCGGGTCCTCCCGTGCGGCCGGGTCCTTGGCTTCGGCCGGGTCCTCCCGTGCGGCCGGGTCCTTCGCTTCGGCCCGGTCCTTCGCTTCGGCCGCGCCCGGTGGCACGGTGGGCAGGCCGGCGAGCAGCTCCGCGGGCAGGTCGAGGGCGGCGAGGGCGTCGGGGGCGCCGATCGCGCAGACCGGGCGGGCGTCGGCCAGGACGGCGGCGAGCCGCTGCCCGGGGTGGGTGAGGTCGAGCGAGACGCAGGCGCCCCCGGCCTTGAGCACGGCGAGCATCGCGACCAGCGTGTCCGTGCCGCGCGGCAGGGCGATCGCGACCGGCGCGCCGTCCCGTACGCCGAGCGCGGTCAACCGGTGGGCGAGGCGGTTCGCGGCGGTGTCGAGCCGCCCGTACGTCAGGGCGCTCGTGCCGCAGCGGACGGCGACGGCCCGCGGGGTGCGGGCCGCCTGGGCGGCGAACAGCTCGGGCACCGTCCGCTCGACCGGCGGTTCGGTGCGACCGGCGGTGGCCCGGCGCAGGCCGTCCGCGTCCAGCAGCTCGATCCGGGCGATCGGCGTCGTCGGGGCGGTGAGCAGCAGCTCGACGAGGGCGTCGAGGTAGCGCACCAGACCGTCGCGGTGGGCGGCGAGGGAGGCGGCGCCGTAGCGGGTCGGGTCGGCGTCGACGACCAGGCGCAGCGCGCCGTCCGGGCCGGGCGAGACGTTCAGGGCGAGGTCGTCGACCGGTCCGGCGGCGAGGTTGCGGACGGTGCCGGGCAGACCGGCCAGGTCGAGATCTCCCTCGAAGGCCTTGATGTTGACCATCGGGCCGAACAGGGCGCGGCGGTCGCCGGTGCGGCCCAGGTCGCGGCGCAGGTCCTCCAGCGGGTAGCGCTGGTGGCGGCGCACGGCGCGCAGCTCGCGGACCACCCGGCGCAGCAGCGCCTCCGCGCTGTCGGCGGGGCGGACGGCCAGGCGCAGCGGCAGAACGTTGACGGTGGCGACGGGGGTGCGCAGCGCGGCCGGGCCGCGGCGGTTGGCGAGCGGCAAGCCGAGGACGACGTCCGGGCTGCCGGACAGCCGGTGCACGTAACCGGCGGTGGCGGCGAGGAGCAGTTCGGCCCAGGTGGCGCGGACGGCGTCGGCGGCGCGCTCCAGGCGGTCGCGGGTACCGGCGGGAAGGTCGGCGGTGAGGCGCAGCGGGGCCGGGTGGGCTTCGCCGGCGGGGGCACCCGGGGTGCCGGGGACGGCGGACGGGATGGCCGGGGTGCCGCCGAGGGCGGACGGGGCGGCCGGGGTGCCGGGGACGGCGGACGGGATGGCCGGCAGGGTCGCCGGGGTGGCGGCGTCGGCCATCCGGGCGGACCAGTGGGCGCGGTCCGCCCGGTACTCCTCCCCCGCGCGGTACGCGGCCTCCTCGGCGGCGACCTCGGCGAGGTCGGCGAACGGGTTCGGGGTCGGCTCGGTGCCGGTGGCGTGCACGCGGTACAGCTCGGCGACCCGCTCGCCGAGGAGGGTCAACGCGTAGGCGTCGACGGCGAGATGGTGGATCCGCCGGTACCAGATCCACCGCTCGTCGGCGAGCCGGATGAGCGCGTGGGTGAACAGCGGGCCCTCGGCGAGGTCGGCCGGACGGGCGAGGTCGGCGCGCATCCAGGCCTCGGCCTCCGCCATCGCGCCGGCCTCGGAGGCGGGCTCGGAGGCGGGCTCGGCCCGGAGGTCCAGGCGGTGCAGCGGCCACGCGCGGTCGGGCCTCAACCGCTGCCGGGGCGCGCCGTCCGGGCCGGTGACGACGACCGCGCCGAGCGCCTGCGCCTCCGCCACGGCCTGCCGCAGCGCCCGCTCGAACCGCTCGTCGTCGAGTGGACCGGTGATCTCGACGGCGTCGCCGGTGTTGTAGACCGGGCTCGCGGGTTCGAGGGCCTGCGCGTACCAGATGGCGGCCTGGGCGGCGAGCAGCGGGATGTCGCCTTCGGGGCGGTCGACGGCGGGAGTTCCGCCCTTCGGGAGGTCGCCGGTCGGAAGGTCGCCGGTCGGAAGGTCGCCAGTCTGGGTCTCGGCGGCGGGCATGGTTCGGAGAACTCCTCGGGGATCCGGGCGACATATTTAGGTTAGCCTAACCTAACTTTATAGGATCTGGTCAACGGCCCAGGAAGGGCCCGGCCCTGACACCCCGGAGGCGCCAGCCATGCCCCTGTCCGCGACCAAGCAGGCCGTCCGCGACCGCGTCCACGCGCACCGCACGGACCTGCTCGCGCTCAGCCGCCGCATCCACGCCCACCCCGAGACCGCCTTCGAGGAGCACCGCGCGGCCGCCTGGTGCGCCGAACTGCTGCGGCAGCACGGCTACTCCGTCACCGCGCCCGCCCACGGCCTGGCCACCGCGTTCACCGCGACCCTCGGCAGCGGACCGGTCACCGTCGCCCTGGTCTGCGAGTACGACGCGCTGCCCGGCCTCGGACACGCCTGCGGGCACAACCTGATCGCCGCCGCCGGCCTCGGCGCGGCGCTCGGCCTCGCCCCCTACGCCGGCCGACTCGGGCTCACCGTACGGGTGATCGGTGCACCGGCCGAGGAGCGCGGGGCGGGCAAGGCACTGCTGCTGGACGCCGGAGCCTTCGACGGAGTGGACGCGGCGATGATGGTCCACCCCTGCCCGGTCGAGGTCGCCGACTTCCGCTCCTTCGCGCTCGGCACGCTGTCCGTCCGCTACACCGGGCGCGCCGCCCACCCGAGCCTCGACCCGCAGGAGGGCCGCAACGCCGCCGACGCGCTCACCGTCGCCCAGGTCGCGATCGGACTGCTGCGCCAGCAACTCCCGCCGCACTGGCGGGTGCACGGCATCACCACGACCGCCGGGACGGCACCGAACCGGATCCCCGACAGCGCGAGCGCCGAGTACGAGATCCGGGCCTCGGCGGCCGAGGACCTCAAGGAGCTGCGCACCCGGGTCGAGGACTGTTTCCGCGCCGGGGCGCTCGCCACCGGCTGCACGGTCGAACTGACCCGGCCGGAGCCGGACTACCTGGACATGCGCTCCGACCCCGGGCTGCTGGCCCTGTGGCGCGCCAACGCGGCGGCGCTCGGTCGGCCGGAGCCGGTCGAGCGCGAGCCGTTCGCCTGCACGGACATGGGGAACGTGTCGCACGCGGTGCCCTCGATCCATCCGGTCCTGGACATCACCGGCGGAGCCTGCGCCCCGCACGAAGCGGCGTTCGCCGAGGCGGCGCTGGGCGCGGAGGCGGAGCGTGCGGTACTGGACGGCGCGGTGGCGATGGCCTGGACGGCGGTGGACCTGGCGGCGGCGCGATCGGATGACGGCGCAAGGGTGAGCGCGGACGGGTGATCGCGGACGGGTGATCGCGGACGGGTGATCGCGGACGGATGGCGGCGAACAACTGACAGCCGACAGCTTTCAGCGAACAGATTTCAGATGACAGATTTCATCATCTGTTCGCTGAAAGCTGTCATCTGAATCCTGTTCGCCGCCCCTCCCTGCCAACCCGCCACCCGCTTCCCTCCGCCCGTCACCCGCCCGGCAGCGCCGCCGGAGCCACCCGCACCGCCGTCACGCCCAGCTCCCGGACCAGCGCCCCGACCTCACCCTCCCGCCGCGGGTCGGCGAGCACCACGGCGGCGCCGGTCCGCAGCGGCCAGAGGAACTCCCAGAGCGGCAGGCCCAGGTGCAGCACCCGGTCACCCGGGCCGAGCGGGTGCTCCGCCTGCAGTGCGCGCACCCGGCGGTCCGCCTCGGCATGGGTGAGCCGGACGGCCGTCGGGCGCCCGCCCGGGCCGTACCCGACGCAGAGCAGGTGCTGCGGGGTGAGCGCCCTCGGCGGGTCGGTGGGCAGCTCGCCGTCCGTCTCCGCGCCGGTGGGAGCCCCCGGCACGCCCTCCCCCAGCACGCACACCGGGGCGTTCTCGGCGAGCAGCCGCTCCCGCCGCCCGGGGGTGTCCGCCGGGTCCAGCGGCAGGTAGGCCGCCCCCGACTTCACCACCGCCAGCAGGGCCGTCAGCAGCTCGGCCGGATTCCGGAAGCCCGCAAGCCCGACCACCGTGCCGGGCCGGGCCCCGCGAGCGGCCAGGGCGCGCGCCAGGCGGTTGGCCGAGGCGTTCAACTCCCGGTAGTCGACGGTCTCCCGGCCCGCGAGGACCAGCGCCGGCGCGTCCGGGGTCCGTGCCGCCTGGGCCTCGACCGGCCCGATCAGGGTGGTCGCCGGATACGTCACCATGCGCCGGGGCAGCGGCGGCACCGCGCCCAGCGCGTCCGTCCGCGCCGGCACCGCAGCCCCCTCCCCCCGGTCGGCCCCGCGGACGGGCACCCGGGCGATCGCCGCCATCAGGCCGCGCCCAGCAGTTCGGCCCAGGCCTCCAGGGCCGGACGCTCCGCCAGCCGGACGAAGGACACCTCGGCGCCCTCCGCCCGCCAGCGCTCGGCGAGCGTCATCAGCCGGATGGAGTCCAGCCCCCAGTCGACCAGGTTCTCGTCCGGCGGGATGTCCGCCGGGTCCTCGCCGAGCAGGTCGGCGACCTCGGCCCGGATCCGCTCCACCGTGAAGCCCACGCCCGTCACTTCCCGTCCACCTCGTCCGTGTCCGTCGCCCCGCCGGAAGCCCCGCCGGAAGCCCCACCGGGAGCCCCGCCGGGAGCCCCGCCCGTCGGCCCTTCCCGGTCCGTCGGCCCGTCCCCGCCCATCGCTTCGCGTCCCCCCGTCGCCCCGGCCGCCGCCCCGCCGAGCGCCGCGCGCACCGCCGCCGTCGTGGTCACGACCCCGCAGCGTCCGGCCACCCAGGCCAGGGCCGCGCGGTGCTCCTCGGGCCCGAAGTCGGCGACCGCGTCGGCCACCACGAAGGCCTGGACGTCGCGCATCCAGGCGTCGCAGGCGGTGGCCTGCACGCCGATGTGCGCGTACACACCGGTGATCACCAGCTGGTCCCGGCCCTGCTCGCGCAGCAGCCGCTCCAGTTCGGTGCGCACGAAGGCGCTGTACTTCCACTTGGTCAGCAGCGTGTCGCCCGGGGCCGGCGCGACGGCGTCGGCGATCGCGGTGGCGTGCGGGTCGTCCGGGATGCCGGGGCCCCAGAAGTCCTGCTGCAGTCCGCGCTCGGCCGGGCTCTGGCCGCCCGGCTGCGCCGAGTACACGACCGGCACTCCGGCGGCGCCGGCCGCCTTGGCCAAACCGGCGACGTGGCCGAGGAGTTCGGGCACCGGGGCGGCCTCGGGGTCGAAGGCGCCCAGGAAGTGGTTCTGCAGGTCGTGCACCAGCAGGACGGCGCGCGCCGGGTCCACCGTCCAGGGGACCCGGTTGGCGGGCAGCTCCTCGGCGTCGGGCAGCGGGTAGGAGGGAATGCGGGGCAGGCCCACGGTGGTCGTTCCTTCGGTAGACGGATGGTTCAACTGGCCTTCACTGAGGCCTGGATGGCGGCGCGCAGGTCCTTCTTGCTGACCTTGCCGATGCCGGTGGCCGGGAAGGCCTCGACGAACTCGACCCGGTCCGGGACCTTGTAGTCGGCCAGCCCGCGCCGCCGCACGAACCGCTTCAACTCGACTCCCTTCGGGGGTCGTTCGCGGTGCTCGGCGCGGAGCACGACGTACGCGCAGGTCCGCTCGCCGAGGTACGGGTCGGGCATCGACACCACCGCCGCGTCGTGCACGGCGGGGTGCGCCAGCAGGTGGTTCTCGATCTCCTCGGCGGCGACCTTCTCGCCACCCCGGTTGATCTGGTCCTTGGCCCGCCCCTCGACCACCAGGTGGCCGGTCGGGGTCCGCCGGACCAGGTCCCCGGTGCGGTAGAAGCCGTCCGCCGTGAAGGAGTCGGCGTTGTGCTCAGGGGCGTTCCAGTAGCCGCGGATGGTGTACGGGCCGCGGGTGAGCAGGTGGCCGGTGGTGCCGTCGGGCAGGTCGCGGTCCAGGTCGTCGACCACCCGGACCTCGTCGTCCGGGGAGATCGGACGGCCCTGGGTGGTGGTGATCAGGTCCTCCGGGTCGTCCAGCCGGGTGTAGTTGACCAGGCCCTCGGCCATCCCGAACACCTGCTGGAGGGTGCAGCCCAGCACCGGCCGCACCCGGCGGGCCGCTTCCGCGCTGAACTTGGCGCCGCCCACCAGCAGCACCCGCAGGCTCTCGTAGCCGGTGGCGCCGCGCTCGGCGGCGTCCAGCCAGAGCAGCGCGAGCGGCGGCACCAGTCCGGTGATGGTCACGCCTTCCCGCTCGATCAGCGGGAAGGCGGTCTCCGGGCCGGGCTGCGGGCAGAGCACCACCCGGCCGCCCGCGTACAGCGTGCCGAGCGAACCCGGCGAGCTGAGGGGGAAGTTGTGGGCGGCGGGCAGCACGCACAGGTACACGCCGTCCGCGTCCAGCCCGCACAGCTCGACCGAGCCGCGTAGCGAGTAGATGTAGTCGTCGTGGGTGCGCGGGATCAGCTTCGGCACGCCGGTGCTGCCGCCCGAGAGCTGCAGGAAGGCGACGTCCCCGGGCCCGGGTTCGCGCGCGGGCCCGGGCCCGTCGCAGGGCACGTCCGCCAGCCGGACGTGCTCGCCCGGGTCCTCGCCGGCCACCAGCACCAACCGCAGTCCGGGGTTCTCCGCCCGGACCCGGGAGGCGAGTTCGCGGTGGTCGAAGCCGCCTTCGACGCCCGGTACGACGTACGCCGCCGCGCCCGTGAAGGAGCAGAAGTGGCCGATCTCGGTGTACCGGTGCGCGGGCAGCGCGAAGACCGGCAGCGCGCCGATCCGGAACAGCGCGAAGACCACCTCGAAGAACTCGGCGGCGTTCGGCAGTTGGACGACCACGCGGTCCCCGGCGGCGATCCCCCGAGCGAGCAGTCCGGCGGCCATCCGGTCGGCCCGGCGGTCCAGTTCGGCGTACGTCCAGCGTCGTTCCGTCGCGGCCACCGAGTGGCCGCCGGGGTCGACGACGGCGATCCGCTCGCCGTGCGCGGCGGCGCGCTCGCGCAGCATCCGCCCGAAGGTCTCGCCGCGCCAGTACCCGGCGGCCCGGTAGCGCTCGGCGAACTCGGCGGGGTACGGGGTGAACCCGTCCGGGAGCGTCCGGGGGGCGGGCGCCGTCACCGGGACACCCCCGCCGCGTCCAGGAACGTACGGAACTTGGCGCTGGTCTCGGCGAGTTCGTCCGCCGGTCGGGACCGGTCGACCACGCCCGCACCCGCGTACACCCGCAGGGTCCGCCCGTCCGCCTCCGCGCATCTGATGGTGACCACCCACTCGCCGTCGCCGGACGCGTCGCCCCAGCCGACCATCCCGGTGTACAGGCCCCGGTCGAAGGGCTCGACCTCGTCGATCACCCGGCGCGCCACGTCCGTCGGAGTGCCGCAGACGGCCGGTGTCGGGTGCAGCGCGCAGGCCAGCTCCAGGGCGGAGACGGCCGGGTCGGCCAGCTCGCCGCCGATCGTGGTGGCCAGGTGCCACATCGCCGCCGTCCGGACCAGGGTGGGCCGTTCGGGCACCTCCAGAGTGCGGCAGTACGGCGCCAGCGCCGCGCGGACGGCGTCCACCACGACGGCGTGCTCGTGCAGGTCCTTGGGCGACTCCAGCAGCGCGGCGGCGCGACGGACGTCCTCGCCCAGGTCCTCGCTGCGCGGCACCGAGCCGGCCAGCGGGTTGGCCAGCACGGCCGTTCCCCGCCGGGAGAGCAGGAGTTCGGGGCTCGCCCCGATCAGGGTGCGACCGCCGCCCGCCGGGACGGCGAAGCTGTAGCCGCCCGGATCCCGGCGGGCCAGCCGCTGCAGGACGGCGGGCAGGTCGAGCGGTTCGGCGGCGGTCAGCTCGAGCGTCCGGGCCAGCACCACCTTGCTCAACTCCCCACCCCGCAGCCGTTCGACGGCCGCCGCGACACCGGCGCCGTACGCCTGCGGCTCGGGCACCTGCCGGATCCGCCAGTCGATCCGCTCGGCCGGCGGCGCGGGCAGCGCGATCAGCGGATCGTCGCGCAGCGCCCCGGCCGCCCTGACCCGCTCCGGCACGGCGAGCTCGACCCGGCCGTCCCGGTCGAAGGCCACCGCACCGACCACCAGCGGCCGTTCGACCCCGGCGGCGTCGGCCGCGGCCAGCGCCTCGGCGACCCGTACGGGCAGCGGCCGCCCGTCCTGCAGCACCCGGGCGCGCACGCCGGAGGTGAGCAGGGTGCGGGTCGGCGAGGCGAAGAAGGTCTCGTCGGCGGCGGCCCGGTACTGGCCGAGCAGTCCGCTGGCCGCGCCGATGACGGCGTGGTCGGGGCCGCCCGCAGTGGGGGCCGCCGGGGCGTGGTGCACCGTGGTCACGGTGGATTCTCCAGTCTGGGACGGGTCTACGGGGGCGCCGGTCTACGGCGGGGAGGCGGACGGCGGATGCGCGGGTCCGCCGCCGGCCCGAAACGGAGCGCGAACGGGAGGCTCAGCACGTCAGAGGGCTCAGCGACTCAGGGGGCTCAGCGACTCACAAGCTCAGCGACTCACAAGCTCAGCGGCTCACAAGCTCAGGGGCTCGTGGGACTCAAGGGCCTCAGAGGCTCAAGGAGGCTCAACGGCAATCGAGGAGGTTGGACAGGACTCAGGCGGCGGATCAGGCGCGCAGCGTCGCGCCGCCGTCGACGTAGAGGTCGTGCATGGTGATGTGCCGTGCGCGCTCGGAGGCCAGGAACACCACGGCCTCCGCGACGTCGGCGGGCGCGGCGATCCGCCCGAGCGGGATGCCGACCCGCCAGGCGGCCAAGTCGCCGTCGATCACCCGCTGTTCGGCCGCCGCGGTGTCCTCGCCCCACAAGGCGCGCTGCATCGCGGTGTCGGTCGATCCGGGTGACACCACGTTGCACCGCACCCCGGAGCGCGCCAACTCCAGTCCCAGGCAGCGGGTGAACATGGTGGCCGCCGCCTTGGACGCCGCGTACGCGGCCATTCCGGCCCGCGGCACCCCCGCTGCGTTGGATCCGACGGTCACGACGGACCCGCGTCCGCGCCGGGCCATCCGCCGCCCGACCGCGCGACTGACGTGGAACACCCCGGTGGCGTTGACGGCGAAGGTGTCCGCCCAGTCGGCGTCGGTGAGTTCGGCGACCGGTGCGGTGCGCAGGATGCCCGCGACGTTCGCGAGCACGGCGATCGGACCGAGCTGTCGCTCGATCAACTCGATGACCGAGTCCACCGCTTGGCCGTCGGACACGTCCAGCACGTACGGCCGGACGGCCGGGAGCTCCGCCACCAGCGCGTCCAGCGAACCGGCATGACGGTCCACCGCCGCGACGACGGCCCCCTCGGCCGCCAGCGCCCGGACGACGGCCGCGCCGATGCCCTGCCCGGCCCCTGTGACCACCGCGACGGCACCGGCGAACTCGGACTGCTGCTGCACAGGACATCCCCTCCGACCAGCAAGATTAGGTAAGGCTAACCTAACACAGCTGTTCGCCTACGCCGAGAGCCTGTGCGAGCGTGCGGGTTCGGACATCCTGCGGCCGGCGCGCACCCACGAGACGGGGCGATCCGTCGCACCGCCCCCGCCGACCTCCACGCCTGCGCCCTTCCGACGCGTCGGCTACCCGCGACCGCAGCCGCCCGCGTCACCCGCGCCACCTGCGTCACCTGCGTCACCCGCGTAACCTGCGTCACCCGCCCGCAGGACGGCGTCCGCGAACAGCTCGCTCGTCAAGTCCCGACCGTGGAGGCCGAATTCGTCCATCGCCGCGCGCACCGCGGCGAGTGCCGGTGCCAGGTCGGCGGTGTCCTGGGCCGCCGCCTCCACCTCCAGGAACACCCCGCGAGCTGCGGCACCCGGACGAGTGTGGCGAGGAAGCGGCGGCCGTTCCGCCCCAGGCGTAGCTGCGGCAGTGTGTGCGGTAGGCGAGCCGGGCGCGGTACCCGAGGCCGCGGAGGATGGGGTGGGCGGCCTCGGTGCTCGCGACGGCGGTCTCGTGCTCGCGCTTGGAGCCGGAGGCGTCGTCGACGCGGGGGGGCCTTGTGGGTGAGCAGGGTACGGCGGGCGCCGTCGTGGGAGGTGATCCGCGGATGCGCAGTCCGCGGTCGCCGCCGAGGAGGCTGCCGTCGGGCAGGTCGTCGTAGGTGTCGCGGTAGACCTCGGGCCGACCGGGGCCGTGGGCGGCTTCCGGCCGGCGCAGCAGGGCGCCGGGGTCGCGGACCCGCGCCGTGAGTTCCGCCTCGATCGTCGCGCCGCCTCCACCCGTGTCGGCCCGAACGCGCGGCGGGGACTCCGGCTGCGCCAGGCGGTGGTGGCTCCGGTCGAACCTTCGCGACCTTCCGCGTCAAGGTGCCCGGCCCCGCGCCGCAGCGGCGCGGGGCGCGAGCCGATCGGCCATCAGGTGCTCACGCTCCTCCGCGCGACGGCACCGCCCCTCGGCGCGAAAGAGCCGCGGCTCGGCGCGAGGGAGCCGCGGCTCGGCGCGAGGGAGCCGCGGCTCGGCGCGAGGGAGCCGGGGCTCGGCGCGGGGGAGCCGGGGCTCGGTGCAGGGGAGCCGGGGCTCAGTGCGACGGGGACGGAGCCGGGGCCGGGGCCTGCGGCGCCGGCGAGAGTCCCGTGCAGCCCCGCAGTCCGTCGCGGCGTTTGAGCGCGGCCTCGGCGGCGGCGCCGCTGACCGGCTCCGGGATGCCCTTGTCGTCGATGGTCGCCGGGGCGAAGGACTCGCCCGTCACCTTGCCGTCGCCGGTGAGCGTGAGGGTGGTGACGCCGGTCTCGTTGGAGTTCGCGTAGTTGGAAGTGCCGTACCAGAGGAAGTTGCCGAAGCCGTAGCCGACGTAGGTGTTGCCGAGCATGCCGGAGCCGACCATGGTGTGCGCGTGGGTGCCGACCACGGCGGTGGCGCCGGCGGTGGCCAGCTTCTTGGCGACGGCGGTCTGCGCCGAGGTCGGGCAGGCCTTGCCCTCCTCGCCCCAGTGCAGGTAGACGAGCACCACCGGGGCCTGCTGCTTGGCCGCCTCCACCGCCTTGACCAGCGCCGGGACGTCCAGGGCGGAGGCGATGCCCGGCTTGTTCGCGCCGGCCCGCCACTTCTGGTTGGTGATGTCCTCGACCTGGCTGGCGGCGACCACCGCGACCTTCACCCCGCGCACGGTGGTGACGTACGGGGCGTACGCCTCTTTGGCGTTGCGGCCCACGCCGACCACCGGGATCGGGGAGGAGTCCTTGGCGGCGAGGGTGTCGGCCAAGCCGTCGGCGCCGAAGTCCACGGCGTGGTTGTTGGCCATCGAGACGACGTCGACGCCCGAGTCCTTGAGCACCGAGAGCGCCTTGGGCGAGGTGCGGAAGGTGTAGGTCTTGGGCTCCGGGGCGCCGCGCCCGGTGATCGCGGTCTCCAGGTTGAGGACGGACAGGTCGGCGTCGGCCAGGGTGCGGGAGATCGGGCCGAGCGCCGGCTCGGGCGGCTGGACGGCCAGCCGGGCCTCGGTGCGGCCCTCGAAGTGGACGTCCCCGGCGAAGGCGACGGTGATGGTGCCGTCGGGCCGCGGTGCGGCGTTCTTGCTCGGGGCCGCGCCGGCCTGGGCGGCGCCGGAGGACGGTGCGCCCGGGGTCGGGTCGGCGGACTTCGGGGCGGCGGCACCGGCCGGGGCCGGTTCGGGGTCGTCCGGCCCGCAGGCGGCGACGGCGGTCAGCCCGACGAACAGCGCGACGGCGGCCGCGGCACGGCGCATGAGTGGTTCCCCCCGAGGACGAAGCAAGAGCGGTCAGCCTACGCCACCGAATCACCACCGTTTGAGCCCGGACCCGCAACGTTCCGGCCACAAAAGGGCACCGGCGGATCGACTCCTGGCCCGCACGTCCCCATCGCCCCGCCCGTCCGGGCCATGGCGTCCCTGGCGCCGGGGCGGGGAGGGCGCGCAGCGTGGTGGTACGGGAGGTGCGGTCGTGCGCACGGGGAACCGTCCCGCGCCGAGGGACGCGGTCCCGCGCCGGAGGTCCGCAGGCCCGGGAGGACCGGAGGTGTGACGTGATGAGCAGCAACGCGGGCGGCCGGCCGGTCGACGGGCCGGGCGGGGAACCGGGAGGGGCGCCACGCGGGTCGCCGGGTGGTGGCGGGCCCTCCCCCGCCCCGGAACGCCGCTCCCCTGAAGGCAGCGCCGCGGAACGCAGAGCCCTGGAACGCGGCGCTCCGGAAGGCGCTGCTCCGGAACACCGGATCGTGGTCGGCATCGACGGCTCGGGCCCGTCCGAGGCCGCCCTGCGCTGGGCGGTCGGACAGGCAGCCCTGACCGGGGCGACGGTGCACGCGGTGGCGGCCTGGGAGTACCCGTCGCTGTACGGCTGGTTCGCACCGATGGTGGACGACGGTTTCGAGCGGACCGCCCGCCGCACGCTGAGCGCGGAGGTCAACGAGGTCCTCGGCCCGGAGTGCCGGGTGGAGGTCCGGGAGAGCCTGGTGCTCGGTCACGCCGCCGAGGTGCTGTTGGAGGCGGCCGAGGGCGCCGACCTGCTGGTGCTCGGCAGTCGCGGCCGCGGCACTTTCGCCCGCACACTGCTCGGCTCGGTCAGCGCCCGCTGCGCGGTGCACGGGAGCTGCCCGGTGGTGATCGTCCGCGCGGACGGGTCGGCCACCGTGCCGCCGGGGCGGGAGGAGACGGCGGACGCCTCGGCGCCGACGACGGCGGATGCCCCGGCGCCCGCACCGGCGGCCGGGCGGGGCGAGGCGGCGAAGGGGGCCGTCCGCACCAAGGACTGGCAGCTCAGCCTGCACGTGGTCGAGGACCGCGACACCACCCGGGTGCACGCCGTCCTGGACGCGGACGGCACCCTGCTGCACAGCGACGCCCGCTCCCGCCGCAACCCGCGCGACACTCCGGCCCCGCAGGTCGGCGACGAGTTCGCGGTCGGCCGGGCCCTGGTGGACCTCGGCCACCAGCTGCTGCGCGCCGGTGTCCACGGCGCCACCGGCCCCACGGAGGAGTGAACGACCCCGCCCGGGACGGGGCAGGGCACGCAGGAGTGAGCGGCTCCCCGCGGAGGAGTGCGCACCGCCCGCCCGGGTACGCCATGCTGAACCGCCGCACCCGCCCGGAAGAGCCGCCCGACCGGAGGACCCTCATCCCGCCCATGGACACCACCCCGGACCCCCGGCCCGCCCCCGAGCCGAGCCGCGCCCCGGCCGCCGGTCCCACCGCCGAGCCGACCGCCGGACCGGCCGTCGGACCGGCCGTCGGACCGGCCGCCGACCCGACGCCCGGCTCCGTCTCCGCACCCACCCCCGGTCCCGCCCCCGGTCCCACCCCCGACCCCGCCCCCGACTTCACCCCCGCCGAGCGCGCCCGGGGCCGCGAGCTGCGCCGCGCCCAGCTGCCCTGGGCGCTGGGCGGTCGGCTGGCGGGTCTGGCGCTGACCCTGGTGCTCGGCCTCACCCCGGCGGGCGCCGCCCTGGTCACCGCCACCGGCAGCCTGCTCGGCGGCTCCCGCACCGCCGACGTCCTGGGCGGCGCGGCGGCCCTGGTGGTCCTCGGCCAGGTGCTGCAGCTGCCGTTCGGGGCCGGGGTGCGGACCGTCCGGGCCCGGTTCGGGCTGGTGACGCAGGGCTGGGCCGGGTGGGCGCTGGACGCCCTGCGCGGCCTCGCGCTGACCCTCGTCCTCGTCCTCCCGCTCGCCCTCGGGCTGTTCGCCCTGACCGCCCGGTCGCCGCAGCACTGGTGGCTGCCGGCGGCGGGCGCGGCGGCGCTGCTCACGGTCGCGCTCTCCTTCCTCCACCCGCTGCTGATCGAGCCGGTGTTCAACCGCTTCACCCCGATGGAGCCGGGCCCGCTGCGCGGCGCGCTGTCGGAGCTGGCCGAGCGGGACGGCGTCCGGGTGCGGGACGTCCTGGTGGCGGACGCCTCCCGCCGCACGACGGCGCTAAGCGCGTACGTCTCCGGGTTCGGCGCGACCCGCCGGATCGTCGCGTACGACACGCTGCTGACCACGGCCGAGCCGCGCGAGGTGAAGCTGGTGGTCGCGCACGAGCTGGGCCACGTGAAGCACCGGGACGTGCCGGTCGGTACGGCGCTGGGCGCGGCCGGGGCGGCCGTCGCGGTGGCCGTGCTCGGTGTGTTGAGCACCTGGCGGCCGCTGCTGGAGGCCGCCGGGGCGACGGACGCGGCGGACCCCCGGGCGCTGCCGCTGCTGGCGGCGCTCGCGGCGCTGCTGGGTGCGGTGTCGGGGCCGGCCCAGTGCGCGGTGAGCCGCCGGGTCGAGGCCCGGGCGGACCGGCACGCACTCGAACTGACGGGTGACGCCGAGCAGTTCGTGGCCATGCAGCGCAGACTTGCCCTGGCGAACGTGTCCGATGTCGACCCGCCGAGGCTGCTTGAGCTACTGTTCGCCACTCACCCGAGTGCGACCCGCCGGATCGCCGCCGCGCGGCTCTGGCAGGCCGACCGGACCGCACAGGCCACCCCGACCGAGCGGGCCACCCGGACCGAGCGGGACCCGAGCGGCACCGGGGCCACCGGGCCCGGAGCAGCGCGGGACTCCGAGTGAATCCGTTGTATAGTGCAACAAATATCGAGGAGGTAGGAACGCCGTGCCCGGCCGCCAGTCGTCCATCGACACCATCCAGCGCGAGCTGACCGCCTTCGCCCGCCGCGCCCGGCACAAGGCCTCCCAGCTGCACCCCGACCTCTCCCTGGTCACGTACAGCATCCTCGACCTGATCACCGAGCGCGGCGGCTGCCGGGCCGCCGACGTGGCCGCGCACTTCATGCTCGACAAGTCCACCGTCAGCCGCCAGGTCACCGCCCTGGAGAAGCTCGGGCTGCTGGCCCGCGAGGCCGATCCGGACGACCAGCGCGGCCAGATCCTGCGGGCCACCGAGGCCGGACTGACCCTGCTGAGGGACGCCAACGAACAGCGTCGGCTGGCCTTCACCGCGCGCTTCACCGACTGGTCCGACGAGGACGTCGCCCGCTTCGCCGCCTACCTGGCCCGCTACGGCGAAGAGGGCTGACCCGGACGGACCACCCGCCGGGGCCCGGTCTCGGGGTGCGCCCCGCCGCCACCACGGTGTACAGAGGAGAGGTGCCCCTCCGGCAGCGTCCCGATGCGCCGCACCCGCCGCACCCGCCGCATCCCCCCGGCCGCCGCCGCGCCTGGCGACCCGACAGCCGGGTGCTGACGGCGCTGACGCTCGCGCTGATCGTGCTGATCACCGTGATCGACATCCTGACCCCGCCCGACGTCCATCTCGGCCCGCTGCTGATCGTCGCCCCCGCGCTCACCGCCTCCTTCGCCGGGCCCCGGGCCACCGCCGCCGTCGCCCTGATCGCGTTCGCCGCGCTGGCGGTCATCGGCGCCGTCCGCGACAGCCTGACCAGCGCCAACATCGAGAGCCAGCTGAGCGCGCAGTTCGTCGTCTCCGTGCTGATCATCGGCCTGCGGGTGCTGCGCGAGCGGCACGAACGCGAGCTGGCCCGGGTCCGCTCGGTGTCCGAGGCCGCCCAGCGGGTCCTGCTGCGCCCGCTGCCGGAGCAGATCGGTCCGCTGCACCTGGCCTCGGTCTACCTGGCCGCCGAGGCCGAGGCCCAGGTCGGCGGCGACCTGTACGCGGCCGCCCGCACCGCCACCGGCACCCGGCTGCTGGTCGGGGACGTGCGCGGCAAGGGCCTGTCCTCACTGGGCGACGCGGCCCTGCTGCTCGGGGCCTTCCGCGCCGCCGCCCACCTGCACGCCGAGCTGCCCGACCTGGCCGCCTACCTGGACGGCAGTGTCAGCTGGGACCTCGCCCAGCTCGCCGAGCAGTCCCGGCAGGCGCGGCAGTCCCGGCTGCCCGGACTTCCGGGCCTCCCCGGGCTCTCCGGCCTCTCCGGGCCGTCCCCGCTGGCCATGCCCCGCGACCCGCCCGAGGAGGTGCCCGAGGAGACCGGCGAGGCCGGGGAGTCCTTCATCACCGCCGTGCTGCTCGACATCCCCGACGACGGCTCGCCGGTGCGCCTGATCGACTGCGGCCACCCGCCCCCGCTGCTGCTGCGCCCCGAGGGCATCACCACCCTGGCCGCACCCCACCCCGCCCCTCCCCTGGGCCTCGGCGAACTCGCACCGGTGCGGTACGTGGTGGAGACCTTCCCGTTCCGCCCCGGCGACCGGCTGCTGATCTACACCGACGGCGTGATCGAGGCCCGGGACGCCCAGCGCCGCTTCTACCCGCTCACCGAACGCGTCACCGCGTGGCGCGCCGACCGCCCCGCCGCCCTGCTGGACCGCCTGCGCCACGACCTGCTCGCCCACGTCGGCGGCCGGCTGGACGACGACGCGGCGATGGTCCTGGTCGAACGGCTCCCGGAGTGACGGCCCCGGCTCCGGGTCGGACGGCCGGGGCAATGTACGGACGGGGCCCGTACCGCCAGGCGTCGTACGGCCGGGGGTCGTGCGGCTACGGCCCGGACGGCGGCTACGGCTTGTACGGAAGCTGCGGCACGTCGAAGCAGTTCGTCGTCATCGACGGCACCTGGGTGACCCAGCCGCCCTTGCCGCCCTGTGCCGAGTCCTGCCAGCGGGCGGCGTTCAGGCAGGCACGGGTCGGCCCGCTCGGCGGCGGCTGCGGGACGAAGGAGGCGGGCAGGATCAGGCCGTGCGCGTCGTAGGGCTCGGCCCGGTTCATGAACGCCTCGACGCAGGAACGGGTCGGCGCGGTGCCGCAGGAGTCCAGCGCGTCGGTCAGCCACTGCGCTCCCGCCCAGCCCTCCAGCTCCCAGGCGGACAGCAGCCCGGCCCGGTCCGGGTAGTAACGGGCCATCGCGGTCCGGAAGTCGCGCACCGCCGGGTACTGCTCGTCCTCGTAGTTCAGGCTCGACGAGGTCGCCCAGAGCGCGTTGCGGCAGTTCGGCGAGGACTGGTAGTCGCCGCGCACCGACTCCGACCAGTTCTGCACGTTGGTCACCTTCGCCGCGACCGTCACCCCGGACTCGTCCAGCGCCCGGCAGAGCGCCGCGTTGCCCCGGGTGTCCATGGCGTCGAACAGCAGCTGCGAGCCGTCGGCGCGCACGGCCGCGGCCACCGCCTGGAAGTTCGGCAGCGCGAAGTCCACCGTCTGGAGCAGCACCCGGTAGCCCTCCGCCTCCAGCCCGGACTTCAGCTGTCCGGCGTAGCGGGCCGAGTCGGCCTGGTTGTACGCGACCACGGCGGCGCTGGTCGCGCCCAGGCGCTGCTTGAAGAAGCGGAACACCTCGGTGCTCTGGTACAGCGTCCCGTTCCAGCCGACGGACCGGCCGTCGCGCGGGGCGCCGCTGCCGTAGATCCCGTACAGGTGCGGCCAGCGGTCGTAGGCCGTGCCGATCGGCTGGCCGCCGACGTCCGGCACCGCCTTGCCGCTCACGTACGGGGCGCCCGCGTAGTCGAGGACGCTGCCGCTGACGAAGGCGAACACGTGCGCCTGGTCGGTCAGCCGGTGCACGCAGTCCTGGTTGCCGACGCCGCTTCCGCCGTCGTCGCAGGTCACCACCCGGATGGTGCGCCCGTGCAGGCCGCCGCGGTCGTTCAGGGCCTGGAAGAAGGCCTGGGCGCCGTACCGGGGGCCGCTGAACACCTCGCTGCCGACCGGGCTGGTGAGGGAGGTGACGATGCCGATCCTGATCTCGTCGGGGGTCACACCGGTGTCGGAGGCGGGGTTGGTGCTCCCGGTAGTACCGGTGCTTCCGGTGGTGCCGCTGGTGCCGGTGGTTCCGCTGGTGCCGGTCGTTCCGGGGGTGCGGGTGGCGCGGGCGGTGAAGACGCCGTCGGGCAGCCGGGTGCCGCAGCCGGCCAGCGGCGCCAGGGGCAGGAGGACGGCGAGCACCGCCGCCACGACGCGGCCGGGCCGCCGCCGCGCGAACGCGACGACGGCCCGGCTCCGCGGGGCGGCGGTCAGCTGCATCCGGGGATCGGGGTGCCGCTGGCGCCACCGGCCTGGGTCAGCAGACCGCACAGGGTCGAGCGGGACACCTTCCAGGTGCCGTTCTCCAGGACGGACTGGCCCGACGCGCTCGGCTCGACCACGGTTCCCTGGAGCGACAGCGAGTAGGTGACGGTCGCGTCGGAGGCGTCCGTGAACGCGACGTCGGAGACCTTCGCCTGCACCTGGCCGACCCGCGGGTCCTGCGAGAAGCCCTGCAGCACCGGGAGCAGCATGTCGCCGCCCTGGAGCAACTTGGCCTTGTCGGGGATCGGGGTGTCGGGAGCGAAGAACTTCTCCCAGTTGGCGGTGATCTCGGCCTTGGCGGCCACCGGGTCGGCGGGGGCGGTGCCGGTGGCAGTCGCCCCGGCGGTCGCGCTGGGGCTGCCGGTCGCGCCGGCGGTCGGGCTGGCACTGGCACTGGCGCTGGCGCTCGGGCTCGCCGGGGAGGAGGTCGAGGAGCTGGACTTGCTGCTGCTGCACGCGGCCGCCGTGCCCGCCAGTACCAGGACGAGCAGCGCGCTCGCCGTCCGCAGGGCCCGGCGTCCGCCCGTGGGGGTGCCGCTTCGCGTCACGTGCATGGTGTTCCCTCTCGACTGCGCCGCCGGGGCCGGTCGCACGGTGTCCCGGATGCTGTTCCAGGCCGATCCTGGAAACGTCTCAAGTGACACCATGAAGGCGGATCCATGGACGAATCGCAATCCGACCGGGAAATCACCCGTAACGCCCCACGGCGTTCCTCCGTCCGGGGCGGTGCGGTCCGCGGTGCGCTGCGGGGCGGCGCGTTCCGGAGCGATGCGGCCCGGGGCGGTGCGGCTCGTGCTGGGCGGGAGTGGGCCGGCTGGCTGCTCGTCGCCGTCGGGGCGGTGCTGAGTGTGCTCGGCTGGTACGGGGTCTCCGGAGAGCGCTTCGTCGAGCAGCAGATCCCCTATCTGGCCTCCTCCACCGTCCCGGGTGCGGCACTGATCGTGGCCGGGGCCCTCCTGGTCGCCCTCCGGCCACCGTCCCCGCCGGTGCGCCCGGACCTGACGGACCAGCGGGTGCAGCGGCTGTACACGCTGCTGGTCGAACCGGAGGAGGAGCCGACGGCGGAGCCGCCCGGGGAGCCGACGGAGGCCGACCCGGGCGCCCCGGAGCCGGGCGGCCCGCGGACGGAGGGGTGGCTGGCCGTCCCCGAGGGCACCCGCTACCACCGCCCGGACTGCCCGCTGATCACCGGCAAGGCCCGGGCCGGCCCGGTGGACGCGGACACCGTCCGGGCCCGGGGCCTGACACCCTGCCCGCTCTGCTCGCCGCCCTCGCCGCCCCCGGCGGGGCCCTCCCCCGCCACCCGTCCGGGCGAACCCGCCCCGCCCACCGGCTGACCGCCCGTGCCCGCCGCAACCCTGCTCACCACAGCGCCGCTCACCGCAGCGCCGCCCAGCGCCGCGCCCGACTCCGTCGGCCTCACCGTGGACCTCGCCCTCGCCGGGCTCACCGTCGGCGGCGCCGCCGCGCTGAGCGGCATCGGCCTGGTGGTCTGCCACCGCGCCACCGGGGTGCTCAACATCGCCCAGGGCGCCCAGGCCATGGCCGTCGCCTACCTGCTGCGCGACCTCGTGGTGGTCCGGCACTGGCCGGTCTGGCCCGCCGTCGCCTGCTGCCTGCTGGTCGTCGCCCCCGCGCTGGGCGTGCTGCTCGACGTCCTGGTCTACCGCCCGCTGCAACGGCGCGGCGCCGGACCGGCCGAGACCATGGTCGCCGGGCTCGGCGTGTTCGTGCTGCTCATCGGGGTGACCGTGCTGCTGTGGGGCACGGCGCCGCTGGCCGGCGCGCCCTCCCCGCTCGGCGGCGCCGCGATCCACCTGCCCGGCGGACACCGGCTGCGGCCCGACACCGTCGCCCAGCTCGCCGCCGTCCTGGTCCTCGGCCTCACCGTCCTCGCCACCACCCGGTGGACCGGCTTCGGCCTCCGGCTGCGCGCCGTCGTCGACGACCGACGCCTCGCCGCCCTCAGCGGGGTCGACGCCG
The DNA here is from genome assembly GCF_055585785.1 of Kitasatospora sp. NPDC053308. Lineage (NCBI taxonomy): Bacteria > Bacillati > Actinomycetota > Actinomycetes > Kitasatosporales > Streptomycetaceae > Kitasatospora > Kitasatospora sp. NPDC053308. The sequence continues at coordinate 210,011 of NZ_JBVJJY010000003.1, read as the reverse complement.
ACCGGGTCTCCGCCGCCGGCTGGGCCTTCGGCACCTTCACCGCGGGCCTCGTCGGCATCGCCCTCGCCCCCTACCTGCTGCTCGATCCGTACGGGCTGCCGCTGCTGGTGATGGAGACCATGGCGGTCGCGGTCGCCGCCCGGCTGCGCAGCATCCCGGTCGCCGTCGTCACCGCACTCGCCCTCGGCATCGCGCAGGCCGAACTCACCCGGCTGCGTCCGTCCGGGCAGCTGCTGCCGCTGGTCGAGGCGGTGCAGTCCAACCTGTTCGTGGTCGCGCTGCTGGCCACCGCGCTGCTGGCGGGGCCCCGCATCGGCGGGGGCCGCTCCGAGGCCGCGCCGCTGGCCGTCGGCCGTACGCGAGGCGTCGGCCGTGCGCGAGGCGCCGGACGTGCGGGGGGTGGGCGCCATCCGGCGACGGGGGGACGTCCGCGGGGTGGGGGCGGACGACTGGCCGGGGCGGTCTGCCTGGTGCTGCTCCTGCTGCCGCTCGGCTTCCGGGGCAACGACCTGCGCGACGCCCTGCTCGTCCCCGCGCTGGCGCTCGTCCTGCTCTCGATCGTCGTGGTCACCGGCTACGGCGGGCAGATCTCGCTCGGCCAGGCCGGGTACGCGGGCCTCGGTGCGCTCGGCACCGCGCTGCTGATGTCCGGCCGCGTCCCCGGGCTGCCCCCGCTGCCCGCCGCACCCGCGCTGCTGATCGCCGTCCTCGTCACCGCCCCGCTCGGCCTGCTCACCGGGTGGCCCGCGATCCGCCGCCGCGGGCTCGCCCTCGCCCTGGTCACCTTCGCGGTGGGGACGGCGATGAGCCGCTTCGTCTTCCAGCAGCCGTACGCCACCACCGGGCTCCTCCTGGACCGCCCGGGTTTCCTGGCCGGCGACCGCGCCTTCTACCTCGCCGAACTGCTACTCCTCGGCCTCGGCCTGCTCGCGGTCCGCGCCCTGCACCGGGGCCGCCTCGGCCGCGCCCTGACGGCCATGCGGGACCACGAACCGGGCGCGGTCGCGGCGGGGGTGGACGTCCCGGGCCTCAAGCTCTTCGCCTTCGTCGCGGGTGCGGCCCTGGCCGCCCTCGGCGGCGGGCTGATGGGCCTCGCCGGTCGCGCCTTCGACCCCGCCGCCTTCGATCCGGTCCGCGGCCTCCTCTGGTTCGCCGCCGTGGTCGTCGCCGGTGCCGACAGCGCCCTCGCCGCCGTCCTGGCCGCGGCCCTCCTGATCGGCCTCGACGCGGGCACCGTCGCCGGGGTCTCCGCGGTCGCCGTCGGTGTCCTCGCCGCCGCCATCGGCCGTCTCCCCGGGGGCCTCGCCGCCCTCCGCGCCCCCCGCCCCGGCCCTCCCCCGCCGCTCCCACCGCTCGCACCCTCGCGCCTCAGCCCGACGGGGCTCCGGGTCCGGGCGGTGGTCGCGGCGCGACTGGAGAGAGAGGACGGGGCGTCGTCATGAGCAACTCTCATGGCAGGACACCGACCGGCGGGTGGGGCGTCATGAGTGACGCTCATGGCCCTGCGGGCGACAACCCACATGAGCAACTCTCATGGCGGCCCACCGGTCGCCGGGCGCAGATCCATGAGCAACTCTCATCGCCCTCCCATGAGCGACTCTCATCACCGCCTCGACATGAGCGACTCTCATGGAGGCCTCCCATGAACAACGCTCATGCCCGCCCTCCGTCCCCACCGCCCGAGCCGTCCCCACCGCCCTCCGCACCCTCCCCGACCCGGCCCGCGACCGTCACGCCGGAGGGCAGCCCCCATGAGCAACTCTCATGACCGGCCCGCCGCCCGGCTCACCGCCCGCGGCATCGTCCGGCGGTACGGCGGGATCGAAGCCGTCGGCGGGGTGGACCTGGTGGCGCGGCCGGGGCGGATCACGGCCTTGGTCGGGCCGAACGGGGCGGGCAAGAGCACCCTGTTCGACTGCCTCGCCGGGACGGTCCGCCCGGACGCCGGGCGGGTGGTGCTGGGCGGCCGGGACGTCACCGGGCTGCCCGCGCACCGTCGGGTGCGGCTCGGGCTGGCACGGACGTTCCAGCAGATCGCCGTCTTCCCCACGCTCTCGGTGGCCGACAACGTCCGGGTGGGTGCCGAGCAGTCGCCCGGGCCGTCCGGTCAGAGCCGCCGGATCGGCCGGGCCGAGGCCCGGGCCGTGGCGGAGCGGACGGCCCGGGCGCTGCGCCTGTTCGGGCTGCAGGACCTCGCCGCCGAGCCCGCCGGGGCGCAGCCGACCGGCGTCCTGCGGCTCGTCGAGCTGGCGCGGGCGCTGGCGGGCGGCCCCCGGGTGTTGCTGCTGGACGAGCCGGCGGCCGGGCTCGACGCGGCGCAGACCGCCCGCCTGGTGTCCGTGCTGCGCGGTCTCGCCGAGCGCGGCATGGCACTGCTGCTGGTCGAGCACGACGCCGAGCTGGTCGCCGAACTCGCCGACACCGTTTACGCCATGGCCGAGGGCCGGATGGTCGCCGGCGGCCCGACCGCCGGCGTCCTCGCCGACCCCCGGGTCACCCGGGCCTGGGGGACGGTGCGCTGATGCCGGTCGAAGCCGCCCTCCGCGCCGCCCGGGTCCGGTACGGCCCGCTGGAGGCGCTGCACGGGGTCGACCTCGCCTTCCCCTCCGCCGCCGTCACCGTCCTGCTCGGCCGCAACGGCGCCGGGCGGACGAGCGCGCTGCACGCCCTCGCCGGGGTAGTGCCGCTGTCGGGCGGGCAGGTGCTCTGGCGGGGCCGGGACATCGGCGGGCTGTCGGTGCACCGGCGGGTACGGCGGGGGCTGGCCCTGGTCCCCGCCGAACGCGGGGTGTTCGGGTCGCTGACCGTCGCCGAGAATCTGACCATCGGCGGCCCCGGTCGGAGCGAAGTGCTGGATCTCTTCCCGGAGTTGGCCGCGCTGCTGCCCCGCCGGGCGGGCAGCCTCTCCGGCGGTCAGCGGCAACTGGTCGCCATCGGTAGGGCGTTGGCGGCGAGGCCCGGCCTCCTCCTGCTCGACGAGCCCGAGCGCGGCCTGGCCCCCGCCGTCGCCGCCCGGCTGCACGCCCACCTGCTCGCGGGCGCCGCCGACGGCCGTACGGTCGTGCTCACGGCGCAGTCGCTGCCGCGCACCCTCGCCGGGGCGGCGGCGGTGCACCTGCTGCACCGGGGCGAGGTGGTCTTCTCCGGCGAGCCCGGGGAGCCGCTCCCGGGGCGGCTCACGATCACCCGGTGAGGAGCACCCCCGAGCAGAAAAGGTCTGCCCCGATGATCATGCCCTGAGTACCCTCGGGGCGTGATCGATCACGGCATCGCCTTCCCGTACTACCGCCTGCACATCGTCCCCGCGGTGGTGGCCCTGGCCAGCCCGTCCTGGCAGGGGGAGGAGTGGCTCGACCCGGGCAGGCTCGAGGACCTCGACCACGTCGTGCACGTGCTCTTCGACGATTTCTGCGATGCGCGGGAGCCCGCTCCCTGGCTGGGACTCAGTCTGCGCACCGAGGAGGAGGTCGAGCTGATGGCGCGTCTCGGGGTCGCCTACGACCGGGTGCAGGACACGGTCGGCGCCGACGCCCCGGACGAGGTCTACCTGGACGCACCGGGCTGGCCCGCCGTGGTCGCCGAGGCGGCCCGGCTGGCCCAGGTGATGGTGACCAACGACCTCATGGCCTTGCAGGGCTTGCAGGGCTTGCACCAGGCCGGCCACCGCTGGCCGCCCGGCACCGGCATCGCCCCGCACGAGCTGGGGGAGCAGGAACGCGAGCAGGCGAGGGAGTTGGCGCGGGAGCGGGAGCCGGGCCGGCCAGGCGAGGACCCGGCGAAGGCCTGACGGCCCCGCCCGGGGCCGTCAGACCCCGGGGCTCCGCGCCTCAGGCCCCGGGCCGGTACACGTACGGCGTCGTCGTGCTCAGCCGGGCGAAGCCGAGGCGCTGGAGGATGGGGCGGCTGTCGTCGCTCGCGTCGACCTGCAGGTACTGGTAGCCGAGGTCGGCGGCGATGCGGGCGCGGTGGGCGACGAGGGCGCGGTAGATGCCGCGGCCGCGCCAGTCGGGGGCGGTGCCGCCGCCCCACAGGCCGGCGAAGCCGGTGCCGGGGTTCAGTTCGATCCGGGCCGCCGACACCGGGCGGTCGCCGGCCAGGGCGACGACCATCCGGACCGTGTCGGTGCCGTGCCGGAGGTGGTCGAGCAACCGTCCGCGCAGCCGCGCCGAGTCGGTGCCGAACGCCTGCCGGTGGGCCTCCGCCATCAGGTCCACCCCGGCCTCGTCGGTCACCGGGTGCAGTCGGACGCCCTCGGGCAGGACCACCTCGGTGGGCAGGTCGGCGATCCGGGCGATCATCAGCGCCTCGTCCGGTTCGGCCTCGAACCCGGCCGCCGACAGCCGGTCACCGAGGTCCGCGGGGCGGTCGTGGGAGTAGACCTTCCATTCGAACTCCAGGCCCAGCCCGGTGAAGTGGCGCACCTGTGCCGCGATCGCGGCGTCCGCCCCGGCCTCGTCCAGGCCGGACCAGAGCACGCCGTTCCAGTCGTCCTTCCCGCCCACCTGCCGTATCACGGCGCCGTCGTGCTCGATGCGGGCACCGGGGCCGTCGGCGAGCGCGTTGCGCCGGACCCGGTCGTCGAACAGGGCGAGTACCTCGTCATGATCCATCCGCTCACTCCAGCACGGTCCGGGAGGGCACGCCACTGGTTTCCGCACGGCCCGCTCCAGCTGCTCGGACGGTGGGCCGGGCACCCGTCGGGCGCCCGAACAGGCCGCCCCACAGACAGCGGATCGGGCAGCCGTGCCGCATTGCACCGTGGTCGAGCTGCTCTCCGTCCAGGCTCGGCCCCGCAGGAACAGCCGGCCCAGAAGTGGCCCGCCCAGGAACAGCCCGCCCAGGAACAACCCGCCCAGGAACAGCCGGCCCAGAAGCAGCCGGCCCAGGAACAACCCGCCCAGGAACAGCCGGCCCAGAAGCAGCCGGCCCAGGAACAGCCCGCCCAGGAACGGCAGTTCTCAGGGGCGCCCCGTCTGCGGCCAGTCCCCGCGCCCGGCCAGGTCCAGGACCAGGGCGGCGATGTTCCACGCGTCGTCGTCGCCGCGGTGGTGGCGGCCCTCCAGGGGGAGGCCGGCCACCGTCAGGGCCTGCGCCATGCCGGGGCGCCGGCGCAGGCCGTAGGAGGCGGTGAAGGCGACCTTCGCGTTGGTGTGGTGCCCGCCGAAGGGGTACGCGGCGCCGGTCCGGTGGCATTGGCGGGTGAACTGGTTGCGGTCGTAGTCGCCCCAACTGGCCCATGGCAGCGCGGCCGTCCGGTGTTCGGCGGCCAGCGCCCGGCAGGCCTCGGCGAAGGAGAGGCCCCCGTCCACCTCGGCCTGGGTCAGCCCGGTCAACCCGGTGCAGAACGGGCTGACCTCCGAACGGGCCGGGCGGACCAGCAGGCGGTGCTTGGCGAGGCGTTCGCCCGCGCGAAGGTCGACGACGGTGAGCCCGATCTCGATGATCTCGCTCACCTGGCCGGGCGGCGGCTGCCCCTCCCAGCAGGTCGCTTCCACGTCGACCACGTTCAGCAGCTGCGCCTTGACGTCCATGGGAGCGAGCGTAGGGACGGCGTCAGCGCGGGTCACCCGGTTTTCGCCGGGCCCACGACCGGTCTCGCATCCGGTCCGCGCGCCCGGTCTCGCCGCCTGGGCCTCGGGCCCCGGACTCACCGCCTGTGCCTGGCATCCCGGGCCCGGCACCTCGCACTGGGACCCCGGCCTGGCACCTCGCACTGGCATCCCGGCCTGGATTCCCGGGCCTCGCCGCGCGGGCCGTACGTCCAGCACCGCCTCCGCGCTACTGCGCCAGGTACCCGCCGTCGACCGGCAGGACGGCGCCGGTGATGAAGGAGGCGTCGTCGGAGGCCAGGAAGAGGACGGCGGCGGCGACCTCGGCCGGGGCGCCGAGGCGGCCCATCGGGTGGAGCTTCTCGATCGCCGCGAGGTACTCGGGGCCGCCCGGTTCGTCGCGCAGGCGGGCGACGCGTTCGGTGGTGATGGTGCCGGGGGCGACGGCGTTGACCCGGATGCCGCGGTCGGCCCACTCGACGGCCAGGTGCTTGGTGAGGCCGGAGGCCACGAACTTGGCCGGCCCGTACACCGCCTGGCCGCGCTGTCCGGCCTCGCCGGAGATGGAGGAGAGGCAGACGACGGATCCGCCGGGCCGTTCCTGGGCGGTCATCGCCTGGATCGCGTACTTGCAGGTGAGGAACATGCCGCGGCCGTCCACGGCCATCACGTGGTCCCACTGCTCGGCGGTGGCCTCGGTGATCTCCATCAGCGGGAGCACCCCGGCGTTGGCCACCAGGACGTCCAGGCGGCCGTACCGGTCCACGGCGGCCTCGATCATCCGCCGGGCGTCCCCGTCGTCGGCCACGTCGCCGACCACCGTGCTGACGGCTCCCGGGAGTTGGGCGGCCAGCCGGTCCAGGCCGACGGCGTCGAGGTCGGTGGCGACCACCGACGCGCCCTCGCGGACGAACCGTTCGGCGACGGCCCGTCCGATCCCGCTCGCCGCACCCGTCACCACGCAGGACCGACCGGCCAGCCGCCCGGCCGCGGGGCTTTCCGCCGCGTTCTCCGTCGCCATGGCGCGACTCTACCGACCGGGCGGGCGGCACACCCGTCTCCCACCACCGGTCGCCGGTGCGCGCGTCGGCCGGTCGGCGCGCGCGAGGGCCCGCACCACGGGCGCATCGACCGACGCCGCAAGGACCACACGGACCACAAAGACCACCAGGACCACAAAGACCGTGCAGGCCTGGTTCGTTGTGGCGGCGGCGCCCACGAACGGCCCGGCGCGGGGCCGGTGCGAGCGCCGCCGGCCCCGGATCAGACCGTGAGCACGATCTTGCCGCGCAGGTGGCCGTGCTCGCTGAGCCGCTGGGCCTCGGCCGCCTCGGCGAGCGGGAACACCCGGTGCAGCGGCAGTCGGAGGGTGCCGGCCTCGTGCAGGGCCAGCGCGGTGGCGAAGGCGCGCTGGTGCTCGTGGTCGGTGTCAGCGCCCGCGCTGATGCGGACGCCGTACTTCTGCGCGCCCACGAAGTCGGCGATCGTCAGGACCCGGTCCGCGCTGCCGGTGAGCTCGATGGAGAGCGGCAGCACGCCGCCCTGCCCGGCCGCGTCCAGCGCTCGGTCCACCCCGCCCGGGGCGGCCGCCCGCACCCGCTCGGCGAGGCCCTCGCCGTACGTGACCGGGATGGCGCCGAGCGCGCGCAGGTGGTCGTGGTTGGCCTCGCTCGCGGTGCCGATCACGGTGATCCCGCGGGCCCGGGCGAACTGCAGCAGCACGGTGCCGACCCCGCCGGCCGCGCCGTGCACCAGCAGGGTCTCGCCGGACCGGACGCCGAGGATGCCCAGGGCCCGCTCGGCGGTCTCCGCGGCGACCGGGAGAGCCGCGGCCTCCTCCCAGCGGAGCGAGGTCGGCTTGTGGCCGAGCGAGGCCACGGACACCAGCACGTGCTCGGCGTAGCCGCCGCCCATCACGGCGCCGAACACCTCGTCGCCGGGTGCGTAGCCGCTCACGCCCTCGCCGACGGCCTCCACCACCCCGGCCACCTCGTAGCCGGGCACGGCCGGGAAGGTGACCGGGAACAGCTCGACCATGGCGCCGCTGCGCACCTTGTGGTCGATCGGGTTGACGCCGGCCGCACGGACGGCCACCCGTACCTGGCCGGGCCCGGGGACGGGCAGTTCGAGGTCGATCGGACACAGCACGTCCGCGTCGCCGTACTCGTGGAAGGCGATGGCCTTGGTCATGGAAGCTCCTTGGACTGGGGGGAGTCGGCTCCTCCGACGGTTCCCATCCTGATCCGGGGGCCGTGGTCGGGGGACCCTGCCGTTCGGCCGGTCCGACCTGTCCGAACGGCCAGGCGGATCCGGTCGCGTCCGGACTAGGCTCGACGCCATGGACGGTGCGTACGGCGTGAACGGGACGGGCGGCATGAACGGGACGGGCGGCGTGAACGGGACGGGCGGCACGAGCGGCGTGAGGGGTGGCACGCGTGGCACGCGTGACGCGGACGGCGTGAGCGGGGCGAGCGGCCCGGACGAGAGGTGGCGGGAGTCCTGGGGCCGGCCGGAGGACGCGCTGGCGCGGGCCGTCGAGGTGCTGCGCACCCCGCGGCCGGAGCTCCTGATCCACCTCTCCCGGATCCTCCGCACGCTCGTCCCGCACGTGGCGGTCGCCCAGCTCAGCGGCGTCTGCACGCACTCACCCACGCACGCCCACGGCCTGCCCGAGCTGACCGAGGGGGTCAGCGGACTGGAGCTGTCCCGGCTGGCCGAGCGCGCCACCGCGACGACCGCGGCCGGCCGGCCCTGGCAGGGCGAAGCCGAACTCGCGGGCCGGACCCGGCCGGTGGTGGTCGTCGCGGCCGACCCGGCCCGCAGCACCGAACCCGACCACAGCACCGCCCCCGCCCGAAGCACCGCCCCCGCCCGCAGCACCGAACCCGGCCACGGCACCGGCCCCCGCAGCGGCACCGCCCCCAGCAGCGACAGTGGCCCCGGCGACGGGAGCACCACCGGCACCGCAGCGGTCGGCGGCACGGCGCAGAGCGGCAACGGTGCCGTGCTGGTGCTCGTCCGGGCGAACGCCGACCCGGTGGCGCCCGGTGCGCTCGCCGTCCTGCAGCAGCTGTGGGAGCTGGTCGTCGCCCACTCCGACCACCGCGCCACCGACGCCGGGCCCAAGTACGCCGCGGCCTCCCGCGCCGCGGCGAACGCCCGCGCCCGGGCCATCGCCGAGTTCACCGGCACCCACAGCGCGGCGCTGAGCGCGATCCTGGCGCCGCTGCGCTCGACCGATCTGGACGACGCGGCCGCGCGCCGCAACGCCACCGAGCTGGCGGTCACGGCCCTGCTCGACCTGCGCCGCGGCGCCGAACTGGACCGTACGCTCAGCGAGGAGCCGGCCGACGCCGCCTTCGCCCGTCTCGTCCGGGAGCTGCGCCCGCTGCTGCGCCACACCGGGGTCCGACTGGACGCGGCGCCCCCGGCCGAGGTCTCCCGGACCGTGCCGGCGGACGCCGCGCACACCGTCCGCGACGCCGTCCGGGCGGCCGTCCTGCTGATGCTGGAGCAGGAGAAGCCGTCCCGGCTGCACGTGAGTTGGCGGTTCACCCGGGAGGACGCGCTGCGGGCGGTGGTCCGCGGCGACGGTCTCGGCGTGCTGGCCGTCGACGCGCTCGCCGTCCACCGCACCGCCGACCGCGTCGCCGCACTCGGCGGCCGCTGCGCGGTCGAGGCCGTCTCCGGCTGGGGCACGACGGTGACGGTCGACCTGCCGCTCACCCTCCCCGAGCCCGCCCTCGCCACCGACCCCCTGGACGGCCTCCAGCCACGGGAGCTGGACGTGCTCGACCAGCTCGCCCGGGGCCGCCGCAACCGGGACATCGCGGCGGAACTGCACATCAGCGAGTCGACGGTGAAGTTCCACGTCGCCAACATCCTGGCCAAGTTGGGCGTGGCCTCGCGCGGCGAGGCGGCGGCCCTGGCCCACCGCGCCGGGATGCCGGGCGGGATGGTGGGCCTGCACGTGGCGTCCTGAGCCCGCACCCGGCACCCCCGCGGCCCGGCGCCCGCGGCCCGTCCCCGACCCGCCCCCGGGCCGCTCCTACGGCCGGACCCGCGAGGCCGGGGCACACGCCCAGGCCTACGACCCGCGGGCCCGCGCCGAGTTCTGGCGGCGCAGCCTGCGGCTGGTCGGGCACCTCGGTTTCTGACGACTCCCCGTGGAGAGAAGCGACATGACCGGACCCACCGAACCCGCAGAACCCACCGAACCCACCAACCCGACGCACCCGGCCGAATCGGATGACACCGCGGGCCCCGCGCACCAGCCGGACACCTGGGCCGCCACCACCCCCGGCCTCCTGCGGCTGCCCTCCGGCCGCCTCCTGCGCGGCCGCGGCCTCAGCCGTCCGATGCCGCCCGGCCCCCAACCCGCCTTCGGCCTCTACCTGTTGGGCCGTCCGCCGCAGGGCATCGCCTGGCCGCACCGCTGGGTGCGCTGGCCCGACTTCCGGCTGCCCGCCGACCGGGCCGACGCCGCCGACGCCTTCCGGGAGGCCTGGGAGCGGGCCGCCACCGAGCGCGTCGAACTCGCCTGCGCGGGTGGGCGCGGCCGCACCGGCACCGCGCTCGCCCGCATCGCCGTCCTGGACGGCGTCCCGGCCGCCGAGGCGGTCGCCTACGTCCGGGAGCACTACGGTCGGCACGCCGTCGAGACGCCCTGGCAAAGGAAGTTCGTGGAGCGGTCGGGTCGGCCGAGCGGCTAGCCTGGGCGGCATGGGTGGGGATCCAGAGGTCTCGGCGGTCAACCGCGTCTCCGTCGGCACGATCACCGGCGGCGTCTACCAGGCCGGGACGATCAACCTGACCAGCGGGGGCGGCGAGCCGCAGGTCAGCGCCGAGTCGATGGCCGCCGCCCGTAACGCGTACGCCCGCAGGGTCCGCGAGACGTACGGCCGACTGGACCTGGAGGTGCTCACCCCGCTCTCCGAACAGGGCGAGCACCCGGTCGTGGAGCTGCGGGAGGTGTTCGTCACCCCGCAGGTCCGGGAGGACCCGCCGCCGGTGGAGCTGCCCCGCGAGCTGGTCCGACGGCTGCTCGCCGGCGGTGAGTTCACGGACGTGGACGAGGCGCTTCTGCCCGGTCACGCCCAGGCCGCCGTCGAGCAGCTGCGCGGGGGCTACCTGGACCGCCCGACCGAGGACGCGCTGTCCGTCCTGACCGGGTCACGCGGCCGACGGGTCGTCCTGCTCGGCGACCCCGGTTCGGGCAAGTCGACGCTCGCCCGCTACCTGGCCCTCGCCCTCCTCCACGGGAGTGCCGGACCGCTCGCCCCGCTGGACGGCCTGGTCCCCCTGGTGGTCGAACTGCGCCAGTACGCCGAAGGGCAGTGGCGCGAGCGCACGTTCGAGGACTTCCTGGACCACCGCCACCACGTCGCCGGGATGTCCCTCCCCGGGCCCGAGCTGCGCCGGCTCCTCGACGAGGGCCGGGTCGTGATCGTCTTCGACGGACTCGACGAGGTCTTCGACCCGGGCGTCCGCGCCGCCACCGCCGAGCGGATCGCCGCCTTCGCGGCCCGCTACGGCCGGGTGCGGGTCATCGTCACCTCCCGGGTCATCGGCTACCAGCGCGGGGCCCTCGGCGGCGCCGGCTTCACCCACGTCATGCTGCAGGACCTCGACCCCGGCCGGATCGCCGACTTCGCCCGCCGCTGGTACGCGATCGCCTGCCCGGCGGATCCGGACCTCGCCGCCCGCCTGGTCGACCGCATCACCGGCGCGGTGGAGGCCTCCCGGCCGATCCGCGAACTCGCCGGGAACCCGCTGCTGTTGACCATCCTCGCCATCATCGGTCGGCGCCAGACCCTGCCGAGGGACCGCCGGGGCGTCTACGAGCACGCCGTCCGCGTCCTCGTCGCCCACTGGGACCGCGACACCAAGTACCTGAGCACCCCGCTGAAGCCCGGCGCCGCCGAGGCCATCGACCTCCTCGACGACCGCGAGCGCATGGAACTGCTGCGCCTCCTCGCCCGCCGGATGCAGGAGGGCACCGGCGGCATCGCGGGCAACCACATCCACGCGGAGGACCTGGAGGCCGTCTTCCGGGACTACTTCGCCCAGTTCGGCCTGCCGCCCCTGCAGTGCCTCACCGCCGCCCGCGCCCTGCGCGACCAACTGCGCGAGCGCAACTTCATCCTGGCCCGGTACGGCGGCGAGGTGTACGGCTTCGTGCACCGGGCCTTCCTGGAGCACCTGGCGGCGGAGGACGTCGTCCACCGCTACACGGTGCGGCGCGAGTGGACGCCGGAAGGACTGATCGAGGAGGTCTTCGCGGAACGGGCGGACGATCCCGCCTGGCACGAGGTGCTGCTCCTGGTGGTCAACCAGCTGAGCGAACCGGACGCGGGGCGGGTGATCGACCACCTGCTGGACCGGGGTGACGAGGCCTCGCTGGTGCTGGCGATCCGCTCCCTGGCCGAGGTGCGGAAGATCGGGCTGCTGCGCGACCGGAGCGACCGCGCGGTCGACGCCCTCATCGCCCGGCTGTCGGGGCGCACCGACTTCGCGTTCCGGGCCGACACGCTCCTCGCGGCGCTGTCGGTCCTGGCGGCGACCTCCGCCTGGACGGGGCGCGAGCGCTACCTCCGGTGGTTCCACCTGCGGGGCCAGTTCCTCTCCTCGGGCAGTGTCGGGACCGCCGTGGCGGTCACCTTCCACACGTCCATCAAGGCCTCGATCGCCCTCGCCGCCTTCGGGTTCGGCGACACCAGGCACTCCGCGATCCCCGCGCTGGCCCGGCGGTGGAGTTCCCACCCCGACATCGTGCCCGCCCTGCTCGCCCTCGCGAACGACCGGACCTCCGACCTGTCCCGGTACAAGGTGATGGCCGAACTGGTCGCCCGGTGGCCCGATCACCCGGACGTCCTGCCGCTGCTGCCGGATGCCGAGCGGCTCCTCGCCTCGCCGCTGTTCAAGGAGGACCGGGTGATCATGGGGGTGCGCCCCGTCCTGTGGCGGGAGGACCCGGGCGATCCGGCCGTGCTCCTGGAGCTCGCCGCCGACGGGAAGACGGGCTCGGTCCGGACCGACGCCCTCAAGCGCCTCTCCGTGGCAGGGCCCGCCCATCCCGGAGCACTCGCCGTGTTCCTCGACCGCGCCGTGGGCGACCTGCAGAACGGCGTCCGGGAGATGGCGGTCACCGGACTGGCCCGCTGGTGGGCGGACGACCCCGCCGTCCAGTCGGTCCTGCGCGACCGGGCCGCGCACGACCGCAGCCCCAACACCCGCCGCCGCGCCCTGGAGGGGCTCGCCGCCGTGGACGCCGAGGGCCCCGAGACCGTCGCGTTGCTGACCCGGACCGCGTCCGGCGCCGAGAACTCGCAGGTGCGGCTGAAGGCACTGGACCTCCTGGCGGAGTACCGGGGTTCGCACCGGGAGACGGCCCGGGTCCTGCTCGACCGGATGGTGGCGGATCCCGACCACGAGGTCCGCGCCGCGGCGCTCGGCCACTTCGCGGTGCTCGTCCCCGACGACGCCGAGGCCGTCGTCCGGGCCCGGGCCGGCGACGATCCCGGCCCCGGTGTGCGCCGCCAGGCGCTGACCATGCTCGCCTGGCAGTGGCCCGACCGTCCCGCGACCTGCGCCGCGCTGGAGCGCGCGGCGGCCGCGGACCCCGAGGAGTACGTCCGCGACGCCGCCCGGTCGGGCCTCGCGGCCGTCGCCCACCTCACCTCCGCCTCCTGAGCCGCAGCACCTCCTCCAGCGGCACGCCGCCCTCCGCCCACGCCGCCAGCCGCGCCCGGTCCAGCCAGTGGACGGCGTGGCGGTCGCCCCAGGCCATGGCGTCCCTGGTGAGGCCGCCGTTGGTGACCACGACCGCCAGGTCCGCGCGGTGGACCGGGCCGGCGGTGCCCTTCACCTGGTACATCACCTGCACGCCGACCTTGGCCGCGACCTTGGTGTGCTTGGCCTGCAGGACGATCCGGCCCAGCTGCGGGTGGTGGCCGACGACGTCGGCCGCCTGGTCGCCGTGCTGCCCGACCTTGCGCGCGCTCCAGCCGTCGCGGACGAGCAGGTCGCGCAGCGCGTACTCGAAGGCCTGGTCGTCCATGGCGTCGACGGTGGTCAGCGGGATGCGCAGCGCGGCGAGCCCGCGGCTACGGGCCCGGTCGAGAGCGGGGCCGCGGGCGGCGGAGAGCAGGCAGGCGACGGCCACCGCGGCGAGGAACACCCAGGACCGCAGCAGCGACTGGGTCACGTCGACGACGACCACCGCCGCCGCGACCGCCACCAGGGCCGCGCCGATCCGCTCCGCCGCCCCGCGCGGGCGCCGCACCACCCGGCAACGGCGGGCCGTCCGGGAACGGCGCACCCCCGGGGAACGGCGGGCCGTCCGGCCGGGGCGCCCCGGGCCGGCCATCAGGGCGCGCCGATCGCGCCGCCGGGCCCGGTCGTCGTGGCCGCGGCCGGCGCGGGCGGCGGTGCGGCGGGCGGGGTGTCGGAGAAGCCGACGAAGTGCGCCCAGAGCCAGAACGCCGCGGCCGCCCCGGCGATGAGCCAGCCGCTGCCCCTGGCCGCGGCCGAGCCGCCGCGCGTCGGTCGACGGCGGACGTGTGCCCGGACGAAGACCCGGTCGTCGTGGTTCGCCACTGTGCCTCCCCTGCGGGGCCCGGCGCCCGGTGCGCCGGTGTGCCCCCTCCTCGGATGTAGCAGCGGGTGTTCGGCACACGCACCACCGCCCGTTCCGGAACCGGCCACCCGACACTCCGGCGGGCCCACGACGGGCGGGCCGGGGAGGGCCCCTGAGCTGCGCCGACGCCGCCGCGCCGGGTTGGCGCGAACGGGCCCGGCTCGTACGGGTGCGGGTCGGGGCGCCCGCGCGCCGTTCACTCCGCCCGCTCCTCCCGCAGGGGCGTCAGGTCGGCCGCCTCGCCCGTCGTGGCGAAGCGCTGCGCTGCGCCCGGCTCCTCGGGGCGCCAGCCGGCGGCCAGGCCGGCGCGGATCAGGTCGGCGGTCAGGGCGGGGGTGACGGGGACGAGTTGGAAGACCTCGGCGATGCGGTCGGCGGGCGCGGCCAGCAGGACGCCGTAGTGGTGCCAGGGGTCGTCGAAGCGGCGGACGACCTCCAGCGGGCGCCCGGGGCGGCCGGCGGGGCGGGATTGTTCGGTGGTGTCGAGCCAGACGCGCACCACCACGTGCTCGCTGTCACGGAAGCGGACCACCCAGTGGTAGTCGCGGCCGTCGACGTGGATCCTGCGCGGTGTCCTCGGGGCCATCCGGACACCGTACGCCCCGCGCCCTCGGCCGGATCCGTCGCGGCACCTTCCTGCTCAGGCACATGAAGCGCACGGTGGAGCTCAGCCACCGCCAGATCACCCGGCTGGCGGGGGCGAGCCGCTTTCCTAGGTCTTGCGCAGGTCCGGCGCCGGAGCCCCGATCAGCAGCCGCCGTACCGCGTCCCAGGCCGTTCGCAGGGCGGCGGCGCAGGCGCGGGTGTCGGAGCCGAGCAGGCGCAGCCAGGCGCCGCTGTCCTGGGGGAGCACGCTGACGCCGTGGAGCAGGCCGGAGCCGGCCAGCGCCTCGTGCAGCGTGTCGGCGACCTGCCCGGGCGGGGCGAGCGGGGTGAGGACGTAGAGGCTGGACATCACGCCGTGGCCGGCCAGCACGGCCGGGCCGGTGACTCCGGCGGCGGTGGTGGAGGGCTCCAGCCGTACGGTGTCCAGGGCGACCAACTCGCCGTCCGGCCGCCGCACTTCGAGGTCGGAGGCGAACACCCGGTAGGCGTTGCGCTCGCCGCGCGCCAGGCGGCCGGCGAGCACGGTCTCCCCGGCCAGGACGGTCGCGCCCGGGTCGACGGTCAGGACGGTGCGCTGGTAGAGGCGGGAGTCGACGAAGGGGATCACCGGCTCGGGCAGGTACTCGACGTAGGCGCCCGGGCCGGCCGTCAGGTGGAACAGCTGGGTCGCGTAGTCGTGCTCCATCCGGTAGACCTTGGTGGCCGCCTGGGTGGTGAGGTGGACGGCCGTGTCGGCGCCGCAGCGCACGTCCGTCCGCAGCCGGTCGGCCTGCAGGATGCCGCCGCCGGTGGACAGCAGGAAGGTGACGGCGAGGTCGGGGCGGGCCGGGTCGAAGTGCAGCGGGCGCATGATCTGCAGCGGCGACTTCTGGTAGTGGCCGGTGAGTTCGGTGCGTCCGCCGATCCGATCGAAGGCCAGTTCCAGCAGCCCGACCTTGCCGGGGCGCCCGACCGCGAGGGTGTCGGGCGTCCCGGCGTACCGGCGGACCTGGTGCGGGACGCGGGCCGGCTCGTAGTGCCGGGGGTCGAGCCGGGGCACCGCGGCCGCGTGCGCCGCCGCCGACAGCGCCTCCGCCTCCGTCGGCACCGCCTCCGCCCCCGCCGCCGCTCCTGCGTCTCCTTCTGCGTCCGCCTCCGCCGGGAACACGGGAACCGTCACGCCGGGACCTTCCGGAAGGTCGCCAGGAAGGCCGCGACCTCCTCCAACCCCTCCCCCGTCAGGGAGTTGGTGAGCACCACCGGCCCGCCCTCGCGGACCCGGCGGGCGTCGGACTCCATGATGCCGAGGTCGGTGCGGACGTACTGGGCGATGTCGATCTTGTTGATGACCAGCAGGTCCGACTCGGTGATGCCCGGGCCGCGCTTACGGGGCATCTTCTCGCCCTCGGCGGTGTCGAGGACGAAGAGGAACAGGTCCACCAGCACCGGGCTGAAGGTCAGCGTGAGGTTGTCGCCGCCGGACTCGAACAGCAGGGTGTCCACGTCCGGGAAACGCTCCAGGAGTTCGGCGCCGGCCGCGAGGTTCATCGTCGGGTCGTCCCGGACGGCGGTGTGCGGGCAGGCGCCGGTCTCCACGCCGACCACCCGCTCGGGGTCCAGCACCCCGGCCAGCGCACGGCGCACGTGCTGGGCGTCCTCCTGGGTGTAGATGTCATTGGTGATGACGGCGGGGCGGTGGCCGCTCGCGATCAGCACCGGGACGAGCGCCTCGATCAGCGCCGTCTTGCCGGAGCCCACCGGGCCGCCGATGCCCACGCGGAGCACGTTGTCGGTCAATTCTCCTCCTTGGTCCTTGGTCCTTGGTCCGTGGTCATGGAATCGTCCGTGGAACCCGAACGACGGGGAACCCGTACGACGGGAACCCCGAACGACGGAGAACCCGTACGGCGCGGGCGGGTTCAGGTCGCGAACAGCCGGGCCTCGGCCCGTTCGTGCCGTCCGGACATCGCGTCGGCGACCGGGACGCAGCCGCCGAGGTCCGCCAACTCCCTTTCCAGTGCGGCCTCCACCACCTCCCGGATGACCGGCGCGGCGGCCCGCAGCACCACCTGCGCCTTGCGGTGGTCGGTGAGCCGCAGCCGGAGCGCCGCCCCGACGAAGCTGGTGCAGAAGGCGAACAGGTCGCCGGTGACGGCCTGTTCGACGGGGACGGCCGCCGAGGCGTAGGCCACGCCGGCGGCGACCGCCTGGCAGCCGGGGGCGCGCTTGGCCGCGACCAGGGCCGCGTACCGCTCCAGCGGCTCACCGCCCACCGACTCCCGCGCGATGTCCAGGAGTTGGCGTCCGGTCCGGGTGGCGGCCAGCCGCAGCTCACGGTTGAGCTTGGTGGCGTGCAGCCGCCGGTCGGTCTCGGCGAGCAGCTCCCAGTCCCACGCCGAGGCGGCCCGGTGGGCGAGCGCGAGCGCGGTGGCGTCGGACGGTCCGACGCCGTGCCGCAGCAGGTCGGCGAGCAGCCCGGGCAGGGTGTCGGGGGTGACGGCCTTGGCCTGCGCGTAGCCCTCCAGGCCGTGCGAGAGGGTGTAGAAGCCGCTGGGGAAGGCGGAGTCGGTCAGCTGGAGGCAGACCAGCAGGGCGTCCAGCCCGCGCCCACCCGTCTGCGGCCCGCCCTCCCCGGCGTCCGGACCGACGATCCCGACGTCCGGACCGCCCTTCCCGGCGTCCGGACCGGCGTTCCCCACGATCGACCCGCTCTCCCCGACATCCGGACCGGCGTTCCCCGTGTCCGCTTCGGCGCTCATCCGAGGGGCTCCGTTCACGCGAGGTAGAACAGGTGGTTGAGCGGCAGTTCGCGGGCCGGTTCGATGGTGGCCGGTTCGCCGTCCAGGGTGACCTTGTACGTCTCCGGGTCGACCGCGATCTTCGGCAGCGCGTCGTTGCGGACCATGTGCTGCTTGCCCACCGACCGGCACCGCCGCACCGGCAGCACCCGGCTCTCCAGCCCGAGTTCGTCCGGCACGCCGAGGTCCACCGCGGCCTGGGACATGAAGGACACCCGGGTGGCCTGCCGTGCCCGCCCGTGGGCGCCGAACATCGGCCGGTAGTAGACCGGTTGCGGGGTGGGCAGGGAGGCGTTCGGGTCGCCCATCAGCGCCCAGTTGATCACGCCGCCCTTGATCACCATCTTGGGCTTGGCGGCGAAGGAGTTGATCGGCCAGAGCACGATGTCGGCGAGCTTGCCGGGCTCCAGCGAGCCGATGTGGTCGGCGGTGCCCGAGGCGACGGCCGGGTTGATGGTGAGCTTGGCGAGGTAGCGCAGCACCCGGACGTTGTCGTGGCGTTCGCTGTCGCCGTTCAGCTTGCCGCGCTGGTCCTTGCAGTGGTGGGCGGTCTGGAAGGCGCGGGTGAAGCTCTCCCCGATCCGGCCCATCGCCTGCGAGTCGGAGGAGAAGATCGAGATGACGCCCTCGTCGTGCAGCACGGTCTCGGCGGCGATGGTCTCGGCGCGCACCCGGGAGTCGGCGAAGGAGACGTCCTCGGGGATGTCGTGGCTGAGGTGGTGGCAGACCATCACCATGTCCAGCAGCTCGTCGACCGAGTTGACGGTGTAGGGCAGCGTCGGGTTGGTGGAGGACGGCAGGACGTTGGGCTCGCCCGCGATCCGCATGATGTCGGGGGCGTGGCCGCCGCCCGCGCCCTCGGTGTGGAAGGTGTGGATGGTGCGGCCGTCGATCGCGGACAGGGTGTCCTCGAAGTAGCCGGACTCGTTGAGGGTGTCGGTGTGGATGGCCACCTGGACGTCGTACTCGTCGGCGACGCTCAGCGCGCTGTCGATCGCGGCCGGGGTGCTGCCCCAGTCCTCGTGCACCTTGAGCCCGCACACGCCCGCCTCGACCTGTTCGCGCAGGGCGCCGGGCAGCGAGCCGTTGCCCTTGCCGAGGAGCCCGACGTTGACCGGCAGGTCCTCCACC
This sequence comes from Kitasatospora sp. NPDC053308, assembly GCF_055585785.1. NCBI lineage: Bacteria > Bacillati > Actinomycetota > Actinomycetes > Kitasatosporales > Streptomycetaceae > Kitasatospora > Kitasatospora sp. NPDC053308. The sequence continues at coordinate 191,310 of NZ_JBVJJY010000003.1, read as the reverse complement.
GCCTGGTACATCCGGCCGATGTTCCACGGTCCGGGCGTGCAGGTGGTGCCGTTGCTGCCGTCGGAGGGGCCGGTGCCTCCGCCGATCAGGGTGGTGATGCCGTTGCTGAGCGCCTCCTGCACCTGCTGCGGCGAGATGAAGTGGATGTGGGTGTCGATGCCACCGGCCGTGGCGATCAGGTGTTCCCCGGAGATCACGTCGGTGCCGGGGCCGATCACCAGCCGGGGGTGCACCCCGCTCTGGGTGTGGGGGTTGCCGGCCTTGCCGACGGCGGTGATGAAGCCGTCCTTGACGCCGATGTCGCCCTTGACGACGCCGAGCACCGCGTCCATCACGACCACGTTGGTGATGACCAGGTCGAGCGCGCCCTGGGCGGAGGTGGCGGCCGGGTCCTGGGCCATGCCGTCGCGGATGCCCTTGCCGCCGCCGTAGACGGCCTCGTCGCCGTAGTGGCCCTGGTTGAAATCCCGTTCGACCTCCACCACGAGGTTGGTGTCGGCGAGGTGGAAGCGGTCACCGACGGTCGGGCCGAACAGGTCGGTGTACTGCTTGCGGGGGAGGATCGCCATCAGCGGTCGCCTTCCTGCTGGGTCGCCGTGCGGTGGTGGGTCTCCGTGTGGGAGTCCTGGGGCCGGTCTTCCTTGAGGTCGAGGTTGGTGCCCTTGAAGCCGCGGGCGATCGCCCGGTCGATGGCGCGGGCGCGGGTGGCGGGAGCGGTGATGCCGCCGTCCACCAGGTTGCTGAAGCCGACCAGCCGGCGGTGGCCGCCGAACTCGGTGAGCGTGACGTCCCTGGTGTCGCCGGGCTCGAAGCGGACGGCGGTGCCGGCCGGGATGTCCAGGTGCTTGCCGAAGGCGGCGTTGCGGTCGAAGTCGAGGGCCCGGTTGGCCTCGAAGAAGTGGTAGTGGGAGCCGATCTGGATCGCCCGGTCCCCGGTGTTGCTGACCGTGACGGTGGCCTTGGCGCGCCCGGCGTTGATCTCCACCGGGTCCTCTCCGTACAGGTATGCGGCGCCACCGGACATGGCTGGCCTTCCTCTCTGACGGTTCAGTGGGGGATTGGTGCGTGCGCGTGGGGATGCGCGTGGGAGTGGGGATGCGCGTGGGAGTGGGGGTGTGGAGGGGAGTGGGGGTGGTGCGCTTCGCCGGGTCCGTGGCTGTGCGCGTAGCCGTGCCCGTGCTCCGCGTCGAGACCGGCCAGGATGCCGTCCTCCCCGTGTCCGAGCAGGTGCACGGCCGCCGCCGTGCGGGCCGCGATCACGCCGGCGATCGCGGACGGTCGCAGCAGCGGTCCGCCGTCCCGGACGCCTGGCGGCGCGGTGCGCAGGGCCGGGCCGAAGGCGGCCGGAACGGCCGTCACCTCGCTCGCCCCGAGCAGGCGGCAGCGCTCGGCACCCTCGCCCGGGTCGGGGTCGCCGCCCTCGAAGGCCACCTCGACCCAGCGGTGCCGACCGTACTGGCGGACCAGTCGGGCGATCCGGAACAGTTCGGCGTCCTCGAAGGGGCCGGCCGCCGGGGCGGTGATCAGCACCGCACCGTCCGGGGCCGGGCCGGCGGCGGCGCGCAGCCAGCCGACGAGGTGCTCGGCGGCCCCGAAGGGGGCGGTCAGGGCGAGCCGCCCGCGGGCCGCCGGGGTCTCCCCCGTGCTCGCCTCCGCTGCGAGCCAGCGCAGCGTCCGGGCGGTCTCGGCCACCAGGGCGGGGTCACGGCCGAGGGTCATCGGCACCACGCAGACCGGTCCGTCGCCCGCCGCCAGCGCGGACCGTACGGCTTCGGCGAGCGGACGGCCGGCGGGGGCGACGGCGTGCGCCGCCGGCGCGGAGGACGCCGTGGGCGCGGCGGTGCTCCCGTGGGCCGTCGGCAGTCCGGCCAGGTCCCGTCCGCCGTGGCTCTCGTGTCCGGCCGCCAGCACCACGGTGGCGGCGCGTCGCTCTCCCGCGCCGCGCCCGGCCGCCACGCGCGCGGCCCGGCCCGCAGCCACCCCCGCAGCCGATCCGGCAACGGGTCCCGCAGCCGTTGCGGCGCCCGTCCCCGCAGCCGTTGCGGCGCCCGGTCCGGCGGCCGATCCGGCGGACTGAGGACGCGCCATGGCTCAGGCACCCACCGGGTCGTGACAGGAGACGAGCTTGGTGCCGTCCAGGAAGGCGGCTTCGACCTGGAGGAGCGGGAGCATCTCGCGCACCCCGGGCATGACGTCCGCGCTGCTGACCACCTGCTTGCCGATCTCCATGCACTCGGCGACGGTGCGGCCGTCCCGGGCGCCCTCCATGATGGCCTCGCTGATCAGCGCGCAGGCTTCGCTGTAGTTGAGTTTGACGCCGCGGTCGCGGCGTTTGCGGGCCAGATCGGCCACGACGTAGATGTAGAGCTTGTCCATCTCACGCGGCGAGAGATTCACGGGAATCACTCTTCCTTTCGGATGTTTCGATGGAATGAATGCAAGGGAGTTGGACGGAACGTCAGACCCGGCGTAGGCGGGGGACGGCCGGGACCGCCGCCAGGAACAGCATCGTGGTCAGGACGAACGGCCAGGTGAAGGCGTGGCCGCCGAACGGCGCGGAGATCGCGTCCAGCGCCGGGGTGAGGACGGTGGCGGTGGCCGCGCCCAGCAGGGCGTAGCCCGCGCTCCAGACGCTCGGGGCGACGAACACCCCGCACAGCGCGAGGGCCACCAGCACGCCGCTGTAGCCGAGCAGCCCCTGCTCGACGGCCTCGGCCGGTGCGCCGAGGCCCCAGGCGGTGAGCAGTCCGGTGGCGCTGCCCGCGCCCGCCATCACGCCCGCGAGGCGGCTCGCCGCGAACAGGCCGACCAGGAACAGCAGGCCGACGTACCACTGCGGCAGGAAGAAGACCTGGCCGATGTTGGCGAAGAACCCGCGCCAGAGCTGCTCCCAGCCCAGCGCCGTTTCGCCGGTGGCCGCGACCGGCAGCGCGGCGGTCGCGTCCGCGCCCCGCCACAGCCGCGGGAAGCCGGGGGCGGCGGCCGTGACGGCCGTCGCGACCAGGCAGAACGGTGCGGTCAGCGCCGGGAGCCGCCACTTCTCCAGCAGCGTCCCGAGCCCGGCCGTGACCACCACGGCGACGACGGACCCGAGCACCGCCACCGAGGCCGTGGCCGGGTACCCGGCCCCGAGGAAGACGGCGCAACCGAGCGCCACCAGGCACCCGTTGCACCCGTGCAGCCCGGCCGCGACGGCGCTCCGGTCGAGGCCGAGCCCGTACGCGACGGCCGTGGAGACGGCGCTGCCGAGCAGTCCGTAGACCCCGTATTCCGGACCGCCCGCGAACAGTGCGACGACGAACAGGACTCCGCACACCACGGACGGCATGAAGTCGACCTGCGCGACGCCGCGCAGGACTTCGGCGACCAACGTGAGGGTTTTCGGACGAGCCGTCGCGGCGACGCTCTCCCCACCCGTGTCCAGACCCATGCTTCGCACCAATTTTCCGGTACGGCCGAGGGCCGGCATGAAGCCCCCCGACGATTCCTCCGGAACCGTACTCCTGCGCATTGCGACGGTGAACGCACACGGGCGGTTACGTCAAATGGACGAAGCGTCATGACAGGGGCGCTGAGCTGCAACATTTTGTTGAAACGCGCGGCCGTGGATTCGTTGAAGAGAGAAATTCTTTGCGAAGTTTTACTCATCGATGACGACTTCCGTTCAAGCCCTGTCGTCGCGTCCCTCGCCCAAGTGCCGGACCAGGAACCGCTCCGAGGCCGCCACCTCGAAGTCCGGCACCTCCAGATGGCCGCCGGGATTGGCGTGCAGCGACTTCTCCCGCGAGCCGAACGCCGCGTACAGGGCCAGCGCCCCCTCGCGCGGGACCAGCTCGTCGTCCCACTGCAGGACGAACTCCAGCGGCACCCCCACCCGCCGCGCCGCCTCGGCCTGCGCCGCGTGGCCCGTCAGCCCGAACACCGCGGCGGCGATCCTCGGTTCGGCCGCCGTCAGCGGGATGCCGACCACGCTGCCCAGCGACAACCCCCAGAAGCCGACCGGCCCGAGGTGCTCCCCCGCCGCGTCCAGCGTCCTCTCCAGCGCGTCCAGCGCGGCCACCCACTCGGGCACCGCCCGCTCGGCCAGCGCCGCCGTGTGCCGCGCCACCCACGCGCTGATCGGCCGCCGGGCCGCCAGCAGCTCACCGACCTCGGTGACGAACCGTTCGTCCTGCGCGGTGCGCGGCCGTTCCCCGTGCCCGGGCGCGTCCAACGCCAGCGCCGCGAAGCCGTACCGTCCGACACACCGCCGGGCCCGCTCCGCCACCCCCAGCTTGTCCCCGCCGCCTCCGTGGCCGAGCAGCACCAACGGCCGGCCGCCGAGGGGCCGGTCGGCCGGCTGCCAGAGCACACCGGGCACCGCGTCGAGGGTGAAGCCGCGCTGCGCGATGCCGTCCGAGCTGATCTCCGAGGTGAAGTGCACCCCGCCATGATGGCGCCCGACACGCGTTCGAGTCCCGGCCTTTGCGCAGCCGGCCGACGGACGCCCGGGGCGCCGGGGGTGCGGGGAGTGGGAAGTCGGCCGGTCCGACGTCCCGCTCCCCCACACCCGGCGTAGCGGGCTCCTACGGCCGGCGCGCCTGCGCGGTCTCCCCCAGGAAGTCCAGCAGCAGCGCGGTCGTCTCCTGCGGCCGCTCCAGGCTCGGCAGGTGGCCGGCCCACGGCAGCTCGACGTGCCGGGCGTTCGGCAGGACGGTGGCCAGGCGGGCGGCGATCTCCCGGTGGTCGGGCACGTCGTGCGCACCGCCGACGGCCAGGGTCGGGGCGGTGATCCGGGAGAGGTCGACCTCCTCCTTGTCCGGGCCGACCGTCGCCTCCCGCTGCACGTCGAACGCGTGCCGCTGCATCCGCCGGACACTCGCCCTGGTCTCCTCGTCGGCCTCCGGGCCCAGCCAGGTCGCGACGTTCAGCTCCACGGCCCCGTCGATGTCGCCGGCCTCGATCAGCTCGTCCTCGCGACGGCCGAACGCCCGCAGCGCCTCGCTGGGCCGGTGCCCGGGCATGCCCGGCGCCAGCAGCGCCAGGGCGGTGACCGCCTCCGGCCGCAGGGCGGCCACCGTCAGGGCGATCCGGCCACCGTGCGAGGACCCGACGAACGCGGCGGACTCGATCCCGAGGTGGTCCAGCAGCGCCAGGACGTCCCGGGAGTCGCTGTACGGGACCTCCGAGAGCGGCGACTCACCGAACCCGTGGAAGTCCGCCCGCACCACCCGGTACCCGGCGTCGACCAACGGCTGCCACTGCGCGTCCCACATCCGCCGGTCGCACACGGCGGAGTGCAGCAGAACGACGGCGGGGCCCCTGCCTGCAACATCATGAGAGATGATCATCGCGCGGATCCTAGCCGCCCCGCCCCCGGCCCCCAAGGGATTTCTGTACGTCACCGCGACTCCCCCGCCGCGACTCCACCCGGCGTCCCGCCCCTGCCCCGGATCCCACCCCGCCGCCCGCGGATGCCCACCCCCGCCCCACCGGCCCCCGGGCGCCCAGCCGCCCCTCACACCCACAGACAACCCCGGGAAGGGAGTAACGCTCCTGCACACCCCACCCCACCACACAGCCCCCGCCCCACCGGCCCCCGGGCACCCACCCGCCCCTCACACCCAGAGTCGGCCCCGGACGGGAGTAAGCGGTTCTGTCCGTCGGTGGGCTCTGGGTGGGTGAGGAGGTGCTCATGGGAGATGCGAAGAGGGCGCGGGACGACGAGTTCCAGGCGTTCATCGTCGCGGTGTGGCCGCGGCTCGTGCGGACGGCGTACCTGCTGGCCGGGGAGCAGTACGCGGCGGAGGACCTCGTGCAGTCCGCCGCGGAGCGGGCGTGCGCGGCCTGGTCGAAGGTGCGGCGGGCGGACGATCCGTACGCCTACGTGCGGCGGATCCTGGTCAACCAGCACGCCCGCCGCTGGCGGCGCCGGCCGCCGGAGCTGCTGGTGGACGCGGTGCCGGACGCGGTGGGGGTGGAGGACGGCTTCGCGCGGTCCGACCAACGCGGGGCGCTGCTGGCCGCGCTGGCCACGCTGCCGCCGCGGCAGCGGGCGGCGGTGGTGCTGCGGCACTGGGAGGACCTGAGCGACAGCCAGACCGCGGCGGCCATGGGGTGCTCGGTGGGCGCGGTGCGCAGCCACGCGGCGAAGGGGATCGCGCGGTTGCGTCTGGTCACGGAGCTGGCGGGGCTGAAGGACACGACACACATCGGAGGTGCGGTATGAGCGGGGGCACGGGCGTGGACGGGGACAGGGACGTGTGGATCGGCCTCGGTCTGGCGGAGGCGGCGGACGGTGCGCGGGTGGGCCCGGCGCCGGTGGCGGACATCCTGGCGGGCGGCCGCCGGCTGCGCAGTCGCCGCCGTACGGTGGTGGGCGCGGTGGCGCTGGCCTCGGTGGTGGCCCTGACGGGCGGGGTGTTGGCGCAGCTGCGCCCGGCCCCGGCGGCGTCCGCCCCGGCTGCCGTCCCGGCCGCTGCCCCGGCTGTCGCCGCCGCTCCGAGCGCTCCCGCCACGACCTCCGCCGCCGCGCGTGATCCGTTCACACCGGTCCGGGTCCGGCTCGGGCAGGGTGTCGCCGACGGCAGGTCCTGGGAGGTCTGGCAGGCGCTGTGGCCGGCGGCGCCGAGGGACCGGGCGTACGAGCAGGCGCTGGCGGTGTGGCAGGATCGCGTGCCCTTCGACGCGGGCATCGCCAAGCCGACGCCGGAGTTCGTCGCCCAGTACTGGGCCCCGGACTCCGATGTCGTCGACACCTACTTCGTCGTGGACGGGGTGCGTCTGGGCCACGACGCGCAGGGCGTCACCCCGTCCCCGGGAAAGCTCGACCCGCGCCGGGCGACGGAGCACAGCGGCGGTCAGTTCGGCCGCAGCTCCAAGGACGGCGTTGTGCCCCCGGCGGACGTGGTGACGCTCTCGATCGGGCCGGACGTCGGCCGGGTGGTGGTGACGTGGATGGACGGCACGACCACCGAGCCGCAGCCGGTCAGTGTGGGCGACTCCCCGATCCGGCACATGGTGGTGGCCCGCCCGGGGACGATGCGGGCGAAGTCCTGGCAGTTCTTCGACACGAAGGGCAACGAACTCCCGGACGAGGGAGCCAGGTACCTCACCGAGCCCGTTTCCTGAGCCGCCCGGGCCGCCTGGGGAGTGGGAAGTCGGCCCTGTCGACGTCCCACTCCCTGTCCCCGACCACCGTCACCATGACCGCTGTCCACACGACCGCCGTCAGAGCGCCGCGGCCTCCAGCAGCAGGCCCGCCGCCACTGCCGCGCCGTCCGTGCGGATCTCGCCCGCCGTGGCGGCCGCGCGCTCGCGGGTCGCGGGGGCGAGGGCCTGCCGGAGGGCGGCGGAGAGGGAGCCGACGGTCGGGGTGGGGCCGTCGTGGGCGACGCCGATGCCCAGCGCGGCCACCCGCGCGGCCCAGTAGGGCTGGTCGACGATCTGCGGCACCAGCACCTGGGGCACCCCGGCCCGGGCGGCCGTGGTGGTGGTGCCGGCGCCGCCGTGGTGGACGACGGCGGCGACCCGCCGGAACAGCGCCTGCTGGTTGACCTCGCCGACGACGAAGCAGTCGTCCGCGCCGTCCACCTCGGCCAGTTGCGCCCAGCCGCGACCGAGCAGCACCCGGCGGCCCTGCGCCCGGACGGCGTCGACGGCGACCCGGGCGGCGTCGGGCGCGTCGCGCAGCGGCATGCTGCCGAAGCCGACGTACACCGGCGCTTCGCCGGCCGCCAGGAAGGCCTCGAGGTCGGCGGGCAGCGGGCGGTCGTCCGGCAGGATCCAGGCGCCGGTGTGTTCCACCTCGCGGTCGGCCGGGAGCAGCCACGGCCCGAGGGTCCGGTCGGTGGCCAGCCAGGGGCGGTCGGTGAACACGTGGTCGCGGACGTTCTCGACGACCGGCAGTCCGGCGGCGGCCCGGTGGGTGTTGACCGGCCCCCCGAACAGCGCGTTCATCGTCTCGACGTTGTGCTCCCACAGCTCCCGGTTGTCGGTCACGCCCGCCGGGTACGGCCGCATCGGGTACTCGAAGGGCGGGTGGTGCGGGGAGGGCAGCATGGTCGGGTGCAGGGCGACGTAGGTGAAGCGCGCGCCCAGCTTCTCCGCCGCCGCCTGCGCGCCGGCCACCGCCGGGAACAGCCCGGTCGCGACCACGGCGCCGCCCGGCGCGGCCGCCTCGACCACCGCCTCGTAGAACTGACCGACCAGCACGGCCGCCCGTGTGGCGAAGTCCGTCGTCGGCGGCGGCCCGCTCACCATCGAGCGCACCGACGCGCCGACCGGCACCGTCTCCACCCCGACCTCGGCCAGTCGCGCCGCGAACTCCTCGTCCGACGGGGCGCACACCCGCACGTCGGCGCCCGCGGCCTTCAGTCGCAGCGCCAGCCCCGCCAGCGGCTCGACGTCCCCGCGCGACCCATACGTCGACAACACCACACGCACGTCGTGACTCTCCCGTTTTCGCTGGTCCTGGCCTTGAGTCGGCGATTCTGCGGCATGACCGGGGCCTTGTGGCAAGGGCCCCCTTGCGCTATACGGTGATCACGGCGGGGAGTGTGGACGCCTTCTCCGGCTCCTCCACCTCTTCTCTCCTTCGTACTGTCGCTCTGTCAGACTCCTTCCATGCGGGCGATCATCGAGGACATGGCCGAGCAACTGGCCGGTGTGCCGGGCGTGGTGGGCGTGATGCTGGGCGGCAGCCGGGCACGCGGGGAGCACACGGCGGACTCCGACTGGGACCTCGGGGTCTACTACCGGGGCGGCGCCCTCGACCTGGACGCACTGCGGGCGCTCGCCGGGCCGGGCGTGGAGGTGGCCGGACCGGGCGGGTGGGGGCCGTGGGTGAACGGCGGCGCGTGGCTGCGGGTCGACGGGGTCGCGGTGGACTGGATCCTGCGGGACGTGGACCGCGTCGCGCGGGTGTGGGCGGACTGCCGCGAGGGCCGGTACGAGGTCGGCGTGCAGGCCGGCCACCCGCTCGGCTTCTGGTCGCCGTGCTATCCCGGCGAGGTGGCCTGCGGGCGGGTGCTGGCCGATCCGACCGGCGAGCTGACGGCCCTGCGGGCTGCCATGGACTACCCCGAGCCGCTCCGCGAGGCCCTGATCGCGGCCACCTGGGAGGCCGGGTTCCTGCTGGACGCCGCCGCGAAGGGCGCCGGTCGCGCGGACACCCTGTACGTCTCGCTCTGCGTCTCCCGTGCCTTCGGCATCCTGGTGCAGGCCCTGCACGCGCACGCCCGCCGCTGGTGCCTCAACGAGAAGGGCGCCCTGGCCACCGCCGGACACCTCCCCGCCGCACCACCCGACTTCGCCGGGCGCGTCCGTGCCCTCCTCGCCTCCCCCGACGGTTCGGCCCCCGACCTCACGGCGACGGTCGCCCGGGCCCAGGACCTGACCCGGGAGACCATCGCCGCGCTCAGCCCATGAGGTTCGCTCATGGGGTTCGCTCATGGGGTTCGCTCATGGGGTTCGCTCATGGGGTTCGCTCATGGGCATAGGCCATGCGGCTAGTTCATGGGGTTCGCCGATGAGGATCGTTCATGGGGCGAGCCCATGAGACCCGCTCATGACCAAGCCCCTCATGAGACCCGCTCATGACCGCGCCCCCCATGAGTTCCTCTCATGCCCCTCCTCCATGAGACTTGCTCATGGGCGCGCCGCTCATGAACGGCCCTCATGCCCTTCCGTCATGAGTGACGCCGGCTGCGCCCCGCCGCACTGAGCACCGCGCGGACGCCCGCCGCGAGGACGGAGGCGTCCCGCCCGGCGCCCCAGACGGTGCGGCCGTCGACCCGGGCCTCGACGTAGGCGACGGCGTCCGGGCCGGAGCCGACGGCGTGTTCGGCGAAGGAGAGGATCTCGACGCCCACGGCCGCCGCGACGGCGTCCAGCGGGCCGGCGCCGGTGCCGCGCTTGCCGTCGACCTCGGCCCAGTCGTCGCCCACCTGCCAGGCCCATGAGGAACTCTCATCGAGGTACTCCGCCCGGAAGAGTGCGTACAGCTCCTCGCCCGTCACCTCCTTGCCGCTGTCGTCGGTCGCGTCCTGGACGATCCGGGCGAACTCGATCTGCAGGCGGCGCGGCAGCTCCAACCCGTGCTCGGTCTGCAGCAGGTAGGCGATCCCGCCCTTGCCGGACTGGCTGTTGACGCGGATGACCGCCTCGTAGTCCCGTCCGAGGTCGGCCGGGTCGATCGGCAGGTACGGGACCGACCAGGGCGCCTCCCGTTCGGGCAGGCCGAGTTCGGCGGCCGTCGCGGCGTGCCGGGCGAGGCCCTTCTTGATGGCGTCCTGATGGGTGCCGGAGAAGGCGGTGTGCACGAGGTCGCCGGCGTAGGGGTGGCGTTCGTGGACGGGCAGCCGGTTGCAGTGTTCGACGGTGCGCCGGATCTCGTCGATGTCGGAGAGGTCGAGCATCGGGTCGACGCCCTGGGTGTGCAGGTTGAGGGCGAGGGTCACCAGGTCGACGTTGCCGGTGCGTTCGCCGTTGCCGAACAGGCAGCCCTCGACGCGCTGGGCGCCGGCCAGGACGGCGAGTTCGGCGCAGGCGACGCCGGTGCCCCGGTCGTTGTGGGGGTGGACGGAGAGGATGACCGCGTCGCGCCGTTCCAGGTGGCGGTCCATGTACTCGATCTGGTCGGCGTAGACGTTGGGGGTGGCGATCTCGACGGTCGCCGGCAGGTTGTGGATCACCGGCCGCTCGGGGCTCGCGTCCCACAGCCGGGTGAGCCCGTTGCACACCTCCAGGACGTAGTCGGGTTCGGTGAGGTTGAACACCTCGGGCGAGAACTGGAACCGCAGGCCGTCCCGGCCCTCTCCCCGGCGGGCCATGTCGGTGGCGGCCTCGGTGATCAGTGCCCGCAGTTCGGCGCGTTCCTTGCCGAGGACGACCCGGCGCCACAGCGGCGCGGTCGCGGTGTAGAGGTGGACGACGACCCTCGGCAGGCCGGCGACGGCTTCGAAGGTGCGCTCGATCAGGTCGGCCCGGGCGGCGGTGAAGACGACGACGGTGACGTCCTCGGGGACGGCGTCGGGAGTGGTGGCCAGTCGGCGGACGAAGTCGAAGTCGGTGCGGCTGGCGGACGGGTAGCCGACCTCGATCTCCTTGAAGCCCATGGCCAGGAAGAGGTCGAACATCCGTTGCTTGCGCGCCGGGTCCATGGGTTCGGCGAGTGCCTGGTTGCCGTCGCGCAGGTCGACGGGCACCCACAGCGGGGCCCGTTCGATGCGTCGGCCGGGCCAGCGCCGCATCAGCGCGGGGACGTGGACCCGTTCGTGGGCCGGGCGGTAGCGGTGGGACGGCATGGCGCCACCGCGCTGCGGGTTCCAGGCGGGGGCACCGGCCGGGACGGGCCCGCCGGGCGTGCGCAGGGTCGGAAGGGCCGGGCCGGCCGACGGGACGGCCGGACCCGACGGGACGGCCGGACCCGACGGGACGGCCGGACCCGGCGGGACCGGCGTGGACTCGGTGGACGAGTTCGGGGAGATCATGCGAGTTCCTCATGACGCGTACCGGTGACCGGCAGGACGGCGCCCCGCAGCGGGGTGCCGGTCCGGTCATGCCCCGCTGCGGCCACCAAGAAGAAGGCCCCCCACGGGGAGGATCCACGGCTGCATGCCGGGTAGGGTAACCACGACACAAGTCCTCAGACAACCTGACAGGTGAGCCCGATGACCCCGCTGCGCCCCTCCCCCCTCGCCGCCCAGGCCGCCGCGCTGATCGAGGAGCAGATCCGGGCCGGCCAGTGGCCGGTGGGCGGCAAGCTGCCGGGCGAGGTGGCGCTGGCCAAGGAGCTGGGAGTCGGCCGCTCGACCGTCCGGGAGGCGCTGCGCACCCTCGCCGCGGCGGGGATGGTGCAGAGCCGCCAGGGTTCGGGGGTGTTCGTCACCGCCGACCGGCCCGTCGGGGACTGGTCCGCCCGTCTGCACCGCGCCGAGCTGGCGCACGTCTACGAGGTGCGGACGATGGTCGAGGTGCAGGCCGCCCGGCTGGCCGCGACCCGACGCACGGAGGCGGACCTCGCCGCACTGGACGCCGCCCTCGCGGCCCGACGCGCGGCGGGCGACGCGGACGACACCGCCTTCGTGGACGCCGACATCGCGCTGCACACCGCCGTCGTGGCCGCCGCCCACAATCCCGTCCTGGACGACCTGTTCGCCCAGTTCGCGCCCGTCCTGCGCGAGCAGCTCGTCAGGCTGGTCGGCCTGTTCGACATCCGGGCGCAGGACCCGAACCAGGGCTACGACTCCCACGCCGCCCTCGTCCGCGCCGTCCACGACGGCGACGGGGAGGCGGCCGGGCAGGTCCTCGCGGCGGAGCTGGAGGCCACCCGCTCGCGTCTTCTGGCGAGTTGAACGCCCGACGCCCTCCGGCCCGTGTAGTCCGATGAGACACCCACCCGTCCCACCGGCCCCACCATCCCCATCCACCCCACCGGCCCGGCCAGCCCGACCAGCACCGTCCACCCCACCGGCAGGCCCCTGGCGCGACGTCACACAGTTTTCACACGGCGGCCATTCGCCCGCCGTGCGGGCGGTTGACACTGTGTCGGGCGAGCCCGGGAAAGCCTGCTCCGTACACAGACAGTCAACAACTGAATGACATTGTGTCGGACATGTGCACAAGCACCGCCCAGGAAGCGAACAGGCTTTCACGTCAATCACACGGTATGACTAGTATCACCTCGTCAGAAAAGCCCGTGCCCGGACGGCCCGCCCCTCAACCGGCCGGCCGCCAGCCCCAAGGAGACTGCTCTGCGCGCGCGTGCGAATCGGCGGCCCCCGACGCCGAAGGGCCCCCGCAGGCGTCCACGCCTGTCCCTGCGGACGGCGCTGCTCGTCCTGGCCGTCGTCCCCAGCCTCGCCCTCGTCCTCCTCTGGGCCGTCACCAGCGGCGAGACGGTCTTCGACTTCCAACGGCTGGCCGACCAGGGCCTGCTGGCCCAGAAGGCCGGCCAGCCGTCGAACATCGTCTACTACAACCTCCAGGAGGAGCGCCGGCTCAGCGCCGAGGCGCTCGCCCGGCCGGGGAGCAACACCGACCAGCTGCGCCGCCAGCGGCAGTTGACGGACGACGCGGTGCGGCAGTTCCAGACCCTGTCCGGCGAGACCGCCGACCGCGCGCCCGAGGAGGTGCGCACCGCCGTCGCCGAGGCCCGCCAGTCGATGGGCAAACTGGCCGAGCAGCGCGCCGCCGTGGACCGCGGCTCGATCGACCAGCAGACCGTGTTCGCCTACTACACCGACCTGATCGCGGTGGACCTCCGACTGTTCACCGCGCTCAGCCACGTGGACACCGGCGAGGTCACCTGGATCTCCAAGACCCTGGTCAACGCCTTCTGGGCGAAGGAGATGCTGGCCCGCGAGGACGCCGTCCTGGCCCGCGGCTGGCCCAGCGGCCGGCTGAGCAGCGCCGACTACCAGGCCGTCCAACAGGCCATCGGCGCGCAGGACCACCTGCTCACCGTCCAGGTCGTCCCGTACGTCCCGGACGGCGAGGCGGCCGCCTGGCACGATCTGCTGAACAGCCCGGCCTGGCAGGCCAAGGCCGCCGTCGAGCAGCAGCTGACCAAGCCCACCGGCGCCGACGCCAACGGCACCGTCCGGCTCCCGGCCGCCCAGGAGCAGTGGCGCCAGGCCCTCGACCAGCTCAACCCGCAGCTGGTCAAGGCGATCGAGACCCGCACCAGCGGTGTGGTCGACGTCGGCAAGGGCTCGATCCTCAGCCTGCTGACGCGGGTCGTCCTGACCACCGTCGTCGGCCTGATCACGGTGATCGCGGTGGTCGTCGCCTCCTGGCGGATCAGCCGCTCGCTGCGCCGCCGCATCGGCGAACTGCACACCCAGGCCGAGGAGATGCGGCGCACCCTGCCCGAGGTGGTCGAGCGCCTCGGCCGCGGCGAACAGGTGGACGTCGAGGCCGAGACCCGCGGCATCGCCGCCGGCCCGCGCGACAGCGAGAACGCGAGCGCACACGCGAACGGCACCGGCACCGGCACCGGCACCGGCACCAGCACAGGCACCGGCAGCACCAGCGGCGACGGCGGCAGCGACGAGCTGGACCGCCTCGGCCAGGCGCTCAACCTGGCCCGCTCCTCCGCCCTGGCGGCCGCCGTCCGCCAGGCCGAGCAGCACCGCGGCTTCGAGCGGCTGCTGCAGCGCATCGCCCGCCGCACCCAGCTGCTGATCGGCCGCCAGCTGCGCAAGCTGGACGAGCTGGAGCGCAAGCACGAGGACCCGGAGGTCCTGGAGGGCCTGTTCGACCTGGACCACCTCACCGCCCGTCTGCGCCGCTACGAGGAGAACCTCGTGATCATGGCCGGCGGCCAGCCGCAGCGGCGCTTCCGCAAGCCCGTCCCGCTGCTGGACGTGCTGCGCGCCGCGCAGGGCGAGGTGCAGGACTACCGCCGGATCGTGCTGGACGTCGAGGGCCACCCGTGGCTGTCCGAGCGGGCGGTGGGCCCGGTCGCGCACGTGCTCGCCGAGCTGATGGAGAACGCCACCACCTTCTCCAAGCCGCCCACGCCGGTCGAGGTCCGGGCCGCCATGGTCGGCCGCGGGCTCGCGATCGAGATCGAGGACCGCGGCCTCGGCATGGACCCGGACCAGTACGACGCGGCCAACGAGCTGATGAGCCGCCCGCCGCGCACCGACGTGCTGGCCCGGGCCGACGACATCCGCCTCGGTTTCCACGTGGTCGCCCGCCTCGCCTCGCTGCACGGGCTGCGGATCGACTTCCGCCCGTCCGCCTTCGGCGGCACCCGGGTGGTCGTGCTGGTCCCGGACGAGCTGGTCATCGAGGGCGACACCGGACTGCCGGACGGCGCCGTCCCGGGCACCGCCGCCGAGCCCATCCCGCTGGTACGGCGCTCGCGCCGGGCGGTGCGCTCGGCCTCCGACGACGTGCCCGCCCCGGCGCCCGTCGGGCCGCCGGTCGCGCCGGTGGAGGCCTTCGGCCAGGGCGGCTTCGCCCCTCAGGCCGCTCCGCAGGCCGCCCTCCACGCCGCTCCGCAGGCCGCTCCGCAGCCCGCACCCGCCCCGCACCCGCTGCCCGAGCCGGCACCGCTGCCCGTCCCGGCCCCGCAGGCGCACCCGGCCCCCGCCCCGTTCCCCGCGCCGGCCCCGGCCGCCGGGTACCCGGTGGCGCCCGGACAGGAGGCTCCGGTCCAGGAGGCGCCCGGACAGGAGGCTCCGGTCCAGGAGGCGCCGGCCCAGGAGGCGCCGGCCCAGGAGGCTCCGGTCCGGCAGCCCTTCCAGCCCCGGCACCCCGCCCAGCAGCACCCCGTGCACGGGCAGCACTCCGAGCACCCGCAGGCGGCCGGGAACCAGCAGCCCGCCGAGAACCAGCAGCACCCCCAGCACCCCGAGAACCCCCAACACCCCCAGCACCACCAGCACCCCCACCGCCCCGAGCAGACGATCGAGCACCGCTCCCCCGCCGATCCGGCGCCCGCGCACGAGACCCCGGCCTACCCGGACATCGCCTACGCCCGGGTCACCGAGGCCGAGGCCCCGTACGCCGACGAGCAGTACCGCCCCGCCGACCACTACCGGCTGGCCGAGCGGCGCCGCAGCCGGGAGTACCCCACCTCCGTGCCGTACAGCCCGGCCGAGGGCGGGCAGCCGCCGCTGCCGCAGCGGGTGCGGCAGCGCAGCCTGGCCGCCGAGCTGCGGGTGCCGCCGCCGGCCCGCCCCTCGTGGGTCGAGCCTCCCGCCGAGGGCGCCCCGGCCCCGGCCGGTCCGTTCCAGCGCCCCGACCGCCCGGTGCGGCGGGCCGGTGCCGCGATCGGCGCGTTCCAGCGCCAGTCCCGCGCCGCCCGGGCGGCGCAGGTCGGCGGCGAGCACCGGCCCCCCGCCGACCTGCCCACCGCCCCGCCCGCGGCTCCCCCTGCGGTCCCCACTCCCCCGGCGCCCCCCGCTCTGCCGGCTCCTCCCGCATCCTCCGGTCCCCCCGCTTCCGCGCCGGGCCCTTCCCTCTGGGCCCTCCCGACCGCGGACCCCCGAAACACACGAACGGATGACCAGTCATGAACCGCACGATCGCCACCCACCAGGACCTGGACTGGCTGCTGGACGGACTCGTCGACTCGGTGCCCGGGACCAGGAACGCCGTCCTGCTCTCCGACGACGGTCTCGTGGTCAGCCACTCCCGGAGCATCGAGCGGGCCGACGCCGAGCGCCTGGCCGCCGTCGCCACCGGCCAGCAGAGCCTGGCCCGCGGCGTCGGGCAGCTCTTCGACGGCGGCCCGGTGCACCAGGTGATCGTCGAGCTCGCCGAGTGCTGGCTGTTCGTCATCGCCGCCGCGCAGGGCACCCACCTGGCCGTGGTCGCCTCCCAGGAGGTGGACGCCGAGGTGATGTCCGTCGCCATGCACACCCTGGTGCAGCAGGTCGGCCAGAAGCTCAGCACCCCGGCCCGCCAGGACGGCGCGCCGGCGTCCTTCGACGTCTTCGCCGCCCGGAACCGGGGCTGACCCGGGTGGGCCCGTACGGGAACGGCTCCCGGCACGCCGACGCCCCGGCCGGCACCAGCGCCGGAACCCCGGCCGGCACCGGCGCCGGAAGCCCGGACGACTCCGATGCCGGAGTCCAGGACGACACCTGGCGGCGCGGGGCGGTGCCGCACTGGAGCGAGGTGGAGGACGAGGACGCGGAGGACGGGACGGGCAGCATGGTCCGCCCGTACACGATCACCCGCGGCCGGACCGCCCCCGAGCGGGACGACCTCACCCTCATCACCGTGCTCACCACCGTCGGGGAGGACGCCGCCGCGGCCCCGGCGCGGGGCAGCCGCGCCGGTGCGCGCGGCCTCCAGCCCGAGCACCGCATGATCCTCGACCGCTGCCGCCGCCCGGCGGCCGTCGCCGAGGTCGCGGCCGGCCTGGACCTCCCGGTCTCGGTCACCAAGATCCTGCTGGGCGATCTGGTCGCCCAGGGCCTGCTGAAGGCCCGGGCGCCGCTCTCGGTGGCCCGGGCCGCCGGGGGCGTGGACCTCGGCCTGCTCACGGCCGTACGCGAAGGACTCCGGAGACTCTGAACATGGCAACCCCCCACCCCGCCACCCACTCCCCCCACCCCACCGCGGACGGGGACGGCGCCATTGCCGCCCCGGCCGCCGTCAAGATCCTCATCGCGGGCGGCTTCGGCGTCGGCAAGACCACCCTGGTCGGCTCGGTCAGCGAGGTCACCCCGCTGCGCACCGAGGAGTACCTGACCCAGGCCAGCGTCGGCGTGGACGACCTGTCCGGGGTCGACCAGAAGGACACCACGACCGTCGCGCTGGACTTCGGCCGGATCACCGTCAGCCCGGAGCTGGTCGTCTACCTGTTCGGCACACCCGGGCAGGAACGCTTCTGGTTCATGTGGAACGACCTGGTCAACGGCGCGCTCGGCGGCGTCGTCATCGCCGACACCCGCCGGCTGGAGACCAGCTTCGCCTCGATCGACTTCTTCGAGAGCCGGGGCATCCCGTTCGTGGTCGCGATCAACTGCTTCCACAACACCAACACCCGCACCCCGGGGGAGATCCGGGCCGCGCTCGACCTCGACCCGCACATCCCGATGCTGCTCGGCGACGTGCGCGAGCGCGCCTTCGGGCGGGACCTGCTGGTCGCCCTGGTCGACCACCTGATGGACCTGGCCGCCGTCTCCCCCGTCGGCTGACGGGCCCCCGACGCCGCACCGCCCTCGGGTGCACCCCGCCCTCCGGTCCACCCGCCCGCCCCGCCCTCGGCTCCGGCCTACCCGTCCCCGCCCTCCCCCGTCCCCGCCCTCCCCCGTTCCTCGGCCGCACCCGTCCCCCGGCCGACCCGCACTCCTCTGGGAGCACCACCATGACCACACCCCTGCGCGTCCTCGTCCACGGCGGCGGCATCGGCGGCCTCACCCTCGCCACCGCCCTCGCGGAGCGCGGCCACCACGTCGACGTCGCCGAGCTGCGCGAGCGGTTGGAGGCCCTCGGCGTCGGCATCATCCAGCCCTCCAACGCCCTGCACGTGATGCGGGAGATCGGCGTCCTGGACGACTGCCTGGCCGTCGGCTTCGCGTGGGAGGTGCTGACCATCTGCGATCCGGCCGGCGCCACCCTCGCCTCGATCCCGCAGCCCCGGATGGGCGACGCCCCCGCCAACAACGGCATCCCGCGCCCCGCGCTGGCCCGCGTCCTCGCCGACGCGGCCGTCAAGGCGGGCGCCACCGTCCGCTTCGGCACCAGCATCGCCTCCCTCACCGAGGACGGCGCGGGCGTCGAGGTCACCCTCACCGACGGGCACGCCGGCCGTTACGACCTGGTCGTCGGCTTCGACGGCATCGGCTCCCCGCTGCGCCGGCACCTGTACGGGGACCGGTACGCCCCCGAGTACACCGGCTTCGCCAACTGGCGCGTGACGCTGCCGCGTTCGCCCGAGGTGCGGGGCGTGGTGATGTCCACCGGCAACGTGGAGGCGAAGGCGCTGCTCACCCCCATCAGCGAGGAGCTGATGTACCTGGGCGCGGTGTTCGCCGAGGCCGAGGACTTCCGCCCGGATCCGGAGCGCGCCCACGAGCAGCTGCGCGAGCGGCTGGCGGGCTTCGGCGGTCCGGTCGCCGAGGCGCTGGCGCAGGTCACCGACCCGGCCGCCGTGGTGTACTCGCGGATCTCCCAGGTCACCGTGGAGGAGCCCTGGCACGCCGGCCGGATCGTGCTGGCGGGCGACGCGGCCCACGCCTCCACCCCGCACCTGGCCCAGGGCGCCGCGATGGCCGTCGAGGACGCGCTGGTGCTCGCCCGGAGCCTGGACGCGGCCGACGACGTGCCGGCCGCCCTCACCGCCTGGGAGGAGCGCCGGCGCCCGCGCGCCATGTGGGTCCAGGGCCTGTCCCGCGCGATCCTCAAGCAGGAGACCGGCACCCCGACCACGCCGGAGGAGGACGAGCTCCTCAAGGTCGGCATCCCGGGCGCGGCGCGCGTGCTGGTGCAGCCGTACTGAGGACGAGCCGTCGGGGCCCCGCGTGGACGTCGTTCCGCGCGGGGCCCCTGGCCGTTCCGCTCCCGGCTGATCCCCCATCCGCGGACTGTGCCAGTCATATGACCGCACCTCACTCGGGTACCGAGCACGCAGTCAGATGGCCGATGTGCCGGGGTGCTCCGGGGCGCCATGGTGGGACGCACAGCGGGTTGCCGTGGCGACCCGAGCGTGCCCCCGTGTGAGACCCGACCGGCAAGGAGCCCCGTGAACCTCTCCCTGAAGCGATGGCGGATAGCCGCCGTCGCGATGCTGACGGCACTGTCCGTGCTCTTCCTCTCGAACTCCTCGGCCTTCGCCACGCAGGTCGGCGAGGGCCCCGTCTGGAACGAGGAGATCGAGAACAACGTCACCGTCCAGACGGCCGGCGGCATGGTCGAGGCGCGCGACCCGAACAACGGGGTGCTGCTCCAGACCTGGCGCGGCTTCGACAACGTGATCTACCTGTCCGTCAACCACGGCCGGGTGATCGCGATGCCGGGTGCGACGACGTACGCCAACCCGGCGGTGGTGTGGCGCTGGTCGAACGGCGACAACGCGACCTTCCGGGTGTTCCACACCGGCACCAACGGGTTCGTGTTCTACACGGACGTCTCGACCATCGGCCCCGGTCACCTGCCGAACGTCCAGGGGTGGTGGAACCAGGTCCCCAACGGCGCGGCCACGCCCAACAACTTCCCGGTGACCGTCGCCGCGCTGCCCAACAACAGCATCTTCCTGGCCTTCCGCGGCTCCAGCAGCAACGAGATCTGGAGCCAGTTCTTCAGCGGGACGAGCAGCCAGTGGAGCAACCCGGCCCGGGTCACCGACGCGCGCAGTGACTCCGCCCCCGCGCTCGCCTTCAGCCGCAGCACCAACATCACCGTCCTCGCCTGGCGCGGCACCGACAGCCAGCTGAACCTCATCCGCCAGTCCTGGGGCGAGAGCTGGTGGTGGGGCCACGACATCCTGCCCGGCGTCGCGGCGGACGGGCAGCCCGCCGTGGCGATGGCGGACGGCGCGAACGGCCAGCTCGCCACCCGCCGGCTGGGGAGCCACCAGATCTCCCTGACCTCGATCTTCTCGACCGGTGGCTGGCAGGGCTACTGGGACGCGGAGAACACCGGGCGGGTGGTCAGCGCCATCTCCCTCGTCGCCTACGCGACCACGGTCTACCTGCTCGCCGCGCAGTACAACGGCGTGGTCAGCTGGAAGCCCTCGCGGCAGTTCTAAACCCTTCGGGGAGCGGGGGGGGGGGGGGGGGTCCCTCCCCCCCCCCCCCCCGCCCCCCCCCCCAAGAAAGGGGTCAAGAAGGGAAACAAAGACGCAAAACACAGCAGAGGAACAAGACAAGGGAGA
>NZ_JBVJJY010000003.1:0-170980 GCF_055585785.1 Kitasatospora sp. NPDC053308 | reverse complement strand
CCCTCCCCCCCCCCCCCCCCCCCCCCCCCCTCCCCCCCCCCTCACCCCCCCCCCCCCCCCCCCCCCCCCCCCCCCCCCCCCCCGGCCGGCCCGCCGCCGGAGCGGCGGGCCGGAGCGGCGAACCGGAGTAGCGAGCCGTAGCAGCGGACCGGGCCGGAGCAGCGGCACGGCTCAGCGCGGTGCCGCGGCGGCCCGCCGGGTCTGCCAGCCGCCGATCCGGTGGACGACGTGGATGAGCAGCACCCCGGCCAGCACGTCCAGCGCGGTGGAGACGGTGGACAGGTACACGGCCCGCCGCAGGCCGTCCTCGGACAGCGTCTCCTGCATCACCTGGTACGTGTAGGCCCGGCCCACCATGCCGCCGATCAGCCAGGAGCCCCACCACAGCGCCAGCAGCGGGCCGGGGTTCGCCCGCCGGGGCGGCGCGCTGGCCCTCCAGATGTCGGTGACGATCCGGTACGGGATCCACAGGTTCGCGACCGGCACCATCCAGGAGCCCACCGTCCAGCCCCGCGCCCGGCGCTGGCTGCGCGCTCCGGCCAGCGCCTCGGCGTTGAGCCGCGCCCGCCACAGCCAGGCCAGGAACACCAGGCCGGTCGCGAGGAACAGCGCCGCGCCCGTGCCGGGGGTGAAGAAGCCGGAGAAGTCGTCGGCGGACTGGATCTCCTCGTCCGTGGCCGTCCCGGCGAGGTAGTGCTCGACGGCGAGGTAGACGCGCCAGTCGGCCACCGTGAGCAGGACGTCGTAGAGCAGCGTGAGGACCAGGAGCGCCGTGGCGGCGGAGCCCCAGCCGGTGAGCGCCCGGTGCCGGGCCGCGTACCCGGCGTCGTCCGCGCTCCCGCCCCCGCCCCCGCCTTCGTCCCCGAACGTGGTGCCGTGCTGCGGATGGTTCACGTTTCCCCCAGGGGTCGGTGGTTCACCAGGATCCGATCAGCTGCAGGACGCGGTAGCCGAGCCAGGCCGCCAGCACCAGGGTGACGGCCAGCCCGAGGCCCGCGAGGGCGGCGGCCTGGGTCGCCAGCCGCGCCCTCCAGACCATGCGCCGGACCATCCGCCGGCGGCACCCGCCCGAGGACGCCAGCGCGGCGCCCACCGCGCGGGCCACCTCCGCGGTGGGGGTGTCCACGGAACCGAGGGCCGCGCGCTGGCTCCAGCCGCGCCATCCGGCCCGCCGCAGCCCCACCGGGAACACCCGGGGCCGCCAGTACTCGTCGAAGACGACGGCCGCGGATATCCAGTGCCCGTCGCCGCCCGGCGCGACCGGCGGTACCGGTTGCGGTATGTGGGCGTTCAGCCTGGCGGTCAGCTCGGACGGGTCGGGCGGGAGCAGCAGGACCAGCTTCGCCGGGGGTTGGGTGGTCTGCACCTGCTCGGCCTCCCACCACAGTCCGTCGCCCTGCCCGAGGCGCAGGACGATCAGCTGGGACAGGTCCATCAGCCGCCGCACGGTGGGCTTCCAGTCGTCGGCCGGGAGGTAGAACCGCGCGGCGCCGAGCTGGGGCATGGGCTCCCCGGGGCGGCCCACCGCGATCACGGGGCCGACGGCCCCCAGGGCACCGGCGAACTGCTCCTCGCGGGTGTGGAGGTTGACGTCCGCCCCGTCCTCGACCTCGGCGGCGCTCGCGTCGTCCCCGAAGCTGCGCAGGTAGAGCACCGGCCGGCGGCCGTCGAGCAGGGCGCGCGCCGCCGGGCGGGCCGCGTAGCGGCGGGTGCGGCGAAGGATCAGGAAGCCCGCCACCAGGGCGGCCAGGCCGGCGAGGAGCAGCACGGCCTGGGCCTCCAGGGGCATCTTGTGGCCGTCCCGCTCCGACGCGTCGACGGCGAGGGTCCCGCCCCCGAACAGCACCAGACCGAAGACGTTGAGCAAGCGCAGCGCCCGCTGCCAGGGCAGCCGGGGCGGCACGAACTGGCTGACGGTCCGCACCAGTTCCGCGACCTCCGCCCGGCGGCGGGCGCGCAGCCACAGGGTGGGCCAGAGCAGGACGAGGGCCGAACCCCCGAACCACAGCGCCAGGGTGAGGTTTCGGCGCACCTGCTCGCCGCCGGCGGCGCTGACCAGCAGGTGCGCCGCGACGTAGCCCGACGCGGCCGTGAGCCCCGTGAGGGTCCGGGCGAGGAACCGCAAGCGTGCCGACACGTCGACTCACCCCCAAGCAGTCCCCCGAAAGCGTGAGTGGAATGCCTAGGTCACGTACCGCACTTGGCTGATCGTCATGCACATGGAGACGAAATCGTGTCCGTACGGAGGAACCGGAAACCGGACGGACGGCGGAGGTTTACCGTGGTCAACCCGCCTGACGTGCGGCGCCCTCGACGGCCGCCGCGCCGGTCCCGGCGATCTCCTTGCGCCGCTTCCACACCGCCGCCGAGATCCGGGCGAGCAGGCGGGCCGCCGGATCGCCGTGGTCGGCGCCGGTGGCCAGCGGGCCGGTGTAGCAGACGGCGAGCAGGTACGGCGGGCAGTCCATCGGCGCGACGAGGCCCACGCAGTGCCGGGCGCCCGGGATCCAGCCGTTCTTGAAGGCGATCGGGATGCCGGGCGGGATACCGGCGGCGAGGTCCACCCGGAACTCGTTGCACTCCAGGAGGTCCAGCAACTCCGGCTCGTCGCGCAGCGAGTGGAGCAGGCGGACGAGATCGCGGGCGCTGACCAGGTTGTGGACGCCGGCGGCGCGGGCGGCGTAGTCCTCGATCCCGCGCGGGGTCGCGCTGTCGGTGGCGCCCGCGCGTTGCCAGACCTCGGCGATGGCCTGCGGGGTGGTGCGGGCCAGACAGATGTTGGTGGCCAGGTTCGAGGAATGGGTGATCATCCGCTCCACGAGGAGCCGCAGCGGCACATGGGTGCCCAGCAGCTCCCACGGGAGCGGATCGCTGTCGTAGTCCGGGTCGTTGCCGAAGTCCCCGCCCACGACGGACTCGAAGCGGTTGACGACGGGGACCTCGGCATCGAGATTGACGCCGCTACGGGCGAGCGCGGCGAGCACCGCGACCTTCATCGTGCTCGCGGCGTCGTGCAGTTCGTCGGGGTTGTGGACGAACACCGGCTCCGCCTCGCCCGCCCAAGGGGCCACCACCACAGAGAGCATGGAGGAAGAGTAGGGGAAGGCGGGCTCAGACCTCGGCGCTCGCGGCGAACGACACGAACGCCCGCCAGGCGGCGGGGTCGAAGGTGAGGTGGGGGCCGGAGGCGTCCTTCGAGTCACGGACGAGGACGGCCGTGGTCGTCTCGGCGACCTCGACGCAGGCGCCACCTTCGTTGCTGCTGTAGCTGCTCTTGCGCCAGGCAACCTCGACGCAGGCGACGTCTTCATTGGTGCTGTGGCTGCTCTTGAACCAGACGAGATTCATGTCTCTTGACGGTACGCCAACGGCCCGCCGCCGGATAGACGGTGGGCCGTTGAGGGGAGGTCCGGTCAGACCTCGGCAGTGGCGGCGAACTCGACAAACGCCTGCCAGGCAGTCGGCTCGAAGGCCAGCTGAGGGCCGCTCTTGTCCTTGGAGTCACGCACGTGGACGACACCAGGGGTCTCGGCGACCTCAACGCATGCGCCACCCTCGTTGCCGCTATAGCTGCTCTTGAACCATGCCAGCTCGGTAGTCATCGTTCTCCCAGGATCTTCTCGATCAGGGCCAGGGACTCCTCCGGATCATGAGCCTGCGCCCTCAGAATGTTGTAACGCACGTTCATGATCCGAACTTCGTCCGGGTCAGAGATCAGCCTACTGCTCGTCTGCACTTCAATGTACGCATGCTGGGGCTTCCCCTTCGGAGTGATCAGAATGAAGGGACCTCCCATCCCGGCATGCTCGGTTCTGTCCAGCGGAAGCACCTGGATGACCATTCCACGGGTTCGCCCGACCTCAAGGAGGCGGCGGAGCTGGTCAGCGTGCACGCCCCAGCCACCCAACGGCCGTCGGAGCACACTCTCGTCAATCACCCAGCTAAAGACGCCGCGAGGCCATCGAGTTAGCACCTCTTGCCGCGCCATACGAGCCGCGACCCGCATCTCGATCACCTCCTCCGACAGAGGAGGCTGCCTCATCGCATATACGGCTCGTGCATGCGCCTCCGTCTGAAGCAGGCCTGGAATATCCAGCGTCGCAAGGTCGTGCATTTCAATCGAGTCGACCTCCAGAGCTGCATAGCCCCTGAACCAAGCCGGGTGTCGTACTCGGGCCTTGGCTCGCGCACTCACCACGTCGTCCTGCGCGACCGCCAACAACCCGCCGGCATTGAGGGTTCTATCCACCGCGACCAGCAACTCCGGCTGCGGCGTCCGCACTCCTCGCTCCACCGCGCTGATCATGTGCTCCCCGTAGCCGACGCGTTCGCCGAGTTCCTTCCGCGACAGACCGGCCTGCTCCCGCAGGAGCTTGATCTGCTTCCCGATCGCGCGGAAGAAGTCCGAGACCTCCGTCAGGTCCTCCGGCAGTTCCGTCCGGCCCTCGCCCGACTCGCTGTTACGCGCCGCACCCATCGCGACCACCCCACCTGTGATTGAGCCACGAGACTAAAGCTGTCCGCACCCATACAAGTACTCTCCGTACTCGCCAGACGCATGGTCAGGGTACGTCCGCGCCGTCACGCTTTTCTCCCATGACCACCGAAATCCCACTCGACGCTCCTCGCAGCCACACCACCACGCTCGACGCCTCACCCAAGGGCGCCGCGATCTGCCGGCGCATCGCCAGACGTCAACTCACCGCCTGGGGGCTGAACTCGACGCACACCGAGCCCTACTACTCCGCGCTCCTGATCGTCGCGGAGCTCGCCGCGAACGCGATCACGCACGGACGCGTTCCGGGGCGCGGGTTCGAGCTGCACCTCGCGCTCACCACCACCGTGCGCCGGGGCACCACCCTCCGCATCGAGGTCTCCGACCCCAGGGGCGACCGGCTCCCCGTCCTGCCCGTCGTCCACACCCCCAACGCCCAGTCCGGACGCGGCCTGACCCTCATCGACGCCCTGTGCGACCACTGGGGCACCGTCCCCCGGCACCCCAACTCCAAGACGGTCTGGGCCGAACTCGACCTCGGTGCCCCCGACTCCCCCTCGATGCCGGACTGCCCCTCGACCCGCGACACCGTCGATGCCCTCTGAACCCCGCCATGGCGAGGGCCACGCGACCCTCTGCACCCTCCTCCCGTTCGCCCTCCTCCTTGCCCTCCTGGCCTGGATCCTCCCCCTCACCTCGGGCGACGCGCACCACAACCGCCAGCCCCCGCAACCCACTTCGAGTCCCACCACCGCACCGTGAACCAACGGAGTGGGAAGTCGGCCCATCCGACTTCCCACTCCGCCCACACGCCCACCGCAGCGGTGCAGCGGCGATCGGGGGCGCTCTGCCTGGGCCTGGTCCCGTTCGAAGAGGACGATGACCCCTGCCGTGATCGACCATCGGTCATCGTGTCGGCGGGTGCATTTCGATCTTCATCGGGTTCGGTCGACATCTGGTCCGGTCATGTACACACTGCGTACGCTCGGACCCGATTGCTCGTCGGCACGAGAGCCCGGGGGAGACGATGACTCAACAGGCAAGCCCTGGCCAGCTCATCGGGGGGAAGTACCGGCTGGTCTCCAGCCTTGGGTCAGGCGGCTTCGGGCGCGTCTGGAAGGCCCATGACGAGGGTCTGGGCGTGGACGTTGCGATCAAGGAGATCTGGCTCCCGCCCGCACAGTTCGAGGAGGAGTACGACGAGCGCCTCAAACGCCGCGCGTGAGGCCCGAAGCGCCGCCAAGCTCCGCGATCACCCCAACATCGTGACCGTTCACGAAGTCGTCGTGGATGCCGGCCGGCCGTGGATCGTGATGCAACTGGTCAACGGCTGTTCGTTGGACGAATACGTGAGGCAGCATGGTCCGTTGGCTCGTGACCGTGCGCTCAAAGTTGCCGGGGCACTCCTGGAAGCCCTCGACGCCGCTCACCGGGCCGGCATCCTCCACCGCGACGTGAAGCCCGCCAACGTCATGATGGCTTCCGACGGAAGGATCCTTCTGACCGACTTCGGGATCGCCCGTCATGAGAGCGACACGGTGCTGACTGCGTCGGGGACGGTCATCGGATCCCCGGAGTACATGGCGCCCGAGCGAATCCGGGGACGGGCCGACCTGCCGGTCAGTGACCTCTTCTCCCTCGGAGTCACGCTCTTCCAAGCCGTTGAAGGAATCTCCCCGTTCAGAAGGGAGACGTCGATGGCCTCCATGTCCGCGGTGTTGATGGATGAGCCTCCACCGCTGGTGAAGGCCCGTGACCCGCTGAGAACGGTCATCCGTCTGCTACTCGAGAAGAAGCCCGAACGGCGGCTCGGCATTTCAACGGCTTCGGTACTGCTTGCCGAAGCTCCTGGCTCGCAGAGCCCCGGCGGGCCGCAGGCCGAGCACCCGGATTTGCTGCCGAAGAAGGACAACCAAGCCTTCTTGAGCGCAGCCATAGAGCTTGAGCGGCAACGGCAGGTGGAAAAATTGCTGCTCGATAAACCGGCACCTGCCGCTCCGGTGGCTGCTTCCCACCCGCGCGGAACGCCGGAGCAGGAGCGGAGGCCATCCGAAGGCCAGGATGGTGCGAGCGACGCGACCGGGCGATCGGGCGGTCTTACAAAGAACGTCCGCGAAGCAGTAGCCGCAACACTAGGAGTCGCAGCCCTGGTTGGGGTGTTCACCCTTCCAGAAATGTTGAACAACACGGCCTGCGGATGGATGAAGGGTGCACTTATCAAGTATGAGCCGAATGGCTATACTACATATCAAAATCGACAGCAGGTCATCAATCAGACGAGAGATGCTCTAGATCTCCCAGGGCTTGACGATGGCATAAAACGGCACCTTGAGGAATACCTGGACAGTCTCTTGAGGAATTGGTATGCCCAAGACGCTGGGGATAGTCAGGCGAGTCGGGCAAGGTCGGAGGTTTTGAAGGCATGCGGAGACAAGGGGGACTAGCTCCGATCGCCGCGACGACGGCAACCCGGCGAACCTCTGCGGTCACAGCACTAGGCTGACCCGCGAGCACCCGCCAAAGCGGGGCACGCCTGAGGACGGGGGAACGGGCGCATGGCGCTGCTGGACAACGATCCGCGCGAGATCGGCGGCTACCGGCTGGAGGACCGGCTCGGCGCGGGCGGGATGGGCGTGGTGTACCGCGCGCGGTCGCTCTCCGGCCGGCAGGTGGCGGTCAAGGTGATCCGCGCCGAACTGGCCACGGACGCCGAGTTCCGCGCCCGCTTCCGGCACGAGGTCACCGCCGCCCGCCTGGTCAGCGGCGCGTTCACCGCGCCGGTCATCGACGCCGACGCCGACGCGACGACCCCCTGGCTCGCCACCCTCTACATCCCGGGGCCCTCCCTCGCCCAACGCGTCGCCACCCAGGGGCCGTTCAGCCCCGCCGAGGTGCGGCGGCTGGCGGCCGGGCTGGCCGAGGCGCTGCAGGACATCCACCGCGCCGGACTGGTGCACCGCGACCTCAAGCCCGGCAACGTACTACTGGCCGAGGACGGCCCGCGCGTGATCGACTTCGGCATCGCCCGGGCCCTCGACGGCACCCAGCTCACCAGCACCGGAGTCGCCGTCGGCACCCCGCCGTTCATGGCGCCCGAGCAGTTCCGGGACGGCACGGCCGGCCCGGCCACCGACATGTTCGCGCTCGGCTCGGTGCTGGTCTTCGCCGCCACCGGCCGCGGGCCCTTCGGCGCCGACTCCTCCCACGCGGTCGGCTACCGGGTGGTGCACGAGGAACCGGACCTGACCGGCGTCCCCGCCGAGCTGCTGCCGCTGGTCACCGCCTGCCTCGCCAAGGACCCGGCCGCGCGGCCCACCGTCGACCAGCTGCTGCGGCGGCTCGCGGGGACGGAGCGGACGGACACCGTCCGGGAGGAGAAGCGGCCGCAGGGACCGGACACCGTCCTGGACCCGCCCGCGCCCACGCCGACCCACCCGCCCACCGTCGCCGACTCCCCCGCGGATCCCCCCGCCGGCGCCTCCCCCGACGCCCCGCGGCCGGCCGGCCGACGCGCCCTCCTCACCGGCGTCACCGCCCTGGCCCTCGCGGCCGTCACCGCTCTGGTCATCACCAAGTGGCCGCTGACGGGGTCGTACGACAACCCGAACCCCCTGGGACCGAACGGCCCCGACGCGGGGTCCGGCGCCGTCGCCTGCGGGCCGGCCGGGACCGCGGCGATCGGCGCGGACGACCAGCAGACCGCCCTCGTCGGGCACTGGACCGACGACTACCACCGGTCCTGCGCCTCCGCGAACGTCTCCGCGCTGACCGACAGCTCCTACGGCACGGCCGGCACCGACTTCACCACCGGGCGGGCCGCCGCCGCCGTCCTCGGCCTCCCGCCCGCGGACCAGGCCTTCCAGCAGCGCTGCGCCAACGGCCACCCGGTGAGGCTCCCGTTGGACGTGGCGCCGATCTCCGTGGTCTACAACGTCCCCGGGCTCGACCGGCTGGTCCTGTCCCCCTCGGTCATCGCGCGGATCTTCGACGGGCGGATCACCACCTGGAACGACCCGGCGATCGCGGACCTCAACCCGGGCCGGCCGCTTCCGGACGGAGCCATCGCCGTCGTCACCCCGTCCGAGAACCTGTCGACCACGCTCGGCCTCACCCAGTACCTGGCCACCACCGCGCCCGCGGACTGGCCGTACCCGCCGAGCGCGACCTGGCCCGCCCGCACCCACGGCTCGACCCGGCCGAGCACCGACCTCGCCGGGCAGACCCTCAAGACCCCGTTCTCGATCTCCTTCCTCCCGCTGACCGCCTCCGCCCTGGTGAAGTCCGCGGTGCTCACCACCGGGCCCGGCGGGAGCGCCCCCGTGACGCCCGAGCCCCAGGCCGCCACCAAGGCCGCCGCCTCCGCCCAGGTGACCGGCTCCGGCGACAACCTGACGGTCAGCCCGAACTACGCGACGACGGACGGGTACCCGCTCATCCAGATCGGCTACGCGGTGTACTGCGACGGTGGTGCGGCCGGCGACGGGACCGGGCGCGCCCTCACCGGCTTCCTCACCCACGCGGTGAGCGAGTCCGGCCAGCAGACGGCCGAGCGGTGGCACTACGGCCGACTGCCCGCCGGCCTGCAGAAGCGCGTCCAGGACGTCCTGAAGGCGGCCCCGACCAAACACTGACCCCGGAGACGACCGTGAACGCCCTCTCCTCCACCCCCGGCCACCAGGCCGTCCACCACCTCATCGCCCGCTATGCCGAACTCGTCGACGACGGCGACTTCGCCGCACTCGGCGACCTCCTCGCCGACGCCGTCCTCCTCGGCAGCGGCGAACCGGTGCGCGGCCGCGAGGAGATCGAGCAGTTCTTCCGCACCACCCTCCTCACCTACGAGGACGGCACCCCGCGCACCCAGCACGTCACCACCAACACCGCCGTGGAGGTCGACGAACCGGCCGGCACCGCCACCGCCCGCTCCTACGTCACCGTCCTGCAGGCCCTCCCCGGCTTTCCTCTCCAACCCATCGCCGCCGGCCGCTACCACGACCGCTTCCGCCGCACCGCCGGCCACTGGCACTTCACCGAACGCCGGATCCGCATCACCCTCCTCGGCGACGTCAGCCGCCACCTGCGCCGCCCGTCCTGAGCCGGCCGACTGGTCTGCCGAGCGGGGACTTTCGGACTTCTCGGCCTCCACGCCTGTACACCCCCCGTCTGTACCGCACCCCCGCCCACCCTCGTCACCCGAGAATCCGAGCCCGCCCATGGCGAGGCCCCGTGACCGGACGTCCGGTCACGGGGCCTCGACGTGCTCGAAATGACGGCCAATCAGCTCTTGCCGGGCTTCGGCGCCGGGAGGGTGGCCGAGCCGGTGAGCAGCGGCCACTCCTTGTGGAAGGGCGGCAGCGGGAGCTTGCCCTCGATGATCGGGGTGCCGAAGATCTTCAGGTGCGCGGTGAGCGCGCCGTTCAGGTCGACGCCGCCCAGCAGGGACCAAGTGCCCTGCGCCTGCGGCGGGGTGCCGGAGGAGTCGGCCACCAGGGAGCCCTCGACCTGGGCCTTCAGGTAGGGGGCGACGGTGGTCTCCACCCCGACGGTGTCGTACAGGCCGACGCTGATCTCGGCGCCGAGCGCGGCCCGCACGCCGGCCTTGCCGTTGAGCTTCACGTGGACGGGGCTGACCTTGGTCTCGGCGCTGGTGACCGGGGTCCAGCCCTTGCCGCCGGTGTAGTCGGCGCGCACGGCCCAGGTGCCGTTGGCGTCCTGCTCGGCCTCCAGGTGGACCTGGCCGTCGGCGCTGACCTCCAGGTAGCAGGTCAGGCCGAGGTTGACGACCACGGGCAGGCCGGCAACGGTCAGCACCGGGCTGGCCTGCAGCTTGGCGAAGGGCACCCGGATCGGCGCGGCGCCGGTGTTGCGGGCGACGTCGCCGGTGACCTTCCACTCGGCGTGCGCGCCCAGGTCGAACCCGATCGACGCGGTGCGCGGGCTGCCGGCGGCGGCGCCGTGGTACGCGAAGTGGACGGCCGGGTGGAGCTGGAGGGCTCCGGAGGCGTCCAGAGTGGCGCCCTCCGGCAGCGGCACGGGTGCCTTGACGTCGACCTCCAGGGTGCCCGAGGCGTCGGCCTTCACTCCGCCGAGGTCCACGCCGACGCTCGCCTTGAGGTCCTTGACCAGCGGGGTGACGGTGATGGCGTGCGGGTCGACGGGCACGCTGCCATCGGCCTCGGTGCCGCCGAGGAGTTCGGCGATGGTGGCGGGGCGCGTGGTCAGGTCGAGGGTGTTGCCCGCCCCGGGGCGGACACCGGTGACGGCCACCAGCGCGCCCTGCGGCGCGGCGGCGGTCGGCGGGCTGGCGATCAGCTGACCGGGCTGGACGGCCGCGGCAGCGGCGGCCGGGGCACCCGGGGCCGCCGCCGACGGCGCGGCGCTCGGGGACGCGGCAGTCGGGGACGCGACGCTCGGCGAGCCGGTCGGCGCCGGGGCCGTGGCGGTGGTGGGCGCCGGGCCGGTGGCCGACAGCACGGCCGTGCCGCCCGCCGGGTCGTACGCGGTCAGCTGCAGGGCCTTAGTCGCCGCCGTGACCGGGGCGCCGTCCTTGCCGGGGCTGCCGATCGCGGCCTGCTTGTCCCCGGCCGGTGCGGCGGTGACGGGGACGGTGCCGGCGGTGGGGCGGGCCGCGGCGGGCGTGGCCGCCCTGGCGCGCGGGGTGCCGGCGGCGGGCGCGGCGGCGGCCGGGCTGCCCCCGGCGGCGGTCGTGCCCGCGTCGGCGGCGGTGGCGGCGGCGGCCGGGGCCGCGTCGGTCCGGGGGGTGCCGGGACTGGTCGGCCCGCACGCGGCGGCCCCGGCGAGGATGAGGGTGAGGACGGCGGGGCCCGCGGCCCTGCCTATCGAACTCTTGAACACGCGGCGTCATGTTACTGACGAGGAATAAGTTTGTCGAAGACAGGCCAACCGGACGCCCGGCACGGGTTCACCGGCAGGTCATCCCAGCCGGGACACCGGCAGGGGGCCACCCTCCAACGACCCGGTTCCGCCCCGGCCCCCGCCCCCACCTCCGCCTGACAGCTCCGCGAGGTAGCGGGCGCGCGCCATCGGCTCGGCGCCCAGGCTGCGCACGTGCGGACCGTCCCACTGCGCGTCGAGCAGCCGGCCGCCCGCCGCGGCGAAGCGCGCGCCGAGGTCGGCGACGGCGACCCGCGCGGCGTCCGGCCGGCGGTGGAACATCGAGTCCAGGCTCAGCACCGGCCCGACCGCGATCCCGAACACCCCGCCGATCAGCTCCTCCCCCTCCCACACCTCCCCGCTGTGCGCCGCCCCGAGCGCGTGCAGCGCGGTCAGCGCCCGCGCCAACTCCTCGGTCAGCCAAGCAGGTTGCCGCCCGTCGGCACACCCGGCCAGCACCCGCCCGAAGGCCCGGTCCGCACTCGTCCACCACGCCGAGCGGTTCCGCAGCCGCCGCGCCAGCCGACGCCCGATCCGGACGCCCCCGGCCGCGATCACCGGCCGGGGGTCGGGCGACCACCACGCCAGCGCGTACGGGTCCTCCGCCCCGCCCGGCCCGTCCGCCCGGCCCGCCCCGCCCGGCAGCAGCGGCAGCTCCCCGGCATCGACGGCGTCCCCGTACAACGCCTCGTTGTACGCGCTCGCGAACTCGTCCGCGGCCGGCAGCGGGAACAGCCCGTGCCGGTACGCCGCCAGCAGTTCCCCGGGGCCGAGCGCGCCGCCGAAGGCCACCGGGCCGTCGCCGGGGGCGTCGCGGAGGTCGAGGGAGTCGAAGGCCGCGGCCGCGCCGCCCCCGGGGGCGCTCGCGCTTCCGCCGCCCGCCCCGCTCACCGCTGCGCCCCATTCACCGCTGCGCCTCGGCCGCCCCCGGCATCCCGGCCGCCCCGGCCTTCGCCGCCGCCCGGGCCGGCTCCAGGAAGCCCTCCGCCTCCAGGCCGTTCAGGTAGTGGTCGATCAACCCGGCGTCCACCGCGGGCAGTTCGATCCCGCTCCCGACCAGCGCCGCGTCCACGTTGGCCCGGTCGAACAGCGGGAACGTCGGGCGGAAGTACATCTCGCTGATCGACAGCTCCGACCCCGGCGCGCGGTCCACGAACAGCGGGACGAACGGCGCGATCGGGTGCCTCGGGTTCCCGGCCGCGAACCGGACCAGGCCCCGCACCCAGTCCCCGTACGGCTGCCGGACGATCCGGTGGCCGCGCGCCCGCAGCCGGTCGGCGAGGTCGGCGAGGACGCCCGGCTGCGGCGAGGTGAGGTGGTAGACCTCGCCGTCGGCGGGCGCGTGGGCGGCGATGTGGGCGATGGCACGGGTGAAGCGGTCCGCCGGGACGAAGTCGAGCAGCAGCTCGACGTCCGGACAAGTGCCGCTGTCCGCCAGGTACTTGATCAGCGCGCACAGCTCGGTGCCGGTGTTCATCACGCCGCTCTCCAGGTCCCCGGTGACGTCGTTGGTGCGCAGCACCGTCACCGGCAGGCCGTCCGAGGCCGCGTTGTGCAGCAGTTGCTCGGCCACCCACTTGCTCTCGACGTAGCCGACGCCGATCCGCTCGGGGTGGGCGAGCGGGGTCCGTTCGGTGACCTTGTCGACGCCCGCCGCCCCGAAGCCGGCCAGCACGGCGAGGGTGGAGAGGTAGTGCACGGGGATGCCCCGGCTGTACCCGGCGAGGCGCACGATCTCCCGGGTGCCGCCGACGTTGGCCTCGCGCAGCTGGTGGTACGGGTAGAGGAAGTTGACCTGCCCGCCGAGGTGGTGGACGGCGTCCAGGTTGCCCGCCATCCAGTCGAACTGACGCTCCGTCAGTCCGAGCCGGGGTTGGGTGAGGTCGCCGACCAGCGGCACCACCCGGCGGTCGGCGAGGTCGTGCCGCAGGAAGCGCTGCTGGGTGGCGCGCAGCCGTTCCAGCGCATGCTCCTCGTCGGGCGCGCGGACCAGGCAGTGGATCCGGGCCCGGGTGGTGGCGAGCAGCGCGTGCAGCAGGTGCGCGCCGCAGAAGCCGGTGGCGCCGGTGAGCAGGATCTCGGCGGGCTCCGCGCGGGAGGGCGCGGGGCTCCAGGACTGGCCGATGGGATCGGTGAGCCGGGCCTCCTCGTCCCAGTCGACCGGCGGCTCGCCGCCGTTCGCCGCACCGCCGTTCGCCACACCGCCGTTCGCCACACCGCCGTTCGCCACGGCCGTCGTCGCTGTTCCGGTGGTCACGACGGACGTCGCCGCGGTCCCGCCGTTCCCGACGGACGTCGCTCCGGTCCCGTCGTCCACCACGGCCGTCGCTCCGGTGCTCCCGGCGGCGCGGCCCGGTTCCGGACGGTCCGCGCCGCCCGTCCTGGCAGCGTCGCCCGTCCGGCCGTCGCCCGTCCGAGCGTCGCCGGTCCGGGCCCCCTGCAGCGCCACGGCGAAGGCCCGCAACGCCGGATCCCGCAGCAGCGCGCGGGTCAGCGCCCGCACCTGGCCGACGTCGATGCCGAACGCGATCCGGGCCCGCGCCAGCATCTCCATCACCAGCAGGGAGGTGCCGCCGAGCGCGAAGAAGTCGTCCGCCGGGCCCACGGTCTCGATCCCGAGCAGTTCCGCCCACAGCTGCCCGACCGCCTCCTCGACCGGATCGCCGTCGCCGCCGGCCGCCGCCGTGCCCGGGCCGGCGTCCGTCCCCGCCTCGGCGCCCGGCCCCGCCGCCTTGGCCGGCGCCCGCACCGGGGCGTGCGGCAGCCGGCGCCGGTCGATCTTGCCCGCCGGGGTGAGCGGCATCGCCTCCAGCGGCACGAACTCGGCCGGGACGAGGAACTCCGGCAGCCGCTCGGCCAGGAACGCCCGGATGCCCTCGGAGCCGTCGCCGACCGCGCCCTCGGCGAGCGTGTAGTAGGCGGTGAGCAGCCTGCTGCCGTCCGCCGCGGCCGCGTCGGCCGCGACCCGGGCCTGCCGGACGTCCGGGTGCGCCGCCAGCACCGCCTCGATCTCGGCCGGGTCCACCCGGTGCCCGCGGACCTTCACCTGGTCGTCGAAGCGCCCGAGGAGCTCCAGCTGCCCGTCCGCCCGCCAGCGCCCGGCGTCGCCGGTGCGGTACATCCGCTCGCCGGGCAGCGGCGCGTACGGGTCGGGCAGGAAGGACTCGGCGGTGAGCCCGGCCTGCCGCCAGTAGCCCCGGGCGAGGCCGGGCCCACCGAGGTGGATCTGCCCCTTCTCGCCGGGCCGCACCGGCCGCAGCCGCGTGTCCAGCACGTGCACCCGCACCCCGGGCAGCGGCCGCCCGATCGGCACCAGGGCCGCGGAGCCCGCACTGCCCGTGCCACCCGCGCCGCCCGCACCATCCCCACTGCCCGCACCGCCCGCATTGGCCGCACTGCCCGCACTGGCCGCGCCGGCCTCGCCCGCGCCGTCCAGCAGGTCGCCGGTGACCTCGCAGAGCGTGGAGGTGACGGCCGCCTCGGTGACCCCGTACGCGTTCAGCAGCCGCGCGCCCGGCAGCCGGGCCAGGCAGCCGCGGCAGTCGTCGGCGTGCACCACGTCCCCGCCGACCACCACCAGCCGCAGCCCGTCCGGGCCGGGGCCGCCGGGCCGGAGCAGGCCGAGCACGTGGTGCCAGTAGGCGGGGGTGAAGTCGGCGACGGTCAGGCCCAGCCCGGGCACCCGGCCGACCAGCTCGGTGGGCGCCCAGGTGCCGCCCCCGCTCGCGTGCCCGCCGCCCAGCACCACCGTGCCGCCCGCGAGCAGCGTGCCGAACACCTGCTCCAGGGCGGTGTCGGAGCCCAGCGCGGCCAGCTGCAGCACGCGGTCGCCGGGCGACAGCCCGTAGGCGCGGACGACCCGGTCGAGGGTGAACACCAGTGCACGGTGGGTGACCGGGACGCCCTTGGGGCGGCCGGTCGTGCCGGAGGTGTAGATCAGGTACGCCAGGTCGTCCGGAAGGGCGCCGTCGTCGATCCGGTACTCGCCGGGCGCGGCGGCGGGCGGGGTGCCGGGCGCCGTGCCCGGTGGGGCGTGGGGCGCAGTGCCGGGCGCGGTACCGGGCGGGGTGCTGTCGCCGGACTGGAGCTCGCGGGACCGGACGCCGTCCACCCGCACCACCTCGACCCCGGAGAACTCGTGACCGGCGGTGACCGCCACCCGCGCCCCGCAGTCCTCCACCAGCCGCGCCAGCCGCCGTTCCGGGTGCGCCGGGTCCAGCGGCAGGAAGGCCCCGCCCGCCTTGAGCACCCCCAGCCAGGCCGTGACCAGATTGGCCCCCCGCTCCAGGCAGACCGGCACGACGTGCTCCGGGCCGGTGCCGCGGGCCCGCAGCGCGGCGGCCAACCGGTCGCTGCGCAGGTCGAGTTCGCGGTAACTCAGCGTGGCCCCCTCGGCGAGGACGGCCACCGCGTCCGGGTCGTGCGCCGCCCGCGTGCGGAACAGCCCGTGCACCGTGTCGGCGAACCCGGCCGCCGCCCGTCGCACGCCCTCCGAGCCGGGGAAGCCCAGACCGGGCGGCCGCCATTCCCGCTCCACCCAGGCCCGGCACTCGGCCCGCGTGGCGGGCCCGTACACCTGGCGCCACCCGCCCGGTACGGTCAAGTCCCCCGGCCAGAGCGCGTACTGACCGTCGTCGTTGCGCACCACGGCGTGACGCCCCGAGCTCACATCCGTTCGTACGCCCTGTGCGCTGTCTGCTGCGTCATCCACCGGCTTGACCTCGTGCTGTGGCGGCAGAATGCTTGGGAGTGCGACATTTCCGACTATACGCACTCATGACACAGGAAGAACGTCCGGTCGACCACCGACCGGACGCCGCACGTCCACGCCGACACACCCGCCTCGAAACGCGCGGAGAAGCACGGCCCCGCCGCCCGGTGGCACAGGACGCACCCGGGCCGACACCCTCGCCCGAACTCCCCCGCCCGACCGGCGGGGTGGTGTCGCGGAGGAGGTAGCCTCGTTGACACGCCGGCGACAACGCCTGATGGTCTGTTACCTGCTCTGGATGGTGCTGTTCATCGGCATCTACTACACCAACCCGGGCCAGCGGATCATCTGGTGGACGGGCATCGGCCTCGGTGGCGTCGCCGCCATCGTGCTCGGCGTCCGCCTCAACCGACCCGCGCACGCGCGCTTCTGGTACCTGCTGGCACTCGCCAACCTGAGCTTCACCGCGGGCGAGGTGGTGCAGGCCATCCAGCTGGACATCCTGCACCTGGACAACCCCTTCCCCTCCATCGCGGACGGCTTCTACCTCGCCGAGTTCGTGCTGTACGCGGCCGGCGTGCTCGGCTTCATCCGCTGGCGCACGGCCCATCAGGACCGCGCCGGGCTGCTCGACGCGCTGATCCTCACCATCGGCCTGGCCCTGCTCTCCTGGATCTACCTGATCCTCCCGTACACCCGCAGCCCCGACCTCACCTGGTTCCAGCGGGCCGTCTCGATCGCCTACCCGCTCGGCGACGTGGTCGTCCTCGCCCTGCTGCTGCGCCTGCTGACCCCCCGCGGCGGCAACTCCCGCTCCCT
This sequence comes from Kitasatospora sp. NPDC053308, assembly GCF_055585785.1. Lineage (NCBI taxonomy): Bacteria > Bacillati > Actinomycetota > Actinomycetes > Kitasatosporales > Streptomycetaceae > Kitasatospora > Kitasatospora sp. NPDC053308. Next base: position 154,061 of record NZ_JBVJJY010000003.1, on the reverse strand, counting down.
GCAGCTGCTCACCATCGGCACCGTCGGCCTGCTCGTCTCCGACGTGCTGTACGGGCTGATCCAGCTGCACGGCACCTGGCGCATCGGCACGCCCGTCGAACTCGGCTGGGCCGCCTTCTACACCGCCTGGGGCGCCGCCGCGCTGCACCCGTCCATGGTCGAGCTGACCAAGCCCGTCCCCACCCAGCAGCCGGACCTCAGCACCGCCCGGCTGGTCCTGCTGACCCTCGCCTCGCTGATCGCCCCGGCGATCCTGATCATCGAGTCGCTGGACGGGAACACCGACAACGCCGGCGTCATCGGCGCCTTCTCCGCCCTCCTCTACCTGCTGGTGCTCGCCCGCCTGGCCGTGGTGGTCTCCGCCCGCAGACAGGCCATCGCCCGCGAACGGGCGCTGCGCGAGGCCGGCGGCCGGCTCACCTCGGCCGTCACCGTCGAGGAGGTCGCGGACGCCGTCCAGTCCGCCGCCTCCACGCTGATGCCCGCCGAACCCGGACACGTCGCCCTGCTCGCCGTCGCCGAGGCCGGCGTGCTGCACGTCCGGCACGCCGAACACGGCTCCGCCGCGCACCGGCTGGGCACCGCCTCCGACTCCGACCAGGTCCTGGCCCTCGCCGGGTACCGGGAGAGCCGGCTGCTGCCCGTCTCCTCCGTCGACCTGCCCGCGCACGAGCTCACCGGGCACCTCGACGGCATGCCGTACGCCCTGATCTGCCCGCTCACCCTCGCCGAACGCCCCTCCGGCGACCCCCTGATCGGCGCGCTCATCGTCACCGGCACCGAACAGGAACTGGCCAGCCTCTGGAGCTCCCTCGAGATCCTCGCCGCGCAGGCCGCCCTCGCCGTCGAACGGGTCGTACTGAGCCAGGAGGTCGCCCGCCACGACAGCGAGCTCTACTTCCGCACGCTCGTCCAGAACGCCAGCGACGTCATCCTGATCCTCGACGCCGACGACCGCGTCCGCTACGCCTCCCCCTCCGCCGAGTCCGTCCTCGGCCACCCCGCCCTCGCGGGCACCCAGCTCACCGACCTCGTCCCGCCCGAGGACAGCCGCGAGGTCGGCCGGGCGCTGGCCAGGATGCGCGGAGCGGCGGCCCCGCCGCCCGGCGGGCAGCCCAGCGAACAGCCGCGCGAACAGCCCAGGGAGCAGCCGCGCGAGCACTGGCGGCTGCTGCGCCCGGACCGCACCCCGATCGAGGCCGAGGTCCGCTTCAACGACCTGCGCGCCGACCCGACCGTCGGCGCCCTGGTGCTCACCCTGCGCGACGTCACCGAGCAGCGCCAGATGGAGCGCGAACTGACCCACCGGGCCTTCCACGACTCGCTCACCGGCCTCGCCAACCGGGTGCTGTTCCAGGACCGCGTCGGGCACGCGCTCACCCGCGGCGAACGCAGCGGATCCGTCACCGGGGTGCTCTTCATCGACCTGGACGACTTCAAGGTGGTCAACGACACCCAGGGCCACGCCGTCGGCGACGAACTGCTGGTCGCCGTCTCGCTGCGGATCTCCACCGCGCTGCGTTCCTCCGACACCGCCGCCCGGCTCGGCGGGGACGAGTTCGCGGTGCTGGTGGAGGACGCGACGCTGCCCTCCGACGTGGACACCATCGCGGCCGGGGTGCTGGAGGTGTTCGCCGAACCGTTCAAGCTCAAGGCGGGCGCGGTCCGGGTGAGCGCCAGCATCGGCGTGGCCACCACCGAGGACAGCGTCGACGCCGCCGAACTCCTCACCCACGCCGACCTGGCGCTCTACTCCGCCAAGGCGGCCGGCCGCCGCCAGTGGTGCCACTACCGGCCGGCCCTGCAGGCCGGACTGGTGGAACGGCACGAGTTGAACGAGCACCTCGACTCGGCGATCGCGGAATCGGCGTTCCAGCTGTACTACCAGCCGATCGTCGACCTGCAGACGGGCGACCTGGTCGCCTTCGAGGCCCTGGTCCGCTGGCCGCACGACCGGCGCGGCATGGTCCTGCCCGACGAGTTCATCGCCCTCGCCGAGGAGAGCGGCCAGATCGTCCCGCTCGGCGCCTGGGTCCTCGAACGCGCCGCCCAGGAAGCCGCCGCCTGGCACGCCGCCAGCTCCACCGCCCGCGCGAGCACCGGCCGGCCCCCGCTGCGGGTCAACGTCAACGTCTCCGCCCGCCAGTTCCGCGACGCCGGGTTCGTCGACGTCGTCCGGCACGCCATCGCCACCTCGGGCATCGACCCGCGCACCCTCGTCCTGGAACTCACCGAATCCGTCCTGATGCGGCACGACGACCGCATCCACGCCGACATGGCCACCCTCTCCGGCCTCGGCGTCGGCATCGCCATCGACGACTTCGGCACCGGGTACTCCTCGCTCTCCTACCTGCGGGAGTTCCCGATCTCCCTGCTGAAGATCGACAAGTCCTTCATCGACGGCCTCGGCCACTCCCCCCAGCAGTACGCCCTCGTCGAGGGCATCGCCCGGATCGCCGACACCCTGGGCGTCCAGGTCATCGCCGAGGGCATCGAGCACCCCGAACAGCGCGACCTCCTCGCCGCCATGGGCTGCCCCCTCGGCCAGGGCTACCTCTTCGCCCACCCCATGGACTCTCCCCACGCCCGGACCCTGGTCCGCAACACGACGTACGAACCGGCCTGAGCGCCGCCCCGCACGACCCTGCCCCTCCGCCCCCTTCCCCTCAGCGCAGGGCTCCGGACAGCACCGTCGACAGCGCCGACGTCGGCACCGCGTGGCCGCCACCCGGACGCCACTCCCGCCCCGCGCCCCGCACACTCCCGAGCCCCGCCCCCCTACCCCTCCACGCGCAGCGCTCTCGACAGCACCGTCAACAGCGCCAACGTCGGCATCGCGTGGCCGGCCTCGATGGTGCGGAGGTGGGTCTCGGGGAGGCCCGAGCGGGTGGCGAGTTCGGCCACGGTGAGGCCGAGGGCGGTGCGGCGGTCGCGGACGGCGCGGGCCAGGGCCTGCGCCGGGTCGCCGTCCGGATGGGCGGGGAAGTCCTCGATCAGGGGGCGCGCGTAGTCCACCGGGGTCTCCTCTTCGTCCTGTGGGGGCGCACAGTTTGACACGCCGTCAGCACGGCTGAGACCAAGGGGCGGTCAAGAATCCTTGACCGCCCCTTGGCTCCCGGCGGGTCGAAGCCCGTACCGCCCCCGCGCGCTCAGGGGTTGGCGCGGATCAGGTCGAGCAGGCCCGGGAAGCGCTTGTCGAGGTCCTCGCGACGGAGGGTGGCCGCGCGGCTGTTGCCGCGGTCCACCTGCTGGACCAGACCGGCCTCGCGCAGGACGCGGAAGTGGTGCGTGATCGTGGACTTGGAGACGGGCAGATTGAAGGAGGCGCAGGTGCGCGCCGCGCCCTCGGCCTCCCGCAGCAGGGCTGAGATCACGCCGTACCGGAGCGGATCGGCGAGCGCGTTCAGGACCGTCCGCAGGTCCATCTCTTCGATCAGGGGGTGGCCTTCAGGGTCGGGCATCGGATCCTCCATCCACAGCCATCCTCAGGTATGGGTTGCATCGTACCTCGCCCCCATGGCACCTTAAGGTTCGAAAAATTCCTTACCTGGCCGTTCCGCGGCCGGGCCGAGCCTGGAGTTGTGCCCCATGAGTACGCAGACCACGTCGTCTGCCACGCCTCCGGTGGTGACGGACGGGCAGCAGCCCGGCCGTTCGCTGACCCTGGCCGCGGTTCTCCTCGCTGTGTTCGTCGTGCCCATGTCCATCTCCGGCACGGCGGTCGCCCTCCCCGACATCGGCACCAGCACCCACGCCGACCTCGCCCCGCTCCAGTGGGTGGTGAACGCCTTCAACGTGGCGTTCGCCTGCTTCACCCTCGTCTGGGGCTCGATCGCCGACGTCATCGGCCGGGTCAAGGCCTTCGCCGCCGGCGTCGCCGTCTACGCCGTCGCCTCCCTCGCCAGCGCCGTCGCCACCGACGTCATCTGGCTGGACGCCGCCCGCGCCCTCACCGGCATCGGCGGCGCCGCGATCTTCTCCTGCGGCGCGGCGATCGTCTCCACCGTCTTCGACGGCCCCGCTCGCGCCAAGGCCTTCGCGCTGTTCGGCACCATCGCCGGCATCGGCGTCGCCATCGGCCCGTCGCTGGCCGGCGCGCTGGTGCAGGGCCTCGGCTGGCGCTGGGTGTTCGCGGTGCACGCCGTCGCCCTCGCCCTCGTGCTCCTCGCGGTGCCCGCGATCTCCCGCGCCATGCCCTCCGACAGCGGCAGCGGCGGACGGATCGACGTCCCCGGCAGCGCGCTGTTCGTGGTCGCCATGGTGCTGCTCACCACCGCCATCGTGCAGGGCTCGCAGTGGGGTTGGGGCAGCGTCGGGGTGATCGGCCTGTTCGTCGGCGCGATCGTCGTGCTGGCCGTGTTCGCCGCCGTCGAGAACCGCAGCGCGCACCCCATGCTCGACCTGAGCGTGCTGCGCAACCGCCGCTTCGTCGGCCTGTGCCTCGTCCCGGTCGCCGCCTCCTTCGGCTTCGTCACCATGCTCACCTACCTGCCGAGCTACCTGACCGCCGTCACCGGCCGCGACACCGGCGCCGCCGGCCTGCTGATGCTGCTGCTCACCGCCCCGGTGCTGGTCTTCCCGATGCTCGCCGCCAAGCTGGTCACCCGCGGCGTCCCGGCGCTCACCCTGATCTACGTCAGCCTGGTCTGCCTGGTCCTCGGCGACGTCGCCCTCACCCTGCTCTCCCCCTCCGTCACCGTCCTGGCGCTCGCCGCGCCGATGCTGATCACCGGCGCCGGCATGGGCCTGTCGGCCGGCCTGGTCGACGGCCAGGCGCTGGAACTGGTCGACCCCGCCAAGGCGGGCATGGCGGCCGGCTTCCTCAACACGCTGCGCCTGGGCAGCGAGGCCGTCGCCGTGGCGGTGTACGGCTCCGCGCTGGCGACCGTGCTCGGCACCCGCATCACCGACGGCATCGGCGCCCACGAGGGCGCCTCGCAGGCGGACAAGGTCGCCGACCAGGCGGCCGGCGGCGACCTCTCCGGTGCGGCCGACCTCTCCGGCGCCACCGACCACAAGGGCTTCGTGGACTTCCTGGCCAACGCCTACGACTCGGCCTTCCACTCCGTCCTGTGGGGCCTGGCGGCCGTCGGCGTGGTGCTGTTCGTCGTGATCGCGGCCCTGCTGCGCGGCGGCGGGCAGAAGGCCCAGGCCTGACCGGGCCCCCTGGACCACGGCCGCGAGGCCGTTCCGAGACGCGGGAGGGCGGCTACCCCCGGGCCGCCCTCCCGCACCACCCCGCCCCACCCCGAGACCGGGCCCGGCGCCGCACCCCCCAGCGGCACCGGGCCCTCACCATGCGCCGCCCGCCATGCGCGGAGCTCATGGGAGCCGGACATGAGGCCCGCTCATGGGGCCGACTCATGAGCGCGGCTCATGGGGCGTGGCACATGAGCGTGGCTCATAGGGCGTGGCGCATGAGCGTGGCTCATGAGGCCGGCAGCCGATGAACGACGCTCATGTGCCCGCCTCATGAAAGTTGTTCATGCGCCCCCGCGAGCGTCACTCGTGCCCGCCCCGGCCCGGCCCATGAGCCCCGTTCAGGTCGCCGCCCATGAGCCCGGCTCATCCGGGCCGCCGCTGATGAGCCCCGCCCATCCGGCCCGCCCATGAGCCCCACGCATGAGCCGGCCCCATGAGCCCCACGCATGACCCAGCGCTTCCCACCCGCCCCGAAAGGACCCCGTACCCATGGACCCCGCCACCGCCACCCGAGCCCGAGTCGTCGTCGTCGGGGGCGGCCCCGTGGGCATGCTCGTCGCCGCCGAGCTGGGCCACCACGGCATCGCCACCGTCGTCCTGGAGACGAACCCCCGGACCGTCGACCAGCCCAAGGCCGGCACCCTGCACGCCCGTACCGTCCAGGGCCTGGCCCGTCGCGGTCACCTGCGCTCCCAGCCGGCCACCGAGAACGGCCTCGCCCGGCCGAACGCCGACGCCTTCCACTTCGCGGGCATGCCGGGCCTGGTGATCACCGCCCCCGGCACCGAGCCCGCGCCCATCTACGGCCGCTCCCAGGCGGACCTGGAACGGGACTTCGAGGCCCGGGCCCGCGCCCGCGGCGTCACCGTCCTGCGCGGCCACAGCGTCACGGACGTGGTCCAGGGCCCGGACGCCGTCGAGGTGACCGCCGAAGGCCCGGACGGCGTCCGGCGGTTCACCGCCGAGTACGTGGTCGGCGCGGACGGCGCCCGCAGCACCGTGCGCGAGCTGCTCGGCTTCGCGTCGGAGACCCACCCGGCGACCGTCTCCGCCCTGCTCGGCCTGGTCCGGCTCACCGACCCCTACCGGGTGCCCTCCGGCTGGAACCGCACCCCGCACGGCTGGACCATCGCGGGGGTCAACCCGTACGGGCACAGCCGCTTCTTCACCATCGACTTCCGCGGTCCGCACCGCGACCGGCACGCCCCGCTCACGCTGGGCGAGCTGCGCGCCGAGGCCGAGCGCATCCTCGGCCACCCGGTGCCGATGACCGACCCGGTGTTCTTCTCCAAGTTCAACGACTTCTCCCGGGTGGTGTGCGACTACCGCAAGGGCCGGGTCTTCCTGGCCGGCGACGCCGCCCACGTGCACTTCCCGGTCGGAGGGCAAGGCCTCAACCTGGGCCTGCAGGACGCGCTCAACCTCACCTGGAAGCTCGCCCGCACCCTGGCCGGCACGGCGGGCAAGGACCTGCTGGACACCTACAGCGCCGAGCGCCGCCCGGTCGCCCGCCGGGTGGTCGACAACACCCGCGCCCAACTCGCCCTGATGCGGCCCGATCCGGGCCTGGACCCACTGCGCGACCTGGTCTCCGACCTGCTCGGCGTCGAGGGCGCCAACACCCACCTGGGCAACATGATCAGCGCCCAGGACACCGTCTACCCGGCGCGCACCTCGGACGGCTCCCCCTGGGAGGGCCACTTCCTGCCCAACCTCCCCCTCACCACCCCGGACGGCCCCACCGACGTCATCCGCCTGCTGCTGGACGGCCGCCCGGTGCTGCTCCTGCTGGGCGCCGACGAGGAGGCGCACCGCAAGCAGGCCGAGGGCTGGTCGCACCTGCTGCGGGTGGTCCGCGCCGAGGGCGACCGCAAGCTCCCCTGGGACGCCGTCCTGATCCGCCCGGACGGCTACATCGCCTGGGCCTCCGACGGCGGCCCGCTGGCCGGCACCCTGCGCGAGTGGTTCGGCGAGCCGTGAGCCGGTGAGGCCGGCTTGCCGGCAAGCCGGTAGCAGCTGAGCCGGTGAGCCGGAACCGGTCCCGGCGGACCGGCACGCCGAAGGGCGGGTACGGCCTCCCGTACCCGCCCTTCGCACAAACCCGGCCGGGCCACCCGGCCGCTCCCCGGCCACGTCCTCGGCCTCCTGCCCGGCGGCCCGGTCAGCGGTTCCGGTCAGCGGCCCCGGTCAGCGGCCGCCTACCTGCCCACTACCACCGCACCGGCAGCGAGGTGGGCCGGCGCAGCACCGTCCCGATGTCCCACGGCACGTCCGCCGGCTCGACGGCCAGCGCGAGCGTCGGGAACTCCTGGGCGAGGCGGGTCAGCACGGACACGATCTCCATCCGGGCCAGCGCCGCGCCCATGCAGTGGTGCATGCCGTACCCGAACTGCAGGTGCCGCTTCGCCGGTCGGCGGTCGGGGTCGATCACCAGCGGGTCCGGGAAGACCTCCGGGTCGCGGTTGGCGGCGAAGGCGTCCGGGTAGACGACGCTGCCCTCGGGCACCAGGCCGACGCTGGTCTCCAGGTCCCGGCCGGCGATCCGCGGGAAGGCGGAGATGGTGCCGAGCGGGATGAGCCGGATCAGTTCCTCGGCCAGCCGGGGTGCGATCTCCGGTTCCTCGGCGAGCCGGCGCCACAGCTGCGGGGCGGACAGCAGGGCGTAGAGGGACTTGGTGAGCACGGAGACGATGTTCTGGTCCGCGCCGAGCAGCGAGCCGAAGAAGATGCCGGTCAGCTCGGCGTCGTCCAGGGCGGGTTCGGCGCGGTCGCGGTCGGCCCGGAACTGCTCGATCAGCCCGCCGGACAGCACCGGCCGCGCGCCGGTGACCAGGTCCTGGACGTAGCCGTAGACCCGGTAGAAGTGCTGGACGAGGTCCGGCACGTTCTCGTGCGAGGCGATCTGCACCACCCGCGAGGAGGGCCGGAAGTAGTCGACGTCGTCCAGCGGGACGCCGAGGAAGTGGCAGTTGACGGTGATCGGCACGCGGTCGACCAGGTCGCTGAACAGGTCAGGGGATTCGGCGGCGCGCAGCCGGGCGATCCCCTCCTCGATCACCCGGTCGAGCACGGGGCGCAGCCGCTCCACGCCGTTCGCGCTGTAGTCGGCGGCGACGAAGCCGCGCACTCTGGCGTGGTGCGGGGCGTCCAGGTTGAGCAGCAGTTCCTTGGGCATCACCGTGGGCAGGAAGCTCGGCCCGCCCTCGACGTTGGTCTCGGTGCGGCCGGAGGCCGGGTCGGTGAGCAGCTTGTGGACGTCGGCGTAGCGGGTGAGGTGGACGGCGGAGTGTCCGCTGGGCAGTTCGATCAGCGGCACCCCGTTGGGGCCCGGCTCGGCCAGCGGGAGGAAGGCCGGGACGGGGTCCAGGTGCGGGATGTCCGTGACGCTGGCGGTCGCGGACGGGACAACGGTGGTCATGCGTTCTCCGGTGGGACGTGTCGGGGCGGGTGGCGGAGGTCGTGCTGCTCGTCAGGTGAGCGCGGGCAGCCCGATCAGGCCGGTCAACTCCCGTACGGCCTGGGCGCTGTTGCGGAAGTGCACCGCGCGCCAGCCGCAGCGCCGGGCGGCGACGCAGTTCTCCGGGAGGTCGTCGATGAGCACGCACTCCTCGGCCGTCACCCCCGCCTGCTGCTCGGCGAGCCGGAAGATCTCCGGGTCGGGCTTGCGGAAGCCGACCTTGCAGGAGTCGACGACGCAGTCGACGTCACCGGCGGGTGCCACGATGGCCTGCCAGTACGGCTCCCACTCCTTGACGTTGTTGCTGAGGATGCCGACCCGGAAGCCGTGCTCCTTGGCGTGCCGCACGGTCGCGGTCATCACCGGGTTGGCGCGCACGCCCTCGAACCACTGCTCGCCGAAGCGCTCGAAGCGCGCGCGGGAGAGGTCGATGCCGGGGTTCTTGTCCTCCAGGACGCGGACCATGGCCTGGCCCCACTCGGCCTCGGTGAGCATGGCGAGTTCGATGGGGGCGAGCGGCTCGACGCCGAGTTCGCCGGCGACGGTGCCGAGGGCGGTCTTCAGCTGGCGCGGGGTGATGCCGGTGCGGGCGTGGTACGAGTCGAAGAGGTCGTCCAGCGGCGGCGAGAGCACCCCGCCGAAGTCGAACCAGATCATGGGCTTGGACATGGCGGTGTCTCCTTGCGGTGCCGGTACGCGGTGCCGCGGCCCGGACTGTTCGTGCTGCTCGGACAGTTCGGGCCGCTCGGATGGGCCTGACGGATCGCGCTGCTCAGGCACGTGCCGCGGCATAGGCGAAACGATCCTGCAGGGCCGCGGTGATCGGGCTTGTCCGCTCCAGGTGCACCCGGGCCCGCGCGATCTGCTCCTCCTCCTGCACCATGGTGATCTCGAACGCGACGGTGTCCGCCGCCGGCGACTCCACCACCCGCACGACGCAGTCGGTCGGCAGCTCGAACTCGCCGAAGCGGGTGAACTCCGTCTCCACCCGGGAGAGCAGCAGCCTGCGCGGCGAGAGTCCGAACAGCTCCTGCGCCGCGTACATCGCGGACTGCCGGAAGCCCTCGAAGATCAGCGCGCCCGGGATGTGGTCCAGCGGGTGGTCGAACAGCGCCGGGTTGCCCTGGTCGACGACGACCTGGGTGCGCAGCTCGTGGCCGCCCGCCTCGACCCCGGCGAGCACGACGTTCTGCCCCGAGGCGCGGCCGACGGAGATCGCGGGCACCCGGCGGCCGGTGTGGTGCGGACGGGCCGGGGTCAGGACGAGGGCGGAACGCCCCTTCTCGCGCATCCGGTCCCAGGCGGCCCCCGGCATCCACTGGCAGACGGTGCGCATGGTGGCGGCCTCGTCGCCGTCCACCGAGAGGACCAGGTCGAGGGTGCTGCCGGTGACGACGCCGTCCCGGTGCTTGAGGCCGACCTGGTGGGCCCGGATCTCGGCGTGGCCGGGGCGGGCCCCGATCCGCAGCGCCTCCGGGTCGGTGATGTTGAGTTCGCCGCTGACGAAGATGAACTTGTGGTCCAGCGGCGCGTCGAGGAACGTGTGCGCGGCGTAGATCGACGCCTGACGGAAGACCTCGACCAGCAGCAGCGGGTCGTAGGCGGCCGGCGCGGTGACGTTGTCGCTGTAGTAGCTGTGCACCCGCGGCAGCTGCGCGGCGATGAGGTACTGGTCCTCGGCGACCCGCGCGGAGTCGGTGAGGAAGACCTCACAGATGGCGGCCCGGTGGACGGTGGCGCGCGGGACGGTGTTCGAGTACGTCAGAGTACCGTCGAGGATTGCGGACATGACTGAGCTTCCCCCTTTGTGCTCCTGCATGTAGGTACCCCTCCGATCGGAGGTGCGAGCGTGATCGTACCTCTGTTCGCATCGAAGCTACTGTGGCGTAGGCCACGTGCAAGCGAACAACTGTGTTAAAAGACGGTGTGGACTTTGTTGCCGGGATTGCCCAGGTCAGCGAGCCCGGCCGGACACGGCCGACGGCCCGCCGCCAGGTGTGGCGACGGGCCGTCAGAGGCCGAACCGTCGGCGGCCGGGGCATCGGGGGCGGGCCGTCGGGGGTGGCCGTCAGAGGTCGGGCCGTCAGAGGTCGGGCCGTCGGGGAGCGGGCCGTCGAGCCATCGGGACAACCCGACCGGTCAGCCCGACCGACCGGCCCGACGGATCAGCCCGACGGATCAGCCGAGCGGCAGCTCCAGGCTCGCCTCGCTGCCGCTGTGCGAGCTGATGGTGGTGGTGCTGCCGTCCACGCTCTCGAACGAGTACAGCTCGTCGCGGCTGTTCACGACCAGGACCAGCCGGTGCCCGGACGGCAGGTCGTAGGAGGCCGCCTGCAGGTCCCAGCCGACCTCGGTGTCGACGTTCGGCGCCAGGTCGGAGGCGGTGTACGGCTCGTGGGTGATGATCCGGGCCGTGCCGTCCGGGGCGACGTCGAACAGGTAGGCCACCAGCGTGGTCGCCTCGGCCGTGCTGCGCACCGTGAGCCGCAGCGACGCTGCGCCGCGGATCCGCCGGGCGACGCCGTCCTGGCCGGCCAGCGGTTCGGTGGACCAGACCAGCAACTGCGAGCGGTCGAACTTCGCGAGCTCGTAGCGCCGGGGGTTGCCGAACCACTCCTGCTGCCCGGTCTTGAGCAGCTCGCCCGCGGTGGCCTCCGTCAGGTTGCCGGCGGTGAAGTCCCGCGACCAGCCGGCCGTCGGCTTCTCGACCAGCGCGCCGTCACCGGCGCCGCCGGTGCCCGTCAGGTGCCACGTCTCGCGGCCGGTGGTGATCTCACCCCAGGACGCGTACGACTCGCGCTGCGCCGGAACGGTGATCAGGTTGGTGCCGCCCGGGATGGCGATGGTCCGGTAGGTGAACATCGACTGGTTGACCACCTCCGGCCAGGTCGGCACCTCGTTGTCCACGCCGAGCAGGTGGTGGTCCAGCCAGTCGAAGGCCTCCCGGATCGGCGCGGCCAGCCCTGGGAACGGCAGCCCGGGCACCAGGCCCGCCAGACCGGGGCCCTCGGGCGCACCGTGGTCGCCGATCCACAGGTTCAGGTGCTTGGGCACGGTGAGCGCCTCGAAGGTCTCCACCACCGGGCCGACCGGGAAGAGCGTCTCGTGCCAGGTGTTCGAGAAGAAGGTCCGGACCCCGCGCCGGTTGGTCTCCTCCGTGTACTCCTGCGGGGAGCGTTCGGTGCCCCAGGCCACGACCCGGTCGAGGTTCCGACCGCTGAGGAAGTCCTTGAGGATCCCCTGCGTCTGCTCGTCGAACTTCTTCTCCATCGAACCGCCGGTGAACCCGATCAGCGCCTGGACCGCCGCCAGGTGCCGGGTGCCGTGGTCGTAGAGGCTGGTGGCGAGATTGCCCCAGGTACTCAGCGCGACGACGACCCTGACCCGCTCCGCCGGATCGTGGGCCGCCACCAGCTGGCTGATGCCGGAGCCGTACGACTCGCCGAGGAAGCCGACCGCGCTGGGCTCGAAGTGCTCCTGGGCGAAGTCGATCACCGTCGAGCCGTCGCGCCAGTCCGCCTCGCCGCCGACGTCGATGAAGCCCTGCGAGGTGGACACCCACCCCTCGATGCCGATGCCGCGCGGCGAGTAGGCCAGCACGTGGTAGCCGCGCCGCGCCAGCGTCAGGTACAGGTAGAGGAACGGCAGCCAGCCGTACGGGTTCCACCCGGCGGGCACGATCACCACCGGGTGCGGCACGCCGTCGTTCAGCTTGATGCTGAGCGCCGAGAGCTCGACGCCCTCGGCGACGGCGATGCGGGGCAGCCCGACACTTGCGGCCTGCCGGACTCCCGCGACCAACTCCGCGAGTTCGCTCGGAAGTTGGACGCCGGACTCACCCCGGACGGCCGCCAGCAAGGCCTGGCCCACGGCGACCGCGGACGGATTGACGGTGAAGCCCTCGCCCCAGATGCCGTTGGTGGCGATGTCGGTCAGTGTCGCCTCGGTGATCGACGGGGTCGGATCGGTCATGCGGAATCACCCTCTCGTGAACGGATACCGAAGCTGGTCTCGGCCGTGCGCACACCGACGAAACCGACGATCAAACACCTTCGCCCGATCTGATGGATCACGAACGATCCCGCCCGCCGCCGCCCTCGGCGTGGTAGCGGCGGCCGTCACCGCCCCTCGTGACGGACACCCGTCCGCACGGTCGGCAGTCAGATGACTGATGCCACACGTGCGCCGTGACGGCAACAGTGGAACCGCTGCGCGAGCAGACATGTCGTGTTGAGACCTTGGAGTCGTCCATGAAGTTCCTGTCGAACCCCCTGCCGAAGACGGCCGCGGTCCTCGGCCTCGCCGTGGCCGCGCTGACCGCCGTGTCGGCCGTCCCGGCTTCCGCGACCACCGCCGCCACCGCGGGCTGCACGCGCCCCCTGCGCTTCTACGACGTCCAGGTGCAGGTGGACAACTGCTCGGACGGCTGGGTGTGGATGTCCACCGGCACCCGCTTCAACGGCGCCACCGCGTACGCCAAGACCGCCTCCGGCCAGGTGCGGCAGCTGGAACTGGGGAAGAACCAGGCCGGTGCGGTCAAGTTCGGCGAGCGGATCACGAGCATCCACGTCTGCGGGAACGACAGCGTCGGCTGGTTCCCCCCGGTCCCGTTCCGGCGCTGCTCGTCGGAGGTCGGCCTCTGAGGCCGCCGAGGACGGGAGGCCTGTGAGGTACGGGAGGCCTGTGAGGTACATGAGGCCTGTGAGGACGGTGGCCACGGCGAGGACGGCCTCGCCGCGATGACACCGAGGCGGTCCGCCCGGGGCGCGGGCGGACCGCCACCGCATCACTCATGCGGGTGAGATGCCGTGCTGTCGCCCCGGATCGGTCCACGCCGGTCGGAAGACTGTCCGCGCCGGTGACGACCGACCGAAGACCGACCGACTCGACGACCGACCGACCGACCGAGGACGAACCCATGGCGGAGCAGCTGTACGCGACCCTGAAGACCGACCAGGGCGACATCGAGATCCGGCTGCTGCCGGACCACGCCCCGAAGACCGTCAAGAACTTCGTGGAACTCGCCACCGGCGAACGGGAGTGGATCAACCCGGAGACCGGGCAGCCGACCAACGACAAGCTGTACGACGGCACGGTCTTCCACCGGGTCATCGAGGGCTTCATGATCCAGGGCGGCGACCCCCTGGGCAACGGGACCGGCGGCCCCGGCTACACGTTCGCCGACGAGTTCCACCCCGACCTGGCCTTCACCAAGCCCTACCTGCTGGCCATGGCCAACGCCGGTCCGGGCACCAACGGCTCGCAGTTCTTCATCACCGTCGGGCCGACCGCCTGGCTCACCGGCAAGCACACCATCTTCGGCGAAGTCAGCAGCCCGACCGGCCAGAAGGTCGTCGACGCCATCGCCACCACGGAGACCGACCCCCGCACCGACCGCCCGGTCAAGGACATCGTCCTCGAGTCCGTCGTCATCGAAACCCGCTGACCGCCGACGCGCCCCCACGCGGTACGGGAAGTCGGCCGCACCGACTTCCCGTGCCGAAGTCCCGTACCGAAGTCCCGCATCGGCAGCCCCGTATCGGCAACCCGTGTCGGCACCCCCTGTCGGCGGGCCGGAGGGCGGCCCGTGCCGGGGTTCCGTTCCCAACCCCGTGCGGTGGGAGACGAGTTGCCAGCCGACGTGACGGCAGTTCGTCAGGTGCGCAGCCGGGTAGACCGGTTGGAGGCCGACAACGCAACCGCTCCTCGCCCGGTGAACCCGCCGGCGCGAGAGCGGCGTTCGGGCCAGTGACAGCGCACCTCCCAGCCGACCGGAGGGCCGAAGGAGCCACGCCATGGCCATCGCACGTCGTGATCTTCTCAAGTGGGGCGCGGGGGTCGGCGGGGCGGCCGCCCTCGGGGGGCTCGCCCTGCCGTCCACCGCCTCGGCCGCCGTACGCGCCACCCCGCGCGGCCTGCCGACGGCCGACTGGATGGGCCGCCTCGACGCCAGTGCCTCCCTGCTCGACCTCACCATCCCCGGCACCCACGACTCGTGCTGCGAGAACCCCGCCTACGGCACCGAGTGGTCGCACACCCAGAACTGGGGCATCCCGCAACAACTGCAGGAGGGCGTCCGCTTCCTCGACATCCGCTGCAACGGCCTGCAGGGCGCACCCGACGAACTCGGGATCTACCACTCCGACGCCTACCAGCACATCCGGCTGCAGGACGTGCTCGACCAGTGCCGCTCGTTCCTGCAGGCGCACTCCGGTGAGACCGTCGTGATGCGCCTGCGCAACGAGCGCGCCGGCGGCCAGGCCCTCGGCGACGACGAGTTCCTGCGGCGGGTCGGCCACTACCTCGACGCGCTGGGCTACCGCGACCTCTTCCACGTCTCCGGCTGGCCGACGCTGGGCACCGCCCGCGGCAAGGTCGTCCTGCTCGCCGACTTCGCCAACCCGGGGGGCCTGATCGACTGGTCCAGCGGCCAGAACGCCTACTTCGACACCCAGGATGTGTGGCAGATCGGCGGCCTCGATCCCCTGGGCGCGAAGGGGCAGTACATCGTCGCCCAGTTCGACAAGGCCGCCCTCACCCCGACCAGCCCGAGGATGTTCGTCAACTTCCTCAGCTACGCCGGAGGTTACTGGCCCAAGACCAGCTCCCAGAGCCTCATGGACCATACGATCTACCCGTACCTGAACGCCCGCACCCAGCAGCGCGGCCGCTTCGGCATCGTCCCGATGGACTTCCCGGACTTCCACGTCAACGTGCTGCAGATGCTGATCGACAAGAACGTCGTCTAGTCCCCCACCGGCTCGGTCGCGCCGTCCCCGGGTCCGCGCGATCGTAGCCCGGGGACGTACATCCGTGGGCCCACCGCGGCGGGGTGGATCAATCGGTGGGCCGATGTCTCCGCTGCGCCGCGCGTGGCAGCGTTCCCCCCATGGACACCACGCCGTTCGCACGCCTCACCGGACGCCCCGCCGCGGGCCCCTCCGGAGACCGCGCCGGAGACCGCACCGCGAGCCGTACGGCGGACCTCACCGGGCTGACGCGCCGTCGCCTGCTGGGGGCCGCAGTGGCGATGGGCGCCGCCGTGCCACTCGGCCTCGCCGACACCGCCTGGGGCGCCCCGGCCCCGACCGGAGTCGGCGCGCCCGCCCGGCTCACCCTTCCCGCGCCCACCGGACCGTGTCCGGTGGGCATGGTCCCGCTCCACCTGCGCGACACCTCGCGGCCGGACCCGGCCGCCGGACCCGGCCGCTTCCGCGAGCTGATGGCCAGCGTCTGGTACCCGGCCCGGAGCGCCGACGCGGACGCCCACCCGCTCGCGCCCTGGATGAGCGACGGCGCCCTGCGCGCCTTCCTCATCGACGTCGGCTTCCCGCTCGACCCGTCCCTCGCCCCGCTCACCTCCGGCCACCAGGGCGCGCCCGTCCACCGGACCGGCCACCGGCTCCCCGTCGTCGTCTTCTCGCACGGCTCGGGCAGCCACCGCGCCGACCACACCGTCATCTGCCAGGAACTCGCCAGCCACGGCTACGCGGTCGTCACCGTCGACCACACCGACGACTGCTTCACCGAGTTCCCCGACGGCACCGTCCGCACGCCGAGCGACAGCGTCCCGATGTACCCGCGGGACTACGCCGCCGACCTCCGCTTCCTGCTCGACCGGGTCGACGACCTCGCCGCCGGCCGCAACCCCGACGTCGACGGGCGCGCCCTCCCCGCCGGGCTGCTCGGCGGCCTCGATCCGGACGCCGTCGGCGCGTTCGGCTGGTCCAAGGGCGGCACCGCCACGGCCCTCGCCATGGGCGCCGACCCGCGCGTCCGCGCCGGGCTCGCGCTCGACGGACCGATGATCGCCAACCCCGCGCCCGCCGCCGACCTCGATCGGCCGTTCATGATGATGACGGCCGTCTGGGCCCGGGCCACCAACCCCGCCGCCGAGACCTTCTGGAGCCACCTGCGCGGCTGGCGGCTCGACATCCAGGCCACCGGCGCCGTCCACGCCTCGTACGGCGACACCATGACGCTGATCCCCCAGGCGGGGAAGCTGCTCGGCATGACGGAGCAGCAGATCCGCTCCCAGGTCGGCACGCTGGACCCCGACCGCGGCATCCGGATCGAGCAGGCCTACCCGCTCGCCTTCTTCGACCTCCACCTGCGCCACCGCGGCAGCGGCCGCCGCCTGCTCGACGGGCCGACCGGGGCCTTCCCGGAGGTCGTCTTCCACCCGTAGGCGTGCGGGCGGCGGTGCCGTGCGCGCGCACACGCGCCCCCGTCTGCGGGCGCGGGGGGGGGGGGGGGTGGGGGGGGGGGGGGGGGGGGGGGTGTTCGTGTGGGGGGGCGTGGGGGGGCTTTTTTTTTGGGTCCTCGGGGCGCCCGCGCGTCGTTTCCCGGCGTTCGGAGCCGTTACGGCGTCTCCGCCCGGATCTCCTCCAGCGACTCCGCCAGGACCGCCCTGGCCCGGGTGAACCAGTCGGTGATCACCGCGACCTCGTCGGGCGTGTAGTCGGCGAACAGCGCGCCGATCCGCTGGTAGAAGGGGCCGTAGACCTGGAGGATCCGCTCCTGGGCGTCCTCCGACATCACCACCCGCACCCGCCGCCGGTCGCCCGGATCGGCCTCCCGTCGGGCGTACCCGGCCTTCTCCAGGCGGTTGAGCACCCCGGTCACGGCCCCGGTGGTCAGTTGGGCTCGCTCGGCGAGGTCGCCGGCGGCCAGCGGCTCGCCGGCCATCGCGGCCTCGATGACGAAGCCGAGGCAGGTCAGGTCGGTGACGTTGAGCCCGAGCCGGGCGGCGATGTCCTGCTGGCCGAACTGCGCCAACGCGATCATCCGGTCCATCGAGTACTGCGCCTGCTCGGGCGTCGCCCGGGGGCGCGGCTTGCCCTTCACCCGGATTCTCCTTAGCATCTAAGTTACTTAGCTCGTGAGATAAACGGCCTGGGCCGCCCACGCGCACATCCACCCATCTCACACCACCGGAGGAGACATGCGCGCACACGGTGATCACGGCATGGGGCACACCGTCGCCGGCTGGGCGGGCTCCACCATCGCCATCCTCGGCTTCGCCGTCGCGGGCGCCGGGCTGGTCCTCGGCTCGGCCGCCGGGATCGGGGCCGGCGCGGCCCTCACCGTCCTCGGCGCCGTCGCCGCCTGGCTGCTCCACCTCGGCGGCCTGGGCAAACCCACCGGCCCGCGCCCGCCCCACCTCCGCCACTGGCGCACCCCCGACCCCGCCGGACGCCGGGGCCACCCCGACTGCCTCGGCTGCCGCCTCGCCGGGCGCCGCAGCGGAGCCCCGGCCACCGCGGGAGCCGACCAGGTCGCCGGGGGCGCCTCGATCGCCCGTTTCGGACGGCGCGTCGGCGCAGGCCACTGACCCCGGGGCCGCGACACCGAAGACAGCGCCACACCCGTCCGGTACGGCCCCACGGGTGGCGGGCGCAGCGCCCCACCGGCCGGCGACGGCCGGTACGGCGTCCGCACCGGGAAGCCGGCGAGCCGCTCGCGTGCCACCGACTCCCGCTCGCCCGGGAGCCGCGGACACTCCGCGAGCACCTCGGCGCCGATCACCGGCAGCCGTTCGCGCGGTTCGTCGCACGAGGCGGGGCCGCACGTCAGCTCCCGCGGGACCGGCGTCACCCATCGACCGGCCACCGCCACCGGCGCCGCCTTCCACCGGACAGTCCGCCGCGGAGCGTGCCGTACGTCCCCGGCGCCGCGTCCCACCGGCAGGCCGTTCCCGGGCGCACCGTTCCCGGGTCCACCGTTCCCGGGTCCACCGTTCCCGCGTGCACCCGCCGCGGCGTTCGACTCCGGTGACGGCGCGCTGCCCGCCCAAGTCATACGAACCCGCGCCGTCTTCGTCCCCTCGCCCGGCACCACCGCCACCACCACCGCCACCGGCGCCGAACTCCGCGCCGCGACCGCCGAGTCACCCCGGACGGCACGGGCGTCCACCGCGCCGGCGCCGGCACCGCCCCCGACGTCGCCCGCCGCGATCCGGTCGGCGGGCCGGCCACCGCCACTACGTGATCGACGACCCCTTGGGCACGGCGCGGCCTTGCGCGCGCGGCGTCAGACCCGCATGCCCGGGCTGGCGGCGACGGTGGGCGGGGTGGTGCTGCCGGCCGGGGCGCCGAGGGTGCGTTCGACCTTGGCGACGGCGGTGCGGTACTGCATCGACGCGGCCTGCGGGTCGGAACCCTCGCGCTGGAAGTAGCCGAAGGCCATGGCGACGGTGCCGAAGCGCTCGATGCCGATGAACGCGTTGAGCGGGACCCCGGCCAGGGTGCCGTCCAGCCGGACGGCAGGAGCGTCCTGACGGTCGCCGAGGGTGACGGGGGTGACGGTGAAGGTCACCGTGTCCTCGACGCCGGCGTTGAAGGTGATGGTGTGACAGGTCCGCAGGGCGTCCGCGGCGGTGTTGAAGTCGGCGGCGAGCCGGTCGGGGGCCTCGGCGGCGAGTGCCTCGGTCACCATCGGGTTGCCGTCCGGGCCGTCGAACTCGGTCTCGGCTCGCGGGTTCCCCGGACCGGGCTGGGTGGCGTGCATGTTGATCAGGGCACTGAGCGCGTCGCAGCCGCTGACCGGGGTCGGGTTCTCCTCCGGGCCCGGGCTCTGCGTCGCGGGCACCTCGGTGAAGCCGGGGCCGACGTCGTCCACGGTCAGCAGCGCCGACTTCAGCTGGTCGGCGCTGGGGAGGTCCTGGGCGGGCGCGGCCGACGCCAGGTGCGCCGGACCGAGGGCCACCGCCACGACGACGGCCGCGGCGGTGACCGCGTGGAGAGGCTTCGGAAGGGACATACGGGCCCCCGGTCGAGAGTTCGGGCAGGCACAGGTGTCCAGTCTCCCACCGGGGCCCGATCCGGGCGCGCGGGGCAGCCATCGCCGCAGGTCACAGCGCCTAGCAGTCGGCGCATGAGCGGAGCTCATGGGGAGCCGACGAGGTCCGCTCATGGCGAGATCCGAGGAGCATGAGCAGGCGATGGGCATGAGCAGGTCGCATGGGGAGCGCCATGAGAACCTCTCACCGCGGGCGCCCATGAGCGCGTCTCATGCCTCACGTGATGAGCAGGTCGCATGGGGAAGGCCCATGAGCGGCACTCATGCGCCGCGCGATGAGCACCTCTCATACGGGACCGCGATGAGCCGGGCTCATCCCCCGGTCGGCAGCGTGTCCAGGGTTTCGGCGAGCCACTCCACCCAGAAGGTCTCCAGCCCGATCCCGGCCCGCAGCACGGCGTGCTGGAGCCGGTTCTCGTGGTCGGCCTTCTCGGCCGGGAAGTCCCGCCGCTCGATCGCCAGGTAGTCGGCCAGCTGCGTGCGGTGAATCTCCACGTGGCGCTCCAGTTCGGCCGCCAGACCGTCCGTGCCGACCACCGCCGCCGCCCGCAACCGCAGCAGCAGCGGCTCCCGCACGGCGCGCGGCCCCGCGCCCTCGGCCGTCCAGCGGGCCAGTTCGGCGCGGCCCTCCGGGAGGACCTCGTACTCCTTCCTCTGCCCGCGCACCGGCCCGTCCGGCTGGAGGGCCCGGATGTGCCCGGAAGCCTCCAGCCGGCCCAGCTCGCGGTAGATCTGCTGGTGGGTGGCGGGCCAGAAGAAGCCGATCGACTTGTCGAACCGCCTGGTCAGCTCCAGCCCCGAGGACGGCTTCTCCAGCAGGGCGGTGAGGATGGCGTGCGGCAGCGACATGCGGACGATCCTAGAGGCGCACGAGCGGCTCTCACGGACGGGCCGGAGCGTGGTCATGAGGAGGTCTCATGACCACGGGGGCATGATCAGGTCTCATGCCGCCTCCGCCCATGAGCAGGTCTCATGCGTCGGCGGTACGCACCCACCCGCGCCCATGAGCACCCCGCCGAGCGCCCTGATCCGCACCTCATGTGAGCGACTCACATGAGCCGCGCACATGAGCCGCTCACATGACCGACCACTCTGACTCACATGGCCGCGGCCAGCTCCGTCCCCTGCTTGATGGCCCGCTTGGCGTCCAGCTCGGCGGCCACGTCGGCGCCGCCGATCAGGTGCACGGTCAGGCCGCGCTCGCGCAGCGCGTCGTACAGGTCGCGGCGAGGCTCCTGCCCGGTGCAGAGCACCACGGTGTCGACGGGCAGCAGCCGGCGCTCGCCGTCCACGGTGATGTGCAGGCCGGCGTCGTCGATCAGGTCGTAGGTCACGCCGGGAACCATCACCACGCCCCGGTGCTTGAGCTCGGTGCGGTGGATCCAGCCGGTGGTCTTGCCGAGTCCCGCGCCGACCTTACCGGTCTTGCGCTGCAGCAGGTGCACGCTGCGCGGGGGCTTCGGGCGCTCCGGGGCGCGCAGGCCGCCGCGCTCGCGGTACTCCGGGTCGATGCCCCACTTCGCCTGGAAGACCGGCGGGTTGAGGCTCGCCTGGTCGCCCTGGTCGGTGAGGAACTCGGCCACGTCGAAGCCGATGCCGCCCGCGCCGAGGATCGCGACCCGCTCGCCGACGGGCGCGCCGTCGCGCAGCACGTCGAGGTAGCCGACCACGCTGGGGTGGTCGATCCCCGGGATGTCGGCCGGGGTCCGCGGGGTGACGCCGGTCGCGAGGACGATCTCGTCGTACCCCGCCGCGGCGAGCTCCTCGGCCGTGACGGTGGCCCCGAGGCGCTGCGTGACGCCCAACTCGGCGAGCCGGGTGCGGTAGTAGCGCAGCGTCTCGTCGAACTCCTCCTTGCCCGGGATGCGCCGGGCCACGTCGAGCTGTCCGCCGATCGCCTCGGCGGCGTCGTGCAGGGTGACCTCGTGGCCGCGCTCGGCGGCGGAGACGGCGAAGGCGAGGCCGGCCGGGCCGGCTCCGACGACGCCGACCCGCTTGCGCAGCCTGGCGGGCGCGAGGACGAGTTCGGTTTCGTGGCAGGCCCGCGGGTTGACCAGGCAGGAGGTGATCTGGAGGTTGAAGGTGTGGTCGAGGCAGGCCTGGTTGCAGCCGATGCAGGTGTTGATGGCGTCGGCGCGGTCCTCGCGGGCCTTGGCGACGAAGTCGGCGTCGGCGAGCAGCGGGCGGGCCATCGAGACCAGGTCGGCGCTGCCGTCCGCGAGCAGCCGCTCGGCGATCTCGGGGGTGTTGATGCGGTTGGTGGTCACCAGCGGGATGCCGACCTTGCCCATGACCTTCTTCGTCACCCAGGCGAAGGCGCCGCGTGGCACCGAGGTGGCGATGGTCGGGATGCGGGCCTCGTGCCAGCCGATGCCGCTGTTGATGATGGTGGCTCCGGCGGCCTCGACGGCCTGCGCGAGCTCCACCACCTCGTCGAGGGTGGAGCCGCCGGGCACCAGGTCCAGCATGGAGAGGCGGTAGACGATGATGAAGTCCTCGCCGACCCGCTCGCGGACCCGTCGGACGATCTCCACCGGGAAGCGCATCCGCCGCTCGTACGTCCCGCCCCACTCGTCCTCGCGCCGGTTGGTGGCGGCGACGACGAACTCGTTGATCAGGTAGCCCTCGGAGCCCATGATCTCGACGCCGTCGTACCCGGCGCGGCGGGCGAGTTCCGCACAGCGGGCGAAGTCCTCGATGGTCTGCTCGACCTGTTCGGCGGTGAGCTCGTGGGGCACGAAGGGGCTGATCGGGGCCTGGAGGGCGCTGGGGGCGACCAGGTCGCGGTGGTAGGCGTACCGGCCGAAGTGCAGGATCTGCAGGGCGATCTTCCCGCCGGCGGCGTGCACGGCGTCGGTGATCACGCGGTGCTCGTCGGCCTCCTCCTCGGTGGTCAGCATCGCGCCGCCCTCCCAGGGGCGTCCGGCCTCGTTGGGGGCGATGCCGCCGGTGACGATCAGGCCGACGCCGCCGCGGGCGCGCTCGGCGTAGAAGGCGGCCATCCGCGCGTACCCGCCCGGGGCCTCTTCCAGGCCGACGTGCATCGAGCCCATGATCACGCGGTTGGGCAGGGTGGTGAAGCCGAGGTCGAGCGGGCTGAGCAGGTGCGGGTAGCGGCTGCTGCCGGGGGTGGCGCTCATCGACGTCTCCTGGGGCGCGGGGCTGGCTGCGGTGGTTACCGCAGGGTAGGGGAAGCCCCGAGCCTTATGCAACAAGTTGCATAAGCGCGGGCCGGCCCAGCCCGCCCCCGGGACCGCCGCCGCCCCGAACCGGACCGCCGACGCCCGTCACCACCGGCCGCCCGAAGCCGCCGAACACCGGGCAGGCGGCGGACCGCCCGCGTATCGTCGTGTCCCGGACATCGCGAGGCTCGGGAGAGCCGGGACAGCCGGAAGAGCCGGGAGAGGGGGCGGCCGTGCGGGGTGGCTCGGTGGCCGTGGTCGGGGGCAGCATCGCCGGGAGCGCGTTCGCCGGGGCCGCCGCCCGACTGGGCGCGGAACGGGTCGTGGTGCTGGAACGCAGCCCCGGCCGACTGGAGGACCGCGGGGTGGGCCTGTGCACCCACAACGACCGCTTCGACGAACTGGTCCGCGCCGGGCACCTCGCCGCGGACACCCGCCGCCACCGCCTCACCGTCCGCCGCTGGGTCACCCGGGGGCCGGCCGGCGAGGGCGACGGCCCGCACGGGCGCGGGCGACCCCTCTGGGACCAGCCGTTCCCGTTCCACTCCCACCACTGGGCCGTCCTCTGGCAGGCGCTGCGCGAGCGGACCCCCGAACGCGTCGAGTACCGGCTGGGCACCACCGTCACCGCGGTCGGCGGGGACGACGAGGGCGCCTGGGCCGAGGAAGCCGACGGCGTCCGCCACCGCTACGACCTGGTGATCGGCGCGGACGGCTACCGCTCCGTGGTCCGCGCCGCCGTCTGCCCACAGGCCGCACCCGAGTTCGCCGGGTACGTGTGCTGGCGCGGCAGCTACGACGCCGCGCTGCTGGACGAACTGCCCGGCGGCTCCGCGGCCTGGCCGGAGGAGGAGTGCATCACCGCCTGCTACCCCGGCGGACAGGTCGTGATCTACCGCATCCCCGGGCTCGATCCCGGCCGCACCCAGGTGAACTGGGTCTTCTACGCCCCCATCCCCGCCTGGCTGCGCCTGGACGGCCCGACCAGCATCCCGGCGGGCACCCTCACCGACGGGCAGCTGGACGAGCTGCGGCAGCTCGCGGAACGGCAACTGCCGCCGTACTGGGCCGGGGTGGTCACCCTCACCCCGCGCGAACGGACCTTCCTGCAGCCCGTCTACGACCTGGCGGCCCCGCGCCGCACCGCCGGCCGGCTGCTCATCGGCGGGGACGCTGCCACCGTCGTGCGGCCGCACAACACCAGCGGCGCCGTGAAGGCCCTGCAGGACGCCCACGCCTTCGAGCAGGCGTGGGCGGCCGGCGGCTCCTGGTCGTCCCTGCTCGCCGCGTACGACCGCGAACGCAGCGCGGCGGGGCGCGAGTTGGTGGAGCTGGGCCGTACGCTCGGCCGGGCGCAGGTCACCGAGGCGCCGGACTGGTCCGGCATGGACGAGCCGACGATGGCGGCCTGGTGGCAGCACCAGCTCACCGGCAGCGGGGGCTTCGGCGGCCACGCGCTCGGCCGGCCGAAGCCGTCCTCGTGAGCGCGCGACCGCCGGATCCCACGGCGCCCGGGCGGGGAACCCCCGGCCCGGGCGCCGTCATCGGACCTCGGGCATCGCACACCGGACACCCCGGCTCGGGCCCCATGGCTCGGGTCCCATGACTCGGGCCCCAGAGCCGGACGCCGGCCCTCGGACGCCGGATGTCAGACGCCGACGCCGGACGCCGGATGTCAGACGTTGACGCCGTAGTCGGTCGCGATGCCGCGCAGCCCGGAGGCGTAACCCTGGCCGATGGCACGGAACTTCCACTCCGCGCCGTTGCGGTACAGCTCGCCGAAGACCATCGCGGTCTCGGTCGAGGCGTCCTCGGTCAGGTCGTAGCGCGCGATCTCCTGGCCGTTGGCCTGGTTGACGATCCGGATGAAGGCGTTGCGGACCTGTCCGAAGTTCTGCAGCCGGGCGTCGGCGTCGTAGATCGACACCGGGAAGACCACCTTGGCCACGTCGGCCGGCACCCGGTCCAGGTCGACCTTGATCTGCTCGTCGTCGCCGTCGCCGCCACCGGTCAGGTTGTCACCGCTGTGCTCGACCGAACCCTCGGGGCTGCGAAGGTTGTTGAAGAACACGAAGTGCTGGTCCGAGATCACCTTGCCGAGCGCGTTGCACAGCAGCGCGCTGGCGTCCAGGTCGTAGTCGGCCCCGGTGGTGGTCCGCACGTCCCAACCGAGACCCACGATCACGGCGCTCAGACCGGGCGCCTCCTTGCTCAGCGAGACGTTGCCGCCCTTGGCCAGCGAAACTCCCACAATGCCCTCCTCTGATCTCTCCCTAGGACGAATCTACAACACTGTAGAGATCACGAGAATCCGTCCACGGGCGGGCTCCACCCCGGAATTCCTCCGGGCCTTCTCAGGGACCGCGACGGGAACCGACCGGGCCCGGCTCCGACCGGGCGCCGAGCCGGGGCCGCCGACCTAGACTGACGGTGGATCCCCGTTCCCCGGTTCCCCGGTTCCCCTGCCCTTCTCCCGGACTCCCGGTTCTCCGGCCCCTTCCCCCCGACTCCCGGTTTCCCGGCCCCTCGATTCCCGGCCCCGGTCTCGGCGCCCCCGTGGGAGGTTCCCATGCGCCAGCGGTACAGCTTCCACGTCGACCAGGACGGGCACTCCGTGACCGTCAACGTCCGCTCCGGCTGGATCACCGAGACCGAACTGCTGGTGGACGGCAAGGAGTGCGCCTTCCACCGCGTCCACGGGCACGGCGACTACCCGCTGACCCTCGCCGCCCAGCTCGCCGGGGAGCCGCCCCGGCCGGTCGCCGTCACCCTGGACCGCACCGGCATAGCCGAGCACCCGCTGTCCTGCGTCCTGGAGCTCGCCGGCACCGAACTCCCCATGCCGGAGAAGACGGCCCGCTGACACCGCCCACGCGGCGGTGTGCCCGGGAAGGCCACGGAACCCCGCGATCCCCCGTCCGCAGCCTCTCGATGCCCGCCTTCCGACCTGCGGCTTCCGACGTCCGACCTGCGAACTCGACTTCCGATTTCCGCTCTCCGCCTCGGCCGGCTCGCCGCCCACCACTTCGGCGCCGCGGCCGCCCTCGATCCGGTCGGCGGGGACAGCCGGCACACCCCGCTCCAGGGGCCCGGAACCTCCGGCGAGCCCGACGGCTGGGGGGCGTTCGCGGCCCGGCACGCCGAGCTGCTCGACGAGGACCCGCTCTCCCTCTGCTGCCGCCGCCCCGCCACACTCGGGGACGAGCGGGCCGGGGCCTGGGCCGGCCGGGTCGAACCGGACCTCGCCCAAGACCTCGCCCTCGCCCCCTTCCCCCGACCGGCCCGCACTCAGTCCCCCCGACACTCCGCCAGGATCTCCTCCACCGCCTTCCGGGCCCGCTCCGCGTCCTGCGCGACCAGCCCGATCCGGGTGCGGCGGTCGAGCACGTCGGCCGCGTCCAGCGCGCCCTCGTGCGTGACGGCGTACCCGATCTCGGCGCGGGTCACGTCCAAGCCTTCCGCCACCGGCGTCAACTCCCCGGCGGCCAGCACCTCGTGGGCCGCGCCGCCGTGCCGCGCGAGCAGCGAGGCGGGCACGCCCCGCGCGGGCAGGGGGCGGCTGTCCCGGTGCCCGGGCGCGCCGACCAGCGGCAGCCTGGCCGTCCAGCAGGTCCGGGCCTGCAGTCCGCGCAGCCGCGCGGCGGTGTCCACCGCGTCCTGGGCCATCCGGCGGTAGGTGGTCAGCTTGCCGCCGACCACGGTGACCACCCCGGACGGGGACTCCAGCACCGCGTGCTCCCGCGAGATGTCGGCGGTGCTGCCGCCTCCGGTGTCGATCAGCGGACGCAGCCCGGCGTAGGCGCCACGGACGTCCGCCCTGGTCAGCGCGGTGGCGAGGGCCGCGTTGACGGTGTCGAGGAGGAAGGTCAGCTCGGCTTCGGTGGGCTGCGGCTCGTCCGGGACCGGGCCCGGCGCGTCCTCGTCGGTCAGTCCGATCGCGACCCGGCCGAGCTGCTGCGGCAGGGCGAAGACGAAGCGGCTGGTCGAGCCGGGTACGGGCACCGTGAGGGCGGCGCGCGGATTCCCCAACGCCCCCGCGTCCACCAGGACATGGGTGCCGCGGCTCGGCCGCAGCGTGATCGAGGTGTCCACCTCGCCCGCCCAGACGCCGGTGGCGTTGACCACCGCGCCGGCCCTCACGGTCAGCCCCTGACCGGTCAGCGTGTCCACCAGCCGGGCGGAGGTGCCGGTCACGGCCTCGGCCCGCACCCTGGTCAGCACGCTCGCGCCGTACTGCGCGGCGGTCCGGGCCAGGGCGACCACCAGCCGGGCGTCGTCCACGAGTTGGCCGTCGTGGGCGACCAGCGCGCCGCGCAGGCCGGCGGTCCGGACGGCCGGCACCAGCCGCCGGGTGCCGGCCGCGTCGATCCGGCGCATCCGGGGCAGCAGGTCGCCCGGCGTGCCGGCGCTGATCCGCAGCGCGTCCCCGGCGTGGAAGCCCGCGCGGATCAGCGCTCCCTGCCCCGGGCGCAGCAAGTCCGGGAGCAGCGGCACCAGTTGGGGCAGTGCGCGGATCAGGTGCGGGGCGGTGCGGGTCATCAGCACACCGCGCTCGACGGCGCTCTCCCGGGCCACCTTGATCCGGCCGGAGGCCAGGTAGCGCAGCCCGCCGTGGACCAGCTTGGAGCTCCAGCGGCTGGTGCCGAAGGCCAGGTCGCGGGACTCGACCAGTACGGTGCGCAGGCCGCGCGAGGCGGCGTCCAGGGCCACCCCGGCGCCGGTGACGCCGCCGCCGATCACCAGCAGGTCGACGTGCGGGTCGTCGCCGAGCGCCTCGAACTCCAGCGTGCGGCGGGCGGCGTTGAGTCGGCTCGTCCCCGCGAAGGGGCCGACGGCGGGCGTCGTCATGGTGCCAGGTATCCGTTCAGTGCTCTGGCCAGCTCGCGCCGCCAGGCCTCCTCGGGCAGCAGGGAGGCGACCATGCGGTGCGACTGGACGGTGGACTGGGCGATCAGCAGGACCATGGCGGCCAGTTCGAGCGGCTCGCCGGCCCGGATCGAGCCCTGGGCCTGGCCGCGCTCGATGCCGCCGCGCAGGGCTTCCAGCAGGCCGCGCTGGCTGGCGCCGAGCCGCTCGACCACGTACTCGAGCAGCAGGTCGGAGTCATCGGAGTGGAGCAGCGCCCCGAGCACCGGGTGGTCCCGCAGGAGGACGGCGACCTCGACGACCCGCTCCACGAAGGTCTCCCGGTCCTGGACGTCGAGCGAGGCGCCCTCCAGGGTGGCCAGGATCTCCCGGGTGAGCAGGGCGCCGATCACCGCCCGCACGTCCGGCCAGCGGCGGTAGACGGTCGGCCGGCTGACCCCGGCGCGGCGCGCGATCTCGGCCAGTTGGGTGCGGCGCACGCCGAGGTGGACGACCAGGTCGGCGGCGGCGTCCAGGATCGCGTCGTCGGTGCTGCGCGGCTGCTCGGCTCCGGTGCTGCCGGGCCGCTCGGCTGGGGTCGCCGACTCGGCGGCGTTACTACTTGACATGATGTGTGAAACTGTAACGCATGGCACCTGAGACGCAAGCGGGACCGGCGGGCGCCGCTCTTCCGCTCCCCCCGATGAAGTGGGACGCCTGGGGCGACCCGGCCCTGGCCAAGGAGCTGTCCGCGGACATCAAGGGACTGCTCGCCGCCGCCCTCGGCGTCACCGGCGACGCCGCCCCCGGGCCGAGCGCCGACGAGGTCGTGCTGCGCCCCTCCCGGATCACGGCCGACGCCCTCGAGGCGCTCGCCGACGCCGTCGGCGAGGCCCACGTCAGCGCCGCCGACGCCGACCGCCTGCCGCGCGCCGGCGGCAAGTCCACCCCCGACCTGCTGCGCCGCCGCAGCCGCGAGGCCCAGGACGCACCCGACGCCGTGGTGCTGCCCGGCAGCGAGCAGGAGATCGCCGCCGTCCTCGCGGTGTGCGCCGAACACCGCGCCGCCGTCGTCCCGTTCGGCGGCGGCACCAGCGTCGTCGGCGGCCTCGACCCGGAACGCGGCGGCTTCGAGGCCGTCGTCTCGCTCGACCTGCGCCGCTTCGACGCCCTGCTCGACCTGGACGAGACCTCCGGCGAGGCCGTCCTCGGCGCCGGCCTCACCGGCCCGGCCGCCGAGGCGCTGCTCGCCGAGCGCGGCTGGGAACTCGGCCACTACCCGCAGAGCTTCCGCTACGCCACCATCGGCGGCTTCGCCGCCACCCGCTCCTCCGGCCAGGACTCCGCCGGGTACGGGCGCTTCGACGAGATGGTGCGCGGCCTGCGGGTCGTCACCCCGGTCGGCGTGCTCGACCTCGGCCGCGCCCCGGCCTCCGCCGCCGGCCCGGACCTGCGCCAGCTCTTCCTCGGCTCCGAGGGCACCCTCGGCGTGATCACCGCCGTCCGCCTGCGGGTCCACCCGCTGCCCGCCGTCAAGGCCTACGAAGCCTGGAGCTTCCCCGACTTCGCCACCGGGACGGCGGCGCTGCGCGCCGTCGAGCAGCAGGGCACCGGCCCGACCGTGATCCGGCTCTCCGACGAGGCCGAGACCATGGTCAACCTGGCCATGACCGAGCAGATCGGCGGCGCCCCGGCGGTCACCGGCTGCCTGGCCGTCACCGTCTTCGAGGGCAGCGCCCAGCAGGTCGCCGCCCGCCACGGCGCGACCCGCGAGGTACTGCTCGCCGCCGGCGCCACCTCGCTCGGCGACGCCCCCGCCCGGGTCTGGGAGCACGGCCGGTTCAACGCGCCCTACCTGCGCGACTCGCTGCTCAGCGCCGGCGCGCTGTGCGAGACCCTGGAGACGGCCGCCACCTGGAGCGGGCTGCCCGCCCTGCGGACCGCCGTCACCGAGGCGCTGACCACCGCCCTGCCCGGCGCGCTCGTGCTCTGCCACATCTCGCACGTCTACCCGACCGGCGCCTCGCTCTACTTCACCGTCGTCGCCGCGCTCGGCGAGGACCCGCTCAGCCGCTGGGGCGCCGCCAAGCGCGCCGCCGGGGACGCCATCCTCGGCGCGGGCGGCACCATCACCCACCACCACGCGGTCGGCGCCGACCACCGCCCCTGGATGACCGAGGAGGTCGGCGACCTGGGCGTGCGCATCCTGCGCGCCGTCAAGGCCGAGCTCGACCCGGCGGGCATCCTCAACCCCGGCAAGCTGATCCCATGAGCCGGCCTCATGGGGAGGGCGGTCCGAGAACCGTCCGCAGGGTCGCCGTCCTCACCAACCCGGCGGCGGGCACCGGCCACTCCGGGCCCGCCGCCGAGCGGGCCGTCGCCCGGCTGCGGGCCCTGGGCGTCGACGTCGAACCGCACGCCGGGAGTTCCGCCGAGGACGCCGTGCGCCTCGCCCGCGAGGCGGCGGCGGACGGCGTGGACGCGGTCGCCGTGGTCGGCGGCGACGGGATGATCAACCTCGCCCTGCAGGCCCTCGCCGGCGGCGCCGTCCCGCTCGGCGTCGTACCGGCCGGCACCGGCAACGACCACGCCCGCGCGTACGGCCTACCACTCGGGGCCCCGGAGGCCGCCGCCGAGGTCATCGCCGCCGGCCGGGTCCGCACCGTCGACCTCGGCCGGGTCACCGGCCCCGACGGCGCCGCCCGCTGGTTCGGCTCCATCCTCGCCACCGGGTTCGACTCCCTGGTCAGCGACCGCACCAACCGGCTGCGCTGGCCGCGCGGACGGATGCGCTACAACCTCGCCATCCTCATCGAGTTCGCCAACCTGCGGCCGCTGCCGTTCCGGATCACCCTCGCCGACGGCACCGTCATCGAACGCGACCTCACCCTGGCCGCCGTCGGCAACACCCGCAGCTACGGCGGCGGCATGCTCATGTGCCCGGACGCCCTGCCCGACGACGGCCTGCTCGACGTCACCCTCGTCGACGCCATGCCCCGCCTGCGCGTCGCCCGCTTCTTCCCCACCCTCTTCAAGGGCACCCACACCACCCGCCCCGAGGTCACAACCCTGCGCACCACCTCGCTGCGCATCGAGTCCCCGGGCATCACGGCCTACGCCGACGGCGAGTTCATCGCGCCGCTCCCGGTGGAGGTCGAGGTGCGGCGCAACGCCCTGCACCTGCTGGTGCCCTGAACCGCTTGGCGGACACCCACGCCGACGCCGAAGCCGACCCAACACCGACGCCACCGACCGGGCGGCGCACGGCGGTCCGGCCGCTCAGCTACCCAGGCGGCGGCGCCAGAGCAACGGGCGGACCTCGATCGCGTGCGACGGGTCGCCGTTCCAGACGGTGGGCAGGCCGGCGGCCCTGAGGGCGGCGACCACCTCCCGGCCGACGGCGGTGGTGGTCGACGGGGAGCCGTCGAAACCGCCGTAGAGGAGGGTCAGGCCGTGGCCGGTGGCGGCGGACTCGGTGCACTGGGAGTGGAAGTAGACGAAACCGCGGGCCCCGGGGGCGCCGGCGCCGCCGATCTCGGCCTGACCGCAGGAGCGGCAGCAGGTGAAGTCCTCCCGGGCCGTGATCCCGGCCGCCTCCAGGGCGACGAAGGCCCGGGTGAGGCGCTCCGGGTCGGTCTCCCCGATCCAACCGGTCTGCTCCCCGACGCGCTCCAGCCAGAGCCGGTCCGCGAGTCGCTCGGCCTGGGCGCGCGAGAGCGGACGGCGGTCGCCCGACACCAGGTACTCCTCGGCCTCCTCGGCCAGGCGGACGCGATCGGTGTACCCGCAGGCCAGAGTCAGCCGCAACCGGTCCTCCAACTCCCGCCGCTCGTCCGCGCCCAGCTCCGGCTCCGGCACCGGCTCCGCCTCCGCCTCCGGGCCCAGGTCGAGCGGCTGCCAGTCCAGGCCGTCCCCCCAGCCCGCCTCGCCGCGCGCCCAGCCCGTCATCGCCGCGACCACCGGCTCGGGCCCGTCCACCCGCACCTCGAAGTGCCGGTCGGCGGAACCGTCCCGGTACTCCAGCGTGTAGTCCTCGCCGTCGACGTGCCACACCTGGATGTAGACGTCCGGCAGATCCGGTATCCGCTCCACGACGAGGAAGCCGTCGTCCGCCGCGCCGATGCGCCGGACCAGCCCCGCCAACTCCTCCGCGCTCGGCCGCGAGAGCGGCTTCCCCTCGTGCGTCATCACCGTGATCGCCAGCATGGGGCCACCCTTGCACACGCCACTGACATCACGACCGCCGCGGCGCCTGCCGGGGGCCGACCCGGGCGAGGGAGTCCGCCGGGCCACCGAACGGCACAGCGCCCCGCACGACACGGCGCCCCGGCCGGCGGCGCGCCCGGCCCACGGCGCGACCGCCCTCCGCCGCCCGGCCCGTCCCCGTCCCCGGCGACGACCGCCGCGCCGACCCCGGCTAGGAACCCGGGACGGGTACCGGCGGTGGCGGTGAGCCTCGGCTCCCCGCTCCCCGGGGCCACGGTGAAGACCCGTGAGCCGGTGTCGGTGGTGACGGTGATCCGGTGGGGGGCGGTCCACTCGGCCGACCGGAAGGCCCCCTCGCCCGGGAACCGTTCGCGCATGGTGAGGACGCTCCAGCGGCGAGCCGACCAGCCGGTGCCGGTCTCCAGTCGGACCTGCCGGCTCCGGGACTCCGTCTCGTCCCCGGGGAGGCCGCGGTGGATCACCACCAGGACGTGGTCCGCCCGCCCCGGCGCGCTCGTCCGGGTCTGCTGGAAGGGTTCCCGGGACAGCGGGTGGAGCACCAGGACGCCCAGCGCGCACAGCAGTGTCGTGGCGCCCGGCGAGTTCACCGTCCGCGCCCGGCCGGACGGCGTACGGTCGCGGGACGTCGTCCGCTTCACCGGGGAGACGGGGGCCGTGGCCGACGGCGGACCGTTCGGCCGCGGCGAGGAGTTCGTCGTCCTGGACGCTGAGGCCGGGCCATCGCCGACTACCGGGTTCCCCGCGCTCTGACCGTCGCGCCGTGCAGCGCCGCGGCGGTCGCCGCGTCCGCCGGGAGGAAGGCCTCCAGCTTGAGCTCGGCGAGCGTGACGTCCACGGCGGTGGCGAAGGTGGTGACCGTCGTCATCAGGCGCAGTTCGCCGATCGAGGTGCGCAGCTCCAGCGGGACGGCGAAGCCCAGGTGCTGCTCCCCCACCGTCACGTCGGGCAGGTACGAGCTCAACTCGTCGTGCAGTTCGCCGAGGTGCCGGGTGCGCTCGACGATGTGGCGGGCCCAGTCGGCGAAGTTGAGGATGCGCGGGGCGAGGCCGTCGGGGTGCAGGGCGAGCCGGTAGGCGTTGGTGCCGGGGCCGACCAGCCGGGGGTCGGCGCCCTCGGTGATGACGTCCAGGGCGGCGTTGGCGGCCACCACGTCGCCCCGGCGGTCCACCACCAGGGCCGGGTACGGGAGGTGGCCGGCCAGGATGTGGCCGATCGCCTCCCGTACCGGCGCCAGTGCCGGCCCGTCCAGCGGGGTCTCCGGGTAGACGGGCGCGTAACCGGCGGCCAGCAGCAGCTCGTTGCGCTCGCGCAGCGGCAGGTCGAGCGACTCGGCGAGCCGGACGACCATGCCCCGGCCCGGCGCGGAGCGGCCGGATTCGATGAAGCTCAGGTGCCGCTGGGTGGTGCCGGCCAGGGTCGCGAGGTCGAGCTGGCTGATGCGGCGGCTGGTTCGGCGCGCGCGGAGCGCTTGGGGGAAGTCCACGGCATCAGCCAACCCGCCCGGCGCGCATCGCGCCATTCCCTCGCGGGAATTGAGGCCATGTCCCGCCCCGGCCAGCATCGGGGGCATGGACATCGGAGTTTTCCTCCCCACCGGCCAGGACCAGTGGGCCGCCCACGACGCCCGCGACCTGGTCGGCTTCGCCCGCCGCGGCGAGGAGTTCGGCTTCTCCTCGCTGTTCGTCAACGACTCCCTGCTCAGCCCGCGGATCGAGCCGCTCACCATGCTGGCGGCCGTCGCCCCGGTGACGGAGCGGATCCGGCTGGGCACCGGCGCGCTGCTGCCGGTCCTGCGCCGCCCGGTGCAGACCGCGCAGACGCTGGCCTCGGTGGACCGGCTCTCCGGCGGCCGGCTGACCGTCGCCGTCGGCGCCGCCTTCCCCGGGCGCTTCGGCCGCCCGCTGCACGAGCTGTCGCAGGTGCCGTGGGAGCGCCGCTTCGCCCGGCTGGACGAGACGGTCGCCCTGTGGCGGGCGCTGTGGGCCGGAGCGAAGGAGTTCCATGGCGAGTTCCACTCCTTCGCCGAACTGCCGCCCGCCACCGCTCCGTTCCACCCCGAGGGCCCCCCGGTCTGGCTCGGTGGGGCCGCCCCCGCGGCCTTGGAGCGCACCGGACGGCGGTACGACGGCTGGCTGCCGTACCCGCCGGATCCGGCCGACTACGCGAGCGGGCTCGAAGCCGTCCGGGCGGCGGCCCGGCAGGTCGGGCGCGCGCCGGAGGCCGTCACTCCCGCCCTTTTCGTCAACGTCCGGGTCGACCGCAGCACGGGCGCCGCCCGCCGGACCATGGAGGCCTACACCCGGGCCAACTACGGGCTGCCGCTGACCGAAACGGAGCAGATCCAGGCCTTCGCCCTCGGCACCCCGGACGAGGTCGCCGCCACCCTCGCCCGGTACGCGGCGGCCGGCGCCCGGCACGTGGTGGCCCGCCTCGGCGCGCTCGACCTGTCCGACCAGCTGGACCAGTTGGAGAGACTCGCGGCGCTCACACGCCCCGGGTCGCGGTGATCCGTCCGTCCGCGATCGCCGCCGTCAGCTCCCGGTGGTCCTCCTTCGTCCGGTCGGCGTAGCGCACGGCGAACTCGGCCACCGCCTCCGCGAAGGTGTCCGCACCGCCGAGGTAGCCGGCGACGGCGAGGCGGTCTCCGGTGCGGGCGTGGGCGCGGGCGAGGGTGCGGCCGCAGAGGTCGGCGTAGGCGCGCAGGCCGGACGGCCGCATGTCCCCGACCTCGAACGAGCCCTTCATGTCGCGCAGTTGACGGCCGTAGAAGTGGCGGCCGGCGGGGCCGGTGGTCCAGCCGAGGAAGATGTCGCTGGCGGCCTGCATCAGGCGCTGGCCGGTGACCACCCGGCGGCCGCCGTGGTGGGCGGTGACCTCGGCGTCCACCCGGGTGGGCAGCAGGTGGTCCTCCAGCACCGAGCGGCCGGCCTCCTTGAGCTGCAGGAACAGCGGATCGCCGGCGTCCCGTCCCTCCAGCAGGACGATGAAGCAGCGGGTGCCGACGCTGCCGACGCCGACCACCTTGCTGGCCGCGTCCACGAACCGGAAGCGGTCCAGCAGCACCCGGCGGTCCTCGGCGAGGGTGGCCCGGTAGTCGCTGAACACCTGGCCGACGTCGCGCAGTTCGGACCGCTTCAGCGGCTCGATCAGCGGCGGCGCGCTGATGATCCGGCGCCGCCCGTCCCGCTCCTCGGTCAGCTTGCCGAAGGCCTGCAGGTTGGTGCGGCGCCGGGCGTGCGCGAGTTCGGCCGCGGCGCGCTCCCGCTGCCGGCGCTTGCGCAGCAGCGGCAGGACCTGCTCGGTGTCCACCCGGGCGTACCAGACGTCGAGTTCGCCCAGGCCCGCCAGCCGCCGCATCGCCGTCGCGTAGCCCTCGACGGCGGCACGGGCGGCGCGGCGCACCCGTTCCTCGTCCTGGCCGTTGTCGCGGGCGGCGACGGCGACGCTGGCGGCGAGGCGCTTGACGTCCCACTCGAAGGGGCCGGGGTGGGTCTCGTCGAAGTCGTTGACGTCGAAGAGCAGGGCGCGTTCCGGTGACGCGTACACCCCGAAGTTCAGCAGGTGCGCGTCACCGCAGAGTTGGACGGTGAGGCCGGTGTCCGGCGCGGCGCCGAGGTCGGCGGCCATCACGGCGGCGGCGCCGCGCAGGTAGGTGAAGGGGCTGTCGGCCATCCGCCCGTAGCGGATCGGCAGCAGCGCGGCCACCCGGTCCCGTGCTTGGCGTTCCAGGACGGTCAGCGGGTCGGGACGGTCGGCGGCGGGGATCCACCGGCCGTGCTCGGAGCGGGACACGCGGTCGCGCGCGGCCCGACCGCGGCGGCGGCGTTCGGCGGGGGTGGTCATGCGGCGGCTCCGTCCGTCGGCGGGGCCCGGCCTCCGCGCGACGGCGGGAGACCGCGGGTGCCCCTCCCCGCGACGCTAGGACACGAGCGCCGGAGGGCGCAGCGCACGCCCTCCGGCAGTCGGCCGTCCGAGTGAGTCCCGGCGGGTCCGTTCCGCGCGGCTCACCCGGACGGGCCACTCTGAGGGGTCACTCGGACGGGTCGCTCGGACGGGTCGCTCGGACGGGTCGCTCGGACGGAGGGTGTCGGGCGGAGGGCGTCGGGCAGGTCACTGCACCGTGAAGTCCGCCATCATCGCCATGTCCTCGTGCTCCAGGTTGTGGCAGTGCAGCATGTACGCGCCCGTGTAGTCGGTGAAGCGCACCAGCACCTCCACCGCCTCGGCCGGCCGCAGGTCCACGGTGTCCTTCCAGCCCGCGTCGTACGGGCCCGGCTGCCCGCCGTTGCGGCCGACCACCTGGAAGTGGTCGAGGTGGACGTGCACGGGGTGGTGCAGGTCGGACGAGAAGCGCCAGCGCTCGACGGTCCCGAGGGCGGGGGTGGCGATGTTCCGGCCGGGCTGGTACGGCTCGCCGTTGATCGTCCAACCGTCGCTGCGGCTGCGGCGGAAGGCGAACTCGCGGGTGGTGACGACGGCGGAAGCGTCCAGGGCCTCGACGGCGGAGAGCCTGTCGGGTACCGCCGTGTCGTCCTGCACCTGCTTCGCGGAGACGTCGAAGCGCATCACCTCGGCCGTGCGGCCGCTGCCGAACCGGTTGACCAGACGCACCTGGGTGCCGGGCTGGTAGCGGGAGAAGTCGACCACGACGTCGAAGCGTTCGGCCGGGGCCATCTCGATCCCGTCGTGGGCGACCGGGGCGGCGAGCAGGCCGCCGTCGGAGCCGATCTGGACCAGTGCGTCGCCGCCGGGGGGCTGCGGGTCGAGTTCGAGCCGGTAGAGGCGGGCGTTCGAGGCGTTGAGCAGGCGCAGCCGGTAGCGCAGGCGGTCGACGTCCAGGCGGGGCCAGGGCGCGCCGTTGACCAGGATGACGTCGCCGAGCACGCCGTTGGCGTAGGCGGCGGAGACGCCGGGCTCGCCGAGCGCGGGGTCGCTGGAGGGGTACTTGAAGGAGCCGTCGGCGGCGAACGAGCGGTCGGCGATCATCAGCGGGAGGTCGCGCTCGCCGCGCGGCAGCGGCAGGGCGTCCTCCTCGTCGTCCTGGACGAGGTGGAAGCCGGCCAGCCCGCGCCAGACGCCGGGGCCGGTGAAGCCCATCCGGTGGTCGTGGTACCAGAGGGTGGCGGCGCGCTGCTTGCCCGGATAGGTGTAGCTGCGCTCGCCGACGACGGTGCGGCCCGCCGCGTGGTGCATCCCCGCCATGCCGGGCATGTTCTGCATGCCCTGGGCGGCGTCCGCCGGGGATCCGACGGGCATCAGCAGGTCCACCGGGTAGCCGTCGCTGTCCGCCGGGGTGTGCCCGCCGTGCAGGTGGGTGACGGACGGCACCGGCAGCTCGTTGCGGTGCTTGACCACGGCGGTCCGCCCCGAGCGGGTGACCAGGGTCGGGCCGGGGAAGGAGCCGCCGTACGTCCAGGCCTCGGTCCGCACGCCGGGGACGATCTCCAGTTTGGCGGCCTGCTGGGTGATCTCGTAGTAGTCGGTGGTCCCCTCGGTGCGCACCGGGTTCAGCACGGCCGGCACCGGCAGCGCGGCCCGGAACGCCTCGGGCAGGTCCAGGTCGCTGCTCAACAGCCGCCCGGGGCGGCTCTCGGCGAACAGCCGGGCGGCGGACGGGACGGCGACGGCGGCCAGTGCGCCCGCGCCGAGGACGGAGGCGCCGATGCCCAGGAACCGGCGTCGGTTCACTTGGACACCTCCAGCGGCCCGCCGGGGCGCGGCAGCCGGCCGCTGCCGTCCGGAGCCGCCTCGGGCAGTGCGGCCCGGGCGGGCAGCGGCAGCCGCCAGGCGCCGACCAGGCCGAACAGGATGCCGCTGACCAGCAGCACGCCGAGGGTGACGTGGACGCCGATCGACCGGGCGTAGCCGGCGGTGATCTGGCCGATGACCGCGACGGTGAGCGCGGCGGTGGTCCACAGCGGCCAGAGCGGCCCCCGGCCGGGCCGCCACACGGCGACGGCCACCCCCAGTTGCAGCACCACCACGGTGGCCAGGGTCATCGCGTTGCCCTCGTGGTCCTTCAGGGAGTCGTAGGTGCCGTTGAGGAAGCTGCCGGCCAGCATGACCTGGAGCAGGGCCAGCAGGGCGAGCGCGGTGGCGGTGGTGCGCAGCAGGATCAGCGGCCAGCGGGGCGCAGGGGCGGCAGGTGGACTGCTCATGTCGGGCTACTCTCTCTGCTTCGGCGGTCGGGCGGGGCGGGCGAGAGCGTAGCTGATCCGACATCACGATCAGTTCCAATAAGGGGTTTTGGATCTCCCGGTTACCCCATTGCGCCTGCTCGGACCGCGTTTGTCACCCGGACGAGGGACGCCCCTTGAGCGGTCCTCAAGGGGCGTCCCTCGTGTGTTGCACATCGGAGTCGACTCGATGAGCTCCCCTCAGGGGGGTGGCGACATGAGTTCCGCTCATGGGGCGGGGCGATGAGTTCCTCTCATGGGCGGCGGCGTCATGAGCTTCTCTCATGGCGGTCGGTCATGAGGTCCTCTCATGCCTCCTGCCATGAGCTCCCCCATCGCCGCGCCATGAGCCCCGCTCACCTCCCACCGTCCCGCCTCCCGCCCCGTCTACTGCCGTGCCGCTCCCAGCGCCACCGGCCGGGTCCGCAGCAAGGCGCGGACCGGCAGCCCGGTCGCTCCCAGGCAGAGCAGGACGGCTCCGGCGGCCAGCGGCAGGGCGAGCGTCGGCGGGACGTACGGGGCGGCGTCGGCGACACCGCGGGTGACCGGCACCAGCGTGATCCAGGCGATCACCGCGCCGACCGCCAGCCCGGTCGCGGCCACCAGCAGCGCCTCCCAGCGCATCATGCCGCGCACCTGGCGCCGGGTGGTGCCCGCCAGTCGCAGCAGGGCGACCTCGCGACGCCGGTCCAGCACCGTCATCACCAGGGTGTTGGCCGCGCTGACGGCGGCGAACCCGCCGAGCACACCGGCCATGACCGTGTTGGCCCAGCCGCTGAGCTCCATGTCCTTGTCTGCCTGGGCGACGAACCCGGCCCGGTCGGCCACGCTCGTCCCGGCCAGGGCGCCCAGCCCGGCGGCCACCGCCGTACGGTCGGCACCCGGCGCGTCGGCGACCAGCACCTGGCTGTCGTAGCCGCTGGTGACGTGCGCGGCGACGGCCGCCCGGGGCAGCACCGCCTGGCCGACGCCGAGCCCGCGCTCGTACACGGCGACCACCTGCGGTCGGACGGCGGTGCCGTCCCCGAGCCGCAGCGGGACGCGGTCGCCGACCCCGGCGTCCAGGGCGCCGGCGAGGGTGGTGCTCAGGGCGACGGTGTCGGTGGCCCGGGCGAGGTCGGCGAGCGAGCCGCTGCGCACGCCCAGGTCGAGAACTTCGGGCAGCCGCGCCGGATCACCGTCGACACCGAGCGCGGGCGCCGTGCTCAGCTGACCGCCGCTCTCCAGGACCAGTCCGGTCCGCAGCACGCCGACGGCGGTGTCCACGCCCGGCACCTTCGCCGCCCGCTCGGCGGTCCCGGCGGGCAGGCCCGGCCCGGTGGACCCGAGCACGTGGTCGGCGACGACGCCGGCCCGGACGTTCTCGCCGCTGGTGTGGCGCAGGGTGCTCTGGAGGATCAGCAGGGTGCCGCAGAACGCGGTGACCAGGACGATCGGGGTGATCGCGGAGGCCAGACGGCGGGCGTTGGCGCGGGTGTTGTCGGCGGCCAGCGAGCCGGGCGCACCGCCGGCCCGCAGCGGGGCTCCGAGCACGGCGGCGGCGCCCCGGGCCACCCAGGGGCCGAGCAGGGCGACGGCCAGCATGAGGCACATGACGACGCCGAGCGCGGTCTGCGCGGCCTTGGCGCCGTCCAGGGAGGCGGCGACGGCGGCGACCGCACCACCGCCGACGGCGAAGACCAGCCCCAGGACGGTGCGCACCTTGCCCGGTCGGGGCGCCTCGACGGCGGCTTCGCCGAGCGCCTGTCCGGCGCGCAGCTTGGACGGCCGGCGGGCGGCCAGGGAGCCGGCGGTCAGCGCGGCGAGGGTGCAGGTGAGGACGGCGGCGGCCATCGGCAGCGGGCCGACGTCGAGGCGCACCCCTGCGGGGACGGCGCCGCGTTCGATCAGTTGGCCGAACCACCAGCGGGCGAGGGCGAGGCCGGGCAGGACGCCGAGCGCGGCGGCGACGGGGGCGACCAGCACGGCCTCGGTGGCGATGGTGCGGCGGATCTGGCGCGGGGTGGCGCCGATGGCACGGAGCAGGGCGAACTCGCGGGCGCGCTGGCCGGTGGCGAGGGCCACGGTGCTCATGACCACGAAGACCGCGGTCATGGTGGCGTAGCCGCCGAAGCTGCCGCCGAGGGCCATCAGCGTCGTCCGGGCCGCGCCGAGGGCGGGGTGTTCGACCGCGCCCCGGCCGTCTCCGGTGAAGACCTTCGCCTCGCCGCCGACCGCCTGGCGGACCTGGGCGCCGAGCGCCGCGGCGGTCACGCCCTCGCGAGGCTGGACGGCGACGGCGTCGATCCGTCCGGGGTGGCCGGAGAGCCGGTCGGCGGTGGCGTCGGCGAACCAGGCGGTGGGGCCGGCCGCCTGGGCGGCGGCGAGGCCGGAGACCCGGTAGCTCGCGGTGCCGCCGGGCGCCGTCAGTGTGAGGTTCGCGCCGGGCGCGAGACGGGCGGCGCGCGCCGTGTCGACGTCCAGCACCACCTCGTTCGCACCAGGTGCTCGGCCTTCGAACAGCCGGTCGGCCGGGCCGGCGATGCCCAGGGCGGCGTAGCCGCGCCCGGTCAGGGCCGCCGTCCCGTTCCCGGCGGCGGGCGGCGCGGCGGCGGGCGCGACCGCGGCGGGCGCGACCACGCTGAGCGGAAAGGCGGTGTCCGGCCGGGCTGCCGCGACGCCCGGCAGGGCGGCCAGCCGGCCGACCAGCGCGGCGTCGGTCCGGGCCCGCTCCGGGGTGCTCTGCTCCTGGGTCTCGGTGTCCTCGCCGACCTTCCGCTGGATCGTCACCGTCTGCTCGGCCGCGACCACCACGGGCGCGGAGGCGTACCGGACGGGTTCGAGGCGCGCGGTCAGGCCGGTCTGCAGCAGCACGCCGCAGGCCGTCACCACGGCGGCGCCGAGCAGCAGGGCGACGAGGGTGCCCACGAAGGAGGCGGGGCGGAAGCGCACCGAGGCGCGGGCGAGTCCGTTGCTCATGCCGCGGCTCCCACCGGGCGGGCGGTGAGCGCGACCATGCGGTCGGCGACGGCCTGCGGGCTGGGGTGCGGCAGGTCGTCCACGAGCGCACCGCCGGCCAGGAACAGCACCCGGTCGGCGAAGGAGGCGGCCACCGGGTCGTGGGTCACCATCACGACGGTCGCGCCGAGGGAGTCCACGGACTGCCGCAGCAGGCCCAGCACCTCGTGCGCGGTGCGGGTGTCCAGGGCGCCGGTCGGCTCGTCGGCGAACACCACGTCCGGGCGGGTGATCAGCGCGCGGGCGATCGCGACCCGCTGCTGCTGGCCGCCGGAGAGCTGGGCGGGGCGGCGCCGGGCGTGCTGCCCGAGGCCGACCCGCTCCAGCAGGTCCCGGGCGCGGGCGCGGTCCTGGCGCTGCCCGGCGAGCCGCTGCGGGAGCAGCACGTTCTGCTCGACGCTCAGCGAGGGCAGCAGGTTGAAGGACTGGAAGACGAAGCCGATCCGGCTGCGGCGCAGTTCGGTGAGCCGGTTCTCGCTGAGCGCGGTGATCTCCTGGCCGCCGAGCCGGATCTCCCCCGCGTCCGGGCGGTCCAGGCCCGCCGCGCACTGCAGGAAGGTCGACTTGCCGGAGCCGGAGGGGCCCATGACGGCGGTGAAGCTGCCGCGGGCGAGCGCCAGGTCGATCCCGCGCAGCGCCTGCACCGTCGCCTCGCCGCGCCCGTAGCTGCGGCGCACCCCGCGCAGCTCGATCGCCGGGGCCACCTGCGGCGCACCGTACGGCGGAGCGCCGTACGCGTCGGCGGCGTACCCCCCGGTCCGGCGTTCGTCGGTCCGGCGTTCGTCGGTCCCGCGCTCGTCGGTGCTGCGGCGGAGGTGGCGGCGTGCCATGGAGGGGCCTTCCTTCGGTTCTGCGTCGCTCGTCGTCAACACGCTCAACGCTAGGAACCACGGGCGGCCCCGACCATGGAGGTCACCGGCGGACCGGGGGTGGGGTTATCCCCCCACCGGATCGGCGGCGATCCCGAGGTAGGCCGCGCGCAGCCGGGCGAGCGCCGGGTGGGCGGGGTCGAGGACGGTGCCGTCGACGGCGGCCAACGGCCGGACCCCGACGCCCGCGTTCACCGCGAAGGCGGCGCGGAATCGGCCCAGGTCGGCGACGGTCAGCGGCTCTCGGGACTGCGGGCCGCGGTGGGCCCCGGACAGCAGGGCCTGGGTGACGCCGGGCAGACTCGGCCCCTCCGGCCAGACCAGCGTGTCTCCGTCGAGGAAGCCGACGTTCCAGGTCGCGCCCTCGGTCACCCGGCCGTCCGGGTCGACCAGCAACACGTCGTCGAAGCCCTCGAGTTGCGCCTGTCGACGGTGGTGGACCAGACCGAACAGGCCGACGTGCTTCACCTCCGGCAGCTCCCGCCGGTACACCGCGGTCCGTACCCGAAGCGGGGCGGGCTCGGCCCCGGCCGCGGGGCGGGTGGTGACCAGAAGGGTGGGCTCGGCGGGAGCGGCGGGGCGCTCCAGGCCGAGCGCCGGGTCGTACACCGTGACCCGGACGATCACCGGGGAGCCGTCGACGGGCAGCACCGCGCGGATCCGCTCGCGCAGCACCGCCCGGTCCAGCTCGGCGGCGAACAGCGCGCGGCAGTCCCGGACCAAGCGGTCCAGGTGCAGTGTCAGACCGCGGATCCGGCCCGCCTCGGCGCGCATCGTGGTGAAGTGCCCGTAGTTGAGCAGCCCCAACGCGGCCAGCCGCGCCGGGTCCGCGGAGGCTCCGTCGATCTCGATCTCAGTCATCCCCGGAGTCTGCCAGCCGCGGCGACGGCGCCGCGGCCCGGACCGGGCCCGGTAGTCCGGCCCGCGCCGGATCCCGCTGCCGCCCCTCCTGCACCGGACTCCGCTCAGGACCTCGCGACGGGCCGTGCCCGGGACCGTGCTCCGGGATGCGCTGCGGGCTGCGCTCCGGATCGTGGTCCGCCCTGCGTTGCGGGTCCTTCGGAGCGGGGACCGGCACCGGACGGTAGGGGGAGGACACCGACCGGCGGGCGGCCCGTTCGAACTCCTCGATCCGGTAGGCCAGGCCCTCCGGCTCCCCGGCGTCGGCCCAGCGCCACGCCTCCGCCCACCACTGCGGGCCGCGCACCATCGGGAAGCCCGCGAGCGCGAGGTGCAGGGCCAGGGTCGAGCGGGCGTACTCGTGCACCCAGCCGTCGGTGCCCCGGTAGTCCGCCGTCTCGTCCAGCCGCAGCCAGCGGCCCTCCCGGCCGGCCGTCAGTATCGGCACCCAGCCGCGCAGCCGGTCGGCGACCAGCAGGAGCAGCCGCCCGTCCTCCTCGCGCACCCGGTAGGCGGGGAGTTGGGGCATCCGCGCGAGCGAGAGCGAGCGCTTCCAGCCGACCACCCACAGGCCCCGGCGCAGGTGGTAGCGGACGGCCGGCTGCCACGTCCAGTGCGCCTCCAGCCGGAACCCGGGCAGGCCCTCGGCGGTGGCCGCCGCGTACACCTCGTCCAGGGCGGCGGCGGCCAGCCCGCGGCCGCGCGCGGCCGGGCAGAGGTAGAGGGAGGAGACGGCGAGCTGGCCGGGGCCCTTGGTCCAGTTGTCCACCGCGACGGTGCCCGCGACCGCGCCGTCGTCGTCCTGGATCCAGTACCGGCGGCGGTACAGCTCCCCGCCGGGCCACTCCCGCCCGCTCTCGCCCAGCCGCTCGCGCCAGCCGCGCTCGGCCGGCGGCGCCAGTCCGTCCGGGTCCACCAGCTCGCCGAGCTCGCCCTCCACCAGGGACGCCAAGTCCCACAGCGCGAACCGCCGTTCGTCCCCTTCGGCGGCCGCGCGCAGCCGCGGACCGACCGCCAGCCGGTCCTGCGCCCGCTCCACCGCCGCATCCCACGACCTCACCACGCCGCCACCCTAGCGGGCCCCACGGACAATCCGTAATTCAGTGGACACCGAACGTGAGATCGGGTACGAATCCATCTGTCCGATCAGCCCGGTTCCCACCGGCTCGTCCCGGAGGGGCCGTTCGGGGAGGGAGATCCCCATACGTGAACTCTTCGTCCGTGCCGTCGCCGGGGCGGCGCGCGCCCTATCGGACGGGCTGGCGCTGCTTCGGGGCCTCGTCCGCCGCACCGGTCGCGGGCCGGGGGCGGGGCCGGGCCAGCGCCACGGCCGCGATCACCAGCGCCCCGCCGGCCAGGGCGTTCCAGCCGACCGGCTCCGCGAGGAACAGCGCGCCGATCGCGGTGGACCACAGCGGCATCACGTAGGTGACGGCCGAGGTCACCGTGGTGCCCGCGGTCCGGACCAGGCCGAGGTTGAGCAGGTACGCCAGGCCGGTGCCGAACACGCCGAACACCACCAGGGCGACGGCGGGGCCGGCTCCGGGCCACTGCGGGGCGCCCGCGGCGAGCGGGGCGATGACGGCCAACTCGGCGGTGGCGCAGCCGATCTGCAGCGCGGAGAGGGTGGTGACCGACTCCGGCCGACCGGACAGGAAGCGCCGCAGGTAGGCGAAGCCCGCGCCGTAGCAGCAGGCGGC
The DNA here is from genome assembly GCF_055585785.1 of Kitasatospora sp. NPDC053308. Classification (NCBI taxonomy): domain Bacteria; kingdom Bacillati; phylum Actinomycetota; class Actinomycetes; order Kitasatosporales; family Streptomycetaceae; genus Kitasatospora; species Kitasatospora sp. NPDC053308. The sequence continues at coordinate 109,706 of NZ_JBVJJY010000003.1, read as the reverse complement.
GGCCAGGCAGGCGAGGCCTCCGGCGGCCTCGCCGGAGCCGATGCCGCGCCAGACCCCGAGCACGGTGAGCACTCCGACGAACCCCACGGCGAGGCCGGTGAGCCGGCGGGCGCCCGGTCGGCGCTCCTCGGCGACGGTGAGCACCGAGAAGACCAGGGTGAACAGCGGAGTGGTCGCGTTCATCACCCCGGCGAGCACCGAGCTGATCCTGGTCTCGCCGTACGGGAACAGGATGAACGGCACGGTGTTGAGCAGCACCGCGACCACCGCCGAGTGCCCCCACAGCGCGCGGTCGCGCGGCATCCGCTCCCCGCGCAGCACCAGGACGGCGCCCAGCGTGAGCGCGCCGAACAGACACCGCCACAGCGCCACCCAGACCGGGGGCACCCCCGCGTCGACCGCCACCTTGATCAGGGCGAAGCTCGCACCCCAGATCGCCGACAGTGCCGCAAAACCCGGCAGCCAGCGTCGCACCGCAACCACCCCCGTATTCCTCCGGTCTTCCCTGCTGGACAGAGGATGTGCCGCCGCCCGAGCATGAGTCCAACAAGTGGCAGTCCTACGTGGATGAGGAAGTCTCATGACCCCAGGTCACACCCCCCGGGCCGTCCGATGACCACGGAGGTCAACCTGGCGCAGCTCCGGGCCCTGGTCGCGGTCGCGGACACCGGCAGCTTCGGCGCGGCCGCCGACGAACTGGGCATCAGCCAGTCCGCCGTCTCGCACGCCGTCGGCGCGCTGGAACGGGCCCTGGGCGCGCCCGTCCTGATGCGCGGCACGCCGTGCCGGCCGACCCCGCTCGGGCGGGAGGTCCTGCCGCACGCCCGGACGGCCGTCACCTCCGTCGCCGCCGTGCGCACCGTCGCCACCCAGCACACCGGCGGGCTGACCGGCACGGTCCGGCTGGCCGCGCCGACCACCGTCTGCCAGGGGCTGCTGCCCAGCCTGCTGCGGGACTGGAAGGCCGCCTACCCCGAGGTCACCGTCCGGGTCTTCGAGGGCGAGGACGTCGAGCTGGCCACCTGGCTGGAGGCCGGGACGGTCGACGCCGCCGTCCTGGTCGACACCGGGCCGCCGCAGCCCGGGGCGGTCACCCTCGGCGCGGACTCGATGCACGCGCTGCTGCGCCGCGACCACCCGCTCGCCGAACAGGAGACCATCCACGTCGCCGACTTGGCGGACGACGACTTCCTGCTCTCCGAAGGCGGCTGCGAGCGCCACATCCGGGAGGCGTACCGGCGGGCCGGCACCCGCTTCGCACCCCGGCACCGGATCCGCGACCTCAACACCCTGATCGGCATGGTGAACGCGGGCGTCGGGGTCTCGGTGATCCCCGCGCTGGCGGTGACCATGCTCCCGGCCGACTGCGTGCTGATCCCGATCCGGCCCTCCGTCCACCGCACGCTCACCCTCACCGGGCCGGCGGGCCGGCCGTGGTCCCCGGCGGTCAGCGGGCTGCTGGCGGGAGTGGCGGGCTCGGCGAAGGGTGAGGTGGCGGCCCTGGCACCGGTCTGAGCGGAGCATTTCGGCGCCGGGGGCGGGATCGGTGGAACTTTCCGCCGATCCGGGCGGCAGTGGCTGGTCGACGCGGGCGCGCGGCCGGAGGGTGACGGCATTCCGGCCGTACACCCGAGGGAGGACCCGTTGTCCGCACAGCCGCTGCCCCCACCGCCCGCGCAACCACCGACGGCACAGCCAGTGACCGCGCAGCCGGCGATCGCACGGCCGGCGCCCAGGCACCGGCCGGGGCGGCCGCGCCGCCGGTGGGCGCTCGCCGCGCTGCTCACCGCCGAGGCGATGAACCTGCTGGACGCGACGATCGTGCAGGTCGCCGCGCCGCGCATGCGCGCCGACCTCGGCGGACCGGCCGCCGCCGTGCCCTGGCTCACCAGCGCGTACACCCTGCCGTTCGCCGTCCTGCTGCTCACCGGCGGACGGCTCGGCGACCGGGCCGGGCGCCGACGGGTGTTCCGGATCGGGGTGGCCGGCTTCCTGGTGGCTTCGCTCGCCTGCGCCTGCGCGCCCACGCTCGGCGCCCTGCTGGCCTTCCGGGCCGTCCAGGGCGCGGCCGCCGCCGTGATCGTGCCGCAGACCATCGGCCTGATCAAGGCCGTGTTCCGGGGCCCGGAGACGGCCCGCGCACTGGGCGCGATCGGACCGGTGATGGGGCTCGCGGCGGTCGCCGGGCCGGTGCTCGGCGGGGTGCTTACCCACGCCGACCTGTTCGGCTCCTCCTGGCGGGCGGTCTTCCTGGTCAACGTCCCGCTCTCGCTCGCCGTGCTCACCCTCGCCCCGCTGCTCCCCGAGGACCGCGCCCCGCGCCGCCCCGGCCTCGACCCGGCCGGCAGCGCGCTCGCGGCACTCGCCACGGCGCTGGTCGTGCTGCCGCTGCTGGCCACCGGAAGGACGCCCGCGGTGTGGACGGCCATCGGGGTCCTCGTCGCGGTGGCCTTCGTCCTCCATCAGCGGCGCGGCGCCCGGCGCGGCGCCGACACGCTCGTCGAGCCGAGCCTGTTCACTTCCGTACGCTTCCCCGCCGCGCTGCTCGCACTGGCCCTCGCCTTCGCGGCCACCACGGGCCTCGGCGTGGTCGTCGTGCTGCAGCTCCAACTCGCCGGCGGCGCCGACGCCCTGGCCTGCGGCCTGACCCTGCTGCCGATGTCGGCCGGACTCGCGGCCGGCTCCCTGTGGGCGGGATCCTCGCTGGTCCGGCGGTACGGGGCGCGGGTGATGCCCGCCGGAGTGGCCGTCATGGCCGTCGGGCTGGTCGCCGCCGTCGGCGCCTACCGGACGGGCGAGCGGCCGCAGGCGCTGCCGTACGCGCTCGCCGCGGTCGGCCTCGGGCAGGGGCTGTTCACCCCCGCCTTCTTCGCCACCGCCCTGAAGCCGCTGCGACCCCAGGAAATCGGCTCGGCGGCGGGCCTGCTCAACGCCGTGCAACAGCTCGGCTCCACCCTCGGCGTCGCCGTGCTCGGACGGATCTACCTCGCCGCCCCGAGCACCGCCGGGGCACAGCACGCCTGCTGGGCGGCGGCCGGGGTGCTGGCGGCCGTCGCCGTGTCAGGCCGGGTCATGAGCGGCGCTCATGACCCGGCCCCCGGCGCGGCGGAAGCGCACAGCGCGGAAGCAAGCGGTACGGAAGCGACCGGCGTGGAAGCGGACGCGGCAGAATCGGGCGGTGTGTCCGACCCCCGGGAAGCCGCGCATGCTCGATGACTTCGACCGCGCGCTCGTCCACGCCCTGCGCGTCGACGGGCGCGCCCCGTTCAGCCGGATCGCCGCCGTCCTGGGCGTCTCCCCGCAGACGGTCGCGCGCCGCTACCAACGGCTGCGGGCCGAGGCCGGGCTGCGGGTGGTCGGGCTCGCCGACCCGCAGCGGGTCGGGCGGACACAGTGGCTGCTGCGGCTGACCGCCGGACCGCAGACCGCCCAGAACCTCGCCCAGGCCCTGGTCCGACGCTCCGACACCGCCTGGGTGAAACTCTCCTCCGGCGGCACCGAGATCACCGCCATCGTGGACACCGGGCCAGGCCCCGAGGGTCACAGCCTGCTGCTGCGCGACATCCCCCGCAGCGCCGCCGTCACCGATGTCGCCGCCCACTGCCTGCTGCACACCTACCGGGGCGGCCCGTCCGCCTGGCCGGTCAGCACCGAGGCGCTGACCGAGGAGCAGCAGGCCCGGCTCCGCCCCACCGCGACAGGCCTCCCCACCACGGACCTCCCCGCCGTAGACCTCCTCGCCGTGGGCCACCCCCGGCCCGGCCTGGACGAGGCCGACCACACCCTGCTCGGCGCGCTGCACCGCGACGGCCGCACACCCCTCGGCGAGCTCGCCGCCGCCACCGGCCGGACCCCGGCCACCGTCGGCCGCCGGCTCGCCGAACTCCGGGCGGACGGGACGGTGTTCCTCGACGTCGAACTCGACGCCCGGCTGCTGGGCGCGGACATGCAGGCGCTGCTCTGGCTGAGCGTCGCCCCCGTCCACCTCGACCGGGTCGGCCGCGCCCTCGCCACCCACCGCGAACTCGCCTTCGTCGCCGCCACCACCGGCCCCAGCAACCTCGCGGCCCTCGCCCTGTGCACCGACCCGGCGGACCTCCACCGTTACGTGACCCGGCGGTTGGGCGCCGTCCCGGAGATCACCGCCCTGGAGTCCGCCCCCGTCCTGCGCACCCTGAAGGCCGCCGGGCCCGTCCCGGCGCCCCCGGGACTCGCGCGCCGCTGACCGGACCGGGCCCACAGCGGTCCACCGAAAGCCGCCGAAGACCACCACAGGGCCGACGGCGGTCCGGCGCCACAACCGGCCACAACCGGCGCCAGGACCGGCGCCGCTCAGCCCCGCAGCCGGACGCCGTCGAGCACCACGCCCACGACGCTGCGCGTCGGAACGGCGCCCCACGTCCGGGAGTCCGTACTGAACTCCGGATTGTCACCGAGCAGCACCACGTGCCCGCCCGGCACCGTCCCGCCCGCGACGACCGGGCGAACGGACAGCGGGACGGGGTCGCCGGACAGCGCCGCCAGACGCTTCACCAACAGCCTTTCCGGCCGCCGTCGAAGCGGGCCGCCGTCGGCCGCGGCGAGGCCGTCCGGCGCGACCACCACGATCCGGCCGGCGCGCAGCCGGGCCAGGCCGCGGCGCAGCACCAGCACCCGCTGCCCGGGCCGCAGGGCCGGACTCATGCTCGGCCCCGAGACCTCGACCACCGACAGCGCCGCCCGCAGCAGCACGGCGAGGCCCCCCAGGGCCACCAGTCCCGCACCGCCCACCACCGGCAACAACCCCATCTCCCTCACCGATCCCGTCCCGGTCCCCGTTCCGTCCCCGCGCCTGCCCCCTCAACGGACCGACCCACGCCCGCCCTCACGAACCGCCCCGGCTCCGCCCTCACCACCGACGCCCCGCCCTCACGGACCGACCCGGCCCCGCCCTCACCACCGATGCCCCGCCCCGGCCCCGCTCCCGGTGCCCGCCCGGCCCCAGCCCCGGCTCCAGTTCCCCGCCGCCCTGCCGCCTCACGGCCCCGTCCGTCCGGACACCGCCGCGTCCACGACCGCGTCCTGGTAGCCGGAGGCCTGCAGCGTGAAGAGTTCCGCGTACCGGCCGCCGAGGGCCATCAGCTCGTCGTGCGTGCCCTCCTCGACGACCCGGCCGGCGCCGAGGACGACGATCCGGTCGGCGTCCCGGACGGCGCTGAGCCGGTGGGAGATGACCAGGCTGGTGGCACCCCGGCGCAACTCCCGCAGGTTCTCGTGGAGTTCCTGCTCGGCGGCCGCGTCGAGGCCCGCACTGGGTTCGTCCAGGATCATCAGGTCGGCGTCGCCGCGCATGAACGCCCGTGCCACGGCGAGGCGTTGCCACTCCCCGCCGGACAGCGAGTGGCCCCAGCCGGCCTCGGTGACGCCCTCGGGCAGGAAGATCCGGCTGAGCAGGGCCCCGTAGCCGCCGTCCAGCCGCTGGACCCGGTCGTGGATGCCGGCCGCGCGGGCGGCGTCGGCGATCCGGGTCCGGTCGTCGAGGTGGGCGAGTCGGCCGAGGCCGATGTTCTCCCCGGCGGTCAGGTCGTAGCGGCAGTAGTCCTGGAAGACGACGCCGATCCGCTGCCGGTACTCGTCGGGCGGGAACTCGCGGATGTCGACGCCGTCCCACAGCACCCGGCCCCGGTCCGGGTCGTAGAGCCGGCAGAGCAGTTTGACCAGGGTGCTCTTGCCCGCGCCGTTGAGGCCGACCAGGGCGGTGACGGAGTCGGCCCGCAGGGTGAGGTCGACGCCGCGCAGGATCCACGGTGCGTCGGGGTGGTAACGGAACCAGACGTCCTGGAACTCGATGGTGCCGCGCAGCGCGGCGGGCGGGCGCGGGTCGGTGGCGGGGGCGAGGTCGGGCGGGGCCTCGCCGAGCGTGCGGTAGTGGTCGAAGGTGAGCGCGGCCTGGTAGGCGGAGGCGCCGCCGGCCGCGAGCTGTCCGACGCCGGTCTGGATGCCGGCCACCGCGGCGAGGCACACCGAGACCTGGCCGAGGGAGAGTTCGCCGTGCCGGGCGGCCCGCACCGCCCACACCAGGCCGAGCGCGTAGACGGCGACGCCGAGCAGTGAGGCGGGCAGCCGGCGGGCGAGGTTCTGCCGGTCGGTCCGCTCCTCGGCGCCGCAGACCGCCCGCAGTTCGTGCCGGGCGCGTCCGCGCAGGAAGTCCTGCAGGCCGAAGAGCCGGATCTCCTTCACCGCGTCGACGTCGGAGACCAGGCTGCTGTAGAAGGACTGGCGCCGGTTGCGGGACATGGTCGCGCCCAGGACGGCGGCCCGGCGGCGTCCGGCGGCGAGCTGCGCCCGGACCAGGGGCAGCGTCAGCAGCAGGGTGAGCGCGCCGAGCAGCGGGTTGACGACGAAGACCGTGCCGAGGAAGCCGATGACGGTGAGCAGCGCCTGGAGGCTGCCGAAGGCGGCACCGACCAGGATGTCGGGGGCGACGCCGCCGGCCTGCTGGGCGAGGCGGAGTCGGTCCTGGAACTGCGGGTCCTCGAAGGGGCGCAGTCCGGGCAGCCGGTTGACGGCGTCGAACAGCTCCTCCTGCACCCGCAGGCGGATCGCCCGGCTGGAGCGCGCCCGGGTGTACTCGCCGAGCGCGGGGGCCAGGGCCATGCCCAGGCTGGCCGCGACGAGCAGGGCGCACGTCCCGGTGGTGGGACCGTTCGCCGGTCCGGTGAGCGCGTCGAACAGGCGGCTCACCAGCAGGGCGGTGGCGGCGGGCAGCAGACCGGCGACCAGCCCGCAGAGCAGCGAGAGCAGCAGCGTGGTCCGGCCGGCCCGCCAGGCGAGGGCGCACGCGGCGGCCGCCGAGCGCAGCGCCCGCCCGGCTCCGGGGGTCACCGGACCGTGCCCGGAGCCGGCACCGCGCACAGCACCGGAGCCGCGACCACGAACGGGACCGGAGCCCGGGTCGACGCCGGCACCGACGCCGGCACCGATGCCTGGACCGGTGCCGGCATCGACGCCAGGGCCGACGCCAGGACCGACGCCGGAACCGGCCGCACCCCGTGTGCCCCGAGGATGAGCCGTACTCATCGCGCGGCGGTCGGGATGACGAGCTCGCCCGGCACCAGGTGGTGGGTGATCCGGCCGTCGGCGTCGACGGAGACGTAGCTGGGCCAGCGCACGATCCCGAACGCCTCGGCGGTGGAGTCGGTCCCGGCACCGGAGGACTCCACCGACACCCGCGCCACCGGTTCCAGCAGCGTGCGCAGTTCGGCGACCACCGGGCCGCTGCCCTTGACGACGGCGAGGACCCGCTCGCGCCCGCCCGGGTAGCCGGTGACCGCCTTGACGAAGTCGGGTGCCTGCTCCAGGCACGGCCCGCATGTCCCGGAGAAGAAGCCGACCACCGCCGGCGCCCCGGCCAGGTCCGCCCTGGTGACGTCGCCCTCCGCGGTGGGCGCCCGGAATTCCGGCACCGGCGCCCCGTCCGGAATCCGGTTGTCGGGCACCGAGACCCCTGTCCTGATGTTTCCGAATGACGCCGGAGAACCGTGGGATGAACCGTGCGTGTTGATTTTCCGCGCGACCGCGAGCGTCAACACCAGATTGAACAGGGAAAGACAGCCGATAAGGACGACGAAAAACATGGTCATGGCGATTCCGCGCCTCGTTCCTGAATTCTGTCGGGTACCGGGAGGAATGTCCGGCGGATTCCGGGGAAAGGGGGCCCGCCCGGCCGGGTCCGGGCCGCACGGCACGGTTCGGCACGCCGCCGTCCGGCTCGCCGCGGTCCGGCGCGGCACCGTTCGGCGTGCGTTCAGCGCGTCGCCGAGAACAGTTCGACGAGCGTGTCGGTGGCGATGATCAGCGTGCCGGCGAACCCGGCCGCGAGCAGCGCCACGGCCGCCCCGGCCGGCCCCAGCGCGCCGGGACCAGGCGCCGCGCTCGCCACCAGGCCCGCCGTCGAGACGGCGATCAGGGCCAGGTTGCGCCCCACATGAGCCTTGCTCACGGGCACGCCGGAGGCGCCGAAGCAGGAGCAGGAGACGTCGGCGCCCTGCCGCAGGAGCCGGACCAGGACGGCGCTGAACAGCGCGATCAGTCCGCCACTCGCGAAGAAGGCGCAGGTCGCCACGGGCCCGGGCGCCCAGACCAGCAGGGCCAGGGCGGCCTCGACGGCGGGGACGCCGACCACCGCCGCGCCGGTCAGCCGGGGCGGCAGGACGGCCATCACCCGCAACGCGGAGGCGAAGTCGCGGCGCGCGCGGAGCTTGGCGAGGGCGGACGTGGCGAACACCACCGCGATCAGGGCGCGGCAGCCGAGCAACAGGTATGCGGTCATGGATCCCCCCTCCGCCGGTGCCCCCGCCGACGCAGGGCGGGGGCACCGGCGGCCGTCCGTCAGCCGGCCGGTTCGGTCGGCGAACCGTGACGGGTCAGCAGCCGCCGACGATGACGTAGGTGACACAGGACGGCTTGACCGCACAGTTCCAGGAGCAGCACTCCGTGACGTACAGGTTTTCGCCGCTGCAGTGCGTGGTGGTGCCGGCCGGGCAGGCGCAGTACGCGTCCGCGACATTCGCCTTGCGGCCGCCGGAAACCACGCGGTCGACCAGGTTGAGAACCGCCTGAACCATGACTTTCCCCCTTGGGAAGGTGGATTGGAGAGGCTGTGCACTTACTCACGAGATCTCGCGGTTCGAAAAACTAACCGACCTTTCGAGAGCTTGTCTAGACCAACTTCGAAAGCCGTCAACGGATCGGCATCCGGAACACGAGGCTCCTGTTCCCGGCGGTTCACACTCCTCCTCCGCCGGCTCTTGACCCACCCTCCAGAACAGGTCTATACCAGTGGGAGCCTGCGGCAACCACCCGACGCCCCCGGGCAGTTCGGCCTGCCACCGCGCCACCCCCACCTCCGGCGCGAACGGGCACTTCCCCCACCGCCGTTTCCTGGAAGGCCTCCGATGGAACGCGCAACCAGTCCCGTCCCACCCACCCCATCCGCCCCGGCCACCGCGGGCAGCACCTCGCGCCCCGCCCCCGGGCACCGCCGCCGCTCCCACCGGGCCGCCCTCGCCGTGACCGGCGTGCTCGCCCTGGTCGCCGGAGGGCCCGCCGCCCTGGCCGGCACCGGCTCCGCCGCCGCGAACACCGCGGCCACCACGGACAGCGCGGCCACCGCCGCCGGCCTGGGCAGCAACTGGTACGCCTCGGCGCCGTACCTGATGCCCGAGGACAACAGTCCGCCGGACGCCGCCGCCGTGATGGACGCCACCGGCCAGAAGGCCTTCCAACTCGCGTTCATCCTGGCCCAGGGCAACAGTTGCTCCCCCGCCTGGGGCGGCACCTCCTCGATCGACACCGACACCACCATGCCGAACGTCATCCGGACCGTCCGCGGCAAGGGCGGGGACGTCTCGGTCTCGGTCGGCGGGTACGGCGGCACGAAGCTCGGCCAGGTCTGCGGCACCCCGGAGGCGACCGCCGCCGGCTACCAGAAGGTGATCACCGCGTACCAGCTCAAGGCGATCGACTTCGACCTGGAGGAGCCGGAGTACGAGAACACCGCGGCCATCCACAACGAGATCGGCGCCGCGCGGATCCTCCAGCAGAACAACCCGGGCCTGTACGTCTCCATCACCACCGCCGGCACCAACGCGGGCACCGGCTGGTTCGGCACCCAGATGCTCAACGAGGCCAAGTCGCAGGGCTTCACGCCGAACAACTACTCCATCATGCCGTTCGACGGCGGCTTCAACGGCGCGGCGGCCCAGACCGACGCCCTGGTGAAGTTCAACCAGATCCTGCAGACCACCTTCGGCTGGAGCGAGGCCACCGCGTACGCCCACGAGGGCGTGTCGATGATGAACGGCCGCACCGACGCCGCCGAGTACTTCCGCCAGGCCGACTTCCAGACCGTGCTGGACTTCGCCACCGCGCACGGCCTGGCCCGGTACACCTACTGGTCGGTCAACCGGGACCGGCAGTGCCCGGGCCCGGTCGACCCGGGGCTGTCCGGCTCCTGCTCCAGCGTGGCGCAGAACGACTGGGACTTCACCAAGTACACCGTGAAGTTCGCCGGAGCGACCCCGCCCACCACCCCGCCGACCACACCCCCCACGACACCGCCGACCACACCGCCGACGCCGACCAGCCCGGGCACCTGCACCGCCCCGACCTGGAACGCCGGCACCACCTACACCGCCGGCAACAAGGTCTCGTACAACGGGCGCAACTACCACGCCAAGTGGTGGACGCTGAACGAGGTGCCGACCGCCAGCGGCCAGTGGGGCGTCTGGGCAGACGACGGCCCCTGCTGACCGAGCCGAGCGCGACCGGGCCCCGGGGCACGTACCCCGGGGCCCGCCTCACTCCCGCACCGCCTACCCCGAGTCACGACATCACGACGTCACCACACCACGGCTTCACGACGTCACAACGCCGCGACGTCACAACGCCGTGACGCCGTGACCTCACGACGCCGTGACCTGACGACGGCACGGCTCCATGACGCCACGGCTCCATGGCGCCGCGACGTCACTCCGCCGCCGCGAACCGCTCCCGCAGCTCCGCCAGCACCTCCGCCGCCTCCGGCAACCCGGCGGCGTCGCAGCGGGCGATGCCGGCCGACAGCCGGGCCACCGCCGCCCCGGCGCGTCCGAGGTCGCCGCCCTCGATCAGCGCGGCCAGCCGGACGGACTCCGCCCTCGGCGCCTCCGCCCGTTCGCCGCCCCGCTCGTACTCCGCGATCGCCCGTTCGACCTCGGCCAGGGCCTCCTCGTACCGCTCGGCGATGGCCAGGCAGCGCGCCCGCTCGTAGCACGAACCGCCGCGCAGGTACCAGGAGTTGTGGTCCTGGCCGCGTTCCTCGGCGGTCGCGCCGATCCCGTCGGCCTCGGTCAGCAGGGCCAGCGCGTCAGGCAACCCCTCCGCACCCTCGGTCCGCATCGTGATCCGGGCCAATTCACGCAGCGTGGCGGCCATTTGATCGACCTGTGGGGCCTTGTCGTGGGCCGCGCGGGCCCGGGCGAGGGCCGCCTCGGCGGCGTCCCGGCGGCCGGCCTGGGCGAGTGCCAGGGTGGCCTCGCAGGCGACCATGGTGTGGGTCTCCTGGTCCTCCCAGTCGGCCACCAGGTCGGCCAGCCGCAGGTACTCCTCGGCCGCGTCCCGGTACTCCTCCAGTTCGGCCAGGCCCCGGGCGAGGTCCAGCCGGGTCTGCGCGAGCATCCGCACATCCAGCCGGGCCGCCGACGCGTCCAGCAGCACCGACTCCAGGACGGCGACCGCGTCCGTCGCCCGACCGGTGTCGCGCAGCACGTCGGCCAGCTGCAGCCGCACCCGGGCGGCCTCCGCGGCGGCCTCCGCGCCCTTGCGGTCGTAGCGCGCGGCCGCCTCCGACAGCGCGCGGACCGCGCCGCCGAGGTCGCCCGACTGCAGGCAGGAGTGGCCGAGCATCGTGTACGTCGGCGCGTACGGGTAGGAGTCGTCGCCCCAGCGCACGGCCTCGGCCAGCGCCCGGTGGAACACCTCGACGGCCTGGCCCGGCTCGCCGCTCTGCAGCAGCACCTGGCCCAGCAGACCGAGCACCCGCGGGCTGTGCCAGGGCAGCTCAGCCGCGTCCAACTGGGCGAGGACTTCGCGCAGTTCGGCCGCCGCCTCGGCCAGACGGCCCTGCCGGGCCGCGGCGTCGGCGGTGTACTGCCGGGAGGTCGCGGCCCGTCGGGCGGAGCCCAGCTCGACGGCGGTCCGGTGGTAGGCGCCGACCGCCGCCTCGAAGCGCCCGGTGGTCTCGGCGGAGGGCTCGGGCAGCGCCTCGACCAGGTCGTGGTGGGCGGCGTAGGCGCGGGTCTGCAGCACGATCAGGTAGTCGTCGTCGGTCAGCTCGCCCGTCGCCCGCAGCTCCTCGGCCCGGACCAGCGCCGCGTCGAGCGCCCCCCAGTCGGCCGCCTTGCCCGTCCCGCCGCCCGGACCCTCACTGGCACCACCGGCACCACCGGCCTCAGTGATCTCACCGATCTCGCCGGCCTCAGCGGTCCCACCAGCCACCCCGGCATCACCGGTCTCGGCGGTCTCGGCGTCCGGCGCCCCCTCGTCGAGGTCGGCGATCAGCGTACGGGTGCGGACCATCAGCGCCGCCCCCGGCATCCCCGCCGCCTCGAACAGCTCGGCCGCTGCCAGCAGCCGCGCCCTGCCCTCGGCGTGCTCCTCGCGCTGCAGCGCCTCGTGGGCGTGCTGCTCGGCGAGTTCGGCACGCAGCCGCTCGGGGCTGCCGACCGCCGTGCCCTCGGGGTGGACGAAGTCCGGGGCGGCGGCGCGTTCGGCGATCCGCTTCCAGAGCCGGTCGGAGTCCGGGTGCCCGAGCAGCTCCAGCTCGCGGGCCCGGACCACCAGCGCGGTGAAGTCCTCCGGCTCCGCCTCGACCGCCCGGCGCGGCGCCGGCGCGACGGCCGGGGCGGCGCCGGACAGTTCGGGCGCGACGGCGGCGCGCACGCCCAGGGCCAGCGGCTCGGCCAGCAGCGGCTCCACGGCCAGCCGGGCACGCCGGGCGGCGCTGACCGCGTCGGTGCCGTTGCGCGCGTCGAAACGGGCGGCCAGCGCGTCCGCCTCGGTGCGCAGATGGGCGAGCAGGGTGTCCACCGTCCAGGTGGTGCCGGTCGGGCCGCTGACCGCGAGTTCGCCGTGGCCGGCCCGGGCCAGCCCGGCGATCAGCACCTCGACGCCGGTCAGGAAGTCCAGCCGGCTGCGGGCCTCGCCGGTGACCGCGAACAGGTCGCGGTTCTCGGCGAGGAGTTCCAGACCGCGCGGCTCGTTGCCGGACAGGGCGCAGAACTCGATGTGCCGGGCGACGGAGCTCAGCATCGAGGACTTGCCGCGCGCGAAGCGGTAGCCGGTCAGGTGTCCGGAGCGGGCCTCGTCCAGCCGGCCCTGGCGCAGCAGGGGCAGCAGGGCGACGGAGTGGCTGAGGTAGGGCTCCAGCTCACAGGTGCTGCGGCCGCTCAGCACCGGGGCCAGCACCTCCAGCGCCCGGGCGTCGTCGCCGAGGCCGAGGAAGTGCCGGGCGCGGGCCCGGGTCTCGCAGGCGTGGCAGTCGCTCATCTCGGAGCGCGGGCGGCCCGCCCACAGCTCGTAGGCGTCCTGGACCCCGATGCCGGTGAGGTCGGCCAGGTGGTAGCGCTCGGCGTAGTACGGCTGGAGGCCGAAGCCGGCCGCGCGGTAGCGGTCGCGCAGCTCGGTGAGCCAGCGTTCGACGGCGGTCAGCGGCACGTCCGGGTTGTCGCGCAGCGAGGCGGCCACCCACTTGAAGCGCCAGAACACCTGGTGGCGGGCCCAGTCGCCGAAGCCGTCCGGGTCCTGGTCCCAGAGCTTGAGCAGCCGGGCGAAGACGACCGGGTTCTTGTTGCTCTCGCCGTCGTACTCGTAGGCCTCCATCAGCTCCAGGAGGGCCATCGAGCGGACCCTCGTCTCCTCGAACTGCTCGGCGGCGTCGACGAGTTCCTCGGCGGTGACGGTCCGGGTGCGGCCGTACGGACGGGAGTCGTTCTCGTGCAGCGCGGCCATCACCGCGTCGGGGGTGTCCAGCACCGTCAGACCTCCTTCGCATCGTCCGAGCCGTCACGACCCGTGCCGTCACGACCGTCACGACCCGACCCGCCCTGACCGGAACCGTCACGACCGGAGCCGTCCCGACCGGAGCCGTCGCGACCCGAGCCGCCGCCCGCCCCGCCCGCCTCGTGGCCGAGCATCGCGTGGTCCAGCAGGCTGATGAACGACCGGTTGAGCAGCGCGGACTCGCTGGCCTTGAGCGGGCGGCGGGTCATCAGCACGGCCTGCCCGTACAGCGCCTCGACGGCGGTGACGGCCAGCTCGCGGTCGGCCACCGTCGCGGCGCGGCGCACCAGCGGGTTGAGGTGGTTGAGCACCAGCTGGGCGCGGGGCACCTCGGCGCGCAGCGAGCCGAGGATGTCCGCCCACAACCCGTCGGCCTCGTCGGCGAGTTGGGCGCGGGTGCGCTCGTGCCTGGCCTCCCGGTTGTCGAGCAGCAGGGCGGGCGCGCTGGTGGGGTGGAAGCTGCGCAGGGCGACGTCGCAGTCGAACCGGCCGACCACCTCACGGGCGATCGCCAGGAAGGCGTTCGCGGCCAGCTCGGCCGCCGGGTCGACGGTGTCCAGGTGTGCGGTGACGGTGCCCGGGTCGAGGTCGGAGACCGAGACGCCGGGGCGGATCTCGGGCAGTCGGTGCACCAGGTCGCGGTCGTAGGTGTAGCCGCCGTTGACCACGCCGAGGCCGGCCGCCCCGGCGATCGGCGCGACCTGGCGGAACTCCTCGACCGTACGGGTCACCAGCACCACCGGGTGGCTGCGGGCGAACTCGTCGAGGGTGACGTTGCCGTCGGTGGTCTCGAACGGCAGCCAGGGCAGCATCATCCGCAGCAACTCGTCGTCGTAGCGGGCGAGTTCCTTGACCGCCAGGTGGTGGACGGAGAGGAAGCGGTGCAGCAGCGCCGGGTCGCTCGCGGACAGGCCGGTCAGCCAGTCGCGGATCCGGGCGCCAAGGGCGTCGCGGACGGCGGCCAGCGTCTCGTCGGCGTACAGGCCCTCGCGGGAGGCGGTCGGGCGCAGGCCGTCGGTGTCGACGACGCAGCGGACGAAGAACGCCCAGTCCGGCAGCAGTTCGTCGGCCTGGTCGGAGAGCAGCATGCCCTTGAGGTGCACCCGGTGGCCGTGGCGGCGCGAGGGCGGGGCCGCGTCCGGCAGCACGTACGCGACGCCGCGCAGGCCGACCAGCGGGAGGTCCAGCTCGATGGTGTCGAGCGGGGTGAAGTCGAAGGCGGAGCGGCAGTACTCGGCGAGCGCGTCGCGCCTCGCCAGTGGCGAGGCGTGCCGCTCGGCCCACGGCGGGGTGCGGTTGACCCGGTGCTCGGTGCCACCCGCGTCGATCACGGTGACGTCGTGGCGCAGCAGGCTGCCGAAGTCCCGGGCGAGGGTGAGCACCCGGCCGGGGCGGGTCCACTCGGCGGCGTCGGCGCGCGGGGCGAGGGTGACGGTGGTGCCCGGCTCTGGGTTGGCCTCGGCGGGCAGGGTGCGGATCGTGTAGCTGCCGTCCGAGCTGCCGCGCCACTCGATGACCGGGGCGTCCGGGGTGGCGGCGGAGCGGGTGACCACGGTGATCTCGTCGGCGACCACGAAGCAGGCGAGCAGGCCGATGCCGAACTGGCCGATGAAGTCGCCGCGGGCCGCGGCCAGCCCGGCGCCGTCCAGTCGGCCGTCGGCGTCGCGCTTGGAGCTGCGGCCGATGGTGGCGAGGAAGGTGTGGACGTCCTTCTCGGTCAGGCCGACGCCGGTGTCGGTGACGGACAGCTCGTCGTCGGCGCGGACGGTGATCCGGGCCGGCGCGTCGGGGTCGAGGGCGCGGCGGGCGGAGATCGCGTCCACCGCGTTCTGCAGCAGCTCGCGCAGGTAGACCCGCGGGCTGGAGTAGAGGTGGTGGGAGAGCAGGTCCACCAGGCCGCGCAGGTCCACCTGGAAGGTGTGCGCGCTCGTCGGGTTGTCGGTCGGGGACACCGGAGGCTCTTTCGATCGCGGGACGGGTTGGTTCGACGGGGCGCGGCGCGGCGCCGCACCGGGGACGGCTCGGCGTCAGTACGCGGGCGGCACGGCGGGCACGGCTGCCACCGCGGACACGGCGCGCGTCACGACGCGGCACGCATCGCGGACACGGCGCGGGTCACGACGCGGCGCAGCGGTCACGGACACGGCGCGCGTCATGACGCGGCGCAGCGGTCGCGGTGGGCACGGAAGGCCTTGACCGGGTCCCCCGCGAGGTAGTGCCAGGGCGACTCGGTGACGATCCCGTCCAGCGCGTCGAACAGCAGGCGGGCGGTCTTGCGCTGGTCGGCGAGCGAGAAGGCCATCGCGAAGGTGTTGAAGGCGCCCTGCCAGCCGCGCGCCGGGACGAAGTCCGGGTGCAGCACGGAACGGAAGGCGGCCTCCTGCAGTTCGGCCAGGACGGTCGGGCTGGTCAGGTAGGCGTGGTCCTCGCCGTCCGGGAGGTCCAGCCAGTGCTCCAGGTGCGCGACCGCCACCAGCTCGCCGAGGTGGCTGCCCTCGGGCTCGGCCAGCATCGCCGTGCGGGCGAAGTCGTGCATCTCCTCGTGCGAGCCGCCCCACTTGGCGCACAGCTGCTGCAGCCGCTGCCGGTGCGTGCCCGGGTGCCCGGGGGCGCGACGGACGGCGGCCTCGAAGCGGCAGTCGGCGATCTCCCGGCCGAGCGAGGCGCCGCGGGCGCTGATCTGCAGGAAGTACCAGGGGGCGAGCCAGGACGGTTCGCGCTCGGCCACCTCCAGCAGCTGTTCCTCGGCTGTCTCCAGTCGCCGGTGGAACAGCTTCCACTGCTCCTCGCCGACGTGCTTGGCCCGGGCGCCGGTGCGCGCCTCCCAGGCCCAGGTGACGTGCCGGGCGCCGGACAGCAGCAGCGCCACCGTGTCGTCGGGGGCCTCGGCGAGGACCCGGGCCGTCCACTCCTCGGCTCCGGGCACGTCGGCTATCGCCCCGGCGAGGTGGGTCAGTTCGGCGCCGTCCTCGACGGCGGCCAGGGCGGGGCGCAGCGCTGCCCAGTCGCCGGCCGCGGCCTGTCCGAGCAGCAGGCGTACGGTCTCGTCCCCGAGGGCCGGGTCGAGCCGCGGCTCGGCACCGCGGGCCGCTCCGTACGCCGCGGACGCCCCGGACGACGCGGACGACCCGGACGACCGCCGGCCGAACCCGAACCCGAACCCGCGCCGGCCCGCCCGGTCCTGCGCGCCCTCCCCGCCTGAGCGGCGTCGGAACAGCGGCATGTGTCGGCCCCCTCGAACGTCATCGGCATCTTTCGCATGGCCGTACCACGGCCACCCGAGATGAGTACATATCACGCCCGACTGACATCCGTTTGCCCAGCCCAGCGCCCTGCCCGGTCCGCGACGCGGGGACACCGGCACGGCGAGGCGCCGGGGTGACATCTTGCTGCATGACAACGATCTGCCACCGCCCGCGGGGCCGCGCGGGCCGAGGATCCGTCAGTCTGGGAACCGTGCACGCCATCCGCCTCCACCTGCGCGCTCCCGACGATGTCCGGACCGCGCACCAGCCGACCAGGCCGTCCCGACCGGTCCCGCCGGTTCCGCCGGCCCAACCGGCCCCCGAGGCCGTACGGGACGGGCTGGAGCGCGGACTGCGCGGCCCGGTCCGGCTCGAACACGCCCGGATCCTGGTCGGCCCCGGCACCGTGGACGCGGTGGTCTTCGCCCTCGCCGACCACCTGTTCACCGCCGAAGCCGCCCTGGCCGACGCCTGCGCCGGGCTGACCGGCGCGGACGGCCCGCTGCCCGGGTGGCGGGTGACCCACTGCGCGGTGGACGGCTGGTTCGCGCCCGGCCTCGGGGAGCCGAACCGCAACTGACCGACGGCGGCGGCCACCCCGCCGCCAAGCACCCCCGCCGCCAAGCACCCCCGCCGCCAAGCACCCCCGCCGCCGTCCAGCCGCCGGGCGCACGAGTCGCCCGAGCCCGGCGCCGGCCCTCAGCGCAGGCCGAGCCCGGCGTCCGGCGTCTTGCCCGCCTGCGCCTGCTCGACCCGCTGGACGAGCATCACCGCGAACCGCCGCGTCGCGGCCACGTCCACCGGACCGCCCTCGGTGGTCACGCTCGCCACCACGGTGCCCGCGCGCGTCACGATCCCGACGCCCTCACCCTCGGCCAGCGGCCCCTGGAAGGCCTGGCTCTCACTGCCCAGCGCCGGGCTGTCGATCTTCTTGAACGGCCCGGCGGCATACGAGGCGTAGGTCTCCGCCAGCCGCTTCTTGGCCGCGTCCCGGCTGGGCAGGGTCTCCACGATGAAGCGGGCCACCACGTCGCCCGAGGAGTAGCGGACCGACGCGCTGAGCGGCTTGCCCGCGCAGGAGGTGGCGGCGGTGCAGGTGACGGTGTGGTCGGCGGTGTCGACCTTGCGCTTCTCCTCCTCCCACCCGGTCATGACCTTGGCGTCCGGCAGCACCTGGGCGACCAGCTTGTCGTCCAGCAGCGCCGCCTCCAGGTCCGCGGTGGGCACCGCGACGGGGACGGCGGGCGCGGGCGCGGGCGCCGAAGCCGCTCCGGACCCGGTCGGCGACGCGGGCGCCGTCCCGGGCGCGGAGGCCCCTGCGGTACCGGCGGCCGCACTCGCCGCGGCCGCGCCCGCCGTCCCCGAGACCGCTGCCGGGGCCGCCCCCGACGCCGTACCCGCGGCGCTCTTCGACCCCCCGGACGAACACCCGGCCAGCACCGCCACCAGTACGCCCGCCGCCACCGCGGCGGCCTTCCGCCGACCACCCGTCCCCATCGCCCGCTCCCTCCGGCTGTCAGTGACCACTCAACATAGCCGCAGCTCCGGCACCACCCAGCGCCGCCCCCACCCTTCGCCCCCGCACCCGGAACCCCCACCCGGACCCGGAACCCGCTCTCGGCCCCCGCCCGCCGCCCTCCGAACCCGAGCCCCACCCCGCGGCCCCCACCACCCGCGCCCGCCGCCACGCCCCACCGGCCCATCCAGTACCGTCCCCCGGGGGCGACGACCACCGACGGGGGGACGACATGACAGGTGCGGACAGCCGGCCGCCGGACCTCACCCCGCCGGACCTCACCCCGTTGGTCCGGGCCGCCCAGCAGGGCGACGCCCTCGCCCTCGACGAGTTGCTGAGCCTGCTCATGCCGTACGTGGGCCGGGTCTGCGCTCCGATCGCCCTGCAGGACGCGCCGGACGCCGCCCAGGAGGCGATGATCGCGATCGTCCGGAACCTGCGCCAACTGCGCGAGCCGCAAGCCCTGTTCGGCTGGGCTCGGGCGATCGCCGCCCGCGAGGCCGTCCGCTTCGCCACCCGTCGCTCCCCTCGCCCCGAAGCCGACCCCGACCGCCCCGACGACCACGACCCCGAGTTGGCCACCGACATCCGGGACGTCCTGGAACGACTCCCGCCCGACCACCGCGCAATCCTGACCCTCCGTCACGTGGAGGGACTGGACGAGAAGTCCGTCTCCGAGATCCTCGAACTCCCGCTGGGAACCGTCCGTTCACGACTCTTCCGGGCCCGCCGCGGCTTCCGCGCCGCATGGGACGCCGAACCCCGCTGAGCCCGGAGGAAATCCGGGACCCCGGGGATTGCGACGCGCTCGACCGCCCTCTCCTCTCCTGACACCACCCCCAGGACGGAGACCCCGATGACCCACCCCCGCCCGCGCCCCGCCGCGCCCGCCCCTGCCGCGCCCGCCCTACCGGCCCTGCCCGCCCTGCCCGCCCTGCCCGCCGTCCCCGGAGTGCGCCACCACGACCTCGACGCCGACGGCATCCGCCTCCACCTCGCCGAAGCGGGCCCGGAGGCCGGCCCCGACAGCGGCCCCGGCGCCCACAGCGACACCGGCACCGGCACCGGCACCGCCCGCCCCACCCCGCTCCTCCTCCTGCACGGCTTCCCCCAGCACTGGTACGCCTGGCACCGCCTCCTCCCGCTCCTCAGCGGCGAGTTCCGCCTGCTCTGCCTCGACCTGCCCGGCTTCGGCTGGTCGCGGGCCCCGCGCGGCAGCGGCTACACGACCGAGGACCGGGCCCGCCTCGTCCTCGCCGCCCTCGACCGGCTCGGCCTCGATCGCGTCGGTCTGGTCGGCCACGACTGGGGCGCCTGGACGGGCTTCGAGCTGGCGCTGCGCGCACCCGAGCGGTTCACCGGCCTGCTCGCGCTCAACATGACCCACCCGTGGCCGAGGCAACGCGCCCCGCTCGGTACGGCCTGGCGGTTCTGGTACACCGCGCTGCTGGAGTACCCGGGCGTCGGCCGGCGGGTCGTCCGGCGCCACCCGGGCCTGCTCGCCCACTTGCTGCGCCGCGGCGTGCCGTCCGCCGGAACCCCGTGGCCCGCCGAGGAGTTGGCCTCGTACGTGAGCGCGGGCAGCACACCCGGGGCCGCCTACGCCGCCGAGCGACTGCACTGGGGCTTCGTCGTCCGCGACATCCCGCGGCTGGCCCTCGGGCGGTTCAGGAACCGTCGGCTGACCGTGCCCACCCACCTGCTCGGCGGGGAGCTGGACCCGGTGATCCGTCCGGCGCTGCTCTCCACCGCGGGCGCCCCGGCCGACCGCCTGACGGCCGAAGTCCTGCCCGGCGGCGGGCACTTCCTGCCGCACGAGCGGCCCGAGGAGGTCGCCGCCGCCGTCCGCCGGCTATTCGCCGCGCCGGTCCGCCGGCCCTGATCCGATCCGCCGCTCCAACCGGTCCAGCAGCACCTCGCCGCGCCGGTCGACGAGTCCGCCGAAGAAGCGCTGCGCGGGGCCCGCGCCGGGCACCCGCAGCGCGGCGAGCAGGGCGAAGCGCGTCCCGTCGCCGTCCGGCACGGCGGCCATCCCGCCGAGCAGCACCCGGCTCTGCATCAGGCACCAGCCGCTGCGCAGCACGATCTCGAACCGCTCCCGGTGCCCGAGCACGCTCACCGCGAGCCCCTCCGACCGGCCCGAGCCGTCGTCCCGTCCCCTGACCTCGAAGGAGCGCAACCCGCTGACCAGCCCGGGCAGTTCACCGGACAGGTCGCCGGCGACCGACCACACCTCGTCGAAGCCGGCCGCGAGCCGCCGCTCGGCGAACAGCGGTCGTCCGGGCCCGGCGGCCGCCATCACCCGCAGCCGCCGCACCGGGTCCAGCTCGACCGTCGGCCACCCCTCCGCCATCCGCCCCACCCCTCCCGCCACCCGAAGCGCCTGGCCCGACACACCGGGCCCGACACCCCGGGCCCGCCCCGCACGCTACCGCCCCGGCGGGCCCCCGGACGGCCCCGGAAGCTCCCGGACGTCCCACGACGCCTCCGGAAGCCCCGAAAGCCCCGGAACGCCGGCGGGGCGGTGACCGCCCTGGTCACCGCCCCGCCGACGCGAGCCCTTCGACGGATCAGACCGCCGGCGCCGGGTAGGTCGGGTACTCGACACCCGAGATGTACTGCACGACCCGGACGACCTGGCACGAGTAGCCGAACTCGTTGTCGTACCACAGGTACAGGATCGCGTTGTCGCCGTCGACCTTGGTCGCGCCGGCGTCCACGATCGAGGCGTGGCGCGAGCCGATGAAGTCGCTGGAGACCGCGTCGGGCGAGTCGATGAAGTCGATCTGGCGCTTCAGCGGCGAGGTCAGCGAGACGTTGCGCAGGTACTCCAGGACGTCCTCGCGGTTGGTCTCCCGCTTGAGCTGCAGGTTGAGGATCGCGATGGAGACGTCCGGCACGGGCACGCGGATCGAGCTGCCGGTGATCTTCGCCTTGAGGTCCGGCAGGGCCTTGGCGACGGCCGAGGCGGCACCGGTCTCGGTGATCACCATGTTCAGCGGCGCCGAGCGGCCGCGACGGTCGGCCTTGTGGTAGTTGTCCAGCAGGTTCTGGTCGTTGGTGAACGAGTGGACGGTCTCCACGTGGCCGCGGACCACGCCGTACTCGTCCTCCATCGCCTTCAGCGGCGGGACGATGGCGTTGGTGGTGCAGGAGGCGCAGGAGATGATCTGCTCGTCCGGCTTGATCATGTCGTGGTTGACGCCGTGCACGATGTTCGGGACGTCGCCCTTGCCCGGGGCGGTCAGCACGACCTTGGCGATGCCGGGGCGCAGGTGCTTGGACAGCCCCTCGCGGTCCCGCCACTTGCCGGTGTTGTCGATCAGGATCGCGTCCTTGATCCCGTACTCCGTGTAGTCGACCTTGGTCGGGTCGTCGGAGTAGATCACCGTGATCTCGTTGCCGTTGACGACGATCTTGTTGTGCGCCTCGTCGACGGTGATGGTGCCCTGGAACTGGCCGTGGATGGAGTCACGGCGCAGCAGCGAGGCGCGCTTGACCAGGTCGTCGCCGCCGCCGTTGCGCACGACGATGGCCTTCAGCCGCAGACCGTTGGCCGAGGCCTTCTCGATCAGCAGCCGCGCCACCAGCCGGCCGATGCGGCCGAACCCGTACAGCACGACGTCCTGGGCGGAACGGCGCTCCAGCTTGTTCTCGCCGGTGGCACCCGCGACGGCCTGGGCGGTGAACTCCTCCACCGACAGGCCGCGGTCGTCCGCCTTGTAGGTGGCGGCCAGCATGCCGATGTCGATCTGCGAGGGGCCGAGGTCCAGGGCGGTCAGCGCGCTCAGGAACGGCATCGTCTCGGTGACCGAGAGCTCCTCGCCGGCTATCTGCCGGGCGAAGCGGTGCGTCTTGAGGATGCTGACCACCGACTTGTTCACCAGGGAACGGCTGTGGCACAGGACGGTGACGTCCCGCTCCCGGTGCAGCCGCCCGATGATCGGGATCATCGACTCCGCGATCTCCTCGCGGTTCTTCCAGTCCGTGAACACGTCGTCGTTGACAGTCACAAGTCCATCTTTCGAGCTGAGGGTGTTGCCCACATGGTAGCTTCGCCCGCCCGCGCCCCAGCGGCCGGTCCCTCCCTTCCCCGCCTCCCCCGCCCCGCCGACCTGCGCTTTCCCCCGCCGCCCCGCCCGCAAAGGTGATCACCGCCACCCTCCGGACCCTCGGCCGCACCCCTCCCGCGGGCCGGCACGCGGGCCGGCACGCGGGCCGACCCGGGGGCCGACCCGGGGGCCGTCCCCCGGTCCCGTCGGCGGCCCCGCGCCGGTACGCCGCCGAGCGGTCCCGGGAGGGGCGCGTGCGCCGGTCGTCGGTCCACGCCCGGAATGATCAACGGGGCCAGTACAGTGATCGCACTGCGCGACCGGACGGATGCACGAGGGGGCCTGGGTGGCGACGCTGGGGATGCACCGGGACTTCCTGATGGAGTTCGCGGGCCTGGAGAAGTCGGTGCAGCGGAGGGTCTTCGAGACCTTCGAGAAGTTCACCGAGGCCACGCACGCCGGCGCGCACCTGGAGAAGCTGACGCACCAGCGGGACCCGCGGATCCGGACCATCCGGATCACCGACTTCTGGCGCGGCGTCGTCCTCAAGGCCGACCGGGGCGACGGGTACCTGCTGCTGAAGGTCCTCCCGCACGACAAGGCGAACGACTGGGCGGCCAAGCACCGGGCCTCGGTCAACGCCGCGACGCAGGGCGTCGAGATACGCAACGACGTCGCGCTGGAACGGGCGACCGAGTCGCTGCGGACGCGGACGTCCGACGAGCCCCGGCGGCTGTTCGCCGACCGGTCCGACAAGGTCCTGCGCAGCCTGGGCATCGACGAGGAGATCCTGCCGATCATCCGGCTGCTGCCCGACGAGGCCCACCTCGAAGCGCTCCACCGGGTGCTGCCGGAGCAGCAGTTCGACGTCCTGGTCGGCCTGGCCAGCGGCATGGAGCCGGCCGAGATCGACCGCGAGATCGTCCAGGCGTACGCGCGGGCGGCGGCGCCGGTGGACGCCGCGCAGCCCGCGGACGGGCTGGTCTCGGCGATGGCCCGCGCACGCGGCCGGGTCGCCCTGGTGTCCTGTCCCGAGGAGCTGGCGGAGATCCTGGAGCGCCCGTTCGACGCGTGGCGGATCTTCCTGCACCCGGCCCAGTACCGGCTCGCCCACCGGGAGTCGTACAACGGGCCGGCCCGCGTCACCGGCGGCCCGGGGACCGGCAAGACGGTGGTGGCCCTGCACCGGACGTACCACCTGGCGCGCCGGCTGCCGCCGGACGCCCCCGACGGCTCGGTACTGCTCACCACCTACACCAAGGACCTGGCGGCGGAGCTGGAGCGCTGCCTGGCCCTGCTCGTCACCGACGAGCGGATCCGGGCGAAGGTCCGGGTGGCCACCGTGGACGCGCTGGCCAACGAGGTCCTGCGCCGTTCACGCGGCGGCGCCCCACTGAAGATCCTCTTCAACCAGCGCGCCGTCCTGGCCCGTTGGGGGCGGGTCGCCCGCCGCCTCGGGGTCGACTTCAGCGACGTCTTCCTCGACCAGGAGTGGCGCCAGGTCGTCCTGGCCCAGGCGATCGACGGCCCGGAGCAGTACCTGCGGGCGTCGCGGTCCGGCCGGGGCACCGCACTCGGCCCGCTGAAGAAGGCCCAACTGTGGCGCGCGGTGGCCGCGTTCGAGGAGGAGCTGCGGCAGGCCGGGGAGTGGACGTTCCTGCAGGTCTGCGCGCAGGCCGCGCGGGTGCTCGACGACCGGGGGGAACGCCCGTTCCGGCACGTCGTGATCGACGAGGCCCAGGACCTGCACCCCGCGCAGTGGCGGTTCCTGCGGGCGCTCGTCGCAGCCGGGCCGGACGACCTGTTCCTCGCCGGCGACCCGCACCAGCGGATCTACGGCAACAAGGTCTCGCTGCGTTCGCTCGGCATCCAGGTGGTCGGGCGGTCCTCCCGGCTGCGGATCAACTACCGCACCACGCAGGAGATCCTCGCCTGGTCAGCGTCCCTGCTCACCGGCGAGCGCCCGGACGACATGGACGGCGGGGAGGAGTCCCTCGCGGGCTACCACTCGACCCTGCACGGCGCGCACCCCGAGACGCACGGGCACGCCGACAGGTCCGAGGAGATCCGGGCGGTCGTCGCCCGGATCGGGGAGTGGACCGCCTCGGGCGTGAGCCCGGAGGACATCGGCGTCGCCGCCCGGACCGTCCAGTTCGGCCGCGACGTCGCCGAGGCGCTGGAGCGGGCCGGGACACCCGCCTGCCTGCTCGGCAACGCGCCCGCCCCCGGCGTGCGGATCGGGACCATGCACCGGATGAAGGGGCTGGAGTTCCGCTGCGTCGCCGTCGCGGGCGTGAGCGACGGTGTGGTGCCCATGCACACCGCCATCACCCCGGTGGACGTCGACCCGCAGCAGCACCAGGAGGACCTCAACGGCGAGCTGAACCTGCTCTTCGTGGCCTGCACCCGGGCGCGCGAGGCGCTCTCCGTCTCCTGGCACGGAGCGCCGAGCCGGTTCCTCGACCCGGTCGTGCCGCGGCAGCCGGCCGAGCACGGGCGGGCCGAGGCCCTCCTCGGCTGACGACGGCCGCGACGGCGGCCACGGCCATGGCGCCGGCACCGGCGGGAGGAGTTGCCCGGGGTCCGGGGCGGTGGGGTAATGGGAGGCGTCCGGTGTCCACGTGTCCGACGGTTCACGTGTTCGACGAGCAACCCGGGAGCAGGCATGACCGGCGGTCCCGAACCCATCAGTGCCGAGGGCCTGCGCGCGGTGCAGGAGGAGCTGGCGCAGCTGCGGGCCGAGCGGGGGGAGGTGGCCGCGACGCTGCGCGGGGTGGAGCCGGTGGGGGACCGCGCGGACGCGGCGGACGAGTTGCAGCGGGCCTCCGAGGTGACGCGCCTGGACCGGCGGATCGCCGAGCTGGAGGGGCGGCTGCGGGAGGCCGAGGTGGCCGGGGCCCCGTCCACGGAGGTGGTGGGGGTGGGATCCACCGTCACGGTGCGGTTCGCGGACGGCGGGGAGGAGACCGTCGAGATCGCGGAGCTCGCCGAGGAGCGCGAGCTGACCCTGGTGACCGCGGACAGCCCGCTCGGGAAGGCGCTGCTCGGGCGCCGCGCCGGGGAGAGGGTGGACTACGAGACGCCGGGCGGCGCGACCAGCGCGGTCGTGCTGTCGGTGGGGGACGGCCGGTAGTCCGCTCGATCGGTGCCGTCCCTCGGGCCGGCGGAACCGCCCCGCCCTGTCGGCGATCCCCGCCCGACCGGCATTCCCCGCCCTGCCGCGTTCCCGCGCTGCCGGCGGGCCCGCCGTGCCCGGCGCCGCCACCGCCCCGCTCGTCCGGCCATGGGAAGAGCGAGGATGGGCCCGTAAGGTCGTACCGCCACGCCAGCACGACCGAGGAGCCGACCACCATGGGCCGAGTGACCGTCCCGCGCAGAGTGCTGCGCCTGCGCCAGGGCACGCCGTCGTACCGCCCCGACACCCTGGCCGCGGAGGAGCCGATGGAGATCCGGGTCGGCGGGCGCCCGCTGACGGTGACCATGCGCACCCCGGGCCACGACTTCGACCTGGCGGCCGGCTTCCTGGTCAGCGAGGGCGTGCTGCACGCCGCCCACCAGGTGGCGGGCATCCGCTACTGCGCGGGCGCCACCGCCGACGGCGGCAACACCTACAACGTCGTCGACGTCGTCCTCGCCCCCGGTGTGCCCGCTCCGGACGCCTCGCTGGAGCGCAACTTCTACACCACCTCCTCCTGCGGCCTGTGCGGCAAGGCCAGCCTGGACGCGGTGCGCACCACCGCGCCCTGGAGCGTCGCCGAGGACGGGCTGCGCGTCACCCCCGGACTGCTGTCCGCCCTGCCCGACCGGCTGCGCGCCGCCCAGAAGGTCTTCGACAGCACCGGCGGCCTGCACGCCGCGGGCCTGTTCGACGCGGACGGCCGGCTGCTCTGCCTGCGCGAGGACGTCGGCCGGCACAACGCCGTGGACAAGGTGGTCGGCCACGCCCTGCGCGAGGGCCTGCTGCCGGCCCGCGGCACGGTGCTGATGGTCAGCGGCCGGGCCTCCTTCGAGCTGGTCCAGAAGGCCGTGATGGCGGGCGTCCCGCTGCTCGCGGCGGTCTCCGCGCCCTCCTCCCTGGCGGTGGACCTGGCCGAGGAGACCGGCCTGACCCTGGTCGGGTTCCTGCGCGGCGACTCGATGAACGTCTACACCCGCACCGATCGCATCGACACGGAGCCGGCCGACCGGGAGACGGCCGACCGGGACACCTCGGAGGCCTCCGCCTCCGTCCCCGTCCGACGGCCCGAGTAGACGCTGTCGCGCCGAGCGGGACCACGCGTCTGCCCGTCGCCCCGCCCGCGGGGGCCGGATGCGGTGACGGGCGCGCTTCCGGGGCCGGACCCACCGGGGCAGGTCGGGGCGGGTTCGGGGCGGGGCGGGGTCGGGGCGGGGCGGTTCCGGCGGTCAGTCCGTCGGCTGGGGCGTCCAGCGGTGCAGGCCCTTGCGGTCGTAGTAGCGGGTCATCGCGAAGCCGAACGCCAGGGCCAGTGCCGCACCGATCGCGATCATGACCCAGCCGCGGGCCAGCCCGGCATCGCCCCGGGCGTCGAAGTAGAGGATCGCCCGGATGCCGTCGCTGAGCTGGCGCATCGGCTCGAAGACGCTCAGGAAGCGGTAGAAGCCGGGCACCGCCTGCAGCGGGACGGTCGCGCCGGAGGAGGGCAGCGCGAGCGCGATGAAGACGAACATCGACACCAGCTGCCCGATCCCGCCGAACGCGGCGTTGATCGCCTGCACCCCGAGGCCGACGGCGAGGCTGGCGCAGTAGGTGAAGAGCCAGAGCATCGCCTGGTGCGGGGCGTCCATGCCGAGGACGCCGATCGTGCCGAGCATCACCAGGGAGGTGGTGAGCAGCATGATCCCGGCCGTCATGATCATCTTCAGCAGGAGGGTCTGGGTGCGGTTGATCGGGACGGTCGGGCGGCGGGTGTGCCAGGGGCCGATCTCGCTGTCGCTGTAGCCGAGCGCGCCGTCGACGCCGTTGTGGATGATGTTGCCGCCGATGAAGCCGGTCAGCACGGCCAGCAGGCTGAAGTAGAAGGCGCTCAGGCCCAGTCCGCTGTGGCTGCCGATCGGGTGCCCGACCTGGGTGGCGACGGCGATCGGATCGGCGAGCAGCAGCCGCGCGGTGGCGCCGGTGTCCGGGCCGGGGGTGGTCGTGGCGGGAACGGCGGCCAGCAGCTGCCGACCGGCCGCCTGGGAGGCCTGGTGCACGGCGTTCTGGGAGACCTGCGCGGCCAGCGAGGAGCCGAGACTGCCCAGGCCGGGGTTGGTCAGCACCGTCACGGTCGGCCGTTCGGTGGCCCCGCCGGTGGCCAGCGCGGTGACGGAGGCGGTGAAGTCCTTGGGGACGAGCAGCGCCCCGTAGACCTTGCCGGAGGAGAGCTGCTCGCGCAGCCCGGCCTCGTCCACCCGCCGCCAGTCGACGGTGCTGTCGGGCGTGCCGGCCACGATCGCCGCGGTCAGCTGCGTGCCGAGGTTCGCAGGCTGCCCGGGCGGCGGCGCGCCCTGATCCGCGTTCACCAGCGCGATGGGCAGCCGGTGCAGGTGTCCGGTCGGGTTGACGATGCCGCCCATGTAGAGCAGCGAGAGCACCACGGCCAGCAGACCGCACAGCACGCTCGGGAACAGCCACAGCTTCGGATTGCGCGCGAGGACGAGCGCCCGCGCCTGCCGGGGAGCCCCCGGGGAACCTTCGGTCTCCATGCCACCCCTCGGTTCGGGCACGAGCCGGTGCCGCTGCCGCTACGGCGGGAAGTCGTTCCGTGGGAGCCCTCCGCCCAAACCCGCATCACCCGCCCGGCCCCACCCGGCCGCGCCCGACTCCCCGGCCCCAGGGCCCGGCCCCAGGGCCCCGGCCCCACCGAGCGCCCTCCGGCCTTCAGCGCCACCGCCCCCATCACCGCCCCCGCCCCAGGGCCCCGCCCCCGAGCGGGCGGGCCCACCGCACGTCCGCCCCGCGCTGGGGCCGGCTCCGCGCCGGGCGGGGGCCCGGCCTCCGCTCAGCGCACGTCGACGGTGAAGCGGCGCTCGTCCTGGTCGGTGCCGCCCGATCCGGAGGCGGCGCGGTGGGGGTTGCGCAGGGTGATGGTGGCGCGGCCCGGGTTGGGGCCGGCCCGGAAGACGAAGTAGTAGCGGCCGCCGGAGCCCGCCGCGCCGGTGGCTCCGACCAGGTCCGAGAGGCCGAAGTTCTTGACGTACTCGTCGCCCACCGCCCGGACGGTCGCCGGGTCAGCCGCCTGGCCGGTCGCCTGGCCGGGGGCCTGGTCGGCCGCCTGGCCGGGGGCCTGGTCGGCCGCCTGGCCGGGGGCCGGGTCGGCCAGCGTCCAGATCTGGCCGGTCACCCGGTGGGCGCTGACCGCGACGGAGAACAACTCGCCGGGCTTCACCGCCAGTTCACCGGAGGTGGCGGTGAACACCGTGCCGTGGTCGAGCTTGCCGGTGGTCATCCGGTGGACCACCACCGCGCCCACCACGCCGGCGACGGCCAGCAGGGCCACCGCCGCGATCAGGATCCGGCGCCACGTCACGCGTTCGCCTCCCGGTGGGTGATCCGCAGCGCCAGCACGGCGGCCACGGCCTCCAGCCAGCGCGCGACCAGCAGGTCCCCGGTCGGGTCGCCGACCACCGTGGCGGCCGACTCCAGCCAGCCGCGCGCCACCGCGGCCGCCGCGCCGGGCAGCGGTTCGGGCAGCGCGGCCGCGTAGCGGGTGCCGCCGGAGCGGACCACCTCGCCGAGGAAGACCAGGGCGCGCGGCAGCACGCCCAGCCGGTCGACGGTGATCGCGGCGGCCACCGCTCCGTCGCCGAACAGCGTCGACCGGTGCGGGCCCGGGGCGGGCAGCCCGAAGCGCAGCAGGACCTCGACGTCGAGTCCGGCGAGATGAGAGTCGCTCATGGCGGGCGGGGTGCTACTCAACTGCGTCCTCACTTGGGCATCTGGACGTGGTCGGCGATCGGCATGTTGCCGCCGGCGGCCGCGCCCTCCATGTGGTTGTTGATGAAGTCGCTCTCGCTGACCCAGACGGTGTAGCCCCAGGGGTTGTAGATCTCCAGTTGGTCGCCCCGGTGCCCGATGATCATCATCTGGTGGCCGTCCGGCCGGAACCAGGTGTCCTCCTTGACCCCGATCGGCACCGGCTTGCCCTGGTCCACCGCCGACTCGACCTGCGCGAGCACGTCCTTGCGCTGCTCCGGTCCCTCCAGGTCGACGGTGTGGTAGCCCGCCCCGGTGTGCTTGCCGATCTCGTCGTTGGCGGCGTCCTTGGACTCGCCGTCGCTCATCCCGTCCTGCCACTCGTTCCACCAGTTCTTGGTGTCGTAGACGCGGTCGGTCTCCTTGAGCCAGCGGTCGTACGCGGCCGGCCCGTTGTCGTACTTCGGGTCGCCGGGGTGCCCGCCGGTGGTGAGCTGGAGGGCGAACAGCGGGTCGACCATCGCCCGGGCGGTGACGGTCGACCCGGCCACGCAGGTCGGCTTGTCGCCCTGGCTCCACGCCACGCCCAGGTAGGTGGTGTCCCGCTGGTCGGTGGAGGAGGAGTTGATCTGCACCGGCGACACCCGCTGGGCCAGCCAGCCCGGGTCGTCGCCGTGCTCGTGGATCAGGTCGTCGAAGGCCTTGACCTCGTCGTAGCTGTGCCCCGCGGCCAGCGCCTTCATCAGGTAGGCGCGCTCCTCCGGGGACTTGCTGCCGGCCAGCAGCTGGTCGAAGCGGGCCCGGTCGGCGTCGCTCATCTTGTCCATGAACTGGCCGGCCCGGGTCACGTCGTTGGCCGTCAGGATCTGCCCGAACTGGTCGCTGCCGGCCACCGCCGCGTCCGCGATGACCAGCTTGTCGGCGGCGCCCAATCCCTTGTTCTTGAACTTCGCCGCGAGCGCCTTGTTCGCCAGCGCGGTCAGCTCACGGGCGGCGGCGCGCCCGGCGTCCTCGGCCTTCACCGCCGCGTCGTAGAGCGACTTGATGCCCTCCTTCGCCTTGCCATGAGCGGAGTGCATCTTGTCGTCGTCCCAGTTGAACGGGTCCGGCGCGCCCGAGACGGTGATGTCGTGCAGCAGGCTCAGCGCCTCGCTGAGCGGTGCGTGGCCCTGGCCGTGCAGCTTCTGCGCCTCGCTCAACGCGGCGGCCAGCGCCTTCAGCTGGTCCCGGCCCTGGCCCAGGACGTCCCGGCAGCGCGTCAGGTCGTCGGCCGAGGCCTTGACCACCTCGGCCGCCTTCTCCCCGACCTGCCCGGTCCAGGCGTCCGGCAGGTGCTGGGCAGCGACCCGCTCCACCTTCATCTGGATCAGGTCCAGCTGACTGTTCGCCGTGTTGTACGCGGTGGCGAACTCGCCGAGCTTCCCGGGGTCGCCCTTCGGGGCGGGCAGCTGCAGCGCGTCGTGCACGGCGTACTTGAGGTCGCCCGCGCCCCACATGCCGTGCGACTCGTCGATGGTCTTCTTCAGGCGTTCCACCTGCTCCCGGTGGTTGCCCGGGTTCCCGAACGGGTTGAGCGGATCGACGCTGTGGTCGGGCACCGGTCAGCTCCCCTGCTTCTGGTACTGCTGCTCGACACCGTGGTCGGTGTTGGTGTAGTTCGCCGCGGTGGTGTGCACCTTGCCGCCCAGGTCGTTCAACGCGTCGACGTTGACGCCCAGCTCGTCCTGCCACGCCTGCCAGAACGCCTTCGCCGCGTCACCCGCGCCGTACTCACCGAAGGTCCCCTCGCCGGACATGCCGATCTTGCCCAGCGCGTCCTTCACCGAGCCGACCTCCGCGCCGGCCGCTATCAGCTGGTCGCCCGCGTCCCCGAGCTTCTCCGGATGGGCGCTGAACCCCACCCCGGCACCGTCGCTGCCCATGACATCTCCCCCGATACCCCGTCATACAGTCCGAAGATCGCCGGACAGCATACCGGCAGTTCCGCCGCCCTCCCGGCCCCGAACACCGCCTCGGAACGGCACCCGCACAACCCGCCCGATCCGCGCGGAAAGCTCACAGGATCCCCGCATCCCCGCGTCCCCGCATCCCCGCGCCCCCGCGTCCCCGGCGGCCTGCAGGAGCTCACCACCGGCGGGGGAAGGCCCGGCGGGCGCACCGTGCACATCCGCGCACCGGCCGGACCTCCGGTACGGGCGGGCGGGGGGCGGCTGGCCGGCGGCACGGCCGGCTGCGCCGGGCGGCCCGAACGCTCCCCGAGGCGCCGGCCCCTTCTCCACGTCAACCGCGTTGTCCTAGCCTGGCGGGCATGACCGACCGCGTAGTGCCCGAGCCGCAACGCAGGCGGCGGCGCCCGACCAAGCAGGGCGTGGTCCTCTCCGCCGAGCTGATCGTCGACACCGCCCTGCGGCTGATCGGGCAGCACGGCGCCGAGGCGCTCACCGTACGGCGGCTCGGAGCCGCGCTCGGCGCCGACCCGAGCGCGGTCTACCGCTACTTCCACAGCACCGACGACCTGCTCCTCGCGATCGCCGACGAGCTCATCGGCCGCGCCCAGCAGGGCCGGCGGCCCACCGGCGACTGGCGGGCCGACCTGCGCGAGATCGGGCTGCGCATCCACGCCGCCTACCAGGCCCACCCGCAGGCCGCCCTGCTCGCGGCCCACCGCACCACCGGGCGCACCCATGAGACCGCCGCCGTCGAGGCGATCCTCGGCATCCTGCGCACGGCCGGCTTCCCTGACCCGGAGGCCGTCCGCATCTACCACGCCTTCGTCGACCAGAGCCTCGGCTTCGCCGCCCTGGACGCCGCCGCCCTCGCCCTCCCCGGCCCCGCCGCGTCCGCCGACCTGGCGGTCTGGCAGGCCTCCTACGCCCGCCTCGACGCCGCCACCCACCCCCACATCGCCGCCACCGCCGACCTCCTCACCGCCGACATGCGCCGCAGCGGCTACCCGTACGCCCTGGACCTCCTCCTCGACGCGGCGGAGGCCCGCCTCCGGGCAGTGGGCGGGAGCGCCGGGGACGGCGGAAGCGACAAGGACGGGGACGGGGACGGGGACGGCGGGGGCAGGGCCGGAGGCGGGGACGGCGGCCGAAGCGGCGGCGGGGGCGGCCGCGCGGGCTGAGCCGGCCCGCCCAAGGCCCACCCCACCCCACCCCACTCCGGGCTCAGTCCGCCGCGTGCACCAACTTCCCGCCCACGTACGTCCGCAGCACCCGCGCCTGCGCGATCTCCTCCGGCGGCCCGGTGAGGATGTCCCGGTCGAGCACGACGAGGTCGGCGAGGTGCCCGGCCGCCAGCACTCCCGCGTCGTCGTGCCCGTTCACGTGCGCCGACCCGGCCGTGTACGCGGCGATCGCGGAGCCGAGGTCGAGCCGCTGCTCGGGCAGGAAGACCCGCCCGTCGGTGGCGTCCGGCTCCATCCGGTTGACCGCCACGTGCAGTCCCGCCAGCGGGTCGGGGCTGCTGACCGGCCAGTCGCTGCCGGCCGCCAGGGTCGCGCCCGCGCGCTGCAGGGCGCCGAACGGGTACTGCCAGGCGGCGCGTTCGGGGCCGAGGAAGGGGATGGTGAGCTCGTCCATCTGCGGTTCGTGGGCGGCCCAGAGCGGCTGGATGTTGGCGATCGCGCCGAGCCGCGCGAAGCGGTCCAGGTCGTCCGGGTGGACCACCTGGAGGTGGGCCAGGTGGTGCCGGTTGCCGCGCCGTCCGTTGGCGGCGCGGGCCGCCTCGACGGCGTCCAGCGCCTCGCGGACGGCCCGGTCGCCGAGCGCGTGGAAGTGCACCTGGAAGCCGAGCGCGTCCAGTTCGGTGACGTAGCCGCGCAACGCCGTCGGATCGACGAAGCTGAGGCCGGAGTTGGCGGTGGCGCAGCCGCAGCCGTCCAGGTAGGGGCTGGTCATCGCGGCGGTGAAGTTCTCGGCGATGCCGTCCTGCATGATCTTCACCGAGCCGGCCCGGAACCGTCCGTGACTCAACTCCTCGCGTCGCTCTACCAGTTCGGGGATCTGCTCGGCGCCGCGGTCGCGCTGCCACCAGAGCGCGCCGGCGACCCGGGCGGTCAGCGCGCCGGAGCGCGCCGCGGCCAGGTAGGCGTCGGACGGGTCCGGCTGGCCGTTGAACTCGCCGAGCAGCGCGTCCTGCCAGCCGGTGATGCCGAGCGAGTGCAGCAACCGCTGGGCGCGCAGCAGCCCGTCCAGCCGGTCGGCGGCGGTGGAGGGCGGCAGGAGACGCGCGACGAGTGCGGTGGCGCCCTCCTGGAGCGTGCCGCTCGGCGTGCCGTCGGCCTCGCGCTCGATCCGCCCGTCGGCCGGGTCGGGGGTGTCCCGGGTGAGGCCGGCGAGTTCCAGTGCCCGGGTGTTGGCCCAGGCGCCGTGGTGGTCCCGGTTGGTCAGGTAGACCGGGCGGTCGGGGACGACGGAGTCGAGCAGCTGCCGGGTCGGCAGGCCGCCGTCGAAGCTCTCCATCGACCATCCGCTGCCGGTGATCCACTCCTGCCCGGGGTTCGCCTCCGCGTACGCCCGGATCCGCTGCAGGTAGTCGGCGACGCCGACCGTCCCGGTGAGGTCGCAGACCGCCAACTCCGCGCCGCCGAACACCGCGTGGATGTGCGCGTCCTGGAAGCCGGGCAGCAGCAGCCGGCCGGTGAGGTCCACGACCTCCGTCCTCGGACCGATCAACTCCCGTACCTCGTCGTGCCCGACGGCGGCGATCCGCTCGCCGACGACCGCCAGGCTGCTCGCCCGGGTGCGGGCGGCGTCGCCGGTGTGGACGGGTCCGTGGGTGAAGACCAGATCGGCCTCGGTCATGGGTGGTGCTCCGTTCTGTGCTGGTGAACCGCTCGGCTCGGAAAGGACGTCGACCCCTCGCCTCAGTCGTCCACGTCGCGGCCCTCCTCTCCCAGGAAGTACGGCGCGCGCCGCCGCCAGCGGGCCCAGACCGCCGACGGCAGCCCGGTGACGATCATCAGCGCCACCACCGTCAGCTCGAACCAGCCGTTGTCGGCGGAGAGTTCGAAGTGGTCGGCGGAGTCGTAGAAGTCCCAGGCCAGGTAGCCGCCGACGGCGAGCAGCGCCGCCGCGCCCAGCAGCGGCCCGACCACGGCGCGCAGCCCCTGCACCACGTCGGTGCGCAGCAGCCCGCGGAACCGTACGGCGGCGGCGATCGCGGTCAGGGCGTAGTAGAGCGCGACGATGATGCCGATGGCGTTGACCGCGGCCGAGATCAGGTCGTTGACGGTCGGGATGGCGATCGAGGCCAGCGCGAGTGCGACGGCCACGCCGGTGATCAGCAGGGTTCCGACGGCGGGTGTGGCGTGCCGGGGGTGCAGCCGGGTCCAGACCGGGCCGAGCACCCGGTCGCGTCCCATCGCGTACATCCCGCGGGCGGTCGGGATCACCGAGGACTGCAGCGAGGCCACCGCGGAGAACATCAGCGCGATCAACGGCAGTGCGGCGAGCGGCTGGTGGGCGAGCCTGGTGCCGAAGTAGGTCAGCCCGTGCGCGCCGTTGTCGGCCAACTCGCCGATCGGCAGCACCCGTTGGAAGGCGGTGCCGGCGAGCAGGAACAGCAGCAGCATCACCACCAGGGCGATCACGCCGCCCCGGGAGGCGTCGCGCGGGTCGCGCACCTCCTCGCCGACGCTGAACACCGATTCGAAGCCCCAGTAGCAGAACACCGCCAGCACCATGCCCTGTGCGAGGGCGTCGAAGGACGGGATGTCGAAGGGGTTGAACCACTGCGCCGAGAACGGCTGGTCTCCGGCGAACAGCCCGTACCCGCAGAAGCCCAGCAGCACCACGTACTCGAACACCAGCAGTGCCTTCTGCAGCCGGGCCGCCAGGTCCAGCCCGCGCACCGCGACCAGCGCGGCGCCGACCAGGACCACCACGCCGATCAGGGTGCACTGGACGGTCGCGTCGGCGTCCAGCCGCAGTCCGGCCACGCTGCGCACGTGCGCCTCGTCGAGCAGTTGGACGATCGACGAGCCGGTGACGGTCGTGGTGTACGCCATGAACACCACCGTGCCGACCGTGTTCACCCACCCGGTGAGGAAGCCCAGCCACGGGCTGAGCGTGCGCCCGACCCACCGGTAACTGCTGCCGGCGTCCGGCTCCACGGCGTTCAACCGCCCGTAGCCGCCCGCGATCGCGAGCACCGGCAGGAAAGCCAGCAGCATGATCGCCGGCAGGTGCAGCCCGACCACCCCGGCCATCAGGCCCAGGCCGATCCCGATGCTGCTGGTGGCGGCCGTGCTCGACGCGGCGATCGCCACCCCGTCCAGCAGCCCGATCGACTTCCGCATGCCGACGCCGGTCCCGCTCGCGTCCGCTCTCGGACCGCTGCCCGTGTCCTTCACCGTCGATGCCAACGGATCACCGCCTTGGTCGTGGGGGTGCACATGTGGGGGAACGCCCGCGCCGAAACTCCGGGCACGGGCGGGAAGTGCGAGCCATGAAACCGGCGCCCCCGCCACACGTCAATGCTGTTGTCATAAGAGCGCCGCACAGCCCCGCGTGCCCACCCCGCCTGCCCGGCTTCCCGGCTCGCCCCTGCGGTGCGCGCCCCGGGACGGCGCCCCGGCTCCGGCGGCCCGGTCCACTCCCCCGGCCGGGCGCGTACCCGGCGCGGCCGTGCCGGCGACCGCTCACCGACCCCGCCGCGTTCGGTCGCGCGCACCGTCCGGCGGCAAGCCGCCCCGACTTCCCCGGCAGTCGACGCTAGGTCGTGAAGACGCTGGTCACGCCTGACCAGCTCACTCCGGGACGGCTTGCCGCCGGACATGCCGAAGCCCGCCGCCCCGGAGGCGGCGGGGCGGCGGGCGCGGGGCGGCGGGACGGCCGTGGTGGTGGGCGGCGGGCGCGGGGCGGGGTGGGTCAGTCCTGGTAGTACTCCATGCCCAGGTGGGTGATCTGCTCCTCGCCCATCAGCCAGCGGAGGGTGTTCTTCAGCTTGGTCTGCTGGATGAACAGGTCGTGCTCCGGGTAGACCGCGGGGGCGTGCTGCGGGCTCTTGAAGTAGAAGGACAGCCACTCCTGGACGCCGCTGAGGCCCGCGCGCTGGGCCAGGTCCATGAAGAGGACCAGGTCGAGGGCCAGGGGGGCGGCCAGGATGGAGTCCCGGCACAGGAAGTCGACCTTGATCTGCATCGGGTAGCCGAGCCAGCCGAAGATGTCGATGTTGTCCCAGCCCTCCTTGTTGTCACCGCGGGGCGGGTAGTAGTTGATCCGCACCTTGTGGTGGAAGTCGCCGTAGAGCTCGGGGTAGAGGCCCGGCTGCAGGATGTGCTCCAGCACGCCCAGCTTGGTCTTCTCCTTGCTCTTGAAGCTGTCCGGGTCCTCCAGCACCTCGCCGTCGCGGTTGCCGAGGATGTTGGTCGAGTACCAGCCGGCCAGCCCCAGCATGCGGGCCTTCAGCATCGGGGCCAGCACGGTCTTCAGCAGCGTCTGGCCCGACTTGAAGTCCTTGCCCGCGACGGGGACGCCGGTCTCGTGGGCGAGTTCGGTCATCGCCGGGACGTCGGTGGTGAGGTTGGGCGCGCCGTTGATGAAGGGAACGCCCTCCTTGAGCGCCGCGTACGCGTAGATCATCGACGGCGGGACGCTCTCGTCGTTCGCGTCCATCGCGGCCTCCAGGGCGGCGACGGTCTCGTGGGCCGCACCCGGCTCGATGTAGATCTCGGTGGACGCGCACCAGATCACCACCAGCCGGTCGCAGTCGTTCGCGGCCTTGAAGTCGCGGATGTCCCGGCGGACGGCCTCGGCGAGCTCGCGCTTGGTCGCCCCGGTCTTGACGTTGGTGCCCTCGAGCAGCCGCACGTAGTGCTGGTCGAAGACGGCCGGCATCGGCTCGATCTCCTTGAGCTGGGCCGCGATCGGCTCGATGTGGTTGTAGCGGTCGAGCACGCCGCACTTCAGCGCGGCCTCGTACGCGGTGTCGGAGATCGGGTCCCAGGCGCCGAAGACCAGCTGGTCGATGCCCGCCAGCGGCACGAACTCGCGCACGAGCGGGGACCGGTCCTCGGTCCGCTTGCCGAGGCGGATGGTCCCCATCTGCGTGAGCGAACCGACGGGCTCCGCGAGGCCGCGCCGGATCAGCTCGACGCCGGCGATGAAGGTCGACGCCACGGCGCCGAGACCCACGGTCAGAACGCCCAGCCGGCCGGTGGCGGGCTCGATGTGGTGCTTCGTTGTCTCCACGTTCATCCCAGTCTCCAGAGGTGATACCGCGCCGGCGCGCCGTCACCGACGGGGGGCTCGATCACACTGCGCCCGGGTACGGGCCGGTTCGCGGCGCCGCGCTCGGCCACGCCCGACTCGTACGCGACCGCTGCGCCAGTGCTCCAGTGCTCCAGTCACCGAATCGGCGAATCATGTGGCGGTGCGTCAGTTGAATGTATCGGCCCGATGTATCGGTCCGATGTATCGCCACGCTATGGTCTCGGCGCGTACCGCGCAAGTGTCAGTACCGTCCCGCGCCACCGGGACTGACGCACCGTGGACCGCCCGACCCGCCTCCGGCTTACGGGGCCCGCACGGGCCGGCCACGGTGCCGGCCGCCCCGACCGACGACGCCGCGCCGACGCCGCCGCACCGGGAACCGGCGGCCGGCGACCGGCAGCGCCGCACGCCACGACGGCCCTGGGGCCGCCCGGCTCACCGCGCTCCCGACCGCGTCCTTCCTCGGCGAGGTGCTCCGGATCCGCCCCGCCCCTCGGCCGTCTGCGGCAGACGGACCGCGAGCCGACGATGCTCCCCTGCGCGGACCCGGCGACGAAGCGCTCACCTCCGAGCCCTTCGACAACTCGCACACCGGACCGCGCGCGACGGCCGGAGCCGCCCGGTCCCCCGTCACGCTCCGCGCGCCGTCCTCCCGGCCGGACCTCGCGGCCGTGCGGGCGGCCGTCACCCCGAGGCCCCGGCTCCTCCTCTTCCTGAACTCACCGCACCACCCGCCCGACACGGCGCCGACCGTCGGGGGACTCGCCGCCTACTCGCCGTCCGGCCCCGACAGGGCCCGGTGGCGGTGCTCGCGGGGCGGGAGCCCGTACGCGTTCTTGAAGGCCCGGCTGAAGTCGGCGGCCCTGGGGATGCCGCAGCGGGCGGCGATGGCGTGGATCGGTACGGCGCGCAGCGCCGGGTCGGCCAGCTCGCGGTGGGCCTTCCTCAGCCGCTGGGCTCGGATGGCTGCGGCGACGGTCTCGCCCCGGGTCTCCTGGGTGAAGAGGCGATGCAGGTAGCTGACGGAGACGTGGTGCGCGGCGGCGACCGTGGCGGGGGTCAGGTCGGGGTCGTGGAGGTTCTGCCGGATGAACGCCCGGACGTCCTCCACGAGGACGCGCCGACGGGTCTCCGACGGCAGGGTGGTCTCGGCGTCGAGTTCTCGGGCGAGCCAGGCCGCCACCAGGTCCACCAGGACGGCTCCGAGCCGGGGCCCGTCGGCGGGACTCAGGTTCGGGGCCTGCCGGTCCAGGCCGAGGAGGAACTCGCCGAGCAGCGCGCCCGGGCCCTCCCGGCCGCTGAGTCTGCGCCCGAGCAGGTCGCGCAACTGCTGCGGGCGGACGGGCAGCAGCTCCACGGGCAGGTCGAGGCCGACGCCGCCGACCCGGGGCTCCTCCCCCCGGTCGGCGCGGCCGACGCCGTAGACCAGCGAGTCGTACGGGTGCGCGCTGTCGATGATCGACAGGTCTCCGGGCCGGTACGTCTCCCGCTGGTCGGCGCCGCGCCTGATCTCCTGGCAGCCGCTCGTCAGCAGCGTCAGGTGGTACAGCTCGGTGTCGGACCGCCGCACCATGCGCTCGTCGCGCCGGAACCGCGCCGACTGGAACGACGATCCGAACAGGGCCACCTGGCCCAGTTCGAGGCGTCGCACCTGCCCCGTGAAGTCGGCGGCATGGGCGCTGGTCGCCTCGCACTGCCGGGTCCTGCCGATGACCTCCCGCCAGTGCTCGAACCGGTCCTGCGCCGACATGCCGCCGTCTGCCCGTGCGCCGTCCGCACCCGTGGACATCTCCGTCCCTTCGTGTCACGATCCCCGCCGCGTCGGCGAGGCCCCCGCGGCATCCTCACGTCCTGCGGTGGACACGCTCAGTATGAGTCCGGACAGTTCAGGGCGGGGACGGGGCCGAGAGCGACCGCACGGGACGGGCGGCCGGGCCCCGCTCCGGGCCGCTTCCGGCCCCGGCGCGGCCCGGATGAGGTGGGGAAACGCACCGCCGTACCGCGGCCCGAGCGCCCGTGCCCTGCCTGGCGACACGGCGGGTCGGTCCGTACCGTTCTCCCGCCCTCGTCGCTCTGCCGCGAAGGGCCGGCCCGGGACGCGGACCCGCCGCGGGCGTACCGGCGCCGGCGAAAGGAAGGGCCCGCCGAGGACGCGCCGGCCGACCGCGGACGGCACCGCACCGGGGCACACCGCACCGGGCCGGGCCGCACAGCACCGCACCGGGCCACACCGCACCGGGCCGCACCGCACCGGGCCGCACCGCCCCGGGCCGGGCGGCGCCGGGCGGCGCCCGCTGGAGCGGCGGGTGCGGACCTGCGGGCGAGAGCCGCCGGACCGGACATCGGTCCGGAACCAGCACCATCTCCTGCACACCCTGCGCGAGTTCGAGAGGTTCCGGAACGGACGCGGGCCACACCAGGGCCCCGCCAACGCCCGCCCACTCCACTCACCGCCCGCTCCGATCCGGGATCCGGGCCGGATCGCCCGTCTGGACAGACGACGGCGCGACCGCCTGGGCGGCCTCCTCCGCGAGGACCGACCTGCGGCCTGAGCAAGGCGGATGAGGTTTTCGGCAAGCGCGAGGCCCGGCCGCGGCGTCGCGGCATCCGCGGGAAGGGTCAGCGGCGGCGTCGCGGTCTCAGTGGGACCGTGCCGTCCCCGACTGCTGACCGCGGGCACGAGGAACTCCCTGACCGAGCAGGTGGTCGACCAGGTGGGCCACCGCGTGGTCGTCGTTGCTCGGCAGCAACCGGTCGGCGGCGCTGCGGACGGCTTCGGGGGCGTTGGCGGGGGCGGCGCCGAGGCCCGCGAGGCCGAGCATCCCGCGGTCGTTGAGCCCGTCGCCGACGGCGGCGGTCCGGGCGAGGTCCAGGCCGAGGTCCGCCGCGATCCAGGCCAGTGCACCGTGCTTGCCGGTGCCGCGCGGGCCGAGTTCGAGGAAGTGCGGTCCGGACGCGGTGACTTCGGCGTCGGATCCCACCAACTCCTGGACCGAACGTACGAGTTCGGAGCCGAACGGCGCGAACGGACAGGCCAGCAGCTTCACCACGGGCCGTGCCGACTCCACGCCGCCGCGCCACTCGACCCCGTTCCAGTGCCGGGTCAGTCCCTCCGGGAAGCCGGGTTGGACGACCGTCCCGTCCAGCAGGTCGAAGGCCAGCGCCCAGTCCGGGTGCGCCTGCCCGAGGGCGGCCGCGAGCCGGTGCGGCGCCGCCGGGTCGAAGACCAGCTGCCGGCTCGGCCGGTGTTCGCCCGGGCGGAACACCAACGCCCCGTTGCCGTGGGCCCAGTAGGCCGAGGGCGGGATGCCCGCCCGGATCGCGGCCGGCACGTCGCGCGGGGGGCGGGCGGTGATCACCGCGACGGTGAGGCCGGCGGCGACCGCCCGGCCGAGCGCGTCCGACACCGCGCCGGGCAGCGCGCCGGCGGAGTCCAGCAGCGTGCCGTCCAGGTCGCAGGCGAGCAGTCGGTAGCCGTCGGCCATGGTCATCCCTCGGGGGCTTCCGGGAGGAAACGCAGGGTGAGCCGGGCCAGGCCCGCGCCGGTCACCACGGCGTCCACCTCCGCGATGCCGGCGTGCCGGCGGGCCGTCGGCTCCGTGCCGAGCGGCACCCAGAGCCACTGGGTGTCGACGACCGCGCGCCCGAGGACGTCGTCGCCCTCCACCCGGGGGATCCGGTCGGAGAGCCGGGCCGGGATGTCGTGGACGTCGACCGAGGTGACCGCTCCGGACGGACCGAATCCGACCCACACCACCGTCCGGAAGGCCATCAGGACCGCGTCCGGCCCGTCCGCGTCGGGCAGCAGGTCGGCGGACAGCCACCGTCGCCCCTCGTCCCATTCCGCCCCGGGCGTGCGGAGTCCGGTCGTGCCGGCATGCGGTTCCACGGTTCCACTCCTGTCGGTCGCAGTTCGTGCACCTTCAGACGTGCTGGAGGCGGTCGAGCCCGACGACAGGTGGGGTGGCCAGCCTGGCGGGTCGGAGCTCGATCTCCCCTAGGACGGTGTCGCGCGGCGTGGACGCCGCCCAGGACACCACTTCGGCGACGGACTCCACGCTCATCTTGTAGGCGGAGTGGTCGTCGTCGAAGTTCCGGATCGCTCCGGGACTGAGCAGGGTGGTGCGCACCCCGTGCCGGCGCTCCTCCATCAGCAGCACCTCGGCCACCTGCTTGAGCGCGGCCTTGGTCGCGCAGTACGCGACCCCGCCCTCGAACGGCCGGGAGCCGGCGTGCGAGCCCATCAGCACGATGTGCCCCTGGCTGCGGCGCAGCAGCGGCAGCGCGGCCTGGACGATCCGCACCGGCGCGGTGAGGTTGACCGCGACGGCCTCGTCCCAGTCCTGCGCGGTGACGTCCGCGACGGCGCCGAAGCCGCGGGTGACGGCGTTGACGACCAGCAGGTCCAGCCGGGGGGCGTCGGCCAGGACCCGCTGGGCGGCCAGGGCGACGGCGGCGGGGTCGCCGAAGTCGACGGTGGCCGCGTCCTCGTGGTCGGCGCAGGGAGTGCGGTTGAGGCAGCGGACGTCGTAGCCGTCGGCGATCAGCCGGCTGCGGACGGCCCGTCCGGTGCCCCGGTTGCTCCCGGTCACCAGGGCGATCGGCGGTTCCGGGGGCTCACTCACCGGAGACCATCGAGATGAGTTCGGCCCAGCGGGCGAGGATGTCCTCCCGGCCGGCGCCCTGGCGGAACATGTCCTTGTCGTAGGGCAGGCCGTCGACGGTCTTGAGGCGCATGCAGTCCGGCGATATCTCCGAGTTGACGACCAGTCCGTGCTTGTCGTCGGGAGCGATGACGAGGCAGAAGTCCCAGAGGTCGAGCGGCGCGAGCAGTTCGCGCAGGGCCGTGTTGCAGTCGAGCGCGACCTGCCGGTGGTGTTCCACGTCGACGCCGAGCAGCCGGAGGTAGTCCTCGCCGATCGGCTGGTCCTCCGGGTCGACCCGGTAGTCGAACTTCACCACCGGGCGGTCCAGGACCTGCCCCTCCTCGAAGAGGCCGGGGTACTTGCGGGTGGTCGAGCCGGTGGCCCGGTTCTTGACGATGACCTCGAACGGCGGGGCCGGCCGGTAGTCGGCGAGGTAACTCGTCGGCCCCACCCGCTCGCGGAAGACGGTGTGGACACCGCGTTCGGCGAGCCGCGCCGAAACGTACTCGAAGAAGTCGAGACGCAACTCGGCTGTTCCGTCGACGAGTTCGTCGCGATCGAAGGTGAAACTCCGCAGTGAGGGAATCATCTCGATCAGGCAGAGGCCCTCGTCGACATGCCAGAGTTTCTTGCTCCGCCCCTGGATG
Organism: Kitasatospora sp. NPDC053308; assembly: GCF_055585785.1. NCBI lineage: Bacteria > Bacillati > Actinomycetota > Actinomycetes > Kitasatosporales > Streptomycetaceae > Kitasatospora > Kitasatospora sp. NPDC053308. The sequence goes on along the minus strand of NZ_JBVJJY010000003.1, from coordinate 66,884 downwards.
TCCGGAGTGCGGGAAGTCACGGAAACCGCGTCTAAGGAGGCCACGATTCGCTCCATGAGGTCGGGCACATAACGGTGCCTGGGACTTAAATGATCAGCGGTGCGGCAAGTCTGGCACGGGCGCGACTGGAAAGAAAGGGTCTCCGACAGGTTTAGACGGGGGCATGTCATGATCGGGGGGGCTGGACTCAGAAGTGTTCCAGCAACTCCGCGAACCTGCGCAGCGCGAGCGTCGCCTCCTCGGGCCGGAACTCGTCGTGCTCCAGCACCCAGGTGTGCTCGTGCGGAATGTAGACGGCCTTCAGGCCGGCCCGGAGAGCGGGCAGGATGTCGGACTTCGGCGAGTTGCCGATCATCCAGGTGCGTTCGGCGTCCAGGTCCAGGTCGGCGACGAGCCGCCGGTACGTGTCCACGTTCTTCTCGGGCACGATGTGGATGCCGCGGAAGTGGTGGGCGATCCGGGAGATTTCCACCTTCCGCTGCTGCTCCTCCAGGTTCCCCTTGGTGAGCAGCAGCAGTTCGTGGTTCGCGGAGAGCGCGAGGAGGGTTTCCTCGACGCCCTCGATCAGCTCGACCTGGCGGTTCGTCAGGGGAGAGAGGAGTTCCTCCACCCGCGCGTTCTCGGCGTCCGTGGCGATGCGCCCGTTGAGGGTCTCCAGGCAGTCCCGGAGGCTCTGCCGGAACATCTCCGCGCCGTAGCCGAGGGTCACCGCGTTCCTCGCCTCGATCTCGTCCAGGAGTGCCCTGGTACGGGTGCGATCCTCGGGCCCGGCGGCCCAGTTCAGGAAGCCGTCGATGACGCGCTCGAAGAGAACGTTGTTCTCCCACAGCGTGTCGTCGGCGTCGAAGACGAGCGTCTGGCCCTTGAACATCACTGATCCACCTCGAAGTGCGTGCCGATGACCTGTGCCGCCGACCGCTCCGGAGACCGTGCCGGGGACTGCGCGCCGAGGACCCGGTCCCCCGGCGCGGGACGTGAGCCGACCGAGCGGACTCCGAACGGGCCCGGAAGCGGTCGTGCAGAATGGTCATCATGCCAGAGCAGCACCGGATTCGCGGGCGTCGAGCCGCGGAGATCGCCGCCGACGTGGAGCAGGCGGTCGCCGCCGGACACCTCGCCCCCGGCAGCCCCCTTCCCCCGCTCCGCCGGCTCGCGACCGAGTTGGGCGTGAACCCCAACACCGCTGCGGCGGCGTACCGTCTGCTGCGCGACCGCGGCGTCATCGAGACCGGCGGCCGACGCGGCACCCGGGTGCTGCCCCGCCCCACCCATACGCCGCTCGACCAGCGGCCGTTCGACGTTCCGGTCGGCGTACGGGACCTGACGGACGGAAACCCCAACGCCGCGCTGCTCCCGCCGCTCGCCGACGCCCTGGCCTTCGCGGCCGACGAGCAGCTGCGCGCGCCGGTGCTGTACGGCCACCCGGCGATGGACCCCGGCCTGCTGGCCATCGCCCGGCGGGAGTTCGCCGCCGACGGCCTGCCGGACGAGTCCACCGCCGTCGCCTCGGGCGCCCTGGACGCGATCGAGCGGGTGCTGCAGACCCGGCTGCGCCCGGGCGACCTGGTCGCCGTCGAGGACCCGGGCTGGGGCAGTCTGCACGACCTGCTCCCGGCGCTCGGCCTGCGGATGACCGGGGTCGGGATGGACGACGACGGCCCCCGCCCGCAGGACGTCGCGGAGGCACTGGCGGCCGGCGCCGCCGCCCTGGTGATCACCTCGCGCGCCCAGAACCCCACCGGCGCGACGGTCGGCGCCGCCCGGGCCGCCGAGCTGCGCGCGGTGCTGGCGGACCGCCCCGACGTCCTGCTGATCGAGGACGACTTCGGGCACGCCATCGCGGACACCCCGTACCACCCGGTGTGCGCGGCGGACGGACGCCCGGTCGTGCGGCACTGGACGGTGGTCCGCTCGGTCACCAAACTCCTCGGCCCCGACATGCGGTTGGCCGTGCTGACCGGCGACGCCGACACCGTGGACCGGCTGCGCGGCCGCCAGCGGCTGGGCACCGGCTGGGTCAGCCACGTGCTCCAGCGGGCTGCGGTCCGGCTCCTGGAGGACACCTCGGTGGACCGCGCCCGGGTGGCCGCCCACTACTCCGCGCGGCGCCACGCGCTGATCCGCGCCCTGGCCGCGGAGGGCGTGGCGGCCCTGGGCCGCAGCGGCTTCAACATCTGGATCCCGGTGCGGGACGAGACCTCGGCCGTGGTGGCGCTGCTCCAGCGGGGCTGGGCGGTGGCGCCGGGCGCGACGTTCCGGTTGCGCTCCGGCCCCGGGCTGCGGCTGACCGTCTCGGGCCTCGCCCTGGAGGAGATCCCGGCGCTGGCGGCGGACCTGGCCGCCGCTTTCCGGGGGCATCCGGAGCGCGGGCGCCTGTCCTGAGGACGCGTGAGGCGTCCTTGACAGCGGGGATCGGGGCGAACGATCCTGGCGGGCGGATCTGGAGGGAAGTCGGCCGTTCCGCCTCTCCACCGACCGTTCCCCCGGCCCCGCCCGACCGGACGCCCGGCACCACCCGCCGGTCGCGCTCGGGCAGGCCGTTTCCACGCCCACTCAGCACGGACCGAGGAGTCCGAAGGCCGTGACGTCGATATTCGAGCGCCTGCACGACCACACCCTCGCCGACCTGGGCGCGCTCGACGCGCCCTACGACACCGGCCACCTCTCCCGGACCGCCGCGCTGGCGGGCCGGATCGCCGAGGAGTCGGGGCTCGCCGCGGGCACCGCCCACTGCGCCGCCTACCTGTACCACCGCTTCCGCCTGCCCGGTGCGCGGGACGCCCCGGCCGGCATCCGGGACACCGCCCGCGACTTCCTGACCCGCTCGCGGGTGCCCGGGGAGCTGCACCAGGACCTGCTCGCGGTGGTCGGCGCGGGCACCCGGCCCGCCGAAAGCCCTTACGGCGCGGCCGTGCTGGACGCCGAGCGGATCGACGCGATGGGCGCCGCCGGGCTCCAGCGGGCGCTGACCGGGGAGGGCCCGCCCTGGCACCCGGACGACCCGGACGGGCCGGTGGGCCGCTCCCGGCCGGCCCCGCCGGAGCTCTACGAGGCACTGCTGCGGACCGAGCGCGAGCTGCTGACCGAGCCGGCCCGCCGGCTGGCCGCCGACCGGATGGATTTGGTGCACCGGCTGGCCGCCGACTACCGGACGGAGGCGCGGCTGGGCCTCCTCCCGCGCGGGCCCGGCCCCGGGCCGGCGGCCGTGCCCCGGGTGGACTGGGATCCCAAGTCCGGCTTCCTGCAGGCCGTGTTCGACGCCCCGGCGACCGGCCCGCTGGTGCGGATCGGCTACCGCGGCGAGGTCTGGCTGACCTTCGACGAGCGGGACCGGCTGCTCGGCGTCGACCTGCGCGACGCCCCGCCCGCCCTGCTCGCCCTGCTCCCGGCCGGGTACCAGCACCGCTACTTCTGGCACAGCACGGCCCGCGGCGACGGCACGGCGTGCTGGGCGGACCACTCCGCCGGGCACGCCTGGGTCACCGTCGCGCCGGGCCCGGCCCACCACCGCGCGACCGCCGTGACGGACATCGAGGTGGGGGTACGTGCCGACCGTCCGGCGGTGCTACGTCTTCATGTTCAGGTCAGTCCCTGAATCGACGGGTATGCGCGCGTAGACTCCCCTAAGGTGGTGCTCATGAGCTTCCTCGTCTTACTCCGGTCCCCTTCCGTCACCCGTCTGTTGCTGGGTAGTTGGGTGGGGAGGCTGCCCTCGGCCATGGCTGCGCTGACCATCCCGCTGGCGCTGCGCGAGGCCGGGTCGGGGTACGACTTCGTCGGCGTCGCGGCCGGTTCCTACGCGATCTCGGCGGCGGTCGGCTCGCCGCTGCTCGGCCGGCTGGTCGACCGCTGGGGGCAGACCCGCGTCCTGGTGCCGACCGCGCTGCTCGCGGCGGCGGGCTTCATCGCCATCGCGCTGGCGCCCGACCAGCCCGCCGCCGTGCTGGTCGGCGCGGTGCTCGCGGGCTCGATGACGCCCCCGCTGGAGCCCTGCCTGCGGGTGCTCTGGCCCGTGATCGCCCCCGCCGAGAAGCTGGAGTCGGCCTACGCGCTGGACTCCAGCGCCCAGGAACTCGTCTTCGTCGCGGGCCCCCTGGTGGTCACCGGAAGCGTCGCGATCTGGTCGCCGACGGCCGCGCTGTACGTCCAGGCGCTGCTCGGGCTGTTCGGGGTCGCGGTGGTGGCCGGCTCCCGGCCGTCCCGGGAGTGGCGGGCCGAGGCGCGCTCGACCGACTGGCTCGGCCCGCTGCGCAGCGGCCGGCTGGTCACCCTGCTGAGCGCGCTGATCGGGGTGGGCTTCGCGATCGGCACCCTGAACGTGCTGGTGGTCTCGTACGCGGAGCGCTGGGACGTGCCCGGCGGCGCGCCCTCGCTGCTGGCCCTGAACGCCTTCGGTTCGCTGGCCGGTGTGCTGGTGTACGGCTCGCGCCGCTGGCCGGGCACGCTCGCCGACCGCGGACTGCTGTTCGCCGGGGGCCTGGTGGTCGGGTACGGGCTGCTGGTCCTGGTGCCGCCGCCGGGCTACATGATGGTGCTGATGCTGCTCACCGGCGCGTTCCTGGCCCCGATGCTGACCGTCACCTTCGTGCTGGTGGGCGAGTTGGCGCCGCCGGGCACCACCACCGAGGCCTTCGCCTGGCTGGTGACGCTGTTCGCGGCCGGCACCTCGCTGGGCTCGGCGGCCGTGGGCAACGTGCTGGCGCACACCAACGAGCACTGGGCGGCGCTGTGCGGCGCCGCGGGTGCCCTGGTCACCCTGACCGTCCTGGCCCTCGGCCGCAGGGGCTTCGCCGGCGTCCCGGCGTCCGCCCCGGCCCCGGCCGCCACGGACGCGGCCCAGCTCTGAGGAACGACCGCGGGAACAGCGACCGCGAGAACAACGACGGTGGGCCTCCGGAACCAGGGTTCCGGAGGCCCACCGTCGTTGCGGGACGGGCGCGTCAGCGCGTCGGGACGGCCATCCCGAGGTGGTCGCGCAGGGTCCGCCCGCCGTACTCCTTGCGGAACAGCCCGCGCCGCTGGAGCACCGGCACCACCAGCTCGGTGAACGCCGTGACGGACCCCGGGACGTACGCCGGGTAGATGTTGAAGCCGTCGGCGGCGCCTCCCTCGAACCAGTCCTGGATCATGTCGGCCACCTCCTCCGGGTTGCCCACCACGGTGTGCGAGAGCTGGGCGGGGGTGGCGTGGACGAGGTCCCCGTAGGTGATCCGGTCCGGCCCGTCGACGGTGCGCCTGGTCAGCCGGGTGATCTCGGCGAGCCGCCGGGCGCCCTCCTCGGAGACGGCCGCCAGGGTCTCGGCCGGGACGGCCGCGGCCAGGTCGTTGCCGCGCACGTCCACCCCGAACACCTCGGAGGCGGAGGTGAGGTTGCGCCGGTGGCCCTCGCCGATGCCGCCCGCGCGCACGATGTCGCCGATCTCCTGCTCCGGGTCGAGCACCAGCAGCGCGTTGAGCCGGTCGTGCAGGGCGACCGCCTCCTCGGTGGTGGGCGCGACGATCGGGGTCAGGCCGGGGAGCACCGCGACGTGGTCGGCGCGGCCGTACCGGGCGGCCCTGGCCTTGATGTCCGCGTAGTACTCCCGGCGCTTGGCCAGCGTCGGTTGCGGTCCGGCGAACACGATGTCCGCGTCGCGGGCGCCGAGTTCGCGGGAGCGGTCCGAGGTGCCGGCGTTGAACACGACCACGTGGCCCTGCGGCGGGCGGGCGACGTCCAGCGGGCCGTCCACCGAGAAGAACTCGCCGCGGTGGTCGATCCGGCGGGCCCCGCTGCCGTCCGCCTCCGGGGCGGAGTCCCACAGCTCGCGGACGACCCGGAGGGTCTCCTCCGCCCAGTCGTAGCGGCGGGAGGTGTCCCAGTGGACGTCCCGGCCGAAGTTGTGGGCCGCCGCGGGGTCCGCGCCGGTCACCAGGTTCCAGGCCGCGCGCCCGCTGCTGAGGTGGTCCAGCGAGGCGAGCAGCCGGGCGATGGTGTACGGGTCGGAGTAGGTCGGGTTGGCGGTGACCACCACGCCGATGCGGCTGGTGGCGGCGGCGATCGCCATGGCCGTGCTGTACGGCTCCAGCCGGGAGATCTGCGCCGGGTTGCTGTGCTGCAGGGCCGGGTCGCTGGCCAGTCGGTCGCCGAGGAAGACGAAGTCGAACTTGGCCCGCTCGGCTTCGCGGCTGACCTCCTGGATGAGGCCGATGTCGTAGGCGGCGTCGGCGGCCGCGTCGGGGTGGCGCCACCCGGCGGCGTGGGTGCCGGTCGCCCAGAACATCAGCCCGAGGTGCAGTTCTCGCTCGGACACGTCGTCAGCTCCTCTCCGCGCCGGCGGCCGTGAGCCGGGCGACGATCCGGTTGGCGGGCCGGGCCAGCCCCAGGTGTCCGCGCAGGGTGCCGGCTCCGGACGTGCCCGAGTAGCGCCCCGCCGCCCGCAGTTCTGGCAGCACCAGGTCGGTGAACGCCTCGACGCCGCCCGGCAGCGGAAGGCGCAGCACAAAGCCGTCGAGCGGTGTGCGGTCGGCCCAGGCGGCGAGTTGCCCGGCCACCTCCGCCGGGTCGCCGACCAGCACGGCGTGGCCGTCGTCCGACTGCGGGGCGCCCGCGGCCGCGTGGAGCTCGCGGGCACGCCGCGCCGTCGCGGCGACGAAGGGGGTGACGGTGCCGAGCAGCGGCCGCTCCGCGGCCTGCGCCCGGTCGGGGGCCCCCGCGACCAGCACGTCCGCCGAGGCGGCGAGCAGCGGCTCGTCGGCCGGGGCCAGCACCACCGGGTGGCCCTGCGGCGGGCGGACCAGGTTCAGCGGCCCGCGCACCCGCAGCGCCGTGCCCTCGTAGTCGAGCACGTGGACGCGGTCCGGGTCGATGAACCGCCCGGTGTCCTTCTCGTGCACGAACGCGCCGTCCTCCCACGTGTCCCACAGGTCGCGCAGCAGCGGCGGGAACTCCGCGGTACGGGCCTCCAGGCCGTCCGCCGGGTCGAACCCGTCCCGGCGGTGGTTGGCGGCCGCCTCCGGGTCGGGGCCGGTCACCACCCGCCAGCCGGCCCGGCCGGCGCTGAGGTGGTCCAGCGAGGCGAGCATCCGGGCCAGGTTGTACGGCTCGCAGTAGGCCGGTGCCGCGTCCACCACCAGGCCGATCCGCCGGGTGCGCACCGCGAGCAGCGAGCTGGCGACGATCGCGGCGGGCGGGGCCGCCCGGCCGGGCCGGGCGGCCGGGCGGTCACCGAGGAGCAGGGCGTGCACCCCGGCCTCCTCGGCCCGGCCGGCCGCCGCGACGATCCCGGCGGCCGGCCCGGCGAGCAGTTCCTCGGGCAGCTGGTAGACCAGCACCAGTCCGGTCACGACCGGCCCCCGTTCGCCCCGAACAGCTCCGCCACCGAGGCATCGTACGCACCGCTGATCCTGAACGCCTTGGCGGCCAGCGCCAGTCGGCGCTCCGCCGGGACGGCGGACGGGTGGCCGCCGCCCTCCTCCAGCAGCTTCAGCACCTCGCCGTAGTCGTCCGGGTCGCTGAGCGGGATGACGTGCTCGAAGTTCTTCGCCGCCCCGCGCAGCATCGCGGGGCCGCCGACGTCGATCTTCTCCCGGAAGTCGGCCGGCTCCAGGCCCGGCCGCGGCTCGGGCAGCAGGTAGTAGTTGTTGCAGACCAGGTCGATCCGGGGGATCCCGTACTCCGCCATCTCGCGCAGGTCGGAGTCGGTCTCCCGGGCCAGGATGCCGCCCATCACGGACACGGTCAGGGTCTTGACCCGGCCGCCCAGCAGGGTCGGGACGCCGGCCAGGTCGGCGATGTCCTCGACCTGGTGGCCCGCGTCGCGCAGCAGCCGGTACGTCCCCTCCGTGGCCGCGACCCTCCAGCCGAGGCGGAGCAGTCCGGCGGCCAGCGGCTCGATGTTCCGCTTGTCGCTCACCGCGAGTACGGCCAGCATGTCAGCGATCCTCCTTGAGTGGTCGTCCTTCAGTGGTCGTCTACTTGATCTCGATGAGCGCGTCGCGGTGGGAGCCGACCGACACGTGGCGCACCGGCACCCCGAGCTGTTCCTCGATCGCCTCGACGTACTGCCGGGCGCCGGAGGGGAGTTGCTCGTAGCTGCGGACGCCGGAGATGTCCTCGTCCCAGCCCGGCAGGGTCTCGTACACCGGGGTGCTGGCCGCCAGCTCGGCCGGCCGGGGGCTGAACTCCCGCACCGTGCGGCCGTCCCGCTCGTAGGCCACGCACAGGTCGAGCTCGCCGGTTCCGCTGAGCTGGTCCAGGTTGGTGACGGCCACCTCGTCGGCGCCCTGGACCCGCACGCCGTAGCGGGTGGCCACCGCGTCGAAGGCGCCCAGCCGGCGGGGCCGGTTGGTGGTGGAGCCGTACTCGCCCCACTGGCGGCGCAGCCGGTCAGCGCGCTCCTCGTCGAACTCCGTCACGAACGGCCCGGCGCCGACGCAGGAGGAGAACGCCTTCGTCACGCCGACGGTGCGGTCCACCCGCGCCCAGGGGACGCCGATGCCCACCGGCGCGTGGCCGGCCAGGCAGGTGGACGAGGTGGTGTACGGGTAGATGCCGAAGTACAGGTCCTTCAGCGCGCCCAACTGGCCCTCGGCGATGACGCGGGCGCCGTCGTCCAGCGCCTTGCCGAGCAGTTCGGTGGCGTCGACCACGTGCGGCTCCAGCCGTTCGGCGACGTCCAGGGCCCAGCGGGTGACCTCCTCCAGGCGCAGCGGCGCCGCCCCGTAGATCCGCACCAGCCGCTCGTTCGCCCAGTCCAGTACGGCGGCGAGGCGACCGGGCAGGTTCTCCCGGTCGTAGAGCTCCCGCACCAGCAGGGTCTTCTTCATCACCCGGTCGCCGTAGGCCGGCGAGATGCCGCGCCGGGTCGAGCCGTACCGGCCGTCCGAGAGCCGCTCCTCCTCGGCGCCGTCGAGGTCGCGGTGGAACGGGAAGCAGATCGAGGCGGCGTCGGCCACCAGCAGCCGGTCCGCCGTCACGTCCTGGTCCCGGATCGCCTCGAACTCTCCGAGGAAGCCCTCGACGTCGACGGTCATGCCGGGGCCCAGCACGCCGGTCACGGTGGGGCGCAGCACGCTGCTGGGCAGGCTGTGCAGCTTGAACTTCCCCTGGTCGGTGTGGATCGTGTGACCGGCGTTGCTGCCGCCGTGGTAGCGAACCGTGTAGTCGGCCTCGGCGGAGAGGTTGTCGACCATTCTTCCCTTGCCCTCGTCACCCCAGTTGAGGCCCACGATTGCCTTCAGCACGACGAAACTCCCTCAGCTCGGCGTCGGTACGGTGGTCAGGCCAGCAGCGCGCGGCGCCGCTCGGCCGCCTGGCCCCAGACGTCCGGGTTGAGGACGGCCGGCGGCTGCTTGCCCTCCAGCGCGCTCAGCAGCTGGGTGGCGGCGGAGAGCGCCAGGGCCCGCTTGGTCTCCACGGTGAAGTCCGCGATGTGCGCGCTGAGCACGAGGTTCTCGATTCCCAGCAGCTCGCTGTCGGCGGGCAGCGGCTCCTCCTCGTAGACGTCCAGGGCCGCGCCGGCGAGGTGGCCGCTGCGCAGCGCCCGGGCCAGCGCGGCGCCGTCGACGACCCGGCCGCGCGAGGTGTTCATGAAGTAGGCGCCGGGCTTCATCTGCGCGAAGGTCTTGTCGTTGAACATGTGCTCGGTCTCGTCGTTGAGCTCCGGGTGGCAGGTGACGAAGTCGGCGCGGGAGAGCAGCTCCTCCAGCGTCTCGACCTTCTCGGCGCCGACCTCGGCCATCTTCTCGGCGGAGACGTAGGGGTCGTAGGCGAGCACGCGCATCAGGAAGCCGCCGTGGGCGCGGCGGGCCATCCAGCCGCCGACGTTGCCGAGGCCGACGATGCCCAGCGTCTTGCCGGTCAGCTCGACCCGGTGGGTGGTCAGGCGGGCGTCCCAGGCCTTCTCGATGCCGTTCCGGCTGATCGCCGTGAGGCCGCGGGTGACCATCAGCAGCAGCCCGAGGGCGTGCTCGGAGACCGGCTTGCCGCCCAGGCCGGGGTTGTTGGCGACGACGACGCCGGCCGCGGTGGCCGCGTCCAGGTCGATGTTGTCCACGCCGCGGCCGCTGGAGAGGACGGCGACCAGGTTCGGGGCGGCGGCGATCAGTTCGGCGTCGATCCGGGCGGGGTAGCGCGCCACGATGCCGTGCGCCCCGGCGACGGCGGCGAGGATCGCCGGCCGGTCCTGGTCGTCCACCCGGACGACGTCGGCGTGCTGCTCCAGCAGTTCCTCGGCCTCGGCGGCGTACATCGAGCCGATCAGCACCACGGTGGGTCGCATGGCGGGGTCTCCTCAGGCAGGGGGGTGGAAGGGGGGTGGGGCCGCGTCACGCGGCCATGGCGGCGGCGAGCAGGTGCTCCAGCGGCTTGAGCTCGCCGCCCCTGCTGGCGGCCAGGAACCGCCGGGTCAGCTCGGTGCGCTCGGTGGGCGCGGGGGTGAAGCGGGAGCGGTCGGCGGCGAGGCGGTCACAGGCCCGGCCGTACAGCTTGCGGCTGTAGGCCTCACTGATCCCGAGCGCGTCGGCGATCTCCCGGTGGCTGTAGTCGAAGGCGCGGCGCAGCAGCAGCACGGCGCGTTCGGCCGGGCCGAGGCGTTCAAGCAGCCAGGTCATCCTGCCGCGCAACGCGTCCTCGTCGCCGACCAGTTCGTGCGGCTCGACGGTGCTCGGCAGGGCCTCCTCGGGCACCAGGGTGCCGACGTAGGAGACCTTGCGGGCGTGAGCGGACTTCAGGTGGTCCGCGCACAGCCGGCTGACCACGGTGGCGAGGTACGCGGCGTGGTTCTCCACGTTCCTCGCGGCGGACCAGCGCAGCCACGCCTCGGAGACGATGTCCTCGGCCTCGGCGACGGATCCGAGCCGCCGGTAGGCGAGCGCCATCAGGCGGGGGCGCTGGCTCTCGAACCGCTCGTCGTGCTGCTGTTCGGGTGCTTGTTCTCGCTCTTGGACGGGGCGGGACAACGGTGCTGCCTCCCAGGGCTGTTCCGGTGCGGGGCCGCGGTCACGGACGCGGCCGCGGCCCCGCACCGGACTCAGGCTCGTGTCAGCGGCCCTCGGCCAGGACTTGGCCCAGGCTCTTGGCGAATGCCGCGGAGTACTCGGCGACCTCCTCCTCGCCCATCGGGGTGGAGATGCAGCCGAGGCCGCTGTCGCCGAGGTGGATGCCGTTCTCCAGCAGCTTCCAGTACAGGGCCTTCATCGCGGTGGCCGCGCTGTCGTACCCGGCGGGGGCGCTGTTGGCGACGACGCGGAACAGCGAGCCGAGGCCGTTGACCTCCCAGTCCAGGCCGGCCTCGGCCAGCGCGGCGCGCATCGAGACCCGGGCCTGCTCGCCGAGCAGGCCGATCCGCTCGTGCGCCTCCGGGGTGAGCAGGCGCAGCGAGGCGATGCCGGAGCTCATGCTGACCGGGTTGGCGTTGTACGAACCCGAGTGCGGCAGGGCGGGCTTGCCCTTGCTCGGGTCGAAGACGCTCATGAAGCGGCGGCGGCCGGCCACGGCGCCGATCGGCATGCCGGCGGCGATGACCTTGCCCATGACGGTGATGTCGGCCTCGGCGCCGAGCAGCTGCATCGCGCCGTGGTAGCCGACCCGGTAGGAGCCGACCTCGTCGGAGATCAGCACCGCGCCGCTGGCGTCACAGAACTCGCGCAGCGCGTCCAGCCACTCCTTGCTGGCGGGCAGCAGGCCGATCCGCCACGGCACCGGGTCGATCAGCACGCAGGCCAGCTCGTCGGCGTGCTTGCGCAGCACCTCCAGCGAGCCCTCCGGGTCGTTGAACGGGATGACCACGGTGTTGCCGACGACGCCCTGGGGGTTGCCGGTGACGGCGTGGCTGATCAGGTTGCCCGAGCCGTCGTTGTTGACCGCGACGGCGTCGTAGGCGCCGTGGTAGGCGCCGGCGATCTTGGCGATCTTGGGGCGCTCGGTGAAGGCGCGGGCGGCCTGGACGGCCATCATCACGGCCTCGGTGCCGGAGCTGGTGAAGCGGACGTGTTCGAAGGTCTCGTTGCGGGCCGACAGCGCCTCGGCGTACTCGACCTCCACCGGGGTGGGCATGCCGAAGCTGGTGCCGTGGCCGACCGCCGCCGCGATGGCCTCGACCATCTCGGGGTGGGCGTGGCCGTGGATCAGCGTGGTGCTGTTGTTCAGGAAGTCGATCCGCTCGACACCGTCGACGTCGGTGACCCGGGCGCCGCTGCCGGAACGGACGTAGACGGGGTAGGGCGAGCTGTAGACGGCGGTGCGGCTGTTGCCGCCGGGCATGACCTCGACGGCGCGGGCGTACAGGGCGGCGGACTTCTCGGTGTTCACGGGCAACCCTTCGGAACGGGCCTGGACGGCTTTCGGAATCGGGCAGGGGTGCGCTCGGCGCGGGGTGCGGCGGGCCGCCGGCGCGCCGGGCGGGTGCGAGCGGTCGGTACGGGGGGACCGGGTCAGTGCGCGGGGCCGGCCGGCGTGTCAGGGGAGAAGTACGGCCCGGTCAGGGCGACGGCGGTGCCGGGCGCGACCCACCGCACGGGTGCGTCCCCGGGCGCCGGGGCGCTCTCTCCCAGCTGCCGCGCGAGACGGGCCGCCAGCTCGGGCAGCAGCGGCTCGGCCGCCACCGCCAGGGCCCGGACGGCTGCGAGCTCCAGGGCCATGCAGGTCCTCGCGGTGGCCGTGGCCGGCTGCACCAGGAGGACGTCCTCGCAGACCTCGGTGAACCGGCGGGCTTCGGCCACGAACTCGCGCAGTTCGCGCGCGGCGGCGCGGGCGGAGAAACGTTTCGGCTCCAGGGCGTTCGCCAGCCGGGTGGCGAACGCGCGGATCCGGCCGTAGAACTGCTCGGCCTCGACGTTCCAGCTGCCCGCCTCCGGCGCCACGCCGCCGAAGTGCTTGCGCAGCCGGCCGTCGACCGAGGCCAGCCAGCCCTCCCACTCGCCGAGCAGCTCGGTGCGGACGAACTCCCGGTAGTCCGCGACGACGAAGTCCCGGCGCCGGATGTCCGGGCTGGTGGCGGCGAGGTAGAGCCGCAGCTGGTCGCTGGTCTCCGGGCGGAAGGCGTCCCGGCCCCAGATCGCGTGCTTGCGTCCGGTCGAGAACTTCTGCCCGTCGAGCAGGTAGAACTCGTTGCACACCATGGTGTCGGCGAGCGCCAGCTTGTCGGTGAAGGCCCCCAGGACGGCGGGGAAGACCACCGCGCGCAGGAAGGCGTTGTCGAAGCCGAAGAACAGCACCGTGCGCGGCGCCTCGGCCTCGGCGTACTCCTCCCAGCCGGACAGGCCCTGCTGACCCGCCAGGTCGTCCACCGCGGTGAGGAAGCGGGCGGCCAGTTCGAAGGCCGAGTACATCCGCTGGCCGTCGGTCGCGCCGGACGGGTCGGCGGGCAGCAGGATGCCGTCCGTGGCGACGGTGCTGACCGGCAGGTCGGGCAGCGGCGAGGCCAGCACCCGGTCCACGTAGGACCGCAGCCGGGCGCTCATCGAGACCGACCGCAGGTAGCTGGTCAGCCGGGCCCGCAGCGGCTCCAACGGCATGTAGTAGCGGGTGAGTTCGCGCTGCCCGGCCGGCGTGCCGCAGGTGCGGCAGCTCGGGTCCACCAGCTCGTCGTCGGCGAAGGGCAGCGCACAGGCCTCGCACTCGATGCCCGCGGTGTCCCGCGAGCCGCAGTGCGGACAGGCCCCCGCGACGAACGCCTCGAACAGGTAGGTCCCGCACGGGGCGCAGTAGTTGGCCTGGACGGTCTTGGCTGTCACCGTCCCGTCGGCGCGCAGCCGCTCGAACACCTCCAGGGCCAGCTGCGGGTAGCGCGGGGAGGACGGCCGGACGAAGACGTCCCACTCGACCCGGGCGGCGGCCAGCGCCTCCTGGATCGCGTCGGTGTTGCGCTCGGCCAGCTGGTAGAACGTCAGCCCCTGTTCCCGAGCGGCGGCCGCGACCTGGCTCTGGTGCCCGACGGTGCCCAGCAGCAGCCGCACCGGGGTGCCCCGCGCGACCAGGCCGCGGCGCAGCAGGTCGGCGTTGAGGAACGGCCCGGCCAGGTGCCCCAGGTGGAGTTCGCCGTTGGGCGTCGGGAAGGAGGGCAGCAGCAGGACGGGGCTCCCGGTCTCCGCGGTGCGGGCGGCGCGGCGGTCGTGCTCGGCGTCCAGCGCGGCGAGGTCCTCCCACCAGAAGGTGAGGAAGGACAGCGGCCGGTCCTCGGCCGGGTTGTGCAGGGTGTGCACGCCCAGCGGCGGGATGCGCAACGCGTCGCCCGCCGTCACCGGCACGGTCTCGCCGTCCGCGGTGACCTCGCCGCTGCCGTCGAGGATCACCCAGACCTCGATGTCGTGGTGGTTGTGCGGGGCCGTGGTCTCGCCGGGCCGCAGGGTCACCCTGCGGACGTTGACGGGGAGTTCGGGGTCCTGGGCCCAGGCCGGCTGGACGCTGCGGACGAAGTCCGGCAGGCTCATCTCGTTGACGGTGCGTGGAACGGTCACGATGTCCATCGTGTGGTGGGGGTGGACTCGCCCCCGGCTCCTCTCCCGGAGTCGTTGGTGCTCGGTCGGTGCTCGGTGCTCGATCGGGTCCGGTACTCGGTCGCCGCCCGCTCAGTACCCGGCGTGCAGGGCGAGTTCGACGGGCGCGTCGTCCTCCTCCTGCGGACCGGAGGAGGCCCAGTCCAGGGCCGTGCTCACCGATCCGGTGTGGTAGCGCGGACGGCCGAGCAGGCTGTTGGTGATCACCGCGCTGCGCCAGGCGAGCAGGCTGAGGTTGGGGTCCGCGACGCCGTACTCCCGCCGCGCGGCGTTCTGGACGAAGATGCGGTTCTCCGCCGGACCGTCCCACTGGAGGCTGAAGTCCGGCCCCACCACCGGCAAGCCGTCGCTGATCGCGAGCCGGTCCTTGAGACCGAGCAGCAGGTCGGGCATGGCGTGCTCGTAGCCGGTGGCGCAGATGACGATGTCCACCGCCTCCCGTACCGGCTTCCCGCCGCGGGCCGGGCGCCAGCCGACGACCAGCCCGTCGTCGCTCTCCTTGAGGTCCTCCAGGGTGTGGTCGAGCAGGATGCGGCAGCTGCGCCCGCGCCCCTCCAGGAGTTCCAGGTCGTAGAGCCGGCGGTAGAGGTCCTCCAGCAGCGGGATGGAGATGCCGTCGCTGGTGAGGCGCAGCCGCTGGACGATCTCCTCGCGCTCGTGCTCCGGCAGGCCGTAGAAGTGGTGGCTGTAGTCCGGCAGGTAGAGCTCGTCGACGAACGGGCTGTCGTCCAGCGGGAGCAGGTTGGTCCGCCGGGTGCCCCAGATGATCTGTGCGGGGCGGCGGTCCTCGCCGGCCAGCAGGTAGTTGACCACCTCGGCGCCGCTCTGCCCGCCGCCGACCACGGCGACCCGCTTGCCGGCGAAGTCACGCGGCCGGCGGAGCAGTTGGTCGGTGTGGAAGACCCGCTCCGGGTCGTGGCCGCGCAGGCTGTCCGGCAGTCTCGGCGACAGGCCGGTGCCCACGACCAGGTTGCGGGCCTGCAGCAGACCGTCGCCGGTGTGGACGACGAAGGCGCGGCCGTCCCACTCGACGTTCTCGGCCCGTACGCCGAAGCGCAGGTTGTCCAGGCCGGACACCACCCATTGGCAGTACTGCTCGAACTCCCGGCGCGGCACCTTGGACCGGCCGGTCACCAGCAGCCGGTAGAGCCGCTTGGTGTCCACCTGGAAGGCCAGGAAGGAGAACGGATTGGTCGGGTCGACCGGCGTGACCAGGTCCTTCAGGAAGTGGACCTGCATCTGGGCGTCCGGCAGCATCAGGCCGGGGTGCCACTCGAACCGCTCCTTGTGGTCGACGAAGACGCTCGACAGGCCCGGTTCCCCCGACGTCAGTGCCGCGAGACTCAGATTCGAGGGACCTATGCCGACACCCACCAGATCGAAAGTCTCCGGCATCTCACTCATGCTGTCTCTCCCGTAGTCACTAGCGTGCTGGGTCAGCCGATCTCGTGCGCCGGCAGCCAGGTCACTCCCCGGTCGGTGAGCGACCGCATCAGTCCGTCGAACTGCTCGGCGGACAGGGTGCGGTGCGGCTTGTGCCAGCCGGGGCCGGTGACCGACCGCCCGGCGAGCAGCCCGGTCGCCCCGGCCAGCGCGAACCCGGTGGTGCGGGCCATCGCGGAGAGGCCGGTCGTCTCGTCCGCGGAGTCCAGGACGGTGCTGCGCAGGCTGGCCGGCGCACCGGCCAGGCGGCCGTGCGCGGTCACCTCCAGGACCACCAGGTCCCGATCGCCGCTGCGGGCGCGCACCTGCGGGGCCAGCACCCGTTCGACCACCCGCTTGGGCGGCACCTCGACGCCGTCCACGTCCACGGCGTCCTCGGCCAGCAGCCCGAGCCTGGCCAGGTCGGAGACGGTCTGGGCGAAGCCGGGCCAGCGCAGGGTCTTCTGGGTGCAGTCGACCCCGTGCAGCAACGGGTGCTCGCCGAGCCAGGGCGCCATGCCGTCGTGGTAGGCCTCCAGTCGGCCGACCCCGTCGATGTCCCGGGTCTCGACCCCGGAGAACCGGGCGTGCCGCACCCTCCGGCCACCGCTCAGGGCCAGCGCCTCGCGCTGGGCGATCGGCAGGTGGTGGTCGTTCTCGCCGCCGAAGAAGGCGGTGTAGCCGAGCGGTTCGCGCGGCTGCTGGGGCACGCCGCCGCAGCAGATCTCCAGCCTCCCGACCTGGTCCAGGCGCTGGGCCACGTGCACCGCGAGCAGCTCGGTGAGGCCCGGTTCGAGCCCGAGCGGCAGCAGCACGGTGGCGCCGGCCGCCCGGAACCAGGCGTCGAGGCCGGGGAGCTCCTCGGTCGGCGGCCGGGTGATGCCGGCCACCGGCACCCTCGGGTCGGTGCGCACCACGGTGCGGATCACCGCCCGGGTCGCCGCCCACGGCAGTGCCGTGGCGACGGCGTCCCGCCCGGCGAGCGCGTCGGCCGGATCGGTCTCGACCCGGACCGGGCGGTCGCCGAACCCGGCCAGCCACCGGGCCACTTCCTCGGCCCGATCGCGGTCCCGGTCGACCAGCGTCAGCTCGGTGGTGTCCGGGCCGGTCGCCAACGCGTACGCGGCGGCCCGGCCCATCTGCCCGCAACCCACCAGCGCCGCCCTCACGAGCGCCGTCCCCGCGCCACGACGCCCCCTGGGGTCGCCACGGCGCCTACTCGCCGTCGACCGCGGTCACCCGGGCCACCGCCTCGGCCGACACCCGGTCCAGCAGCTCGTCCAGCCCGGCCCGGTCGACGTGCCGGGCGATCACCGCGGCGACCCGCTGCTGGCCGAAGTTCTCCGGCGGCAGGGCGACTTCGGTGCCGGCCGGGACCTCGTAGAAGACGTGGTCGACGCCCGCTTGCTCGCAGAGCCCCTGCAGGCCGCCGACCTCCTCGAAGCGGCCGGCCCGCTCGGCGAGCACGAACCGCAGACCCGCGTTGATCCGCCGGTCGTGCTCCAGCCGCAGCGGGTCCCCGGTGGCGACCCGGATGACGTTCTCGAAGTAGTCGACGCCGGTGGCCAGCGGCACCAGGTGCGAGCCGATGTAGTCACCGGCCGGGCGGGCGGCGATCTCGATGAACCGCAGGCCGCGCTCGCCCCACTTGGCCTCCAGGTGGAAGGCGCAGTGGTCGAAGCCCAGGCCGGCCACGATGTCCTTGGTGGTCGCGGTGATCTCGGCCCAGGCGTCGGCGGGCAACGCGCTGGGGACCTTGTGCGACAGCTCCAGGTGGTACGGGACGCTGGTCACCTTGTCGGTGACGGTGACGACGTGGACCTCGCCGTCCGAAACGAAGCCCTCGACGCTCAGCTCGTCGCCCTCCAGGAACTCCTCGACGATGAACTCCGCGCCGAACTGGCGGAACACCGGGTCGAAGTCCGGCTGGGCGATGCCGGCCAGCCGCGCCATGGCCGGTTCGAGGTCGGCCTGCTCGCGCAGCTCGAAGATGCCCTTGGAGCCCGAGGCCCCGGTGGGCTTGACGACGGCCGGCAGCCCGACCTCGTCCAGCGCGGTGCGCAGCTCGTCCAGGCCGGTGACCCGGGCGAAGCGGGGGAGCACGCCGCCGAGGTGGCGCAGCGCCTCCTTCATCGCGTACTTGTTGCGGGCCCGGAGCGCGGCCGTCTCGGACATCCCTCGCAGGCCGAGGTCGGCGGCGATGGCCGCGACCAGCTGGACGTCGACCTCGGTGAAGTTGGCGACGCCGGCCAGGTCGTAGCTCTTGGCGAGCTCCCTGGCGGCCGTCAGGGACGCCTCCCGGTCGTAGGTGTCGACCTGGCGGAATTCATCCACGAGCGGCTTCGCGAATTCGGGGACGGAACGGCCGAGAAGCACCACACCATATCCGAGGCGACGGGCCGCGAGAAGGGATTCCAGGCCCTCCCGCTGAATCCTCCGCAGGTTCACGAAAAGAACATGGCGCTTCGCCACAGGATCCTCCACGTTTCCTTGCCGATTGAGAAAGCCGAGCAGTCTCGACGATGACCCGAGAGGCCTTCAATTGCCTCTCCGCCCTGACTCGCGACCAAACCTGGTTGTCCGTCAGGAACGTGTGGGTCATTCCGCCGCCCGGTAAAGCTCTCGCAGGAAGTTCCGTGCATGACTCCGCGGGTCGCGTCCAAGTGGCACGCGACCGTTCGCGGAGAAGCACACGGAAGGATGATTGATGGGAATCCCGAGTCGGCGGCCTCGGTAGCACCGCGCAGCCCCGGCCCCGGACCGGGCCCCAGGATTCTCCAGTAACACGGGCATCGTCCACAACGCTGCCCTCGGGCTCACCACCAGCATGATTTGCCCTCAGAGACATGTCAACCGGTCTCTTCCAGTCAGCGCCGCCGCCCCGACGGCCACCGGTCGACCCCCGGGGCCGCACCGGCGGGACCGGCGCCGGTGGGCCGTCAAAGGATGTCAGCGGTGGGGCAGTTGGCGGACGCCTCCGTTCCCGCGGCGGGCGGCCCCCGGTCGCGGCGTCCGGGCGTGCGCTGCTGCCCCGGTCCGGCTCGCCCGCCGTGCCGCCTGGCCGAATCCTTTCTTCCGGCGGGAAGTTGTCCGGACCTCGGGCGGGACCGGTCCGCCTCTGGCAGGATGACCAGTCCGACCACGGGCGATCCCGGTGGCCTCCCGTTCCGGCCGTCCGCCTCGTCGACACCACCGAACCCGTCTGCGGCGCAAGCGACTTCCGTCGTGTCCGTGCGCCTCCGTCGGCCCGCCCGCGCCCTCCCGCCCCCGGTCCCGTGTCCGACCCGGCCCCCCATGACTGCCGAGGAGAACGCATGTCAGACCGCGCCCGAAGCGCGCCGTACGGCACCTGGCCCTCCCCCGTCACCCCCGCCGACGTGGTGCGCAGCGGGGTCCTCGTCGAGTGGGTCGGCTTCCTGGGAGCCGACCCCTGCTGGACGGAGGTGCTCCCCGAGGACAACGGCCGCAACGCTCTGATGCGGCGCGGCCCGGGCGGCACCGCCGTCCAGGTGCTGCCGCCCGGCTGGGACGTGCGCAGCGGTGTCATCGAGTACGGCGGCCGTCCGTGGACGGCGGTGTCCGACCGGGCCGAGCACGGCGTGGTCTTCAGCCACCGCGGCGACCAGCGGCTCTACCGCTGGCGCCCCGGGCAGGAGCCCGTCCCGTTGAGCCCGGTGCCGCCGGCCGGCACCCAGCTGCGCTACTGCGACTTCGCGGTGCGCGGCACGGAGGTGTGGTCGCTGCGCGAGACCGTCCTGGACGAGGCCGGCACCGAGGTCGAACGCCACCTGGTGGCCCTGCCGCTGGACGGCGGCGCGGCCGAGGACCCGAAGGCCGTCCGCGAACTCGCCGCCACCCACGCCTTCCTGTCGGGACCACGGATCTCGCCGGACGGCGGCCGGGTGTGCTGGCTGGGCTGGGACCACCCGAACATGCCCTGGGACGGCAGTGAGCTGATGGCCGCCGACGTCCTCCCGGACGGCACGCTCGGCGAGCCGGTCCGGCTGCTCGGCAGCGCCCGCGAGGCCGTGGTGCAGGCCGACTGGGCCGTCGACGGGTCGGGACGGCTGTACGCGGTCTCCGATCCGCAGGGCTGGTGGAACGTCCACGAGGTGGGCCCGGACGGCTCCGTCCGCACCCTCCACCCCGCCGAGGAGGAATTCGGCGAGGCCCCGTGGCGGATCGGCCTGCGCTGGCTGCTACCGCTGCGCGACGGCACCGTCGCCTCCGTCCACGGCACCGGCCGGCGCCGGCTCGGCCTGCTCGGGCCGGACGGCGCGCTGACCGACCTCGACCTCCCGTACACCGAGTGGTCCTCGGTGGCCACCGACGGCCGGCGGATCGCGGCGGTGGTGGCCGGTCCGGAGCACCGCCGCACCGTGGTGCTGGTCGAGCCGGCCCGGGGCACCGCCGAGGTGGTCCGGGCACCGCTGCGGGTCCACGAGGAGTACGCCTCCGCTCCGGTGGTGCGGACCTTCCAGGGCCCGGAGTCCCCGGTGCACGCCTACGTCCACCCGCCGTACCACCCGGAGTACGAGGGGCCGGCCGGCGAGCTGCCGCCGTACCTGGTCTTCGTCCACGGCGGGCCCAACAGCCGGAGCCAGCCGGTGCGCAACCAGGAGTTCACCTACTTCACCAGCCGGGGCATCGGCGTGGTGGACGTCCAGTACGGCGGCTCCAGCGGCTTCGGCCGGGCCTACCGGGAGCGGCTGCGCGGCCGCTGGGGGCAGGTGGACGTCCAGGACTGCGCGACCGTGGTGCGCGCCCTGGCCGCCGAGGGCCTGGCGGACCCGGCCCGGATCGCCATCCGCGGCGCCAGCGCCGGCGGCTGGACGGCGATCCTGTCGGCTCTCGCCGAGCCGGAGCTGTACCGGGCCGCCGGTCTCTACTTCCCGGTGCTCGACCCGGTCGTCTGGCGCACCGGCGGCACCCATGACTTCGAGTCCCGGTACGCGGACGCCCTGATCGGCCCGTGGCCGCAGCGGCGCGCCGCGTACGAGGAGCGCTCGCCGGTGCGGCTGGCGCAGGGCCTGAACGTCCCGGTGGTGCTGTTCCAGGGCGAGCTGGACACCGTCTGCCCGCCGGCCCAGGCGGACCGGCTGGTGGACCGGCTGGTCCGGGCCGGCCTGCCGCACACCTACCTGCTGTTCCCCGGGGAGCGCCACGGCTTCCGCCGCCGGGACACCGTGGTGCGCTGCCTGGAGGCCGAACTCGCGCTGTACGGGCGGGCGCTGGGATTCGAGCCGGCGTGACCGGGCCGTGAACGCGGTGAGCCCGCGGCCCCCGGGTGGGGTCCGCGGGCTCAGCCCCGTCCGTGCGTCACAGCGTGTCGAGCAGCCGGCCGGCCCGGTCGAGGGTCTCGCGGAAGTTCTCCTCGGTGGTCCGCCCGCGCGCCTCGGCCACCGTGAGCCACTCCAGCGGCGACTCCGGGTTCTCCGGCCGGGCCTGCTCCGGTGTCCCGGTGGCCAGCAGGAACCGCAGGTCCGCGTGCTCGTGCGCGGGCTCGCGCGGCGAGGCCGGCACCGGCACCACGGTGAGGTGCACCAGGGAGGCGTCCGGCCACGGCACCAGGTCGGTCAGGTGGGTCTCCTCCCTGCCCTCCCGAAGCGCGATCTCCAGCGGCAGCGTCTCGCCTGGGTCGCCGTGGCCGCCGACCTGCAGCCAGGCCTGCTGGCGGACGTGCCAGCGCAGCAGCACCCGCTTGGTCTCCGGGTGGACGATCAGGGCGGAGGCCGTGAAGTGCAGCGGGGTCGCGCGGTCCCAGGCGTCGGGCTTGCCGACCAGGCCCAGCAGCCGCTCGTGGTCCGCCGTCTCGGCCGCGCCCTGGGGCCGGTAGCCGCCGAGCAGCTCGGCCAGGCCGGGGGTCTGCGTCCCGCTCGTCATCCTCAGCACTCCTCGTTCCGTCGATTCCGCGTCACCGGCCGTCCCCGACCGGGACGTTGTGCCTGTCCGAGTCCCGCCTGGGGGAACGGACCCACCCTACCCGGTGACCACGGAGGGACGTTCGGTGAGCACCGCGGGCCGGCTCGCCCGCGGGGTGTTGCGGCTGGCCAGGAAGCGCACCTCGCCCGCCGTCACGACCGCCGAGACGCCGGGCATGTCGCCGATCGCCAGGGCCTCCAGCGCGGTGCCCGCCGCCGAGCCCCGGGGGGCGTCCAGGACCACGAGGTCCGCCTCGTCGCCCACCCGCAGCCGTCCGGCGGGCAGGCCCCAGACGTCGGCGACGTTGCCGGTGGCGAGCGCCCAGACCCGGGCCGGCTCCACCGGCCCCAGCGCGGACAGCTCCACCACCGTCTTCAGCACCGCCAGCGGGATCACCCCGAAGCCCGAGGGGGTGTCCGAGCCCAGCACGATCCGCTCCAGCGCGTCCTCCTCCACGGCCCGCCGGACGATCCGCAGGGCCGCCCGCAGGTTCCCGGCCTGGACGATCTGCAGCGCCATCCGGCTCTCGGCCAGCAGCCGGTCCACGGCGGCGTCGGGCAGCGCGGTGGGGCCGCCGTTGGCGTGGCCGCAGATGTCCGGGTCGAGCGCCAGCAGGTCCTCGGCGCCGAGCGAGGCGGAGCCGGCGGCGCTGGCGCCCCCGGCGTGGCACATCACCTTCAGGCCGTACGCCTTGGCCCAGCGGATCTGCTCGACGCCGTCCACGGCCTTCTCGTAGGCGCCGAAGCCGAACTTCGCCAGCCACACCCCGCAGCTCGCCAGCTCCGCGAAGTCGGCTTCCTCCAGGGTGGGTTCGAGCAGCACGTTGCCGGCGTGCACGCGCATCCCGCCGGGGCGGAAGTTGTCGTAGGACGCCCGGGCCGCGACCGCGAGCGCCTTGACCCCGGCCCGGTCGCGCGGGCGCCCGGGGACGTGCACCTCCCCGGCCGAGATGCTCCGGGTGACACCGCCGTGGACGTACCCCTCGAGGTAGTCCACGGCCTTCTGGCGGGGCGAGTAGTCGCCGAAGGCGACGTGCCCGTGCGAGTCGATCAGGCCGGGCGCCACGGTGGCCCCGGCCGCGTCCAGGACCCGGTCGGCGGCGGCCAGTCCGTCCGCCAGGTCGGCGGCCCGGCCCACCGCCGTGATGAGGCCGTCCACACACAGGACGGTGTCCGCGCCGTCGACCAGCGGAGCGGTGAGGTCGCCGGAGACCACGCATCCGGCCCCCGTGACTGCCAACGTGCCCATGCCGTAGTCCTCTCCTCGTCCCGTCTCACACCGCTGCGAAGCGCTCGGGCCGGAACGCCGCCGCCAGGTCGGACGGCTCGCCCAGCACCTCCCGCGCGACGATCTCCCCGAGCACCGGTGCCAGGGTGAGCCCGCTGTGGGTCACCACCACGTACAGCGAACCGGCGCCGGGCACCCAGCCCAGCACGCTCATCCCGTCCGCCGGCATCGGGCGGACCCCGACGAAGGCGTCCTCGACCGTGACGTCCGTCCCGGCCGTGCCGGGCAGCACCTCGGCGAGGCGCGCGAGCACCTCCTGCGCGGCGGCCGGCGCCTGCCCCTCGTCGGTCAGCTCCTCGTCCACGTCGTGACAGTGCAGCACCAGCCGCCCGCCGCTGTGCGGACGGATGCTCAGGTGCGGTGCGTGCAGCACCCGCTCCACCCGGACGGGCACCGGGGAGGTCCGCACCAGCAGCCCCCGCACGGTGACCCCGGAGCCGTCCCCCGGCTCCACCAGCGGCACATCCGCGCCGGCGTGGCCGAGCAGGTCCCGCGTGCCGCGCCCGGCGCAGCTGACCACGGCGTCCGCCTCGATCCGCTCGCCGGAGGCCAGCCGGACGCCGCGCACCCGGTCGGTGCCGAGCAGCCCGGTGACGGCGTCCCCGGTCCGCAGCCGGACGCCCACCGCCCTGGCCCGGTCCTGGACGGCCGAGATCAGCCGGTCGCTGACCACGTGGGCGTCGTCCGGGTAGTACAGCAGCGGCCCGTGCAGGCCGTCGAGCGCCAGGCCCGGCTGGAGTTCGCGCAGGGCCCGCTCGGCGTCCAGCTCCTCGACCGGGTAGCCCTTGGCCCGGTAGCCGGCGGCGACGTCGGCGAGCCGCCGGGCCCCGTCCGCGCTGTCGGCCCAGTGCAGGTTTCCGTTCCGGAAGAACCAGGGCTCGCCGTCGGTCGCGGCGGCCAGCCGCTCGTGGGCGCGCAGGCCCTCGGCCGAGAGCCGGTAGTAGGGGTCGAACCCGTTGTCGACCGCGTTGACCCAGCCGAAGCCGTGGGCGGAGAGCCCCTCGGCGGGCTCCCGGGCGTCCACCAGCAGGACCTCGGCGCCCTGTTCGGCCAGGCGCAGGGCCACGCAGCTGCCGATCGATCCGGCACCGACGACGACGATCCTGGTCACCGCTGCTCCTCCTTGCCGAGCGCGGTCCCGCACAGGTAGCCGCCGACCAGGGCGGGCCCGAGGGTGCCGCCGGAGCCCGGGTAGCCCGGACCCATCACCGGCGAGGTGACGTTCCCGCAGGCGTACAGCCCGGGGATGGGCGTGTCGTCGTGCCGCAGCACCCGGCCGCGCTCGTCGGTGACCAGGCCGCCCTTGGTGCCGAGCATGCCCGGTTCGACCCGGACGGCGTGGAACGGCGGCTCGACCAGCGGTGCCAGACAGGGGTTGGGCTCGTGCAGCGGGTCGCCGTAGTAGCGGTCGTGGCTGGTGGCGCCGCGGCCGAAGGCGGTGTCGACGCCGCGGACGGCGTCCGGGTTGAAGGCGGCCAGGGTCTCGGTCAGGCCCTGCTCGTCCACCCCGATCAGCCGTGCCAGTTCGGCGGGGGTGTCGGCACTGGTGTACCAGTCGGGCACCGGGCCGCCCGGCTGCGCGCCGGCGATCGGGTAGCTGCGGCGGAACGCCTCGTCGAAGACCAGCCAGGCGGGCAGGTTGGGGCGCTCGTGCCGGGTGGGGTCGAAGGCCAGGAAGGCCTTGGTGACGTCGTTGTAGTTGACGGCCTCGTTGACGAAGCGCCGACCGTGCCGATTGACCATGATCGAGCCGGGCAGGCAGCGCTCGCCGACCAGGTGCCGGGACATCGGCACCCCGTCGTACTCCTCGCCCCGGCCGGACACCGCGGGCACCCACCAGGCCTGGGACATGGTGCCGAGCGCCGCCCCGAGAACGGTCGCCATCAGCAGGCCGTCGCCGTGGTTCCACGGCGGGCTGACCGGGCGCGTCCCGGCCAGCCCGAGGTGGGCCTGCTTGAGGCGCTCGTTCCACTCGAAGCCGCCGGTGGCCAGCACCACACCGGCCCGTGCCCGGTACTCGACCGGGCCGTCCGGGGTCTCGGCCCGGACGCCGACCACCCGGCCGTCCTCGACCAGCAGCTCGGTGGCGCGCGCCGCGGTCTCGAAGGCCACCCCGCGGTCGTCACAGGCCGCCACCAGCCCGGCCACCAGCGCGGCGCCCACCGTGACGACGCCCTCGGCCTTGCGACGGGCGACCAGCTCGTGGTCGTAGCGCCCGGGGATCTGCCAGCGGTGCCGCTCGTCGTAGGTGACGGCGTCGAAGTGGCTGCCCTTCCTGATCCGCTCCAGCAGGCCGGGCCGGTCGGCGGTCGGGAACGGCACGTTGTCGAGGGTGCGCCCGACGTCCCGGGCGCCGTGCCAGTCCGAGTGGTAGTCGGGCCGGTCGATGGGGAACAGCCGGACGGGCGTCTCGGCGTGCAGGTAGTCGACCACCTGCGGCGCCACCTCGACGTACTGCTCGAGCCGCCACCGCTCGACCTCGCCCTCGGTGACGAGTTCCAGGTAGCGCAGGGCGTCCTCGGCGGAGTCGGGCATGCCGTGCTCGCGCATCACGGAGCTGGCGGGCACCCAGACCATGCCGCCGGACACGGCGGTGGTGCCGCCCAGCACCGAGGTGCGTTCGAGGACCAGCACCCGGTGCCCGGCGTCGGCGGCGCGGCAGGCCGCCAGCAGTCCGGCGCCGCCGGATCCGATCACCAGGGAGTCGGTTTCAACCTTTCGCACGGCAGTCCAATCCTCAGGGGTCGAGCGGGCTCAGGAGTCGATCGGGCTCGGGCACGGGGTCGGGCCCGTGCGGCGGATCCTGCCCGGCGCCGCGCGCCCGGCGAGATCCTCCGGGCCGGCCCTACAGCAGCGGGGCGGGCCGGTAGCCGGACCACTCCGGGTGGCGGGCGGCGAGTTCCTCGATCCGGGCCACCACGGCCGCGACCTGGTCGGTGGCGGCGCCGGTGAAGCCGATCCGGTCGGCCAGCAGGGCGTCCAACCGGGCGCGGTCCAGCGGCAGGCGCTCGTCCGCGGCGAGCCGGGCCATCAGGTGGTTGTCCCCGCCCTCCGAGCGCATGTCCAGGGCGGCGCCGACGGCGTGCTCCTTGATGATCTCGTGCGCGGTCTCCCGGCCGACGCCCGCGCGCACCGCCGCCATCAGGATCTTGGTGGTGCCCAGGAACGGCAAGTAGCGTTCCAGTTCGGCACCGACCATCGACGGGAAGACGCCGAACTCGTCCAGCACGGTCAGCAGCGTCTCCAGCATCCCGTCGAAGGCGAAGAAGGCGTCCGGCAGCGCGACCCGGCGCACCACCGAGCAGGACACGTCGCCCTCGTTCCACTGGTCGCCGGACAGCTCGGCGGCCATCGAGGCGAAGCCGCGCAGCACGATCATCAGGCCGTTGATCCGCTCGCAGGAACGGGAGTTCATCTTGTGCGGCATCGCCGAGGAGCCGACCTGCCCCTCCGCGAAGCCCTCGGTCACCAGCTCGTCGCCGGCCATCAGCCGGATCGACTTGGCCAGCGAGGACGGGCCGGCCGCCAGCTGCACCAGCAGGCTCAGCACCTCGTAGTCGAGCGAGCGCGGGTAGACCTGGCCGACGCTGGTGAGCCGGTGCGCGAACCCGAGGTGGTCGGCCACCCGGTCCTCCAGCTCGACCAGCCGGGCGCGGTCCCCGCCGAGCAGGTCCAGCATGTCCTGGGCCGTCCCCATCGGGCCCTTGATGCCGCGCATCGGGTAGCGCTCGATCAGCTCCTCCAGCCGCACCAGGGCGGCCAGCACCTCGTCCGCCACGGTCGCGAAGCGCTTGCCCAGCGTGGTGGCCTGGGCGGCCACGTTGTGCGAGCGGCCGGCCATCACCAGCTCGGCGTGCTCGGCTGCCAACGCCCCCAGCCGGGTCAGCAGTGCGACGCAGCGGCCGCGCACCAGCAGCAGGCTCTCCCGGATCTGCAGCTGCTCGACGTTCTCGGTGAGGTCCCGGGAGGTCATCCCCTTGTGGATGTGCTCGTGCCCGGCCAGGGCGTTGAACTCCTCGATCCGGGCCTTCACGTCGTGCCGGGTGACCCGCTCCCGCGCCTCGATGGAGGCGTGGTCGATCCGGTCGAGGACCTTCTCGTAGTCGGCCACCACGCCCTCCGGGACGGCCACGCCGAGGTCGCGCTGGGCGCGCAGCACGGCCAGCCACAGCCGGCGCTCCAGGAGGATCTTGTGCTCGGCCGACCAGAGTTCGACGAGCTCGGGCGAGGCGTAGCGGGCGGCCAGGACGTCGGGGATGTCGGTCTTCATTGCCCTGCTTTCGGATGGGGTGTCGTCCGCGCGGTCTTCCGCACGGTGCGCTCCGGTGGGGTTCCGGGTCAGGAGACCTCGGTGGTGATCAGGCCCCGGTTGTTGGCCCGGGTGAACCAGAAGCTCCGGATCAGGCCCCGGTTCTTCAGGTCCCAGGCCCACCGCTCGGCGTCCTGCGGGCGCCGGGTGAAGGCGAAGCAGGCCGGGCCGGTGACGCTGAGCGCGATCGCGTCCACCGACGGGGCGGCCCGGCCGGCCTCCAGCACGCTCGCCACCGCCTCGCCCTGGAAGGCGATCTGCGCCTGCTTGAAGTGGCCGGTGAAGGTGATCTCGTTGACCGCCGCGCAGAACGCGTCGAAGTCCTGTTCCAGGACGGCCGGGGCGAGCCCCATGAACACCAGGTGGGAGGTGCGCCAGGACTCCTCGGCCGGGATCGGCGTGACCGAGTGGAACCAGTCCAGCTCCTCCTGGCCGCCCAGGTGGCGGCCGTGGGTGAGCATCACCAGGATCGGCCAGTCCGGGAAGTCCAGCCGCACCACGGGTTTCGGCGGCGCCACCTGCTGGGCGAAGCGGCTCGGCCGCAGGTACTTCTGCGGCTGCTCGGCGAAGTCCGGCGGGTTGACGTGACCGCCGTCGACCAGGAAGCCGCCGTACGTGGACAGTCCGGTGCTGGCGCCCGAGGTCCGGCCGCGGCCGAGGACGCGGGCCAGCTCCCGCTGGTCCGGCTCCACCCCGCACAGCCGGCCGTAGGCCTGGCCGACGGCCAGCAGCGTGCTGGTCTTGGAGCCGAAACCGCTGTGCTGGGGCAGCGCTTCGAGGACGTCGACCCGGGCGGCCGGGCCGTCCCACAGCTTGCGCAGGGTCTCCACGGCGGCGGTCAGTTCGCGTTCCGTCTCCTCGGCGGTGCCGGTCACCGCGACGATCCCGTCCGCGGCCTCCCGCACCTCGGCGGTCAGGCCGGGCCGGTCGACGGCCATCGCGGCGATGCCGTTGCGGCGCAGCGAACTGCCGTCGAGGCTGATCAGGGTGAAGCTCAGCCGGGCCGGAGCGGACACCCGGACGGCGCCGCTTCGGTCGGGTCGGTCAAGTGCCATGGTCAGACCTCCGATTGATCGTCGATCACGGTCACGGGCGCGCCAGGTCCGCACGCGGAACACGGGGTCCGGGGGTCGCTGGATTCGGGGGGAGGCCGGTCGCCTCCGCCCGTCCTGCCGCCGGTCGTCGGCGCGTCACGCCCCTCGATGACCGGAATCGGCTGCGGGGCCCGCGGCGAGGCAATCTTGGACCGGTTCCGGACGCACCGTCAATCACCGTATTCGGTCGGACCGCTCCTCACCTGGGGTGTCACATCCGCGATGGCCGATTCGTCTCAGGAGTGGAAGCCGATCATCGCGATCGCAGGTCGCTACCACCGAAACGGAGGCCACCAGTGGCTACGCGGAAGGTCAACGAATCCCTGACCCGGGTCGGACCGGGCACGCCCATGGGCCGGATGCTCCGCGAGTACTGGCTTCCGGTGATGCGCAGCGAGCGGCTGGCCGAGCCCGGCGGCGCGCCCGTCCCGGTCGAACTGCTCGGCGAGAAGTACGTGCTGTTCCGCGGCGCCGACGGCCGGGTCGGCTGCTTCGACGAGGCCTGCCCGCACCGCGGCGCCTCGCTGGCGCTGGCCCGGAACGAGGACTGCGCGCTGCGCTGCGTCTACCACGGCTGGAAGTTCGACGTCTCGGGCAAGGTGCTGGCCACCCCCTCGGAGCCCGAGGACGGCGGCCGGTTCGCCTCCCGGGTCTCGCTCAAGCACCACCCGGTGGTGGAGGCCGGCGGCGTCATCTGGGTGTGGCTCGGCGGCACCGGGCGGGAGCCGAACGCCTTCCCGGCGTTCCCCTTCACCAAGCTCCCGGCCGAGCAGGTCTTCGCCACCGTCGCGCTGGTGGACTGCAACTGGTTCCAGGGCGTCGAGGCCGACATCGACTCGGCGCACGTCTCCCTGCTCCACGAGACCGAGGCCCGCAACGGCCCGCTGCGCGACCTGCTCGACGACACCGCCCCGCGCGACGAGATCGACGAGCAGCCGTACGGGCTGCGCTACGCCGCGATCCGCTCGCTGTCCTCCGGCGACTCGCTGGTGCGGATCAAGCCCTTCGCCATGCCCTGGTACACCGTGGTGCCCGAACTGCCCACCGGTGACCGGCTCTGGCACGCCTGGGTGCCCGTCAACGACCACCAGACCATCATGTGGTACCTGTGGTGGAACGAGGACAAGCCCGTGGACCCGACGTACTTCGCCGAGCAGTTCGGCCTCGACCTCGACCGGCTCAACCCGGACAACATCCGCGAGGGCTACACCCGCGAGAACGCCTGGGGCCAGGACCGGGCCGCGATGGCCGAAGGCCGCAGCTTCTCCGGCATCCGCGGCCTGGTGCTCCAGGACGTCGCCGTGCAGGAGAGCATGGGGCCGATCGTCGACCGGACCATCGAGAATCCGGGCAAGAGCGACCGCGGCATCGTCCGGGCCCGCCGCTACATGCTGGACGCCCTCGATGCCCACGCCAACGGCGGGACACCGCCCGGGCTCGGGCCCGACGCCGACTACGGCAAGGCGACCTCCGCCAACATGGTCGTCCCGGAGGGCACCGACTGGCGCGACCTGGTCTCCTGAGCCCGGCCCGCTCAGCCCGCACGGTCACCCACCCGTCAAGCCACTCGGAGGAGGATCTGTCATGGCCCACGTGCTGTCCATCTCGGGAAGTCCGTCCGCGACGTCCCGCACCACCGCCCTGCTGCGCCACCTCGACGTCCGTCTGACCGCCCACGGCCACCGGGTGACCCCGCTGGAGGTCCGGTCGTTGCCGGCCGAGGCGCTGCTCGGCACCGACCCCCGGCACCCCGCCATCGCGGCGGCGGCCGGACTCGTCGAGGCGGCCGACGGGATCGTGGTCGGCACGCCCGTCTACAAGGCCGCCTACTCCGGTCTGCTGAAGTCCCTCCTCGACCTGCTGCCGCAGTACGCGCTCGCCGGGAAGGTGGTGCTGCCGCTGGCCACCGGCGGCACCACCGCGCACGTCCTGGCGGTCGACTACGCGCTGCGTCCGGTGCTCAGCTCGATGGGTGCCGCCCAGGTGACCCCCGGCTGGTTCACCCTCGACCGTGAGATCACCGTGCGGGAGGACGGCACGGCGGCGGTCGCCGAGTCGGCCGCCGACGCCCTGGCCCAGGTCACCGACCAGTTCTCCGTCGCCCTCGGCGGACGCGCCGCGCTGTCCGCGGCCTCCGCCTGAGCCCGCCCCTCGTCCCCCTTCCGTTGGAGTACCTGTGAAGCGCTGGTCCACCAAGGACTTGGAAATCCTCCGCCCGGCGGCCGACGGCCGCCCCGGTGACGGCATCCTCACCTTCACCGACCGCTACTCGGTGTACGACTTCGGCGTGATGCCGGACGAGATCCCCGGCAAGGGCATCGCCTCCGCCACCATGGCCGTGCACTCCTTCGGGCTGCTCGAGGCCGCCGGCGTTCCGACCCACTTCGTGGAGCAGGTGGACGAGCGCTCCCTGCGCATCCGGCTGCTGGACATCGACCTCCTGGGCCGACGCGCCGCGACCGGCCCGGCCGGGATGATTCCGCTCCAGGTGGTGTACCGCAACGCGCTGCCGCGCGAGTCCTCCGTCCACCGCCGCACCGCCGCCGGCACCCTGGACCCGACCTCCGTGCCGCCGTACGGCGCCGCCGGGGCGCCCTGGCTGGCCTCCCCGATGGTGGAGTTCACCACCAAGTTCGAGGAGACCGACCGCTTCGTCACCGCCGAGGAGGCGGCCCTGGTCGGGAGGGTCCGCCCCGGCGATCTGGCCGGGATCGTCGAGCTGACCCGCACCGTGGCCGGGGTCCTGACCGCTCACGCGGACGCGGTCGGACTGCGGCTGGCGGACGGCAAGGCCGAGTACGGCTTCGACGAGCACCGCCGTCCGCTGCTGATCGACCACGTCGGCACCCCGGACGAGAACCGCTTCTACTTCCACGGCACCCCGGTCTGCAAGGAACTGCTGCGGCTGCTCCACCCCGGGCTGCGCGACCAGGTGCAGGCGGCCGTGCGCAACGGCACGCCGCGCTCCGAATGGCCGCGTCCGGAGCGGCTGAGCGACCGGCTGGTGACGGCCACCGCCGAGGTCTACCAGGCGCTCACCGCGTTGTGGACCGGCGGCCGCCCGGACACCCCGGACCCCGGGCAGAGGCTGACCGCGGCGGTCGAGGAGTTCCACGCCGCACTGCCCGCACCGCAGTTGCTGGAACGGGTCGGTCTGGTCGGGGCCGCGGGCAACTAGACTACGGGACATGGAGGTTGGGGAGGTGGCCGAGCCGGAGCAGGTGGCCGCAGCGCTTCGCCGCGCCGGGGTCGGAGCCGACGGTTCCACGCGCCGCAGGGCGTCGTACTCCGGCGACGCCACGCTCCACCGGATCGTGCCGCTCGCCGTCGCGTTCCCGGGCAGCGCCGAGGAGGTCGTGGCGGCGCTGGAGGTCTGCCGCTCGCTCGGCGTTCCGCTGGCGGCCCGGGGCGCCGGTACGTCGACCGCCGGGAACGCGGTCGGTCCCGGCGTCGTCCTGGCCTCCTCCCGCCACCTCGACCGGTTGCACCGGACCGACCCGGAGGCCCGAACGGCGCTGGTGGACCCGGAGTCCGGGCCGGCGCCGCCGTCCGGGCAGCCGACGGCTGTCGCGGGACCGGCGGGGAACTTCGGCGCCGAGCGCGGCCACGACGAGACCAGCGCGCAGGTCGCCGACACCTCCCTGCTGCCCGCTGTCCGCGCCGCCGGGCCGGACACCCGCCTGCTCGCCGACGGCTTCTCCGGCCGCACCCGACTCGACCAGCTCGCCCACCGCGAGAGCCTCCACCTCGCCGAACCACTGGACCGCCGATGACCACCAAGCGCCCCCTGCTGATAGGCACCGTCACCCTCGACTACCTCCACGAGGGACCGGTCGGCCGCGCCCTGCCACCCGCGGCACTGCGCTGGGGCGGAGTCATCCACAACGTCGCGTGCGCGATGGCCGCCCGCGGCAGCGACCCGCTGTTCCTCACCGCCGACTACACCGGCGACCTCGCCCCCGCCGTGGACGCACACCTCGCCGCCCACGGCGTCGACCGGATCGCCCTGCCCGTCCGGACCCCGCTCCCGCTGTTCGAGGCCCAGCTGGTCGACGGCTCGGTCGTCGACAAGCACTTCGTCGGTCAGGACGCGCTCGACCTGCTCACCCCCGAACTGCTCGGCACCCGCCCGGAGTTGTTCGACCAGGCGTCCGTCATCGTCTCCGGCACCGACGGCCACCCCGCCACCCTGGCCTGGCTGTGCGCCACCGCCCGCGGGCGGGGCATCCCGTTCTGGCTGCTCTCCGCCGACCCGACCGAGGTGCACAAGCTGGTCCCCGAGGGCGAGCAGGCGACCTTCGTCTCGCTCAACGCCCGCGAACTCTCACTCTGGGCCGGCACCGAGCCGGCCGACCCGGCCGACCTGCCCGAGCACGAGGCGATCTCCGCCGCCCGCAAACTCGTCCCCGCCGACGGCCACGTCCTCGTCACCCTCGGCCCCCTCGGTTCCGTCCTCGTCCCCGGGGACGGCGGCGCCCCGCTGCACCAGCCCGCGCCCACCGTCGACGGGCAGCCGCTCACGGTCGGCGCCGGCGACATCCTGTTCGCCTGCCTCCTCGCCGCCCGGCTCGCCCCCGCCCCCTGGCCCGAGGCGCTCCGGGAGGCCGCCGCCCTCACCACGGCGTACCTCGCCACGTCGTCGTACGCCGCCCTGCGGTGTTAGGGCGTGTCTGACAATTCGCGTCGGATCGGCGCGCGGCATTGGGGTGCGTGCACCGCAAGGCGGAGGCTGGGGGCCATCGGCGACCGACGACAACGCGGCGAGGTGCGTGCCCTGGGGGTCCCTCCCGGCCGAAGGCTGGGGGAGCGTCGCGCGCCCGGCGGGAATCGTCGGACACGCCTTGGGACTGCGCTGGCCGAACACCTCGTCCTCGCTGGTCGGGTCGCCGTCCTGCACCCGCCTGGCAGGGCGCCGGAAAGGCCTCTCCACACGCCCCGCCGGGCACCGCGCCGGCGGGCAGGGCGCGTTCAGGCCGCCGATGGTGTGGAGGACGAACGGCTCGGTACGCCTCGTCCCCGCGGTCGTCGCGCAGTTCGTCGACTCCGGCCCTCCCCCGCCCCGCCCGCCGCCCTCGGTCCGCTCCGGCCCTCCCCCGCCCCGCCCGCCGCGCCGCCGCCCTCGGTCCGCTCCGGGCGTCACCGGCACGTGGGCAGGACGCGCGAGGAGGACGCCTGAGCAGGACGCGCGAGGAGGACGCCTGACGAAGGCTCCCCAGGACGACGCCTGACGAGGGTGCCCACCAGGCTCGCCACCGTCACGGTGTCGAAGACGAAGGCGACCGCCGAATCGGCCGACACGGTCCGCCGCATCCCCCGCGACGTCACGTTGACGTCGGTCGCGCCGAAGGCCGTCATGACCGACATGGCGAAGTACACGTAGTCGGCCCAGGCCGCGGTCCCCTCCCCGGGGAACTCGAGCGCCTGCTCGTTCTCCACGAGGTCGTCGGCGTCGAAGGCGACCGCGAAGGGCGCCATCACGCAGACCCGGGCGTCGGCGACCAGGACGAGGGTGACCGTCACCGGGTCGGATGTGCGGCGCGGGCCGCCCGCCGCGTCCCGCGGGAGCGGGCGACGCCTCGTTCCGGGCCGGGGGGAGGACCCGGAACGAGGCCGTGGCGGGCTTCCCTCCGGGGCCATCGGGTCACCGCCGCGCCGTCCAGTGTCGGGGCCGCCCCCAGAGCGCCGCTAAAGCCCTGGTGAAGCGGGCCGGTACGGCGGCGGGCCGGGCGGCCGGCGTGCTTCGCGCGGCACCGCCCGGGAGAACCGGCCGCGCAACTTGCTGCCACCGTCACCGGATGTCGGCGCACCTCCCGGTGCGGCGATGCTGGGGCGTGGCCTGTCGACACCGCGGCCACCAGCCGATCCGGGTGAGGAACCGCCATGACCATCGAGAGCACCGCGATCGTCGGCGCCGGGCTGGACCACGGGCTGCTCGGTCACGCCACCCAGCACCTGATCCACTGCCCGCCCTCCTGGGACCACTACCTGCTGGAGGCGCCGAGCGGCGGCGAGGAGCGGTTCCTGCTCACCGGGGACGCGCCGAGCACCCACCCGCTCTTCAACGACGGGCCGGGCCACTTCCACGACCCGCAGCTGGTCACCGAGGCGGTCCGGGAGATCGGCGAGTTCGTCGGGCAGCAGTACTTCGGCGTGCCCGCGGACCGGCCCGGCCTGTTCTACCGGGTCGGCCTCGGCGTGACCGAGGTGGCGGCCTGGCGCGCCGGGCGGGGCCCGGCCCGGATGACCACCGAACTGCGGGCCACGCCCGCCAACACGGTCAACGGGGTGCCGCGCGGCATGGACTTCCACCTGGAGGTGTCGCTCGACGACGTGCCGTGCGCGACGGGCACGGCGAGCCTGGTCTTCGTCATGCCCGGGCTGCACCGCAAGCAGCTCGCGCACAGCCGGTGGGCGGTGCGGGCGGCGCCCGAGCTGGCGGACGAGCCGGACGGCCCGGTCCGGCCGGTCGAACCCGGCGCGGTCGGCCGCGACTCGGCGGGGAACGTGGTGGTGAGCCAGCCGACCCAGTCCTCGCGGGGCCGGCTCAGCACGTGGGTCCTGCCGCACCGGGACGACCCGGCGCTGGGCGCCACCGCGGACGGCCACCTGAGCGGCACGCTGCTGATGGAGTCCCTGCGGCAGGCCTCGGTGCTGACCGCCGGGCGCGCCGTCGGGCTGGTCCCCGAGCGGGCCATGCTGGCCGCCTGTGACGTGCACTTCCGCGGCTACGCCGAGGCTGACCTCCCGGTGCGCTGCGCGACCGTCCCCGAGACGATCGGGCGGGACGCGGCCGGGCGGCCGAGCGTCCCGGTCACGCTCACGCTGACCCAGAACCGGAGAACGGTGGCCGAGGCACGCACCACTGTGGTGCAGGACTTCTGACCCGGCGCCGGCCGGCGGGTCGCCGTCACCGCCGGGTACGCGGCGGCAGAGAGCACGGGGGGTGGGCCCGGTGAGGTTCCGGATCCTGGGACCGATGGAAATCGAGGGCAGTGGGGGCCCCGGGGTCTCGCACACCCCGCAGGCGGCCAAGCTGCGGGTGGTGCTCGGCACCCTGCTGGTCCGGGCCAACCAGGTGGTGTCGGTGGACAGCCTGGTCACCGAACTGTGGCAGGACGAGCCGCCGCGCACGGCCACCTCCACCCTGCACGTCTACGTCTCGCAGTTGCGCAAGCTGCTGGACGCCGTCGACCCCGCCCGGGGCCGGGAGCTGCTGCGCACCCAGCCCCCGGGCTACCGGCTCTCCCTCGCACCGGAGCTGCTCGACCTGTCCGTGTTCGAGGAGCTGCACCGGCTCGGCCGGGAGGCACTGGCCGACGGCCGCTACCACAGCGCCGCCGACCTCCAGCGCCGGGCCGTTGCGCTCTGGCGCGGCCCGCTGCTCTCCGACACCCCGCACGGGCCGCTGCTCGAAGGGGCCGCCGCCCAGCTCGCCGAGGCCGGCGCCGCCGCCCTGGACCAGCGGATCCGGGCCGACCTCGAACTCGGCCGACACCACGAGCTGATCGCCGAACTGCGGTCGCTGGCCGCCGAGCACCCGCTGCGCGAGGAACTGCAAGGCCATCTGATGCTGGCCCTGTACCGGGCCGGGCGGCAGGCCGAGGCGCTGCGGTCCTTCACCGAGCTGCGGAAGCTGCTGGTGAACGAGCTGGCGGTCGAACCCGGTCCGCCGTTGCAGCGGCTGCACCGGCGGATCCTGGCCGGTGATCCCGGGCTGCTGCTCACCGCCGCCGGGGGCGAGGAGCCCGCGGCCGACCGGAAGGGCGCGCAGGGCGCGGTGCCGCTCGACGTCCCGGGCGGTGCCGCGCTGCCCCCCGCCGATCCCGTCTTCACCGGCCGCGACGTCGCGCTCGCCCGGGTCGAGGAGCTGCTGCGCAACGGCCCGGCCGGGTCGTTCGTCGCGGTGGCGGGGCAGCCGGGCGTCGGCAAGACGGCGTTCGCCCTGGAGGTCGCCCACCGCTGCGGTCCGGCCTTCCCGGACGGCCGGCTCTTCCTGGACCTCCAACCCGAGCCGGGGCACCCGCTGCCCGCCACGAAGGCGATCTCCACGCTGCTCCGACGGCGCGGGGTGCGGCTGGCGCACGGCGCCGGCGCGGGCGAGCTCCGCGACGCCTGGCAGGAGCAGTTGACGGGCCGCCGGTTGCTGCTGGTGCTCGACAACGCCGACTCCGAGGCGCAGCTGCGACCGCTGCTGCCGACCACCGCCGGGAGCAGCGCGATCGTCACCGCCCGTCGGCTGCCCGCCGGGCTCGGCGGCATCCGGCCGGTCCTGCTGGACGCCCTCGACCCGGAGGAGGCCCGGGCGCTGTTCGCCGCGGCGGCGGGACCGGAGCGGGAGGCGGCGGAGCCGGCCGCCGTCCGCGAACTGCTGGAGCTGTGCGGCCGGCTGCCGCTGGCCGTCCGAGTGGTGGCCGCCCAGTTGACGGCCCGCCCGCACTGGAGCGTCGCCTCGCTGGTGGACCGGCTGCGGGACGAGCGGTTCCGGCTCGGCGAGCTGAAGATCGGCGAACTCGACGCCCGCGCACCGCTGTTGCGGGCGTACCAGGACGCCCGGCCCGAGTTGCGGCAGGCCTTCCGGCTGCTCGGGCTGCTGCCGGCCGGCCCGTTCGGGCGCGCGGCGGCCGGCGCGGTGTTCGGCCGCTCCCCCGCCGAGACCGCCCGGCTGCTGGACGGGCTGGTCGACGACCGGCTGCTGGTCGCCGCCGACCGGGCCGGCTACCTGGTCCCGGAGCTGTTGCGGGTGCTGGCCGTCGAGCGGCTCACCGAGGAGGAGAACCCGCAGGACATCGGGGACGCGATCGAGCGGCTGTGCGCGGAGTACGCCCGCGCGGCCGAGCGGGTCGTCGCCGTACTGACGCACGCCCGGCCCTGCGGGGACGCGCCGCCCGAGCCCGCCGGCTGGTTCACCCGGGAGCGGGAGGCGCTGGTCCGCGCCGTCCGGCAGGCCCACGGGGCCGGCCGGCTGAGCGCCGCCGTACGGCTGGTGGCGGCCTTGGACGGCCACCTGGAGACGCACGCCGCGTGGGGCGCCTGGGCCGAGACGCACGCGCTCGCGCTGGACGCGGCCCGGCGCTGCGGCGACCGGGCGGCGGAGGTGCGCACGCTCCGCTCGCTCGGCGACCTCGCCTGGCAGCAGCGGCGGTTGGCGGAGGCCGAGGAGCACTACGGGCTGGCCCGCCGGATCGCCGAGGAGACCGGCCACCGGGCGGAGCTGAGCCGGGCCCTGGCCGGCCTGGCCGAACTGCGGATGGACGCCGGGGACGGCACCGCCGCGCAGGAGCTGCTGACCGCCGCGCTCGCCGCCGACCCCGAGCCGGCCGACCGGCGGGCCCGGTTCGAGGTGCTGCGCGCTCTCGGGTTCCACGCGCTGGCGGGCGGCGACCGCGCCCGGGCGCGCACCCGCTTCACCGCCTGCGTGGACCTCGCCCGCGCCCTCCATGACCGCCGGCTGGAGTCCTTCGCCCGCCGGGCCCTGCGCAGCGCCCGGTCCGACCCCGGCCACCGGCTGGAGGTCCGTCCCGGCGTCTGGCGGCTGCACGAGCCCCGTCCGCAGCCCGCGCCGGCCCTTTAGCCGGCCTTAAGCGGGACCGGCGACGGTGGTAGGACCAGGACCCGTGGCGGCTCAGGCCTCTTGGCGGGCCGGGGCCTCGGCGGACCGGGACCCCCGGCCGATCGGGGCCCTGGTGGACGGGGAAGCGCAGGACGGGGGGCGGGGAGTGCCGGCAACACGAGAGGGGTGGCGGTCGGTCCGGGCGGCGCAGCCTTCGCTACGCTCCACCGGAGCCGTCGAACTGATCGGACGTGAGCGCGAACTGCTCGCCCTGGACGCCCGGTTGGCGGACCGGTCGCTACGGCTGCTCACCCTCACCGGGCCCGCGGGGGTCGGCAAGAGCCGGCTCGCCGCGGCCGCCGCGCCCGCGGCCGCCGGCTTCACCGCCGCCCGGTCCGTCGACCTGGCCGACGTGACCGGGGAGCGCCTGCCGGAGGTCGTCCGGCGGGAGGCCGCCGCGCCGCGGCCGACCGACGACGGGAACGGCCGGCTGCTGCTCCGCCTCGACACCTGCGACGGCCACGGGCGCGCGCTCGCCACCGCCGTCGCCGAGGTCCTCGCCGCGCAGCCGGACCTGGTGGTGCTGGCGACCAGCAGGTCGCCGCTGGGGGTGTCGGGCGAGCGACTGCTCCCGGTCCGCCCGCTGCCGGTGCCGGAGGCCGCCGCGGCGGCCGAGGACGAGCCGGACGCGCTGCTCCGGCTCCCCTCCGTCGCGTTGTTCGTCCGGCGGGCGCACGACATCGACCCCGACTTCGCCCTGACCACCGAGAACGCCGCCGCGGTCGCCGGGATCTGCGCCCTGCTGGAGGGGCTGCCGCTCGCCCTGGAGCTGGCGGCCCGGCAGCTGCGGCTCTACTCGGCGGAGGCCCTGCACGCCCGGCTGCGCCAGCGCGGCGCACTGCTCGGCGGCGGCCCGCTCGACATGCCCGAGCGGCACCACTCGCTGGCCGCGCTGGCCGCCTGGAGCCGGCGCGGGCTGCAGCCCGTCCAGCGCGCCCTGCTGGAACAACTCGCCGTCTTCGAGGGAGGGTTCGGCCTCCCGATGGCCGAACGGGCCGCCCCGGCCGGGGGCGCCGCCGTCGAGACGGCGCTGGAGGTCCTGCTGGACCGCCACCTGCTCACCGTGACCGGCAAGGAGGAGGGCGAGCCCCGCTTCGCGGTGCCCGAGCCGATCCGCTCCGCCTGTCTGGCCGAACTGGCGGACAGCGGCCGCGCGGACGCGGCCCGGGACCGCCACGCCGAGGCGTTCCGCCGGCTGCTCACCGCCGTCGAACCCCGGCTCACCGGCAGCGAGCAGGACCACTGGCTGCGCACCCTGGCCGGCGAGGGCGACAACCTGTCGGCCGCGCTGCGGCGGCTGCACGACCGCGGTGACACCGAGGGCGCCGCCGGGCTGCTGCTGGCCTGCCGCCGCCCCTGGCTGCTGTCCGGGCGGCTGCGCGAGGGCCGCGACTGGTGCGACCGGCTGGGCTCCGACCGCTCCCTGCCCGAGCCGCTGCGGGCCCGGCTGACCGATCTCTGCGGCCGCTTCGCGAACGCGCTCGGCGATCCGGAGACGGCCGTCCAGCGCCACCGCCTCGCCCTGGAAGCCGCCCGCCGGCTCGGCGACCGCCGGCAGGCCGCCGCCGTCTCCGCCCGGCTCGGCGCCGCGCTGCTGCGGCTCGGCGACCACACCGCCGCCGAGGCCGCGCTCGCCCCCGCCCGCGAGGTGCTCGTCTCGCTGGGCGCCGCGCACCTGGCCGCCGGGGCCACCGTCGACCTGGCCCGGGTGCTGCGCGCCCGCGGCGAGCAGCGCAAGGCCGCCGCTCTGCTGGAGGAGGGCCTGGCCGCGCACCGTCGGCTGCGGCACAGCCAGGGCGTCGCCGACGCCCTGGGCGAGCTCGCGGCCGCGGCCGCGGAGGCGGGCGACCCGGCGGCGGCGGACGGCGCGCTGCGGGAGAGCCTGCGGGTGGCCGACGCGCTCGGCGACCGGGCCGGACTGCCCGGCACCCTGGAGCAGTTCGCCCTGCTGCTGGCCC
This sequence comes from Kitasatospora sp. NPDC053308, assembly GCF_055585785.1. NCBI lineage: Bacteria > Bacillati > Actinomycetota > Actinomycetes > Kitasatosporales > Streptomycetaceae > Kitasatospora > Kitasatospora sp. NPDC053308. The sequence continues at coordinate 26,807 of NZ_JBVJJY010000003.1, read as the reverse complement.
GCACCGCCGCCCATCAGCAGCCCCGGGTGCTCCGGCTGCTCGCCGCCGCCGGGGCGCTGCGGCGGGCACTCGGGAGCCGCCCGGACGAGGCGCGGCGCGCGGCGCTGGCGGAGGCCACCGCCGCGCTGCGTGCCCGGCTGAGCCCGGCCGACTTCGCCACCGCCGAGGACGAGGGCCGCCGGCTCACCCCGGCCGGCGCGGTGCTGGAGGCGCTCGCCGCGCCCGTGCCGGCGGCCGGGGCCGATCCCGTCGATCCCGTCGATCCCGCCGGGCCCGCGCGCCGGCCGTTGACGCCGCGGCAGGTCCAGGTCGCGATGCTGATCTCCGAAGGGCTGACGAACCGGCAGATCGCGGCTCGGCTGAAGATCTCGGAGTGGACGGTGGTCAACCACGTCCGCGAGGTGATGCGTCGGCTCGGCTGCTCCTCGCGGGTGCAGGTCGCCTGGTCGGTGAGCCGGTGGTGACCGGTGACCGGCGGCCCGACCGGCCCACGCCGCCCGGGCGGGCCCCGGGGCAGGCCCTCGCGCCCGAGACGCTCGCCGCGATCCGCCCACCCGGGGACGTGGCCGCCCGGTTCCGCGAGGCCGGGTGGTGGCGTGACGAGACCTTTCTGCACGACCTGTACCGGACGGCCGCGCTCGACCCCGAACGGCCCGCGATCGTCGCCCACCGCCGCCACCGGGCCGCCGGGCACCGCACGGTCACCGTCGGCTACGGCCGGCTGGCGCACACCGTCGACCGGTTCGCGGCCGCGCTGCGCTCGCTCGGGCTGGCCGAGGGCGACCCGGTCGCCGTCCAGCTGCCCAGCCGGTGGGAGACCGCCGCCCTGCTCCTGGCCTGCCTGCGGGCCGGCACCCCGGCCGTCCCGGTGCTCCCGGCCGTGCGGGCGCACGGGCTGGAGCGGATCCTGGCCGCCTCCCAGGCCCGGGTCTGCGTGGTGCCCGACCGGTGGGAGGGCTTCGAGCACGCGGAGGCACTGGCCGAGATGGCCCCCCGGCTGCCCTGGCTGCGCCAGCGGGTCGTCCTGGGCGACGCCGCGCCGACCGGGGCGCTGGACTTCGACGGGTACTTCCGGCGCGTCCCGCACGAGCGCGGCCGCCACGGCGACGGCCTGGCCCTGGGCGCCGACCGGGCCGACCGGATCGGCCTGATGGTCACGGTGATGGGCCTGGGCGACCGCTACACCGCCACCCTGCACACCCCCAACACCCTCTACGCGAACGTCGTCCCCCGCCGCCCGGCCGGCGGGCCGGGGCCGGAGCGCGGCGAGGTGATCTACTCCTCGCTGCCGCTCACCTCGCTGGCCTCGCTGCTGTTCACCGTCTACTGGCCGATCGCGCTCGGCGGGACCGCCGTCTTCCAGGACGTCTGGGACCCGGGCACCTGCCTGGACCTGATGGCCGAGGCCGGGGCCACCCTGGCGTACGCGGGCCCGGACCACTGGTCGGAGGTGCTGTCGGCGCAGCGGGAACGGCCCCGGCGGCTGGAGGCGCTGAGCCTGGCGCTCTCCGGCGGGCGCACCCGCACCTCCGCGCCGCTGCTGGCCGAGCTCCCGGCGGCCCTGGGCGCCCCGGTGCACGCGGTGTGGGGGTCACCGGAGGTGGGCCTGGGCACGGTCGCCCGGGGCGAGACACCCGCCGAACGCGCCGGCGAGAGCGACGGGCGCCCGCTGCCGGGGCTGGAGCTCTCCGTCCTGCCGGCCGGTCCCGGCCCGGTCGGCGCGCGGGAGCCGGCTCCGCTCCTGGTGCGCGGTCCCTCGGTCGCCGCGGCGGTGTGGCGGCACGGGGACCCGGCCCCGGTCGTCCCCTGGGAGCAGGACGGCTGGCTGGACACCGGGGACCTGGGCCGGGCGGACGGCCTCGGCGGGGTCGAGGTGCTGGCCCGGGCCGGTGAGCGGGCGGGCGGCATCTTCATGGTCCCGACGGCGGAGGTCGAGGAGGCGCTGCTGACCCACCCCCGGGTGGCGGAGGCGGCGGTCGTGGACTACCTGCACGAGGAGCACGGGGAGCTGCCGTGCGCGGTGGTCGTCCCGACGACGGAGGCGGAGCCGCCCGGCCTGGTCGAGCTGCGCGAGCACCTCGCCGCGCGGGGCGTGGGCGCGGGATTCCTGCCCACCCGGCTGGAGTTGGCCCGCGCGCTGCCCCGGGACGACCACGGCGGCGTCCGCAAGGAGGCCCTGCGCGGCTGGCTGACCACTCTCCGCCCGGGCACCCCGCGCACCCTCTGAACCCGGAGGCGGCTACCCGCGGCCGGCGGCCAGGCCCGTGGCCAGGGTGGTGAGTTCGGTGCGCCAGAGCGGGGAGAACGGGGCGGCCGCGACCATCCGGCGGACGCGGCCGAGCAGGTGGGCGATGGTGCGCTCGGCGCGGTCGCGGTCCTCGGCGCCCAGCAGCACCTCCCGCAGCAGGTCGCCGTACCAGTCGCGGTCCCCGCCGCCGCTGAGGAAGCCGCGCACCCGCCAGGCGGCGTGCAGCAGGCGGGCGTAGTCCTGGTAGACCACCGCCAGGTCGCCGCGGCCCGCCAGGGCCGCGCCGATCAGCAGCGGGTGCTGGAGCGCGTACCAGCCGCTGGCGCAGCCGCGGGCGCAGCCGACGAGGCAGCCGGCCGGCCACGGGTCGGCCAGGTAGCGGCTGGAGAGCGCGGAGTCGGCGTAGCTGCCGCCCAGCCGGCCGATCCGCAGGTCGTGCCAGACCTGCCGGGCGGCGTCCGGCAGGTCGGCGGCGAGCCGGTCGGCGAGGGCCGTCGCCAGGTCGCCGACGAGGGAGGCCATGCCGACGCCGAAGCCCCGGGCGTCGCCGCCCCAGCCGTTGCGTTCGTGCTCGGCGGCGTGCAGGACGTGCAGGGTGGGGGCGCCGTGCCGCAGCAGGGCGTTGTCCCGGACGTCACGGCGGATCAGGTAGCTGGTGTCGAGGAGTTCGAGGGCCACGGCCGCGTCGACGGCGGGCCCGCCCGCCGGGTCGCCGCCCGCCGCGAGGTAGCCGGTGAGCAGGACGGTGGGCCGGATCCGCTCGCCGTCGGCGGTGACCAGGTCGGCCAGGGCCTCCGCCATGCCCGCGGCCCGGGGGTCCACGGCCCGGCACCGGGCCCGTTCGGCGTGCAGCAGGCCGCGCGTCCGCTCCTCGACCCGGGCCAGCATGTCGGTGCGCAGCACCTCGGGCAGGGCCGCGTCCGGCGGCATGGGCTGCGTCGTCATGGCGTCTCCGTGGGTAGGCGCGGCATCGCACCGAGCCTCTCCGGCGGACGGCTGGTTCGGCAACGGCGGCGGGCGCGGGTCCGGGAATCCCCCCGGCCGACGCACCGTGACCGACTGATTCCTATCATCCGCGGCGCGGTGCGTTCACCGCATTGCCAGACTCCTGTCATGCGGGTCGCCGAACCGTTACACCCGGCCGTTCGAGCTGTGCAGGTGGAGCTGCGCGGGCAGCTCCTGACGGCGGGTGATGTTGAGCTTGCGGTAGACCCGGGTGAGGTGCTGCTCGACGGTGCTGACGGTGATGTAGAGCTTCATCGCGATCTCGCGGTTGGTGTGGCCGTGCACCGCGAGCATCGCCACCCGCTTCTCCGAGTCGCTGAGCCGGGCCTGGAGTTCGGCGAGGTCGACGCCGCCGGGGCGGGTGTCCTCGGACGCTCCGCCGGCCTGGCCGGGGCCGGGGGCGAGCTGCTCGCGGAGGGCGTCGGCGCCGCATTCCTTGGCGAGCTGCCAGGCCCTCCGGTTGACCATGTCGGCCCGGTTGCCGTCGCCGAGCTCCTTCAGCACCCGGGCGAAGTCGGCCAGCGTCCGGGCGAGTTCGTGGCGGTCCTCGGAGTCGTGCAGCTCGTCCACCGCGCGGGCGAGCAGGGCGTGCCGCTCCTGGGGCTCGCACAGGGAGGCCCGCACGCGCAGGGTGAGTCCGGCGATCCACGGGTGGGCGGCGTCCCGGTGGGCGAGCTGGTCGGCGATGAAGCGGGTGGCCTGCGGGGCCTCGCCGAGGCGGATCAGCGCCTCGGCCGCACCGGTGCGCCAGGGCATCAGCAGCGGCCGGTCCAGGCCCCAGCGCTTGAGGCTGCGGCCGATGTCGAGGAAGTCGCCGAGTGCGGCGTGGAAGCGGTGGGTGGCGAGGTGGTACTCGCCGCGGGCCCGCAGGTAGGCGAGGCCGTGGATGCTGCCGGCGAGGCCCTCGGGCAGGGGGCGGCCGAGTTCGCGGGCGGCGGTGTCGTGGTGGCCGGCCGCGGTGGCGGCGCGGATGAGGGTGGCGGCCACGCCTCCGGCGAAGGCGCTGCCGCCGCGCTCCGGCAGCAGGTCCAGAGCGGCCTCGGCCTGCTGCCGCGCTCCGGTCAGGTCGCCCTGCCGGAGCAGGGCCTCGGCGTGCAGGGCGGTGAAGGCGGTCTGCCAGCCGGGGGCGCGGCGGCGGACGGCCTCCTCCACGAACACCTGGCACCAGGGCAGTACGCGGGAGGGCCCGTCGGTGGCCAGCAGGGCCCGGAGGGCCTGCACGATCGCGGCGGCGGTGCCGTCGCCGAGGGTGGCACCGCGCAGGAAGGCCTCGGCCGCGGCGCCGGCCGCGCCGTCCGCCGCGTACTCGGGGGCCGCCCACAGGGCGGCGGGTGCCGGGATCCGGGCCGGCAGCGGTTCGCCGGGCCGGGCGGCCGCACCCGGCTGGGCCGGGCCGGCCCACCAGGGGAAGGCGGAGAGGCCGTCCAGCGGGCCGGCGCCGCGGCCGAGCCGGGCGGGCCGGCCGGCGCGTTCGGCGTCGCGGCCGGCGGCCAGCTGGTCCAGGGCCTGGCCGGCCTCGTCGATCCGGCCCTGTTCGGTGAGCAGCCGGGCGAGCGGGCCGAGCGGGGCCGGGCCGAGCTTCCCGGCCCGTAGGGTCTCCAGCGGTCCGGCGAGGTCGCGCTCGGCGGCGCTGGGGTTGGTCCGCCAGGTGATGGCGGCGAGCTTGGTACGGAGCTGGGCGCGCTGTCCGTCGTCGGCCCGGCCGCGGCAGGCGAGTTCGAGGCAGGCGACGGCCAGGTCGGTGGCGCCGTCGGCGAGCAGCTGCTCGGCGGCGGTGGAGAGCACCGTCACCGCCCACGGCAGGTCGGTGGGGCCGACGGCGAGCAGCTGGGCGGCCACGGCGGTGGTCGGGGCGCCGTCCCGGTGGGCGAGTTCGGCGGCGCGGCGGTGCAGGGCGGTCCGGTCGTCGGGGTCCATGCGGTCGAGCACCGCCTGGCGGGCGACGGCGTGGCGGAAGCGGTAGCCGTCGAGGATGCCCGCGGCGTCGAGGGCGGCGCTGCCCCGGACGACGGTGCCGTCGGTGCTGCCGAGCAGGCGGACGGCGAGTTCGCGCGAGGCGAGTTCGTCGAGGACCGCGAGCACCTCGGCGAGGCGGCGCGCGGCCGGGCCGCAACGGTGCAGGCAGGCGAGGACGGCCTGGGTGAAGGCGCCGCCGAGTTCGGGGGCCCGGCCGGAGGCCCGGTGCTCCTCGATCAGGGCGCGCAGCAGCAGCGGGTTGCCGCCGGCGGCGTCGGCGGCGGGCGGGGTCCTGCCGTCGGCCGGGGCGGCGGCCGGTCCGGCGGCCAGTTCGGCGGCCGCCAGCCGGCCGGCCGCCTCGGGGCGCAGCCGCTCGGCCCGGATCCGGACGAAGCTGCGCTGGCGCAGCAGTTCGGTGCCGTAGGCGGGCTCGTCGCCGCGCTCGTGGACGGACTCGGTGCACACCAGCAGGACGCGGGCGGCGCGGGTGCGGCGGACCAGGTGGAGCAGGTACCGGCAGGACAGGTCGTCGACGTGGTGCAGGTCGTCGACGCAGATGACCACCGGCGCGGTCTCGGCGAGCTGGTGCACGGCGGCGCACAGGGACTGCATGACGTCGATCCGGGACGGGTCCGGGGCGGTCGCCGGGTCCGGCAGGGTCCCGGCCGGGGCGGCGGCCAGCAACTGGCCGAGCACGCCGAGCGGGAGGTCGTGTTCGACGGCGGTGCCGATGGCGCGCAGCACCACGGCGCCGGAGGCGGCGGCGCGTTCGGCGACCGTCTCGACGAGTTCGCTCTTCCCGCAGCCGACGGCGCCCTCGATCAGGACGGTCCTGGGGTTCCCCCGCAGGCAGTCCGCGAGGGCGGATTCGAGTACGGCCAGTTCTCGTTCACGGTCGATCAGCACTTGTGGGCCCCCCGGCTTCGTCCGCCTCGCGGTCGGCGCGCCCGCCCACGGCGATCACCGGAAGGTCGCGGGCGCGGTAGAGACTTGCCACCCGGACATCGATCCGCCGGCGGTTTCGAGTCTAAGCAGCACGCACCGCGCGGGCGGCGGGCCGCATGCCGACCGGAAGTTGCACGGCAACAACTTCCCTCGACGCCGCCGCGCGGCCGCGCCCCTGCCCGGACCGGCCCTACCGGGCGCGGAAGATCGGGCGGGGTACGTCGCGGGGGCCGGTGCGGGCCCGCCACTCGCGCGGGTAGCCGACCGACACCTCCTCGAACCGGACGCCGTCGTGCCAGCTGGTGCGGGGGACGTGCAGGTGGCCGTAGACGGCGGCGGCGGCGCGGAACCTGAGGTGCCAGTCGGCGGTGCGCTCGGTGCCGCACCACTGGGCGAACTCGGGGTGGCGCAGGATCCTGGTGGGCTCCCGGACCAGGGGGTAGTGGTTGACCAGGACGGTGCGCAGCTCCGGGTCGCAGTCGGCCAGCCGGCGCTCGCTCTCGGCGACGCGGGCGCGGCACCAGGCGTCCCGGGAGGGGTGCGGGTCGGGGTGCAGCAGGTACTCGTCGGTGCAGACGATGCCGGCCTCGTGCGCCTGGGCGAGGGCCTGGGCCTTGGTCGCCGCGGTGGGGGTGCGGAAGGTGTGGTCGTACAGCACGAAGAGCGGGGCGACCACCAGGGGTCCGCGGGGACCGCACCAGACCGGGTAGGGGTCCTCGGGAGTGAGGACGCCGAGGGAGCGGCACAGGTCCACGAGGTGCCGGTAGCGGGCTTCGCCGCGCAGTTGGACGGGATCGCCGGGGGTGGTCCACAGGTCGTGGTTGCCGGGTGCCCAGATGACGCGGGCGTAGCGGGCGCTGAGCACGGAGAGCGCCCACTCGATGTCGGGGAAGAGCTCGCCCACGTCGCCGGCGACGATCAGCCAGTCCGCGGCGCTGTCGGGGTGGAGCGCCTCGACGAACTCCCGGTTCTCCCGGTGCGCCACGTGCAGGTCGCTGATCCCCATGAGCTGTCCGTGCGGCATGGGGCGAGGCTACGGGCCGCGGGCCGCCGGCCGACACCCCTGCCGACCCCTTATGGCAACCGCATGGCAAGCGCGCCCGGGCGGGTGGCAGGGCACCGGCTGGGCGTCGGCGGGCCGGGCTCGGGGTAGCAGTCGGCTGGGAGGCCGGGGGCGGCGGCGGGGGCCGCGCGGACGGGCGGGCCGGTGGGCGCTGGCGGTGGCGGGAGGACCGGCCGAGGGTGGAGGGACCCACGTCGAGGTGCTCGGAGGATATCGTGATCAGCACGCTGTTGCCCGCCGCGGCCGTTGCCGTCGAGTCGACCGTCGACCGGGACGTCGCGCTCTTCCCCGAGGAGGCCCACCAGGTCCGCAACGCGGTGGTGGGCAGGCAGCGCGAGTTCACGACGGTCCGCTGGTGCGCGCGCCAGGCGCTCGGCCGGCTGGGCCTGCCCGTGGTGCCGATCCTGCCGGGCCGCCGGGGCGCGCCGCAGTGGCCGGGGCAGCTGGTGGGCAGCATGACGCACTGCACGGGCTACCGGGCGGCGGTGCTGGCCCCGCGCTCGGAGGTCTCCGCGATCGGCATCGACGCCGAGCCGAACGCCCCGCTGCCGGACAGGGTCCTGGACTCGATCTCCCACCCGGAGGAGCGCGCCTGGATCGAGCGGCTGCGCTGGTCGGCCGCGGACGTGGCCTGGGACCGGCTGCTGTTCAGCATCAAGGAGTCCGTCTACAAGACGTGGTTCCCGCTGATGGGCCGTGAACTCGGCTTCGAGGACGCCATCGTGACGGTGGATCCCGAGCAGCGGACATTCCGGGCGCAGCTCCTGCTGGACCGCGAGGTCCGCGCCACCGGCGCACCGACCTGGTTCGACGGTCGGTTCGGAACGGCCGGCGGCGTGCTGCTCACCGCGATCGCCCTGCCGGCCCGTCAGCCCGGCAGCCCGGCGGACGCCGACCGCCACCTGCCGTCGGGCGTCCGGTAGCGCTGACGCGGATCCGGCCGGGGGCGCTGGTCGTTTCTCGCGCTCCCGGCCGGGCGGCCCGTCCGACGGTGTCCCGCGGGGATCAGCCCCAGCGGTCGTCGTCCTGCCGCGCGATGGTGACCGTGAAGCCGCCCAGGCCCTCACCGGCGCCCGCGACGCGCAGGTCCTTGTCGAGGCCGAGGTAATCGCCGTGGACGATGGGCTGTATCGGCGTGGTGATGCCCCACCGGTCGTCGGCGATGGTGGTCACGCCGACGCCGGACGCCGAGGTGTGGCCGAGGCCGATCAGAGCGGCGACGCCCACGGCCAGCAGCGCGCTCATGGCGGCACCCCGGAGCCGCATGGTCGAGTCCTTCATCTTGCCCCCCAGGCAGTCGGAACTGGTCGATAAGTCCGGCAGGCGACGGGCCCCGTGGCCTGTGACGCCTTGCCTCGGGCCCTACTCTGCCGCGCACGGAGCGCCAGGTCCGAGCGGATCTCGATGGCGTAAAGTTGCATGGCAGCAACTTCGCACTCCGACGGGGGCCTCTGAGTGTTCGGACACCCACAGTTCCAGACCGGCTTCGCCGAACTCGACGATCTGAGTGCGAGCGCCTACGGGCACGCGGTCGAGTTAGGGCGGTTCGACCGGCACGCCATCGCCGCGGTGTTGAAACTGGAAGAAGCCGAGGTCAACCGCATCGAGCAGGTGCTGCGGCGGATGCACCTGCTGCAGCCCAGGCCCGGCGATCCGAACGTCCTGGTCCCCGTGAGTCCGGACGTGGCCGCCGCCGATCTGGTCGGCCCGGCGGAGCACCAGATCCGCGACCTGATGCAAGCGGTCACCGATGTGCGGGGCAAGTTGCTGTCACTCACCCCCCTGTACTTCGAGGGCCGTCGGCTGCGCAACCGGTTCGAGGCCTTCGACGTGGTGACCGACGTCGACGCGATCCAGAACATGCTCGACCACCTCGGGCAGACCTGCCGCAAGGAGGTGCTCACGGTCCAGCCGGGCGGCGCCCGCCCCTCCACCCTGCTGCCGGCCGCGCGGAAGTCCGCCGAGGGCATGCTGGAGCGCGGGGTGCGGATCCAGACCATCTACCAGCACACCGCCCGCAGCGACCTCGCGACCAAGGCGTACGTCCGCGACGTCACCGCGCTGGGCGCCGAGATCCGCACCGCGGACCAGGTGATCGACCGGCTGCTGATCTACGACCGCGAGACGGCGTTCCTGCCGGTGCGCACCGAGGACGCCGAGGAGTCGACGGGCGCCGCCATCGTCCGCGAGCCGACCCTGGTGGCCTTCCTGTGCGCGGTGTTCGGGCACCTGTGGGACAGCGCGACCCCGTTCGTCTACGACACCCCGAAGGCCACGCCGACCACCGACGACCTCAAGCAGTCGATCATCCGGCTGATGGCCCGGGGCTACAAGGACGAGATGGTGGCGCGCCGCCTCGGCATGTCGGTGCGCACCTGCCGGCGCCACATATCCGAGATCACCGAGGAGTTGGAGGCCACCAGCCGCTTCCAGGCCGGGTACAACGTGGCGATGGCGGGCCTGCTCGGCAAGGGGGCTCCGGCTACGGCGGCCGAGCAGCAGCCGCCGCAGCCGGAACCCCCTACCTGACGGGGCGTCGGGCCGCGTCACGCCCGCCCCCCACCGCCCCCGTTCCGCAACGCCTCCTCGATCGCGTCCACGCAGTCCTGGTCGAGCATCGTCGTCATGTCCATGTCTCCGATGGTGCCGAAGCCCGCGTCGTACACCGCCACGCTGACGCAGTACCCGCTGTCCAGCACGAAGGTGTGGAAGCCCCACTCGTCACCGGTGCCGGTGCTGCCGTCGGGGCGCTGCACCCGGACCGGCCGGCCGTCCGGACCGAAGCCGAACTCGGTGAAGCTGAACTGCATGCCCTGCCCGATCGCCTTGCTGTACGCCTCCTTGAGCGTCCACAGCCGCACCAGGGCCGGGTTGCGCTCCTCCTCGGGCTGGGCGGCCAGCGTCACCAACTCGTACGGGGTGCACACGTGGCGGCCCAGGCCGCGCTGGTACATCGGGCGGTCGGCGCGCTCCGCGTCCACCCCGATCAGGCCGCGGGTGGTGATGCCCACCAGCAGCAGGTCGCCGGTGTGGCTGAGGCTGATGTCCACCTGGTCGCAGCCGCGCAGGTACGGCCGTCCGGTCGGCCCGTACGCCAGCTCCAGGGCGTTCGGGTCGCCGTTCAGGACCGCACCCGCCGCGAGCTTCAGCAGCACCCTGGACGCCGCGTAGCGGTGCCGCACCTCGGGGTGGGCGAGGTCCAGGTAGCGCGACCAGTCCCGGCCGAGCAGCGCGCGCAGCTCGTCGCCGGTCGGCAGATCGGGTTCCAGGTCGGCGAGGTCGGCGTGGACCACGGCGGTGCCGTACGCGGCCAGGTCGGCGCGCACCGCCTCCCAGACCTCGCCGCGCGCGACCACCCGCATGGGCCGGCCGACGGACGGTCCGAGCGTGGAGTCTCCGGGATCGGTCATGCCTGTCGCTCCAGAACTGAGTGGATCTCCGCGAGGCTGCGCGCCTCCAGGACGGCGTGGACGGGGAGCCGGCGGCCGGTCTCCGCCTCCAGCAGGGTGACCAGCCGCAGCAGGTTCATCGAGTCCCAGCCCGGCAGGTCGGCGAGATCGCGGCCGGCGTCCCCGTCGCCGACCGCGAGGTCCAGTTCCTCGCGGACCAGGCGCAGGAACGCCTCCAGGCCGTCGGGTTCACGCATGGGCCGCCCCCTCCACTCGCAGGTCGAGGCGGATGTGACCGGGGGCTTCCGGACGCTCCGTCAGATCGTGGCGGTAGTACACCTGGTCCCCTTCGCGGGCGATCTCGGTGAAGCCGAGCGCGGGGTAGAAGTCCCGCGCCCGTAGGTTCCTGGCGGTCGGCCGGTACCGGGCGTCCACGGCCCGCAGCCCGGTGGCGGCGGCGTGGGCCAGCAGGGCGGCGAGGCAGGCCTGCTCGATGCCCCGGGTGAGCACCCGGCAGCTGAGCCAGACGTTCTCCAGCAGCAGCCGGTCCTCGGTGCGGCGGCCGAGCAGCGCGCCGACCAGCCCGTTGGGGCCGAACCGGTCGGCCGACCGGACGGCCAGCAGCAGCCGCTCGGGGTCGGCCGCGAGCAGGGCCGGCTCGGCGGGCTGGAGCCGCAGCCCGGTGAGATTGAACTGGTTGGTGCGCTGGGTGAGTTGGGCCAGCCGCGGGTACTCGTGCGGGCGCGGCGGGGCGATCTCCACGGTGACGCCCAGCTCGGCCAGGAACTCCGCGAGCGAGCCGCTGCCCTCGCGCAGCCGGCGGCGCTCCCCCTCCGTCCGGTACTGGGCGGTGCGGTCGCGGTCCTCCTCGGTGAGCCGGGGCACGTCGAACCAGCCGTCCGCGAGCAGCCGCACCGGGTGCAGCGCCGGCTCGTCGTCGAGCGGCAGCACCGCGACGCCCGGCGCGCCGTGCCGCACCCGGGCCCGCTCGGCCGGTGAGTCGTCGGCGAAGACCAGGGCGTCCGGGGCGAGGCCGAGCCGGTCGGCGATGTCGAGCAGATGGGCCGCCTTGTCCGACCAGTCGGCGTTCACCCGGACGAAGTCCGGCTCGCGGAGCACCAGATCGGGGTGCTCGCGGAGCGTCCGCAGCACCTGCGCCCGGTCGTTCTTGCTGCTCACCGCGAGCAGCACACCCTGGGAGGCGAGCTGGCGGACGTGGCGCTGGAAGGCGCCGAAGGCCTCCCCGCGCAGGGTGCCGGCGGCCGCGACACCGTCGGGGCCGTCCTCCGCCAGCACGCCGTCCCACAGGGTGTGGTCGAGGTCCAGCACCAGGCACTTGCGGGTCCGCCCCCGCAGGGCGCGGGCCAGGTGGCCGATCTCCCGGGCGTAGGCGGCGAGCAGCGGCGCGGACAGCCGCGCCTTGGCGTAGGCGGCGAGCCTGGGATCGTGCGCCGGCGGGCCGTCCGCGACGAGCGGGTCCAGGTCGATCACGACCGGCGACGGGTGCTCCTCGGCCAGCCGCAGCAGCCCGGCGTTGAACTCGCGCCAGACGGCGCCGAGCCGGGCCCGGGAGCGGTGGTCGACCAGCTGGTGGGAGTGGGTGCGCAGCAGGGGCACGGTGTTGAGCACCAGCGTGCCGGCCGAGATCCGCTGGTACTCGGCGACCAGCCCGGCGAGCCGGCCGAGCACCCGGTCGGCCGCGGCGGCGACGTCCTCGGGCTGCCACGGGGTGGGGACCTCGGCGAAGACCGTCTCGGCGTCGAGCAGGCACAGGGCGAGGTCCGGTGCGGCGGGGTGGACCGGTCCGGCCGGGTCGGTCAGGTCGCGCAGGTAGCCGCCGAAGTCGCCGAGGACCGGCCGCAGCAGCATTCCGTGCCGGGCGAGTTCGGCGGTCAGAGGGTCGACGAGCTCGGCGACCGTGGACTGGCCGGTGATCGCGACGGTGAGGACGGGGGTGTCCGGGTGGTGGCGCAGGACGGCCTCCGGGCCGACGCCCGCGAGCAGCCGGCCGGCCCGGTACAGGTCGGCGGTGCGGCGGGCCGGGTCGGCGTCGTCGAGCAGGCCGGCGAGCAGGCCGGGCACCTCGTGGTACGCGCCGGCCAGTCCGCCGTCGGCCCGCAGGGCGCGGAGCCGGTCGAGTGGTGGGGTCATGGGGTGCCTCAGACCTTCTCCAGCGCGAAACCGGTCTTGATCCACTTGCTGGACTCGACCGTCACCCCGACCGCGCGCTGCCCGGCTCCGAGCTGCGGCAGCAGTCGTTCGAGCTGCAGGAACGGCAGGGCGTTGCCGGTGTTGCCGGTGTCGCTGACGCAGCTGACCTCGTGGGCGGAGGGGACCGCCAGGTGCTCGACGATGCGCGCGGTCATCCGCTCGGAGAGCTGCGGCGGCAGCAGGTGGTCGACGTCCGAGGTGCTCCAGCCGACCCGGTCGAGCAGCTCCCAGAAGATCTCCACGGCCATCACCGGGACGCGCTCCTCGATGGCCTTGTAGTCCTCGGCGAGCATCGGCCGCTCCGAGTGCCGGTCGCTGACGCCGTACCAGTCGACCGTCTGCCCGGCCGGACGGCCCAGTCCGGCGAAGCTGTTGAGCACCCCGCGGACCGCGACCCGCTCGCCGAGGGGCTCGGCGGTCAGCACCGCGGCGCCCGCGCCGTCGCCGAACAGCACGTAGTTGACCAGCTCCTCGGTGGGCATCCGGGCCGGGTCGCGCCGGACGTCCAGGTGGCGCGCGGTCAGGTCGCCGCCGAGGACGAGGCCGGCGCCGGCGCCGCCCGCCAGCAGGCTCCGGCCGAGGTCGAGGGCCTGCACGGCGCCGGAGCAGCCGGCCTGGAGCTGGAAGACCGGCAGGTGGTCGAGGCCGAGCCGGTCGGCGACCTGGGTCGCGCTGGTCGGCAGCAGGGTGTCGGGGGTGGCGGTGGAGAGCACCACGAACTCGATGTCGGCGGGCTCCAGCCCGGCCGACTCCAGTGCCCGGGCCCCGGCCTCGGCGCACAGGTCGACGAGGGTCCGCCGGACCTCACCGGTCTCCAGGTCCCAGGCGAAGTGTCTGGCCCTGGTGCCGACGAAGATGTCGATCCACTCCTCGCTCACGCCGAGTAGCCGGCCCAGGGTGGCGTTGTCCACCGGCTCGCCGGGCAGGGCGGTGCCGACCGCGGCGAGGTGGGCCGTCGCGGCGTCGTCGATTCGGGTCATGGTGCGCTCCTTCTCCCCTCGTCCGGGCTACGCCGCCTTGGCGGTGACCAGCTCGCCGTAGAGCTCCGCGAGCGAGGCGATCGACACGAGGGCGGGCAGTAGTTGGTGGATCGAGACCTCGCCGGCCTGCGGCAGCCGGGCCTCGACGGCGTCCTTGAGCTGCATGATCATCACGGAGTCGAAGCCCAGGTCCTCGTAGAACCGGGCCGCGGGGACGACCAGTTCCGGCGCGTAGCCGCCGACCTCCAGGACGGCCTCGATCACGACCGCGACCACCGGGTCCGCCGCCGGGGAGACCGGCGCGGGCGCCGTCCGCGCCGCGGCCGGGCGCACCGGCTCCGGACGCACCGGCTCCGGGCGGTGGGCCGGGGCGCAGCCCCAGTAGCGGTTCCCGGTGGCGAAGACGTACGGCCGCAGCCGCTCCGGGGCCGGCGGGTCGGGCGGGTAGAGCGCGCTCCACCGCGGGTCGAGCCCGGCCCGGTAGAGCGCGGCCACCACCTCGGCCAGGTCCCGACCGGTGGCCTCGGGGCCCGGCGACGGGTGCAGGAACTCCACGCCGACCGCCCGGCCGGAGCGGCCCGCGAGCGGGAGCAGGTGCGGACGCGGCCCGATCTCCACCAGGTGGGTGGGCGCCACGTCGTCGAGCAGCGCGCCGAGCGCGTCGTCGAACAGCACCGGATCGGCCAGCTGGCCCGCCCAGTAGTCGGCGTCCATCGGGCGGTCGCCGAGCAGCCCGCCGTACCGGGTGGAGGCGATCGGAAGCCGGGGCACGCCCGGGCGGACGGCCGCGGCCGCAGCCCGGAAGGCCGCGGCGGCGGGGGCCATCCGCGGGGAGTGGAACGCGTGCGAGACCTCCATCCGGGAGGTGCGGACGCCGTGCCCGGCCAGCGTCCGCTCGGCGCGGTCCAGTTCGGCGACCGGGCCGGAGAGCACCGCGTCGGCGGGGCCGTTGACCGCCGCGACCGTCAGCTCCGGCTGTTCGGCGAGCAGCCCGGCCAGGTCGGCGGGCGCGGCCCGGACCGCCAGCATGCCGCCGCCGGCCGGCAGTTGCTGCATCAGGGAGGCGCGGGTGGCGACCAGTTCGGCGGCCCGGCCGAGTTCGAGCACACCGGCGAGCACCGCCGCCGCGAACTCGCCGACACTGTGGCCGATCACGGCCGCCGGCCGCACGCCCAGCTCGACGAGGGTGGCGGCCAGCGCGTAGCCGACCGCGAACAGCGCCGGCTGTGCGGGGCCGGTCTCCCGGACGGCCTCGTCGCCGCGCAGCACGAGGTCCCGGATCGAGCCTCCGACGTGCGGAGCCAGCGCCGCGTCCGCCTCCGCCAGGTGGCGCCGGTAGACGGCGGACTCCCGGTGTAGCCCGGCCGTCATGGCCGGGAACTGACTGCCCTGGCCGGTGAACAGGAAGGCCACCACCGGCTTGGCCCACGGCCGCTGGGCGTACCCGCCGGTGCCGTCCTCGGCGGCCCGGCGCAACCGGCCGGCCAGCTCCTCGGTGTCCCGGGCGGTGACGGCGTACCGGTACGGCAGCCCGGTCTTCACCCGGTTGCTGCTCCGGCACAGCGCGGTCACGCCGCCGCGCGGGCGCCGGGCGATCGCCTCGGCCTGGGCGGCGAGGTTGCGGCCGAGCCCCTCCGGGCTGTCGGCGGTCACCGTGAACACGCCGACCCCGCCGCTCTGCCGCGGCCCGGCGCGGCCGGCGGTGCGGGGCGCGGCGGCGAGGACGGCGTGCGCGTTGGTGCCGCCCATGCCGAAGCTGCTGACCCCGGCCACCACCGGGCCGGGCGGCAGCCGCAGCGGGGACTTCAGCAGCCGCAGCCCGCGCTCGGCGAGCCGCAGCTGGGGGTTCTCGCGGTCGGCGAAGCGACTGGCCGGGACGATCCGGTGGTGCAGCGCCAGCACCGTCTTGATCAGCCCGGCGATCCCGGCGGCGCCCTCGGTGTGACCGAGGTTGCCCTTCACCGAGCCGATCGCGCAGGGCCGTTCGCGCGCCACCCCGTGCACCGCGCCCAGCGCCGCGCACTCGATCGCGTCGCCCAGCGCCGTGCCGGTGCCGTGCGCCTCCAGGAAGGAGACCTGCTCCGGCGTCACCCCGGCCCGCCGGTAGGCGGCCTGGAGCACCTTCTGCTGCGACCACCGGTTGGGCGCGGTGACACCGTTGCTGCGCCCGTCCTGGTTGACGGCGGTGCCCTTGATGACGGCGTAGATCCGCTGGCCGTCGGCCACCGCGTCGGCCAGCCGGCGCAGCACCACCAGGCCCACGCCGTCACTGCGGCCGATGCCGTCGGCGTCGGCGCTGAACGGCTTGCAGCGGCCGTCGGGCGAGGCCAGCCCGAGCTGGCTGTAGACCAGCCCGAGCGCCGGGGTGAGCAGCAGGTTCACGCCTCCGGCGAGCGCGGTGTCGCACTCGCCGGACAACAGGGCGTTGCCGGCCAGGTGGACGGCGACCAGCGAGGAGGAACAGGCGGTGTCCACCGCGAGGCTCGGCCCGGTCAGGTTGAGGTGGTACGAGATGCGGTTGGCGGCCATGCCCGCGCTGCTGCCGGCGCCGAGCTGCGGGCTGATCCGCTCGGGGTCGGCCATCCGCAGCCGGCCCCACTCGCCGCCCATCACCCCGACGAACACCCCGGTGTCGGTACCGGCCAGCTCGACCGGCGAGCGGCCGGAGTCCTCCAGGGCCCGCCAGGCGCACTGCAGCAGGAGCCGCTGGTGCGGGTCCATGGCGGCGGCCTCGCGCGGGGCCAGCCCGAAGAAGTCGTTGTCGAAGCAGTCGGCGTCGGCGAGGAAGCCGCCGCGCAGCAGCGCCGTCCGGTGCGCGTCGCGCACGGCGCCGGGCAGGTCGTCGGCGGTCCAGCGGGCCTCCGGCACCTCGCCGACGGCCTCCCCGCCGCGCATCAGCAGGTCCCAGTAGGCGTCCGGTCCCACGGCGGAGGGGAAGGCGCAGTCCAGCCCGACGACGGCGATGTCCCGCTCGTGTCCGGGTGGCGGGCCGGGCTGCGGGTGCCGGTCCGGCCGCTCGGGCGGGGCCTGCCGGTCCGGCTCGTCGGGCCGGTCGGGCCGGTCCGCCGGGGCGTGTCCGGCCATCAGAACCGTCCGCGCAGCGCGTCCGGCTGCTCGACCAGGTGGGCGGTGAGGGCCTCCAGGGTCGGGTGGTCCCAGATCAGGGTCGGCTCGACCTCCAGGCCGAACTCGTCCTCCAGGTCGCCGCAGAGGCTGAGCGCGCACACCGAGTCCAGGCCGTACTCGGCGAGCGGGACGGTGGGGTCGATGCTCTCGGCCGGCCGCTTGAGGTAGAGGGAGATCCGGTCGAGCAGCCAGCCGTGCGGGACCAGGCCCGGCCGCGCGGCGTCCCGGCTGGTGGAAGTGGTCATCGCTGAACTCCTTGCATGAGGGGGGCTCCCGGCCCCGGCGGCCCGCGGCGCCGTCGGTCAGCCGGGAACGGGGGTGTTGTACAGGTCGAAGCTGCGCCGGTCGGCGAAGCGCAGTTGCAGCTCGTGCCGGACCCTCGTCCCGCACTCGGCCGGCAACTCCCCCACCGGGGTGCCGAGTTGTCTGGCGATCCGGTGCAGCGCCAGGGCCGCCCAGCTCGGGTCGGCCAGGAACGGGTCCCGCCCGTCCCGGCCGTGCCGCCACACGCCCGCGACCGAGGCCGCCGCGAGCAGCAGCGCGTACCGGTCCACCAGGGGGAAACTGACCGCGCCGCGCGGCCCGGCCCGGTCCGCGTCGGACAGCGCGAGCACCCGTTGCCGCAGGTCCCGCAACTCGCCGACCAGCCGCCCGGCCAGGCTGCGCAGCGCCCGCTCGGCCGGCGAACCCCCGGGAGCGCCCTCCGCGACCGCCACCAGCTCGGCGCTGAGGCCGTCCCGGCCACAGGCCAGGCTGAGCCGGGTGCGGTCGAGCGGCGGGACCTCGGTCCCGAGCCGGAAGAGCTCCGCCGGCGGCTCCGGCTCGGCGAACCACGACCCGCGGGCCAGCCACGGCAGTTGCGGGATGACGGTCGCCTGGCAGGCCACCGTCCCGGCGTGGCCCAGGCTCAGCACCGGGACGTCGCGGACGTGCTTCTGGAAGATGCCGAGGTTGCCGTCCCGGGTGTAGATCCCGGCGCCGAGCACGACCGACAGGTCGTACATGGTCTTGATGAGCACCTTGGGCAGCAGGTACTTGAGCGAGGCGGAGTAGACGCTGGTCTGCTCCGGCAGCAGGTGCAGCGCCCGGGTGGCGACCACCGCGAGCGAGTCGTACAGCAGCAGGTTCACGAACGCGTTGACGAGCGCCTGGTCGATCCTCGCCGGGTCGGTCCAGGAGCCGGACGAGCCGCCGAGGCGGCGGTCCAGGTCGAACCGGACGGCGGTGCGCAGGCTGGTGTCCACCGCGGCGAGGGCCAGCGAGGCGATCACGGTGCGGCTGATCTGGAAGGAGCGCAGCGCCGTCCCGACGCCGCTGCCGACCGGCCCGAGCAGGGCGGACTCCGGAACCGGGCAGTCGTCGAAGGCGATCCCGGTCCACAGGCAGCCGCGCAGTCCGACGGCGTGGTGCCGGGGCAGCACGGTGGCCCGCCCGGCGGGCAGCTGCCGGGGGTCGAGCAGCAGCACCGAGTGGCTGCGGCTGCCCGGCTCGGGATCGGTGCGGCAGAACAGGACGAGCGCCTCGGCCCGGCTCAGGTTGTTGATCATCGGCTTGGAGCCGGTGACCACGAAGCCGTCGCCCGCGCGGCGCGCGGAGACCTGGCTGCGCACGTAGTCGTTGCTGTGCGCGGTCTCGTGCTGCGCGATCGCGGCCCGCCCGCCCCGGAGCAGGAGGCCGGCCATCCACTCCTGCTGGGCGGGGGTGCCGGTGATCCAGACGTCGGAGGCCGCCATGAAGGTGTGCATGCCGTAGCCCATGCCGAGCCCGACGTCCCGGCGGAACAGCGGCCGCATCACCCGGACCAGGGTCTCGATCGAGTCCAGCCGCCCGCCGAGGTGCCGCGGCACGTACTCGGCGCTCACGCCGAGCCCGTCCAGCAGCTCCTCGGCGGCCGCGAACGGGACGGCCGCGCGGTCGGCCGGGAGCAGCCGGTGGTAGCCGTACGGGTTGCCCTCGTCGGTCGGGTCGCCGAGCGCGGTCTCGATCTCCGCGACCCGGGCGGGGGCCGGGGCGGGCGAGAGCAGCGCGGTCATCGTCGCAGCCCCCCGCCGGCGGGTTCGGGCCCCCGCAGGCCGTCACCGAGCAGGCCGTCACCGAGCAGGTCCTCGCCCGACAGGCCGTCACCGAGCAGGTCCTCACCCGGCAGGTCCGCGCGACCGCGCACCAGGGCGCGCATGACCGGGTCGAGCACCTCGTAGTCGCCGCGCAGCTCGCCGTCCAGGAAGAGCCGCCGCATCAGGGTGCGCTGCACCTTGCCGCTGGTGGTGCGGCGGACGGTGCCGGGCGGGACGAGCAGCACGTTGCCGGCCGGGACGTTGAAGTCGCGACCGAGCAGCGCCTGGATCCGCTGGGCGAGCAGGCGCAGCCCGCCGGCGTCGGTGTCCGCGCCGAGGCCCTTGACCTCCTGGACCACGACCAGCTGCTCCCGGCCGGCCTGTGCCGCGAAGGCCGCGCCGAGGCCGAACGCCGGGTGGAGGCCGCGCACGGCCCACTCGACGTCCTGCGGGTAGACGTTGCGGCCGTTGAGGATGACGACCTCCTTCAGCCGCCCGGTGACGTACAGCTCGCCGTCCTCCAGCACGCCGAGGTCGCCGGTGCGCAGGAAGCCGGTCTCGCCGTCGCTCAGGGTGGCCCGGAAGGTCTCGGCGGTCTCGGTGTGGCGCTGCCAGTAGCCCCGGGCGACGCTGTCGCCGCGCAGCCAGATCTCCCCGACCGCCCCGGGGGGCAGTTCGCGGTGGGCGACCGGGTCGACGATCCGCAGGTCGAAGCCCCGCACCCGGCCGCAGCCGACGAGGGTGCGGAAGGGCTGCTCGATCCGGTCGGGGTCGGCCGGGGTGAAGCGGTCGCGCTCCAGTTCGGTGGCGTCGACGGCCGTCGCGGCGTACGCGGTCCCGGGGACACCGCCGGAGACGATCAGGGTGGCCTCGGCGAGCCCGTAGCACGGGTACACGGCCTCCGGGCGCAGTCCGGCGGCGGCGAAGCGTTCGGCGAAGGCCTTCAGGGTGGTCTGGCGGACGGGCTCGGCACCGTTGAGCGCCAGCCGCCACCGGGAGAGGTCCAGCTCGGCGAGCTGGTGGTCCGTCACCCGGCGGACGCACAGGTCGTAGCAGAAGTTGGGGCCGCCGCCGACGGTCACACCGTGGTCCTGGATCGCCCGGAGCCAGCGGTGGGGCCGTTTGACGAACGCGGTGGGCGTCATCTGCACCGAGCAGCTGCCGAGCCAGATCGGGTGCAGCAGGTGCGCGATCAGACCCATGTCGTGGTAGTGCGGCAGCCAGCCGCCGAAGCGGTCCTCGGCGGTGGTCCCGAACGCCTCCTGCAGGGCCCGCTGGTTGGCCAGCAGGTTGCGGTGGGAGACCATCACGCCGCGCGGGTCGGAGACCGAGCCGGAGGTGTACTGGAGGAAGACGAGGTCGTCCGGGTCGGCGGGGGCGGGCTCCAGCCAGTTCTCGGGGTCGCCGAGGCCCGGGGTGTCGGTCGCCAGGCAGACCACGTCGGCGCCGTGCGAGTCCGCCAGGCAGAGGGCGACCTCGGGGGCGCTGGCGGTGTCGGTGAGCACCAGCCGGGTGCCGACGTCGCGGAGCACCGCCGCGGTCCGGTTCAGCCGCTTGCTGTCGCCCTCGGAGCCGGGCAGCGGGACGGGGACCGCCACCGCGCCGGCGTACAGGCAGCCGACGAATGCCTTCAGGAACTCGGTCGTCGACGGGTAGAGCAGCAGCACGGGCCGGCCCTCGGCGCGGTGCGCCTGGAGGACGGCCGCGATCCGGCGGGCCTCCCGGTCGAGCTCGCCGTAGCTGAGCGTCTCGGCGACCAGCCCGCCGGGGGTGTCCCGAAGGAAGATGTGGGCCGGCGCGTCGGCGAGTTCGGCGGTCCGCGCCCGCACGAGCTCGGTGAAGGTGACGAAGCGTGACAATGACATCCCCTCGGATCATCTCCGGCACTGCGGGCCCCGCACACCGGGCCCTTCGTACCGTCCGATGATCTCGCCGGGCTCTAAAGCCCCGCTTAGGGCCTCTTTTAGAAGGCGTCGGAGGCTCTGGGGGCGCCGACGGCGACGGGGACGCGGCGGCGACGGGGGCGCCGGGTCAGGCCGTCGGGGGCGCTGAAGGGGTCGATGGCGCGGGAGGTGCGGGCGGGCGTCGACGTGGCGGGCGTCGCAGGTGCGTCCGGCCCGCTGCGGCCGGCCCACCGCTCGCGGTGGTCGCGGGCCCGGGGCGGTCAGCAGCGGGGGCAGCCGGTCTCGCAGGCGGCGGTGGCGGCCGTCGGCGCGGACAACGCGCACGGCAGCTCCATGGTCAGCCGGGTCGGCCCCCCGGGCGGGCTGCTCAGCGCGAGCGTGCCGTCGAACGCCGCGAGGCGGCACTGGATGCCCCGCAGCCCGCTGCCGAGCAGGGGGTCGGCGCCGCCGTGGCCGTCGTCGGCCACCTCGGCGCGCAGCAGCCCGGCGGTGTGGGAGAAGGCGACGGTGGCGTGCCGGGCGCCGCTGTGCTTCGCGGCGTTGGCGAGCGCCTCGCTGACGGCGAAGTAGACGGCGGACTCGACCGGGGACGGCACTCGGCCGGGCACATCGGCCCGCACCTCGACCTCCAACGGGACGTCCAGGACGAGGTTGCGCACCGCGTCGACCAGTCCGCGCTCGGCGAGGACCGGAGGGTGGATGCCGCGGACCAGGTCGCGCAGCTCCTGGAGCGCCCGGGTGACGTTCTCCTGGGTCTCCGTCACCAGCTTCTTCGCGGCCTGCGGGTCCCGGTCGATGAGCGCCCCGACCGCGCCGAGGCGCAGGCCCACGGCGACCAGCCGGGCCTGGGCGCCGTCGTGCAGGTCGCGTTCGATCCGGCGCAGTTCGGGGGCCTGCGCCTCGACGGCGGCCGGCCGGATCCCGGCGGGCTGCCTGGCCCGGTGGACGGGCCCCGCCCGCTCGGCGGGCCCGAGCAGGGCCCGCGTCCAGTGGCCGTGCAGGCGCAGCATCCGCTCCGCCGCGCCGAGGCCGGCGACGGCCAGGGCGAAGCCGAGGAGGGCGGCGTCGGTGCCGTCCAGCGGGAGGAGGGCGTAGCCGGGGGTGGTGTGCAGGGCCGGCTGGGCGAGGCCGAACAGGCCGTAGCCGAACAGGAGGGGCGGAACGGCGGCGGTCGCGCCGCCGATCAGCGGGTTCAGCAGCACCCACAGGTAGTCCCGCCAGGTCGCCGGGTCGGTCCACAGCCAGCCGATGGTGCGGGTGGTTCCGGCGGACCGGCCGGGCCCGTGGGGGTCGTGACCGGTCCGCAGCCGGCCGTACGGGGTGCGCTCGGGCTCCGGGCGCGGCAGGTACGGCGACGGCACGGGCACCCCGGACCACTTCCCGGCGAGGCGCCGGGCGAGACCTGCGGCGGCCCTGGTGAGTCCGGTCACCGCCGGGAACAGCGGGAGGAATCCGAGGCAGAACCAGAGCCCGAAGCCGACCAGCGTCGTGGCGAGCAGTCCGAGCGCGAACGGGACCAGGGCGACGAGCACGGTGAGCCGCCCGAGGGCCGTCGCGTGTCCCCGTGCCCGGGCCACGGCGGGCACACCCGTCGGCCGCTCGGCCACTGGGGACTGCATGCTGCTCACGGCACCTCCAGCGGTCGGTCCGGTACCGTCGGCTCGACACCCGTCTACCGCGGTCACGCTCCGAACCTTCGTCATTCGACAGTAGGGCGCGCGGGCGGAGGGCAGGATCCACTCGCGCCCCGGTTAGGGGTCGGGCGGGGCCGGACCCCTATCGGCGCGGCCCCGGGTCAGGGGTGACCGCCGCCGCGTCAGGGGTTGCCCACCGCGCCGCCGGCACGCGGCGCCCGGTCGCGCGCCTTCCGGGCCCGCGCAGCGGGAGCCGTACACCGGGAGCCGTACTCGGGCCTATCCCGGCGGCCGTATCCCGGCCGCCGTATCCCGGGGGCGCATTCCGAACGCTTTTCCGGTCCGATAACCTACCCGCGCCCGCCGACTTGTGTGCAGAATCGTTTCAGTGCGACTTTCATTTGAGAGTCGAAATCGAACGCATGGCCTGGAAATCGGTGGGGATAGGCCCCACTAAGCCTGGGGCATAGCGGGGTGGCAGGGCAGGGTCGGCGGACCGTAGGTTTTCAAGCCCCGGCCCCACACCGGCACACGCAGACAGGCATGCGAAAGGACGACGAATGTCCGTGGTGATTGACGTGCGGAACCTCCGCAAAACGTACGGTGACCTGGTGGCGGTCGACGATGTCTCGTTCACCGTCGAGGAGGGCGAGATCTTCGGGATCCTCGGGCCCCGCGGGGCGGGCAAGACCACGATCGTCGAATGCGTCGAGGGGCTGCGGGACCGGGACGGCGGCCGGATCGGCGTGCTCGGCCGCGATCCCCGGCCGGCGCGGTCCGGGGTCACGCGGCAGATCGACGCCCGGTTGCGGGACGGCCGGGCACCCGACCGGACACAGGTCGCGGAGGCGCTCTCGCTCTACAGCTCCTTCTACCGCGACCCCGCCGACTGGCGGCGGCTCATGGACGCGGTCGGGCTCACCGCCGGGCCCGGGGGCGACGGTCCGTCCGGCCGGACGGACGAGCAGCTCGCCGCCGTGCTGGCGCGGGTCGGCAACCCCCAGGTGGCGGTGTTCGACGAGCTGACCACCGGGCTGGACCGGCAGTCCCGGGAGGACACCTGGGAGCTGATCGAAGCCGTCCGCGCCAGTGGCGTCACCATCCTGCTGGCCACCGAGTTCTGGGAGGAGGCCGAGCGGCTCTGCGACCGGATCGCCCTGGTGGACAAGGGCCGTCTCACCGTCACGGACACGCCGGCCAGGCTGCTCGAACGCGTCCGCAGCGGGCAGCGGATCCAGTTCCGCCCCTCCGCGCCGTTCGACCACGACCTCCTGGCGGGACTGCCCGACGTCAGCGGCGTCAACCGGCAGGGCGACCACGTCGTGGTGACCGGCAACGACAACGCGCTGGGCGAGGTCACCTCCCTGCTGGCGGACCACCGGGTGCTGGCCGGGAACCTGCGCGTCGACCAGGCCGCGCTGGACGCCTTCCTCGCGCTGATCAGCAAGCGCTCCGCCACCTGATGACGCGCCCTGTTCAGGATTCGGGATTCACGATCCGGGCCCGCCGGTTCAGCTCCTGGGCGAACTCCTCCCAGATCTGCGAGTTCTGGCGGGAAAGCTGAATGATCAGTTCGATGCAGTGCGAGGGCACGGACGCACAGATGTCCGTCATCTCCTTGGCGCCCAGCACGTTCTCCTTGAACATCCGCAGCAGTCGCCGGCCGAGTTCGCTCTGGCGCAGGGACGGATCGCGCATGAGCTTCTCGAGCGTGACGGTCGACGGGGGCCCCACGACGGCCGGGACCGCGGCCGGCAGGGGATCGCGCCGGGTCTCCGCGGCACCGCCGGTGTTCCGCTGACAGGGGACGGGCCCCTCACCGCGCTCCAGCCGCCGGCGCACGTCCAGCGCCGTCGCCGGCGAGACGCCGGCCGACCTGGCCACCTGGCGCAGCGAGGCCTCGGGGTTCTCCCGGATCAGCTCCGCCACCCGCAGCCGCCCCGTCGCGCCGTTCAGCGGACGGACCTTGCCGTCCCGCCCGACGCGGAAGTTCGACGGGGGCACGGCGTCGGACGAGCGGCGCAGCTCCGCGACCGCCCTGGCACCCAGGCCGGTCGACTTCGCGACGGCCCGGTCCGACATGGTGGGGTGCGACTTGAGGATCCGCAGCGCGGCCGCGGTGCGGTCGGCATGCGACAGCGGGAGACCGTGCTCGACGTTCGCCTCGACCGCCTTGAGGAACGCCTCCTCGCGGCTGCCGTCGAAGAACCTGACGTCGATCGCCTTCCGCCCCTTGAGGGAGGCCGCCATCAGACGGTGGATCCCGTCGATCACCCGCATCGTCCGCCGGTCGACCAGGATCGGCGGCAGCGGACTCTCGATCGCCGCGAGCCGCAGGACGTGGACCTTGTCCTCACCCTCCAGCCGCGGCGAGTCCCCGGGCAGGATCTCCATGATCGGAACCGAGACGGTCTCCGGCTCGTCGTCCCAGCGGTCGTCGATTCCGAGCGGTATTACGCTGTGGGCTAGCAGGCCCATACTGCACCCCCATGACAACTCCGGCGAGTCATTTGCAGCAGTGGAGCGGAAATCTGGTCAATGGCCTTGCGGGCTTTTTCGAATTGACGTGGATCACACGCTAACAGCCGCATCCGCACCCCGGAACCCGCCGCCCGGGGACTTAGGGGTCCCCTCCCCGGAGTTAAGGGCCCCCTGCTCCGGGCCGCGCTCAACCGGGCCGGCACACCGGTTGAACGGCCACGACGCGGCGGAGCTCCGGCCCGGATGACCCTGAGTCACCCCGGCCGGAGCTCCGCCGCGTTCGCACCCTCCGCCGCCTCGGCGGACCGTCGCGCCGCCGGGCTACGCCACCTCGGCGGCCGGCTCCTCGGCCGGCGCCTGCGGCACCGCCGGGACGCTGAGGCCGGGAACGGTGAGATCCGGAACCGTCTTCACCGACTCAAGGGCCGATTCGATCGCCTCGGCCAGGGAGGGCGAGACCTCGTCGTCGAAGTCGATCCTCGTGACCGCGACCTCCGCGTCGGTGGGAAGGGCGTCGGTCGAGAACACCGCGCCGGCGAAACCCTCCTGCAGGACCGCCGACTCCTCGTCGGTGATCTCCCGACTGAGGACCAGGGAGAACTTGTGCCCCACGTACGTCACCTCTCAATGTCGCCGCGTATTTCGGAATGCAACCGGGATGATCGGGACAACGCAACAGGCAGCCACGTTCCCTCGCCACCAATAGATACCAGCCGGGCCGCCGGGACCGGTCGCCGTTCAACTGTCCCGTCCCCACAGTTGAGCGGACGAACGCGGCGGCCGCATTCGCTATGTTCGGATGTCGAATCGACGATCCGGTGTGACTACCTTCTGGAGTGGCATGTCTCGGCCTTCGCCCGGAGATGAACTGTGGTGCCGACGCTTTCATCCTGCCGAAAACCCGTCCGCGCGACTGGTGTGCCTCCCGCACGCGGGGGGTTCGGCGTCCTTCTACCTGCCGGTCTCGGCGGCGCTGAGCCCCGATGTGGACGTCCTCGCCATCCAGTACCCCGGCCGGCAGGACCGTCGGATGGAGCAGCCCATCGACGACCTCGCGGTCCTCGTCGACCGCATCCACGAGGTGCTCCGGCGACAGCCGGAACTCCCGCTCACCTTCCTCGGCCACAGCATGGGCGCCGTGATCGGCTTCGAGCTGACCCGCCGTCTCGAGGCCGAGGGACACGGCCCGGTGCGGCTGTTCGCCTCCGGGCGCCGCGCGCCGTCGACGTTCCGGCAGGAGAACACCTTCCGCAGTGACGACGCGATCCTGGCCGAGGTGCGCCGGCTCAGCGGCACCGCCTCGGCCCTGCTCGGGGACGACGAGATGATGCGGGCCGCGCTGCCCGCGCTCCGGGCCGACTACAAGGCGGTCGAGGCGTACCGCTGCGCGCCCGGGGTCACCGTGGACTGCCCGATCACCGTGCTGACCGGCGACAGCGATCCCAAGACCACCCTCGACGAGGCGAAGGCCTGGGCCGACCACACGACGGAGCCGCTCGACCTCCGGGTGTTCACCGGTGGGCACTTCTTCATCAGCGAGCGTAGCAAGGACGTCATGGAGGTCCTCGTCGAGCACTTCCAGCAGGAGCGCACCCCGACCGCCGGCTGACGGTCCCGAGCCAGGGAGGCGCCGGCGCCGCCTCCCGCCCCCCGACGGCCCCGGGGGGGGAGGGGAGGGCGGGGGGGGGGGGGGGGGGGGGTGGTGTGGTTTCGGGGGGGGGGGGGGGAGTGGGGGGGGGGGGGGGGGGGGGGGGGAGGGGGGGGGGGGGGGGGGGGGGGAGGGGGGGGGGGGGGGGGGGGGGGGGGGGGGG